>NZ_JAOWDD010000030.1:0-32949 GCF_030336655.1 Citrobacter sp. Cb041 | reverse complement strand
ACCGTACTGGCTAAAACCTACGGCGGTGCTGCTCGTGCATTCGACCAGATCGATAACGCGCCGGAAGAAAAAGCTCGTGGTATCACCATCAACACTTCTCACGTTGAATATGACACCCCGACTCGCCACTACGCACACGTAGACTGCCCGGGCCACGCCGACTATGTTAAAAACATGATCACCGGTGCTGCGCAGATGGACGGCGCGATCCTGGTTGTTGCTGCGACTGACGGCCCGATGCCGCAGACTCGTGAGCACATCCTGCTGGGTCGTCAGGTAGGCGTTCCGTACATCATCGTGTTCCTGAACAAATGCGACATGGTTGATGACGAAGAGCTGCTGGAACTGGTAGAAATGGAAGTTCGTGAACTTCTGTCTCAGTACGATTTCCCGGGTGACGACACTCCGATCGTTCGTGGTTCTGCTCTGAAAGCGCTGGAAGGCGAAGCAGAGTGGGAAGCGAAAATCATCGAACTGGCTGGCTTCCTGGATTCTTACATCCCGGAACCAGAGCGTGCGATTGACAAGCCGTTCCTGCTGCCTATCGAAGACGTATTCTCCATCTCCGGTCGCGGTACCGTTGTTACCGGTCGTGTAGAGCGCGGTATCATCAAAGTTGGTGAAGAAGTTGAAATCGTTGGTATCAAAGAGACTGCTAAGTCTACCTGTACTGGCGTTGAAATGTTCCGCAAACTGCTGGACGAAGGCCGTGCTGGTGAGAACGTTGGTGTTCTGCTGCGTGGTATCAAACGTGAAGAAATCGAACGTGGTCAGGTCCTGGCTAAGCCGGGCTCTATCAAGCCGCACACCAAGTTCGAATCTGAAGTGTACATTCTGTCCAAAGACGAAGGCGGCCGTCATACTCCGTTCTTCAAAGGCTACCGTCCGCAGTTCTACTTCCGTACTACTGACGTGACTGGTACCATCGAACTGCCGGAAGGCGTTGAGATGGTAATGCCGGGCGACAACATCAAAATGGTTGTTACCCTGATCCACCCAATCGCGATGGACGACGGTCTGCGTTTCGCAATCCGTGAAGGCGGCCGTACTGTTGGTGCGGGCGTTGTTGCCAAAGTAATGAGCTAATTGCCGAATAACATTTGACGCAATGCGCAATAAAAGGGCATCATTTGATGCCCTTTTTGCACGCTTTCACACCAGAACCTGGCTCATCAGTGATTTTATTTGTCATAATCATTGCTGAGACAGGCTCTGAAGAGGGCGTTTAGTCCGAAACGCACCAGAGCATTTCGGTTTGGATCGCCTCGCTTACGCGGGGTGAAAATGTTTGTAGAATACTTCTGACAGGTTGGTTTATGAGTGCGAATACCGAAGCTCAAGGAAGCGGGCGCGGCCTGGAAGCGATGAAGTGGGTTGTTGTCGCTGTATTGCTGCTTGTAGCTATCGTTGGCAACTACCTCTATCGTGACATGATGCTGCCGCTGCGTGCGCTGGCCGTAGTGATTCTGATTGCCGCAGCGGGTGGTGTCGCGCTGTTGACAACAAAAGGTAAAGCGACCGTTGCTTTTGCCCGTGAAGCGAGAACCGAAGTCCGTAAGGTCATTTGGCCAACTCGCCAGGAAACATTGCACACCACATTAATTGTGGCTGCGGTTACCGCAGTAATGTCACTGATCCTGTGGGGACTGGATGGTATTCTGGTTCGCCTGGTATCCTTTATCACTGGCCTGAGGTTCTAAGATGTCTGAAGCCCCTAAAAAGCGCTGGTACGTCGTTCAGGCGTTTTCCGGTTTTGAAGGCCGCGTAGCTACATCGCTGCGCGAATATATCAAGTTACAAAATATGGAAGAGCTGTTTGGCGAAGTCATGGTGCCGACCGAAGAAGTGGTCGAAATCCGTGGCGGTCAGCGTCGCAAGAGCGAACGTAAATTCTTCCCGGGCTATGTATTGGTCCAGATGGTGATGAATGACGCAAGCTGGCACCTGGTGCGCAGCGTGCCGCGTGTGATGGGCTTTATCGGCGGTACTTCTGACCGTCCGGCGCCGATCAGCGACAAAGAAGTTGATGCGATCATGAACCGTCTGCAGCAGGTTGGCGACAAGCCGCGTCCGAAAACGATGTTTGAGCCAGGTGAAATGGTTCGCGTTAGCGACGGTCCGTTCGCTGACTTTAACGGCGTGGTTGAAGAAGTGGACTACGAGAAGTCTCGTCTGAAAGTTTCCGTATCTATCTTCGGTCGTGCGACTCCAGTTGAACTGGACTTCGCTCAGGTTGAAAAAGCCTAACACCCCGATCAAAAAAGCGACGATTTAAGCGTTGCACAAGGCGCGAGATTGGAATACAATTTCGCGCCTTTTGTTTTTATGGATCCTATCCGTAAAACGAATTTAATCACGGGGAGCCTCCTTGAGGCGTTATAACCCAACTAGAGGAATTTAGAATGGCTAAGAAAGTCCAAGCCTATGTCAAGCTGCAGGTTGCAGCTGGTATGGCTAACCCGAGTCCGCCGGTAGGTCCTGCACTGGGTCAACAAGGCGTGAACATCATGGAATTCTGCAAAGCGTTCAACGCTAAAACTGATTCCATGGAAAAAGGTCTGCCAATCCCGGTTGTTATCACCGTTTACGCTGACCGTTCTTTCACTTTCGTTACCAAAACGCCTCCGGCAGCAGTTCTGCTGAAGAAAGCGGCTGGTATCAAGTCTGGTTCCGGCAAGCCGAACAAAGACAAAGTGGGTAAAATTTCCCGCGCTCAGCTGCAGGAAATCGCGCAGACCAAAGCTGCCGACATGACTGGTTCCGACATTGAAGCGATGACTCGCTCCATTGAAGGTACTGCACGTTCCATGGGCCTGGTAGTGGAGGACTAAGAAATGGCTAAACTGACCAAGCGCATGTCCGTGATCCGTGACAAAGTTGATGCTACTAAGCAGTACGACATCAACGAAGCTATCGCTCTGCTGAAAGAGCTGGCCACTGCTAAATTCGTAGAAAGCGTGGACGTTGCTGTTAACCTCGGCATCGATGCTCGTAAATCTGACCAGAACGTACGTGGTGCAACTGTACTGCCGCACGGTACTGGCCGTTCCGTTCGCGTAGCCGTATTTACCCAGGGTGCAAACGCTGAAGCTGCTAAAGCTGCAGGCGCTGAGCTGGTAGGTATGGAAGATCTGGCTGAACAGATCAAGAAAGGCGAAATGAACTTTGACGTTGTTATTGCTTCCCCGGATGCAATGCGCGTTGTTGGCCAGCTGGGTCAGGTTCTGGGTCCGCGCGGCCTGATGCCAAACCCGAAAGTTGGTACTGTAACTCCTAACGTTGCTGAAGCTGTTAAGAATGCTAAAGCTGGTCAGGTTCGTTACCGTAACGACAAAAACGGCATCATCCACACCACCATCGGTAAAGTGGATTTTGACGCTGACAAACTGAAAGAAAACCTGGAAGCTCTGCTGGTTGCGCTGAAAAAAGCAAAACCGACTCAGGCAAAAGGCGTGTACATCAAGAAAGTTAGCATCTCCACCACCATGGGTGCTGGCGTTGCCGTTGATCAGTCCGGTCTGACTGCGACTGTGGCGAACTAATATTCGCCTTTACGTGGGCGGTGATTTTGTCTACAATCTTACCCCCACGTATTCTGCTAATTGCAGACGTATATCTGAGATATTCAGGCTGTGGCAAGGCAGTCAACGCCACTACAGATTGAATAGCGACAGATAGAAAAGATTTGTTCGTTGGAGCCTGGCCTAATCCAGGCCTCCGTCGAAGACCGCAGGTGTTTCGTAAGAAACTTAATGCCCTGCGTAGACGGTGACAGAACGCTAAGATTATTTCTGATACTCTGGCTTGTTTCTGCTCACCGTATTTAGACGCTCTCTCCGTTGGGGGGAGTGAAGTGAGTTCCGGAACATGAGTTCCGGCAAACATCCAGGAGCAAAGCTAATGGCTTTAAATCTTCAAGACAAACAAGCGATTGTTGCTGAAGTCAGCGAAGTAGCCAAAGGCGCGCTGTCTGCAGTAGTTGCGGATTCCCGTGGCGTAACTGTAGATAAAATGACTGAACTGCGTAAAGCAGGTCGTGAAGCTGGCGTATACATGCGTGTTGTTCGTAACACCCTGCTGCGCCGCGTCGTTGAAGGTACTCAGTTCGAGTGCCTGAAAGACACGTTTGTTGGTCCGACCCTGATTGCATACTCTATGGAACACCCGGGCGCTGCTGCTCGTCTGTTCAAAGAGTTCGCGAAAGCGAATGCAAAATTTGAGGTCAAAGCCGCAGCCTTTGAAGGTGAGTTGATTACGGCATCGAATATCGATCGCCTGGCAACTCTGCCGACCTACGAAGAAGCAATTGCACGCCTGATGGCAACCATGAAAGAAGCTTCGGCTGGCAAACTGGTTCGTACTCTGGCTGCTGTACGCGATGCGAAAGAAGCTGCTTAATCGCAGTTATCTTTGTAAAGCATCTGCTTACGTATAAACTTATTCTGATTTTCAGGAACAATTTAAATGTCTATCACTAAAGATCAAATCATTGAAGCAGTATCCGCTATGTCCGTAATGGACGTTGTAGAACTGATTTCTGCAATGGAAGAAAAATTCGGTGTTTCTGCTGCTGCTGCTGTAGCTGTAGCTGCTGGCCCGGCTGAAGCTGCTGAAGAAAAAACTGAATTCGACGTAATTCTGAAAGCTGCTGGCGCTAACAAAGTTGCTGTTATCAAAGCAGTACGTGGCGCAACTGGCCTGGGTCTGAAAGAAGCTAAAGACCTGGTAGAATCTGCACCGGCTGCGCTGAAAGAAGGCGTGAGCAAAGACGACGCAGAAGCACTGAAAAAATCTCTGGAAGAAGCTGGCGCTGAAGTTGAAGTTAAATAAGCCAACTTTTCTGGTTGCAGCCTAAGAAATTAGGCTGATGGCTGGTGACTTTTTAGTCACCAGCCTTTTTGCGCTGTAAGGCGCCAGTAGCATTTCACACTGTTTGACTACTGCTGTGCCTTTCAATGCTTGTTTCTATCG
Organism: Citrobacter sp. Cb041; assembly: GCF_030336655.1. Lineage (NCBI taxonomy): Bacteria > Pseudomonadati > Pseudomonadota > Gammaproteobacteria > Enterobacterales > Enterobacteriaceae > Citrobacter > Citrobacter sp. Cb041. Next base: position 27,978 of record NZ_JAOWDD010000030.1, on the reverse strand, counting down.
ACGTCTTAATATACTGCGACAGAACGTCAGTTCTGTGTAAATCGCAATGAAATGGTTTAAGCGTGATAGCAACAGGCATTGCGGAAAGTATTCGATTTTCCGGTCAACAAAATAGTGTTGCACAAACTGTCCCTTCGTCGGACAGATGGGTCGACTTGTCAGCGAGCTGAGGAACCCTAATGGTTTACTCCTATACCGAGAAAAAACGTATTCGTAAGGATTTTGGTAAACGTCCGCAAGTGTTGGACATACCTTATCTCCTTTCTATCCAGCTTGACTCGTTTCAGAAGTTCATCGAGCAAGATCCTGAAGGGCAGTATGGTCTGGAAGCAGCTTTCCGTTCCGTTTTCCCGATTCAGAGCTACAGCGGTAATTCCGAGCTGCAATACGTCAGCTACCGCCTTGGCGAACCGGTGTTTGACGTTCAGGAATGTCAGATCCGTGGCGTGACCTATTCCGCACCGCTGCGCGTAAAACTGCGCCTGGTGATCTACGAGCGCGAAGCGCCGGAAGGCACCGTAAAAGACATTAAAGAACAAGAAGTCTACATGGGCGAAATTCCGCTCATGACAGACAACGGTACCTTTGTTATCAACGGTACTGAGCGTGTTATCGTTTCTCAGCTGCACCGTAGTCCTGGCGTCTTCTTTGACTCCGACAAAGGTAAAACCCACTCTTCGGGTAAGGTGCTGTATAACGCGCGTATTATCCCTTACCGTGGTTCCTGGCTGGACTTCGAATTCGATCCGAAGGACAACCTGTTCGTACGTATTGACCGTCGCCGTAAACTGCCTGCGACCATTATTCTGCGTGCACTGAACTACACCACTGAGCAGATCCTTGACCTGTTCTTTGAGAAAGTTGTTTTCGAAATTCGTGACAACAAGCTGCAGATGGAACTGGTGCCGGAACGCCTGCGTGGTGAAACCGCCTCCTTTGACATCGAAGCTAACGGCAAAGTCTACGTCGAAAAAGGCCGTCGCATCACTGCGCGCCACATTCGCCAGCTGGAAAAAGACGATATCAAACATATCGAAGTTCCGGTTGAATACATTGCTGGTAAAGTTGCGGCTAAAGACTACGTTGACGAATCTACTGGCGAGCTGATCTGCGCAGCTAACATGGAGCTGAGTCTGGATCTGCTGGCTAAGCTGAGCCAGTCTGGCCACAAGCGTATCGAAACGCTGTTCACCAACGATCTGGACCACGGTCCGTACATTTCTGAAACTGTACGCGTCGATCCAACCAACGATCGTCTGAGCGCGCTGGTAGAAATCTACCGCATGATGCGCCCTGGTGAGCCGCCGACGCGTGAAGCTGCTGAAAGCCTGTTCGAGAACCTGTTCTTCTCCGAAGACCGCTATGACCTGTCTGCGGTTGGTCGTATGAAGTTCAACCGTTCTCTGCTGCGCGACGAAATCGAAGGTTCCGGTATCCTGAGCAAAGATGACATCATCGAAGTGATGAAGAAGCTCATCGATATCCGTAACGGTAAAGGCGAAGTCGATGATATCGACCACCTCGGTAACCGTCGTATCCGTTCCGTAGGCGAAATGGCGGAAAACCAGTTCCGCGTTGGCCTGGTACGTGTTGAGCGTGCGGTGAAAGAGCGTCTGTCTCTGGGCGATCTGGATACCCTGATGCCTCAGGATATGATCAACGCTAAGCCGATTTCTGCAGCAGTGAAAGAGTTCTTTGGTTCCAGCCAGCTGTCTCAGTTTATGGACCAGAACAACCCGCTGTCTGAGATTACGCACAAACGTCGTATCTCTGCACTCGGCCCAGGCGGTTTGACCCGTGAACGCGCAGGCTTCGAAGTTCGAGACGTACACCCGACTCACTACGGTCGCGTATGTCCAATCGAAACGCCTGAAGGTCCGAACATCGGTCTGATCAACTCCTTGTCTGTGTACGCACAGACTAACGAATACGGCTTCCTCGAGACTCCGTACCGTAAAGTGACCGACGGTGTTGTAACTGACGAAATTCATTACCTGTCTGCTATCGAAGAAGGCAACTACGTTATCGCTCAGGCGAACTCCAACCTGGATGACGAAGGCCACTTTGTAGAAGATCTGGTTACCTGCCGTAGCAAAGGCGAATCCAGCTTGTTTAGCCGTGACCAGGTTGACTACATGGACGTATCCACCCAGCAGGTGGTATCCGTCGGTGCGTCCCTGATCCCGTTCCTGGAACACGATGACGCCAACCGTGCATTGATGGGTGCGAACATGCAACGTCAGGCGGTTCCGACTCTGCGTGCTGATAAGCCGCTGGTTGGTACCGGTATGGAACGTGCTGTTGCCGTCGACTCCGGTGTTACCGCAGTTGCTAAACGTGGCGGTACCGTCCAGTACGTGGATGCTTCCCGTATCGTTATCAAAGTTAACGAAGACGAGATGTACCCGGGCGAAGCAGGTATCGACATTTATAACCTGACCAAATACACCCGTTCTAACCAGAATACCTGTATCAACCAGATGCCTTGCGTATCTCTGGGCGAACCGGTTGAACGTGGTGATGTGCTGGCAGACGGTCCGTCCACCGACCTCGGTGAACTGGCGCTCGGTCAGAACATGCGCGTGGCATTCATGCCATGGAATGGTTACAACTTCGAAGACTCCATCCTCGTATCTGAGCGTGTTGTCCAGGAAGACCGTTTCACCACCATCCACATTCAGGAACTGGCATGTGTGTCCCGTGACACCAAGCTGGGGCCGGAAGAGATCACCGCTGACATCCCGAACGTGGGTGAAGCTGCGCTCTCCAAACTGGATGAATCCGGTATCGTTTATATCGGCGCGGAAGTAACCGGTGGCGATATTCTGGTTGGTAAGGTAACGCCGAAAGGTGAAACCCAGCTGACGCCAGAAGAGAAGCTGCTGCGTGCGATCTTCGGTGAGAAAGCGTCTGACGTTAAAGACTCTTCTCTGCGCGTGCCAAACGGTGTTTCCGGTACGATTATCGACGTTCAGGTCTTTACTCGCGATGGCGTAGAAAAAGACAAACGTGCGCTGGAAATCGAAGAGATGCAGCTGAAGCAGGCGAAAAAAGACCTGTCTGAAGAACTGCAAATCCTCGAAGCTGGCCTGTTCAGCCGTATCTACGCTGTGCTGGTTTCCGGTGGTGTTGAAGCTGAGAAGCTCGACAAACTGCCGCGCGATCGCTGGTTAGAACTCGGCCTGACCGACGAAGAGAAACAAAATCAGCTGGAACAACTGGCTGAGCAGTACGACGAACTGAAACACGAGTTCGAGAAAAAACTCGAAGCGAAACGCCGTAAAATCACTCAGGGCGACGATCTGGCACCGGGCGTGCTGAAGATTGTTAAGGTTTATCTGGCGGTTAAACGTCGGATCCAGCCTGGTGATAAGATGGCAGGTCGTCACGGTAACAAGGGTGTAATCTCTAAGATCAACCCGATCGAAGATATGCCACACGATGCTAACGGTACGCCGGTAGATATCGTGCTGAACCCGCTGGGCGTACCATCGCGTATGAACATCGGTCAGATCCTTGAAACCCACCTGGGTATGGCTGCGAAAGGTATCGGCGATAAGATCAACGCCATGCTGAAACAGCAGCAGGAAGTCGCGAAACTGCGCGAATTCATCCAGCGTGCTTACGATCTGGGTTCAGATGTTCGTCAGAAAGTTGACCTGAATACCTTCAGCGATGAAGAAGTTCTGCGTCTGGCTGAAAACCTGAAAAAAGGTATGCCGATCGCAACGCCGGTGTTCGACGGTGCGAAAGAGTCTGAAATCAAGGAACTGTTACAGCTGGGTGGCCTGCCGACTTCCGGTCAGATCACACTGTTCGACGGTCGTACCGGTGAGCAGTTCGAGCGCCAGGTTACCGTTGGCTACATGTACATGCTGAAACTGAACCACCTGGTTGATGACAAGATGCATGCGCGTTCTACCGGTTCTTACAGCCTGGTTACTCAGCAGCCGCTGGGTGGTAAGGCTCAGTTCGGTGGTCAGCGCTTCGGGGAGATGGAAGTGTGGGCGCTTGAAGCATACGGCGCGGCATACACCCTGCAGGAAATGCTCACCGTTAAGTCTGATGACGTGAACGGTCGTACTAAGATGTATAAAAACATCGTGGACGGCAACCATCAGATGGAACCAGGCATGCCGGAATCCTTCAACGTACTGTTGAAAGAGATTCGTTCGCTGGGTATCAACATCGAGCTGGAAGACGAGTAACTCTCGATCAAACAGGTCACTGGTGCTGGCGTAACAGCCAGCGCCAGATTGTGCTAACTCCGACGGGAGCAAATCCGTGAAAGATTTATTAAAGTTTCTGAAAGCGCAGACTAAAACCGAAGAGTTTGATGCGATCAAAATTGCTCTGGCCTCGCCAGACATGATCCGTTCATGGTCTTTCGGTGAAGTTAAGAAGCCGGAAACCATCAACTACCGTACGTTCAAACCTGAACGTGACGGCCTTTTCTGCGCCCGTATCTTTGGGCCGGTAAAAGACTATGAGTGCCTGTGCGGTAAGTACAAGCGCCTGAAACACCGCGGTGTGATCTGTGAGAAGTGCGGCGTTGAAGTGACCCAAACTAAAGTACGCCGTGAGCGTATGGGCCACATCGAGCTGGCGTCTCCGACCGCTCACATCTGGTTCCTGAAATCTCTGCCGTCCCGTATCGGTTTGCTGCTCGATATGCCGCTGCGCGATATCGAACGCGTACTGTACTTCGAATCTTATGTGGTTATCGAAGGCGGTATGACTAACCTGGAACGTCAACAGATCCTGACTGAAGAGCAGTATCTGGACGCGCTGGAAGAGTTCGGTGACGAATTCGACGCGAAGATGGGTGCGGAAGCAATCCAGGCCCTGCTGAAGAGCATGGATCTGGAGCAAGAGTGCGAAACTCTGCGCGAAGAGCTGAACGAAACCAACTCCGAAACCAAGCGTAAGAAGCTGACCAAACGTATCAAACTGCTGGAAGCATTCGTACAGTCTGGCAACAAGCCAGAGTGGATGATCCTGACCGTTCTGCCGGTTCTGCCGCCAGATCTGCGTCCGCTGGTTCCGCTGGATGGTGGTCGTTTCGCAACATCAGATCTGAACGATCTGTACCGTCGCGTGATCAACCGTAACAACCGTTTGAAACGTCTGCTGGATCTGGCTGCGCCGGACATCATCGTACGTAACGAAAAACGTATGCTGCAGGAAGCGGTTGACGCCCTGCTGGATAACGGTCGTCGTGGTCGTGCGATCACCGGTTCTAACAAACGTCCTCTGAAATCTTTGGCCGATATGATCAAAGGTAAACAGGGTCGTTTCCGTCAGAACCTGCTCGGTAAGCGTGTTGACTACTCCGGTCGTTCTGTAATCACCGTAGGTCCATACCTGCGTCTGCATCAGTGCGGTCTGCCGAAGAAAATGGCACTGGAACTGTTCAAACCGTTCATTTACGGCAAGCTGGAACTGCGTGGCCTGGCCACCACCATCAAAGCCGCTAAGAAAATGGTTGAGCGTGAAGAAGCTGTCGTTTGGGATATCCTGGACGAAGTTATCCGCGAACACCCGGTATTGCTGAACCGTGCACCAACCCTGCACCGTCTGGGTATCCAGGCATTTGAACCGGTACTGATCGAAGGTAAAGCTATCCAGCTGCACCCGCTGGTTTGTGCGGCATATAACGCCGACTTCGATGGTGACCAGATGGCTGTTCACGTACCGCTGACGCTGGAAGCCCAGCTCGAAGCGCGTGCGCTGATGATGTCTACCAACAACATCCTGTCTCCGGCGAACGGCGAACCTATCATCGTTCCGTCTCAGGACGTTGTATTGGGTCTGTACTACATGACCCGTGACTGTGTTAACGCCAAAGGCGAAGGCATGGTGCTGACTGGCCCGAAAGAAGCTGAGCGTATCTATCGCGCAGGTCTGGCCTCTCTGCATGCGCGCGTTAAAGTGCGTATCACTGAATACGAAAAAGATGAAAACGGCGAATTCGTTGCGCACACCAGCCTGAAAGACACGACCGTTGGTCGCGCCATTCTGTGGATGATCGTACCGAAAGGTCTGCCTTTCTCCATCGTCAACCAGGCGCTGGGCAAGAAAGCAATCTCCAAAATGCTGAACACCTGTTACCGCATTCTGGGCCTCAAGCCGACCGTTATCTTCGCTGACCAGACAATGTACACCGGCTTTGCTTATGCAGCGCGTTCAGGTGCATCTGTTGGTATTGATGACATGGTCATCCCAGAGAAGAAACACGAGATCATCTCTGAAGCGGAAGCTGAAGTTGCTGAGATCCAGGAGCAGTTCCAGTCTGGTCTGGTAACCGCGGGCGAACGCTATAACAAAGTTATCGATATCTGGGCTGCGGCGAACGATCGTGTATCCAAAGCGATGATGGATAACCTGCAAACCGAAACCGTGATTAACCGTGACGGCGTAGAAGAGCAGCAGGTTTCCTTCAACAGCATCTACATGATGGCCGACTCCGGTGCGCGTGGTTCTGCAGCACAGATTCGTCAGCTGGCTGGTATGCGTGGTCTGATGGCTAAGCCAGATGGCTCCATCATCGAAACGCCAATCACCGCGAACTTCCGTGAAGGTCTGAACGTACTCCAGTACTTCATCTCTACTCACGGTGCTCGTAAAGGTCTGGCGGATACCGCACTGAAAACAGCGAACTCCGGTTATCTGACTCGTCGTCTGGTTGACGTTGCGCAGGACTTGGTTGTTACTGAAGACGATTGCGGCACGCTGGAAGGCATCACCATGACCCCGGTTATCGAGGGTGGTGACGTTAAAGAACCGCTGCGCGATCGCGTTCTGGGTCGTGTGACTGCTGAAGACGTTCTGAAGCCGGGTACGGCGGATATTCTGGTTCCACGCAACACGCTGCTGCACGAACAGTGGTGTGACCTGCTGGAAGAGAACTCCGTTGACTCCGTCAAAGTCCGTTCCGTTGTATCCTGTGACACCGACTTTGGTGTATGTGCGCACTGCTACGGTCGTGACCTGGCGCGTGGCCACATCATCAATAAAGGTGAAGCAATCGGCGTTATCGCGGCACAGTCCATCGGTGAACCGGGTACACAGCTGACGATGCGTACGTTCCACATCGGTGGTGCGGCATCTCGTGCGGCTGCTGAATCCAGCATCCAGGTGAAAAATAAAGGTAGCATCCGTCTGAGCAATGCGAAGTCGGTTGTTAACTCCAGCGGTAAACTGGTTATCACCTCACGTAACACCGAACTGAAACTGATCGACGAATTCGGCCGTACCAAAGAAAGCTATAAAGTGCCTTACGGCTCCGTTATGGCGAAAGGTGATGGCGAACAGGTTGCTGGCGGCGAAACCGTAGCGAACTGGGATCCGCACACCATGCCGGTTATCACCGAAGTGAGTGGTTTCGTCCGCTTCACTGACATGATCGACGGCCAGACCATTACTCGTCAGACCGACGAGCTGACCGGTCTGTCTTCTCTGGTGGTTCTGGATTCTGCAGAACGTACTGCGGGTGGTAAAGACCTGCGTCCGGCACTGAAAATTGTTGATGCTCAGGGCAACGACGTTCTGATCCCAGGCACTGATATGCCTGCTCAGTACTTCCTGCCGGGTAAAGCGATTGTTCAGCTGGAAGATGGCGTACAGATCAGTTCTGGTGACACCCTGGCGCGTGTACCGCAGGAATCCGGCGGTACCAAGGATATCACCGGTGGTCTGCCGCGCGTTGCGGACCTGTTCGAAGCACGTCGTCCGAAAGAGCCGGCAATCCTGGCTGAAATCAGCGGCATCATTTCCTTCGGTAAAGAAACCAAAGGTAAACGTCGTCTGGTTATCACCCCGGTAGACGGTAGCGAGCCGTACGAAGAGATGATTCCGAAATGGCGTCAGCTCAACGTGTTCGAAGGTGAACGTGTAGAACGTGGTGACGTTGTTTCCGACGGTCCGGAAGCGCCGCACGACATCCTGCGTCTGCGTGGTGTGCATGCTGTAACTCGTTATATCGTTAACGAAGTTCAGGACGTATACCGTCTGCAGGGCGTTAAGATTAACGATAAGCACATCGAAGTTATCGTTCGTCAGATGCTGCGTAAAGCCACCATCGAAAGCGCTGGTAGCTCCGACTTCCTGGAAGGCGAGCAGGTTGAATACTCCCGCGTCAAGATTGCTAACCGCGATCTGGAAGCGAACGGCAAAGTGGGTGCAACATTCTCCCGCGATCTGCTGGGTATCACCAAAGCGTCTCTGGCGACCGAGTCCTTCATCTCTGCAGCATCGTTCCAGGAAACCACGCGTGTCCTGACCGAAGCCGCTGTTGCAGGTAAACGTGATGAACTGCGCGGTCTGAAAGAGAACGTTATCGTGGGTCGTCTGATCCCGGCGGGTACCGGTTATGCGTACCACCAGGATCGTATGCGCCGCCGCGCAGCGGGCGAACTGCCAGCTGCTCCGCAGGTGACTGCTGAAGATGCGTCTGCCAGCCTGGCAGAACTGCTGAACGCAGGCCTTGGCGGTTCTGACAACGATTAATCGTTGCTGACGCTAATAAAAAACCCGCTTCGGCGGGTTTTTTTATGTCGATGGATTTAAGATGTATTATGTTGGCCGGATAAGGCAGCAGCTGCCATCCGGCATGATGACGCCAGGCTTATGAGGCCTACGGCTTACGCCATCCGATCAGTTTACTGGTGGTAAGCGTCGATACAGTTCAATCATATCGCCTGCCAGATCCTGAATCACCATGGCATTCATCAAGTGGTCCTGGGAATGGACGGTGATGAGATTAACCGGTAGTTTGCCGGTACCTTCGTCAATTCCGATCAGTTGGGTCTGGATTTTATGCGCTTGTTTAACATACTCGCGTGATTCTATCATCGCGTGTTCTGCCCCAGCGAAATCACCTTTACGCGCCAGTTGCAACGCCGTCAGGGCTTGACTGCGCGCAGCTCCGGCGTTTACCAATAATTCCATGATGATCGTTTCTAACTCTTCCATGCCATCACTCCAGTAGTTTCAGCGCTTTGTCCAGTACCGCATCGCCTTTCATCATGCCGTAATCCATCATATCGATAACGGCTACTTTTTTTCCTAGCGGGTCGGCGAGCGCCTGCAGCTTGGCCTGTTCATACTTAACCTGTGGGCCGAGCAATACGATATCTGCAGTGGCGATATTCTCTTCAAACTCAGCCACCGGGACCGCTTTGATAGTGACGTCGACTCCTTTTTTCTGGGCGGCATCTTTCATCTTTTGCACCAGCATGCTGGTGGACATTCCGGCGGCACAGCATAAAACGATGTTTTTCATAAGCAGTCTCGATCAACATGTGTGGGTTGATAATTATCGCGAGCCAGCCGCAGCAACAACTGCTTTGCAACGATTGTGTGCAAGGCATCACAAAGAAAGTCACTTTTTCTGAAACCGGTTACAAAAAGAGGCTCAACCCTACGATCTGGCCCTGATTTGGCGATTGTTGACCCATTTATCATATGCAGGAATATATAATCACTGTTAATAAAGACATGTTATAAAAAACAGTATTGACAGCGTTTTTTAAACCCGTATGTTAATGCTTAACAGCGGAGAAATTGTAGTTTGCTGTTAAGGTAGTAAGTGTTAGTAGAGCTTGATTGGGGGTTGCGATAAAGGCCACGAAGTATTTTTGTATGGGATAGTCGATGCTGAAAACGCTATTTATTCACCTCGACAATGCTTTCAGGCCACGTAGTTGATATATCTAATCGCAAATAGTTAGTAAAACGCGACGATGTAACGCCATGATTTAATAGTAAATGTTTGCGGTTTCTGTTTTCTGGTTATCGCAAGGGAAATAAGGCAACGCATCAAAGAGTATATGTCGCGAGGGGAAGTGTACTTGTTTAGGTCACCAGCCTTGAGTTCTATTATCAAGCGGGTGGAATGTGTTTAACGGTAAATAGAGGACGTTTTTAGTTAGTATCAATATCCAATATTATCTGTAGTAAACGTGTACATTTTAAAGTAGTACCATCAGCAGTACTAAATCGTTAAGTTTATTAATGTTAAATTTGAAGTGTGTAGTAACTTAAAGCCCTGACTGCAATGGTCAGGGCTTTTGTTCATTTTAGATCAAGTTGTTACCTGAAATGCTCAACCGCAATGGTGTAACATTTCGGCGTTAATCGATTATTAAATAAATTAATGCTTGCTTATTGATTAGAAGTAAGTCTACTATAGCGACATCGGTTTGATACACAGACCTTATGAAAGCAGTTTTAGTAAAGCAGTTCTCAGTTCAAGCGTTATCCTCAGATACTCTTCTTCATGAGCCTCCTCCCTAAGTGCCCCATAAGTTAATTTCTGCAAAACAGGCCATCTTCGCTGCTTAAGCGGCTCAAAAATATGAAAGGAAGTATCTATGTCTAACAAAATGACTGGTTTAGTAAAATGGTTTAACTCTGAGAAAGGCTTCGGCTTTATCACTCCTCAGGACGGTAGCAAGGACGTGTTTGTGCATTTCTCTGCTATCCAGAGCAACGATTTTAAAACATTAGACGAAGGTCAAAAAGTGGAGTTCTCTGTGGAGAATGGCGCTAAAGGCCCGTCTGCTGTTAATGTTGTCGCGCTGTAATCGCCGATAATTTCACTAATGCTTACGATAGCGATGAAGGCCAGAGCCTGAGCAGTTAAGTGACAGTGAAGAAAAAACCCGCGAAAGCGGGTTTTTTCGTTTTATGCGATGGCTCCGGACTTACGGCATCTGCGAAGCGCGTCCCAGATAGCTGTCCCAGTCCTTCCACACGGGCTGTAACCCCTGCGCCATTAGTGCTTCAGCAACGGCTTCTGGGCGACGGGCGTCGTGTGGGGAGAACTGTTCCAGTTCAGGATGGTTATCGGCATAACCGCCGGGCTGTGTTTTTGAGAAGGCGCTGACGTTGTTGATCGCCAGCGGGATCACATGATCACGGAACCATGGCGATTCGCGGGTGGAGAGCGACAGCTCAATTTCTGGCGCCAGTAAACGAAACGCGCAAATGGTTTGGACCAACTGTCGCTCGTCCATGATCGATGCGGGTTCAACGCCACCGGTGCATGGGCGCAGGCGAGGGAAGGAGATGGAGTAGCGGCTCTGCCAGTAATGCTGCTGCATCCACAGCAGATGTTCAGCCACCATATAGCAATCGACCCGCCAGCTGTCGGACAAACCAATCAACGCGCCAAGACCGATTTTGTCGATCCCTGCGCGGCCCAGCCTGTCCGGCGTTTCCAGTCGCCAGAAGAAATCCTGCTTTTTCCCCTTCAGATGGTGGCGAGCGTAAATCGCCTCATGATAGCTCTCCTGATACACCATCACGCCATCCAGTCCCAGCGTCTTCAGCTCCGCATATTCAGCCTCTGACAGCGGCTGAACTTCCATCTGCAACGAGGCAAACTGGCGGCGAATGGTGGGCAAATGGCGACGAAAGTAATCCATTCCGACTTTTGCCTGATGTTCACCGGTGACCAACAACAGATGCTCAAAACCCAGCTCACGGATAGCGGTACACTCTCGTTTTATCTCATCTTCGTCCAGCGTTTTGCGTTTGATACGGTTGCTCATGGAAAAGCCGCAGTAGGTGCAGTCGTTGGCGCAAAGATTTGAGAGATATAGCGGAACATAAAAGCTGACCGTGTTGCCGAAGCGCTGGCGGGTCAGGCGCTGCGCTCGCTGTGCCAACGGCTCCAGAAAGTCGGCGGCGGCAGGGGAGAGCAACGCCATCAGATCGTCGCGACTAAGCTGTGAAGCGTTGAGGGCGTGCTCCACGTCAGCGGCGGTTTTACCGTTGATACGCAGGCGGATGTCATCCCAGTCAAGCTGGCGCCAGCGGTCGCTGAACGTTTTCATACGAAGGCCTCCAGGAATCCGGTTAACGGGCTGGTGGCGCTTGCCTGCGAACTTTTGCTTCCTGGTACCGCCTGGCGCGCCAGAAGGCCCGCTTCAATCGCCAGACGGAAGGCGGTAGCCATCGTGACCGGGCAGTCGGCCACGGCGATTGCCGTGTTGACCAGCACTGCGTCGGCACCCATTTCCAGCGCCTGTGTGGCGTGGCTGGGGACGCCGATACCCGCATCAACCACCACCGGTACGGTTGCCTGTTGGATAATAATCTCCAGCATCGCTTTCGTTTCCAGTCCCTGATTAGAACCGATGGGCGCGCCGAGCGGCATTACCGCCGCGCAGCCGACCTCTTCCAGCCGCTTACACAGCACCGGATCCGCGCCGCAGTAGGGCAGCACCACAAAGCCCTGTTTCACCAATGCTTCCGCGGCTTTTAACGTTTCAATCGGATCCGGTAATAGCCAGCGGGCGTCCGGGTGAATTTCTAATTTTAGCCAGTTTGTGCCCAGCGCTTCACGCGCCAGCTGGGCGGCGAAAATAGCCTCTTCCGCGGTTTTCGCCCCGGAGGTGTTAGGCAGTAGCGTCACCCCCGCGTCGATAAGTGGGGCCAGAATGGCATCGTTGTGCTGGCGCAAATCCACGCGCTTCATCGCCAGCGTCACCAGTTGGCTGCCGGAGGCGCGGATCGCCTCGACCATCAGCTGCGACGAAGCAAATTTTCCGGTGCCGGTGAACAGATGTGAATCAAACGTTTTGTCGGCAATACGTAACATATCAACCCCCTGCAATAACCTGAAAAAGCAGGATCTGGTCGCCTTCCTGCACGATTTGCTGCTCCCACTGCTCGCGCGGCAGGATCTGCTGATTAAGCGCCAGCGCCGCTCCCGGTTTAAGTTGATTTAGCGCAGTGAGCAGCCCGCTGACGGTTTGTCCCTCGGCGCACTGCATTGGCTCATCATTGAACTGAATCTGCATGTTGTCCTCCGCAGACCGGGCAGCCGCTGGCACGACGTAGCGCGAGGCTGCGCCACTGGCTGGTTTTACCGTCGAACAGGCGTAGCTCCCCACTGGGAGTTTCAATGCCGCTGAGTAATTTAATCGCCTCCAGCGCCTGCAAGGTGCCCATCACGCCCACAACCGGGCCGACGATGCCGGCGGTGCGGCAGTTGCGTTCCGGCTCTACATCATCCGGCCACAGGCAACGGTAACAGCCTTGTTCCCACGGTGGCGTCAGTACCATTAGCTGGCCGCCAAAGCCCACAGCGCTGGCGGTGATGAGCGGAGTGTTGAGCATCACGCAGGCGGCGTTAATTTCCTGGCGCGTCGCCATGTTGTCGGTACAGTCGAGCACCACGTCGGCACGCGCTACCGCATGCCGGAGCGCCTCACCGGTCAGCCGCTGCTCAAGGGCGACCAGCTCGCTGTCCGGATTAAGGCGTGCCAGATGTCGCTTTGCCGCCTGTGCTTTCGGCCGGGCGATATCATCGGTGGTGAACAATATTTGCCGCTGCAGGTTGCTCAGATGAACGCCATCATCGTCCGCCAACGTCAGCGTGCCGACGCCCGCTCCCGCCAGATACAGTGCCGCAGGCGAGCCGAGCCCACCTAAACCGACGATCAGCACATGGCTATCGAGCAGCTTTTGTTGGCCCTCAATGGCAATGTCGCCGAGCAGGATCTGGCGGCTGTAGCGCATAAAATCGCGGTCATTCATCGCCGGCTCCCGCAATGTCCAGTAACTGCGCCGTGGCTGCCTGCCAGTCTGCGGCGTGGGTTATGGCGCTGACCACGGCAATGCTGCCAACGCCGGTCGCCAGCACCGCTGGGGCGCGCTCAAGGCTGATGCCGCCGATAGCGACAGTGGGGTAATCCGCCAGTCGTTTACTATGGCTTGCCAACTGCGTGAGACCCTGCGGGGCCGACGGCATCTGCTTGGTTTGCGTCGGGAAGACATGACCCAGCGCGATATAAGAAGGCTTAGCAGCCAGCGCTACGTCTATCTCCATATCATCGTGAGTGGAAACACCCAGGCGTAGCCCCGCCGCCTGAATCGCCTTCAGGTCGGTGGTTTCGAGGTCTTCCTGGCCCAGATGCACGCCGTACGCGTTGTGCTTAATTGCCAGGCTCCAGTAGTCGTTGATAAACAGGCGAGCATCATAGCGACGCCCCAACTCAATGGCGGCAATGACGTCGGCTTCGACCTCTTCATCACGTTTATCTTTAATGCGCAGTTGGATCGTGCGCACACCTGCCTGCAGCAAGCGTTCAATCCATTCAACGCTGTCTACCACCGGGTAAAGCCCGAGGCGGAACGGCACGGTCGGGAAATCAGGCTGGTACATCACGCCTCCTCTTTTTTGAGGTAGATTTCGCCGCCTTTGGCGCGGAAGTTCTCCGACATATCCGCCATTCCGATTTCAATGGTTTGTGCGGCGGCGTAGTCGCGGACCTCCTGGCTGATTTTCATCGAGCAGAACTTCGGCCCGCACATGGAGCAGAAGTGGGCAACCTTGCCGGACTCCTGTGGCAGGGTTTCATCGTGATAGGCGCGGGCGGTGAATGGGTCGAGTGCGAGGTTAAACTGGTCTTCCCAGCGGAATTCGAAGCGCGCTTTCGACATGGCGTTATCGCGGATCTGCGCTCCCGGATGGCCTTTGGCTAAATCAGCGGCATGGGCGGCAATCTTGTAGGTAATCAGCCCTTGCTTCACGTCTTCTTTGTTCGGCAGGCCAAGGTGCTCTTTTGGCGTGACGTAGCACAGCATCGCACAGCCAAACCAGCCGATCATCGCCGCACCAATGCCGGAGGTGAAGTGGTCATAGCCCGGCGCGATATCTGTCGTCAACGGTCCTAAGGTGTAGAACGGCGCTTCATGGCAGTGCTCCAGCTCTTCGGTCATGTTGCGCTGGATCATATGCATCGGCACATGACCCGGGCCTTCAATCATCACCTGCACGTCGTATTCCCAGGCGATTTTGGTCAGTTCGCCCAGCGTATGCAGCTCGGAGAACTGCGCCTCGTCGTTGGCATCCTGAATCGAGCCTGGACGCAGGCCGTCGCCGAGAGAGAGCGAAACGTCATAGGCGGCACAGATTTCGCAAATCTCGCGGAAATGTTCAAACAGGAAATTCTCTTTGTGATGAGAAAGACACCATTTCGCCATGATCGAACCGCCGCGCGAGACAATACCTGTCAGGCGTTTGGCGGTCATCGGCACGTAGCGCAGCAGTACGCCCGCGTGAATGGTGAAGTAGTCGACGCCCTGTTCGGCTTGTTCGAGCAGCGTGTCGCGGAAGGCTTCCCAGGTGAGATCTTCGGCGATCCCGTTAACCTTCTCCAGCGCCTGGTAGATCGGCACGGTACCGATCGGCACCGGGCTGTTACGCAGGATCCACTCGCGGGTTTCGTGAATATAGCGGCCGGTGGAGAGGTCCATCACCGTATCTGCGCCCCAGCGGGTCGACCACACCAGCTTCTCCACCTCTTCTTCAATGGAAGAGGTCACCGCCGAGTTACCGATGTTGGCGTTCACCTTCACCAGGAAGTTGCGGCCGATGATCATCGGCTCGGATTCCGGGTGGTTGATGTTGGCAGGAATAATCGCGCGGCCCGCAGCGACTTCATCACGCACGAATTCCGGGGTGATGTTTTCCGGCAGGCGAGCGCCAAAGTTCATCCCTGGATGCTGATGGCGCAGCACTTCACTACGAATGCGCTCGCGGCCCATGTTTTCACGGATGGCGATAAATTCCATCTCCGGGGTAACCATCCCCTGACGGGCATAGTGCAACTGGGTAACGCGCTTGCCGGCTTTGGCGCGTTTTGGCGTCAGCAGGCCGCTGAAACGCAGCTCGTCCAGGCCATCGTCGGCCAGACGTTGTTTGGTATAAGCGGAGCTACGGTCGTCTAATTCTTCGCTATCATTACGCGCCGCAATCCATGGCTGGCGCAGTTTCGCCAGACCCTGCTGAACGTTAATCGCCACATCAGGATCGCCGTACGGCCCGGAGGTGTCGTACACCGGCACGGCTTCGTTCTCTTCAAACTGCGGGTTGTCTTTCGTACCACCAATCAGCGTAGGACTTAGCTGGATTTCGCGCATCGGGATGCGAATATCCGCCTGCGAACCGGTGATGTAGATACGTTTTGAGTTAGGAAAGGCGGTACCTTCCAGCGTGTCGATAAAGTGTTGGGCTTGGGCGCGCTGTTCGCGGCGTGATGGTTTAGTAGTGGCAGACATAGCTCATTCCAAATAAAAGTAAGGATATGGCTTGTCAGACGACGGATGAAGCAAGAGAGACGAACGCCAAAGGGCGATACGGTTGTAGATTGACTCTTGTTCCCTTCGCAGGTTTTAACCTGATCAGGTTCCGCGGATCCCGAATTAACGGTCTCAGCCTTTTCCACTCATGCTGCTGTGGAAAATAAGCACTCCGACAAGAAGTAACCTCAAAAAGAGGTAATGAATGTAAATTACGCGTTAATGTCGCAAATCTCAAGCAGGACGTTTGATCATGCCACTCTCGTGCATCGCATCAAAAACCAGCATGATCAGCTTATCTTCCAGCACGAACCGGGCTTCCAGCGCCTCGCCGATATCCGATAAGGCCTGTTGAAATTCAAGGAAGTTATCGTGATCAATGGCGGTCTCCAGACTGGAATCATAGTAGTCCATGATCAGTTGCGTATTGGCTTCCAGGAGCGGCCAAATTTTTGTGGCTTTTAAAAGCTGCCCGTTCCCTTCCAATTTATGGAGAATACGTTCATAAATACTGAAGTGTCCGGTGGAAAGGTAATCGACCAGGCTCTGGCAAAAATCATCCAGCGCCTTTTCATTGAGCCGCATGTACGATTCTTTGCCAGGCTTAATGCCAACCAGATTGTAGTAAGCCACGAGCAGGTGCTTACGTACATGTAGCCAGCGATCAACCAGTTTGTTACTTCCTCCGACGTGCTCCGTCAGGCTTTCCAGCTGGTTTAGCATGATTGACTCCGCAAGATGGTGTTTAGGAACGGCTCACCCGTAAATGTAAAAATAATGTAAACAACATGCCTGTGAAGCAAAGGTTGCGCAAGAGATATGGATCGTATAATTGAAAAATTAGATAGCGGCTGGTGGATTGTCAGTCATGAGCAAAAGTTATGGTTGCCTCATGGCGAACTGCCTTACGGCGACGCAGCAAGTTTTGATCTAACCGGGCAGCGCGCACTTCCTATAGGCGAATGGGAAGGGGAGACGGTCTGGCTGGTGCAGCAGCAGCGTCGGCACGATATGGGGTCTGTGCGCCAGGTCATTGACCAGGATGTTGGCCTGTTTCAACTGGCCGGACGCGGTGTACAACTGGCCGAGTTCTACCGCTCACATAAATTCTGCGGTTACTGCGGTCATCCCATGCACCCGAGTAAAACGGAATGGGCGATGCTGTGTAGCCACTGTCGAGAACGCTACTACCCGCAAATTGCCCCCTGCATTATCGTCGCTATTCGCCGTGACGACGCTATCCTGCTTGCCCAACATGTTCGCCATCGTAACGGCGTGCATACCGTGCTGGCGGGTTTTGTCGAAGTGGGCGAGACCCTCGAGCAGGCGGTGGCACGCGAAGTCATGGAAGAGAGCGGCATTAAGGTGAAAAACCTGCGCTACGTCACTTCTCAGCCGTGGCCGTTCCCACAGTCTTTGATGACCGCATTTATGGCGGAGTATGATAGCGGCGAAATTGTTATTGACCCGAAGGAACTGCTGGAAGCGAACTGGTATCGCTACGACGATTTACCGCTCCTGCCCCCGCCGGGCACCGTCGCGCGTCGATTGATTGAAGATACTGTCGCCCTCTGTCGGGCAGAGTATGAGTGACACACATGTTACACTGGCGTGAAATAGCTCAAGGAATGGAAAAATGACCGAACTGAAGAACGATCGTTATCTGCGTGCGCTGCTGCGCCAGCCCGTTGATGTCACTCCGGTATGGATGATGCGCCAGGCGGGCCGCTATCTACCGGAATATAAAGCCACGCGTGCCGAAGCGGGCGATTTTATGGCGCTGTGCAAAAATGCCGAGCTGGCCTGCGAAGTCACGCTGCAGCCGCTGCGTCGCTATAAGCTTGATGCGGCGATCCTCTTTTCGGATATCCTGACGATTCCCGATGCGATGGGACTTGGGCTGTATTTTGAAGCCGGAGAGGGCCCACGCTTTACCTCACCGATCGCCAGCAAGGCTGACGTCGACAAACTGCCGATCCCGGACCCGGAAGATGAGCTGGGGTATGTGATGAATGCGGTGCGCACTATCCGCCGTGAACTGAAAGGCGAAGTGCCGCTGATCGGCTTCTCCGGTAGCCCGTGGACACTGGCGACCTATATGGTCGAAGGCGGCAGTAGTAAGGCCTTCACCGTGATTAAAAAGATGATGTACGCCGATCCAAAGGCGCTGCATCTGCTGCTTGATAAGCTGGCGAAGAGCGTCACTCTGTACCTGAACGCGCAGATCAAAGCGGGCGCGCAGTCGGTAATGATTTTCGACACCTGGGGCGGTGTGCTGACCGGTCGCGACTATCAGCAGTTCTCCCTGTATTACATGCACAAAATCGTCGACGGTCTGATGCGCGAGAACGAAGGTCGTCGCGTACCGGTGACGCTGTTCACCAAAGGCGGTGGTCAGTGGCTGGAAGCGATGGCGGAAACCGGCTGTGATGCGTTAGGTCTGGACTGGACCACTGACATTGCCGATGCGCGTCGTCGTGTAGGTCATAAAGTGGCACTACAGGGCAATATGGATCCGTCCATGCTGTATGCGCCGCCAGCCCGCATCGAAGAAGAGGTGGCGACGATTCTGGCCGGTTTTGGTCAGGGTGAAGGCCATGTCTTTAACCTGGGCCACGGCATTCATCAGGATGTCCCGCCAGAGCATGCGGGTGTCTTTGTGGAGGCGGTACATCGGTTGTCTGAACAGTATCACCGCTAAGGAGTCATTATGGATCTTGCGTCATTACGCGCGCAGCAGCTTGAACTGGCCTCCTCAGTGATCCGCGAGGATCGCCTGAGGAGCGATCCGCCGGATCTGATCGGCGGGGCGGACGTTGGGTTCGAGCAGGGGGGCGAAGTGACGCGAGCCGCGATGGTCTTACTGAAGTACCCCTCGCTGGAACTGGTTGAATACAAGGTGGCGCGAATCGCCACCACCATGCCCTACATTCCTGGCTTTCTCTCCTTTCGCGAAACACCCGCGCTGATGGCCGCCTGGCAGCAGCTTTCGCACAAGCCTGATCTGCTGTTCGTTGACGGTCACGGGATCTCTCACCCTCGCCGTCTGGGCGTGGCCAGCCATTTTGGCCTGCTGGTGGATGTCCCGACGATTGGCGTGGCGAAAAAACGGTTGTGCGGCAAGTTTGAGCCGCTCGCCGCCGAACCCGGAGCGTTAGCGCCGTTGTTGGATAAAGGCGAACAGCTGGCATGGGTTTGGCGCAGCAAAGCACGCTGTAACCCGCTGTTTATCTCTACGGGTCATCGCGTGAGCCAGGACAGCGCGTTAGCGTGGGTACAACGCTGTATGAACGGCTATCGTCTGCCGGAACCAACACGCTGGGCAGATGCGGTGGCATCCGAACGCCCTGCTTTTACGCGGCTTGCAGCAAAAACGCCCCATATCGGGTAAACTGCCGCTAATTTCCGTATTTGAGAACTCATCATGTTACAAAATCCGATTCACCTGCGTCTGGAGAAGCTGGAAAGCTGGCAGCACGTCACGTTTATGGCCTGTCTGTGCGAACGCATGTACCCCAACTACGCCATGTTCTGTAAGCAAACCGAATTTGGCGATGGACAAATTTACCGCCGGATTCTGGATTTGATTTGGGAAGCGCTGACGGTTAAAGACGCGAAAATCAATTTCGATAGCCAGTTGGAAAAATTTGAAGAGGCTATTCCTTCAGCAGACGATTATGATTTGTACGGCGTTTATCCGGCGATTGATGCCTGTGTGGCATTAAGCGAACTGATGCATTCGCGTCTTAGCGGTGAAACGCTGGAACATGCAATTGAGGTTAGTAAGGCTTCGATTACGACGGTTGCGATGCTGGAAATGACCCAGGCTGGTCGCGAAATGACCGATGAAGAGCTCAAAGAGAACCCGGCCGTTGAGCAAGAATGGGATATTCAGTGGGAAATTTTCCGACTTTTAGCCGACTGTGAAGAACGCGATATTGAGCTGATAAAAGGGCTTCGTGCAGACCTGCGCGAGGCTGGCGAGAGCAATATTGGTATAAATTTTCAGCAATGACACCATAAAACGTGATTTAACGCCTGATTTGTCGTGCCTGAAGGCTTCCCATCCGCCCCCGGTCTGGTCTACATTTGGGGGGCGAAAAAAAGTGGCTATCGGTGCGTGTATGCAGGAGAGTGCTTTTCTGGCATTTCCGTCGCACTCGATGCTTAGCAAGCGATAAACACATTGTAAGGATAACTTATGAACAAGACTCAACTGATTGATGTAATTGCAGACAAAGCAGAACTGTCTAAAACACAGGCTAAAGCTGCTCTGGAATCCACTCTGGCTGCTATTACTGAGTCTCTGAAAGAAGGCGATGCTGTACAACTGGTTGGTTTCGGTACCTTCAAAGTGAACCACCGTGCTGAGCGCACTGGCCGCAACCCGCAGACCGGTAAAGAAATCAAAATTGCCGCAGCTAACGTACCGGCATTTGTTTCTGGTAAAGCACTGAAAGACGCGGTTAAGTAATTCGCGTGGCAGTGAACAGTTTTATCGAAGGGGCGGTTTCGCCCCTTTTGTCTATCTGGCGTCATTCGCTTTGGCTTTCAGGTGTGCTGTTACTGTCTGCCTGTAGTCGCCACTCTGAGCTTCCTCCGTTCACGGCCAGCGGCTATGTTGGCGATCAGGGGGCGGTACGCATTTGGCGTAAAGATTCCAGCGACGATGTTCACTTGCTCTCGGTATTTAGTCCGTGGCGTAAAGGCGATACCACCACCAGTGAATACCGCTGGCAGGGTGATTCGCTCTCGCTGATAGAACTCAACACTTACAGTAAACCACCGGAACATGTCCGTATACGCTTCGATGACCGGGGCGAACTGAGTTTCATGCAACGTGAAGTCGATGGGCAAAAGCAGCAGCTTTCCAGCGATCAAATTGCGCTTTACCGCTATCGTGCCGATCAAATCCGCCAGACCAGCGATGCGTTGCGTCAGGGACGGGTGATATTGCGTCAGGGACGCTGGCATGCGAATAACACAGTCACGACCTGTGAAGGTGAAACACTGAAGCCCGATCTGGAATCGTGGGCGATAAACCACATTGAGCGCCGCCAGAGCCATTCATCTGTAGAAGTGAGTGTGGCATGGCTGGAAGCGCCCGAAGGGTCGCAGCTACTGCTGGTTGCTAATGAAGATTTTTGTCACTGGCAGCCTACTGCCAAAACCTTCTGAAAACCTGATGCCAGGACATCGGGCCAGATAAGGTGAGGCCGCCATCCGGCAAAAACCGTTTACCAGTGGCCCATTCCCATATGGCCGCCGCGATGGTTGCCGCCACCGCCGCACCCGCCGTAGCCCATTCCCGCTCCGCGAGGTACGCCTGCCTGGGCCATTGCGACATCGCGTTTAACGCGCTGCTCATCCAGTGACTGATTCAACGCCTCCATCTCTTTTGCCACGGCATTAATTTTTGCAGTGTCCGGCGAGCTGGCTGTTAGCAACGCGTTGTACTCATAACGTTTAGAGGTCAGCTGTTGGCGCAAGGCGTTGGTCTGCGAGTAGTAATCATCATATATTTTCTGCGCTGTAGCCTGCTGCTCAGTGGTCATTGGCGTACCGCCTCGTTGCTGCATTCCATCACCATATCCCCAGTGATTCTGCGCCAGCGCCGGGGTAGAGCCCAACGCGATAAGAGAGAGTGCAATCAGCGCCAGTTTGTTGTTCCGTTTCATGGGTCGTTCTCCTGTTGGTTAGATTACATTTCCTATTGCATCTTCCGTGCCAAAGCGGCAATCCAGGTCCCGCGGGCGTTGTACTCGTGGTCTTTACAGGGCGACGAGTAAAAATGACTCGCCAGAACGCGCCGGCGGGTCATTTTTACCCGCTACTTTCAGCGGTTTGTGTCTGAGGGCAGGGTTATCACTGAGAAAAAATGGCATGATTTCTGCTGTATACCTGCAACGATGAAAGGAACAGGTGGGATAAAGGGAGAGCGTATGCGTCTTTATAAGGACACGGCGGCCAAGTGGTTGAGCCGACTCTTGCTGGTGGCAATCCTGATTTTGGTCGGTTGGTTTTCGATTATGACCATTCGGGACTATGGGCGGGAAAGCGGCGCCGCGCGGCAAACGCTACTGGAAAAAGGCAGCGTGCTCATCCGCGCTCTGGAGTCTGGTACGCGCGTAGGTATGGGGATGCGCATGCATCATGCTCAACAGCAGACGCTGCTGGAGGAAATGGCCGTACAACCAGGCGTGCTATGGTTTGCCGTCGTTGACGATCATGGCGTCATTATTACTCACAGCAATTCCGCGATGGTCGGTAAAACGCTCTACTCACCGGATGTCCTGCGGCAACTAAGCCCCGGGGAACAGGAAAGCTGGCGGAATATTGACATGCCTACGGGGGACGGTGAAAAAACACCTGTCCTGGAAATTTATCGTCAGTTTCAGCCGATGTATGGTCCAGGACGTCATGGCATGGCGCGCTGTGCCAGCAATGACGGACAGCTTATCACCCCCGCACAAACCATATTTATCGCTTTTGATGCCAGCGATCTGGCTGCGACTCAGGCAAGAGAGTGGCGTAACACCCTGATCGTCCTGTCTGCGCTGGCGGCCGTGCTGCTGGCCACTGTGCTGACGTTCTTCTGGTATCAGCGCTATCAGCGCTCGTACAAAGAACTGCAGGATGCGATGAAGCGTAAAGAAAAACTGATGGCGCTCGGACATCTGGCGGCCGGGGTCGCGCATGAGATTCGAAACCCGCTTTCATCGATCAAGGGTTTAGCGAAGTATTTTGCTGAACGAACTCCGGCTGGTGGCGAGTCGCATGAGCTGGCGCAGGTGATGGCGAAAGAGGCGGACCGTTTAAATCGGGTGGTGAGCGAGTTGCTGGAGCTGGTGAAACCTGCGCATCTGACGCTGCAACAGGTGGATCTCAATGAGGTCATCACCCACTCATTAAACCTGGTGAGTCAGGATGCGGCAAGTCGGGAAATCCAGCTACGCTTTTCGGCCAGTTCCACGCTGCCCGCTATTCAGGCCGATCCCGACCGACTGACTCAGGTTCTGTTGAATCTGTATCTGAACGCCATTCATGCGATTGGTCGTCAGGGCACGATTACGGTTGAAGCGAGTGAAAGCAGCGGCGATCGCGTTAAAATCGTGGTTATTGATAGCGGGAAAGGGATTGCAGCGGAACAGCTGGAGGCTATTTTTACGCCTTACTTCACGACTAAAGCGGATGGAACCGGCCTTGGGCTGGCGGTAGTGCAGAACATAATTGAACAGCACGGTGGTACCATTCATGTGGCAAGCGTTGAGGGCAAAGGCGCAACCTTTACCCTCTGGCTGCCGACCAACGCGAAACAACAGGATTAACAAGGATGACGCGCGGAAAAATCAATATTCTGGTGGTAGATGACGATATCAGCCACTGCACCATTTTACAGGCGCTGCTGCGCGGCTGGGGTTATGAGGTCGCGCTGGCCTATAGCGGGCAAGCGGCACTGGAACAGGTGCGTGAACGCGTATTTGATTTAGTGCTGTGCGATGTGCGTATGGCGGAGATGGACGGCATTGCAACACTGAAAGAGATTAAAGCGCTGAATTCGGCGATTCCGGTATTGATCATGACGGCGTTCTCCAGCGTGGAGACCGCCGTTGAGGCGCTGAAAACCGGGGCGCTGGACTACTTAATCAAGCCGCTGGATTTTGATCGCCTGCAGGAGACGCTGGAAAAGGCGCTGGCGCATACGCGGGAAACGGGCGCTGAACTGCCGTCAGGGTCGGCTGCGCAGTTTGGCATGATTGGCAGCAGTCCGGCGATGCAGCAGTTGATCAATGAAATCGCGATGGTTGCGCCCTCGGATGCAACGGTGCTCATTCACGGAGACTCCGGTACGGGGAAAGAGCTGGTGGCCCGGGCGCTGCATGCCAGCAGTGCCCGCTGTGATAAACCGCTGGTGACGCTGAACTGTGCGTCGCTTAATGAATCGCTGCTGGAGTCCGAACTTTTTGGACATGAGAAAGGCGCGTTTACCGGCGCGGATAAGCGGCGGGAAGGGCGCTTTGTGGAAGCCGAAGGCGGCACGTTATTTCTTGATGAAATTGGCGATATCTCACCGCTAATGCAGGTGCGTCTGCTGCGGGCAATCCAGGAGCGAGAAGTGCAACGGGTTGGCAGCAACCAGACTATTGCGGTTGATGTCCGGCTGATCGCTGCCACACATCGCGATCTGGCGGAGGAAGTGAACGCCGGGCACTTTCGTCAGGATCTCTACTATCGCCTGAACGTCATCACTATTGAAATGCCTGCGCTGTGCCAGCGTCGGGAAGATATTCCGCTGCTGGCCGAACATTTTCTCCAGCGTTTTGCCACACGTAATCGAAAAGCGGTGAAAGGCTTTACTCCGCAGGCGATGGATCTGCTGATCCACTATGACTGGCCGGGCAATATCCGTGAGCTGGAAAATGCGATTGAGCGTTCGGTGGTGCTGCTAACGGGGGAATATATTTCCGAACGCGAGCTGCCGATGGCGATTGCCGCGACACCGATAAAAACGGAATACAGTGGCGAGATCCAACCGCTGGTGGATGTCGAAAAAGAAGTGATTCTGGCGGCGCTGGAAAAAACGGGCGGCAATAAAACCGAAGCCGCCCGTCAGTTAGGTATTACGCGCAAAACGCTGCTGGCTAAGCTCAGCCGTTAGTTTTGCTCACGTTCGATGGCGCGCCAGCCGATGTCGTTACGGCTGAAGCTGCCGTCCCAACGGATGTCGGTCATCAGGGCGTAGGCACGCTGCTGCGCCTCGGCAACGGTGTTGCCCAGCGCGGTGGCGCACAGGACGCGACCGCCGTTGGTCAGCACGCGATCGTCAGCAGACAGTTTGGTGCCCGCGTGGAACACTTTACCGTCAGCGACTTCTTCCAGCGGCAGGCCGTGGATCTCATCGCCAGTATTGTAGTTGCCCGGATAACCCCCTGCGGCAATCACTACGCCCAAAGAGGCGCGTTCGTCCCACTCAGAGGTTTTCTCATCCAGCTTGCCGTCACAGGCGGCAAGGCACAGCTCCACCAGATCCGATTTCATACGCAGCATAATCGGTTGGGTTTCCGGATCGCCGAAGCGGCAGTTGAACTCGATAACCTTCGGGTTGCCCTGTTTGTCGATCATCAGACCTGCGTACAGGAAACCGGTGTAAGTGTTCCCTTCCGCTGCCATGCCTTTTACGGTTGGCCAGATGATGCGTTCCATGGTGCGCTGATGAACGTCGTCAGTCACCACCGGTGCAGGTGAGTAAGCGCCCATACCGCCGGTATTCGGACCGGTATCGCCGTTGCCCACGCGTTTGTGGTCCTGGCTGGTGGCCATTGGCAGCACGTGCTCGCCGTCAACCATCACGATAAAGCTCGCTTCTTCACCGTCAAGGAACTCTTCGATAACGATACGGTGGCCCGCATCGCCAAAAGCGTTACCTGCCAGCATGTCATGAACGGCGGCTTCGGCTTCCTCCAGCGTCATCGCGACGATAACGCCTTTACCGGCGGCCAGGCCGTCGGCCTTGATAACGATCGGCGCGCCTTTCTCACGCAGATAGGCCAGCGCAGGCTCAATCTCGGTGAAGTTCTGATACTCCGCCGTCGGAATGTTATGACGTGCAAGGAAATCTTTGGTGAAGGCTTTGGAGCCTTCCAACTGTGCTGCACCTTCGGTTGGGCCGAAGATTTTCAGACCGGCAGCGCGAAACGCATCGACCACGCCAATTACCAGAGGCGCTTCTGGGCCAACGATGGTCAGATCGATCTTCTCATTTTGGGCAAAGCTCAGCAGCGCCGGAATATCGGTCACGCCGATTGCCACGTTTTGCAGCGCAGGTTCCAGCGCGGTGCCCGCGTTGCCTGGTGCGACAAATACCGTTTCGACTTTTGGCGACTGCGCCGCTTTCCAGGCCAGCGCGTGTTCGCGCCCGCCGTTGCCAATCACTAATACTTTCATCGTCTGCTCCGTGGATTAATGGCGGAAGTGGCGCATGTCGGTGAACACCATCGCTATGCCGTGCTCGTCGGCGGCAGCAATGACTTCATCATCACGGATAGAACCGCCCGGCTGGATCACGCAGGTCACACCGGCGGCGGCGGCGGCATCAATCCCATCGCGGAACGGGAAGAAGGCGTCGGATGCCATAGAGGAACCTTGAACTTCCAGACCTTCGTCGGCGGCTTTAATTCCGGCGATTTTTGCGGAATATACGCGGCTCATCTGGCCTGCGCCTATGCCGATAGTCATGTTCTCTTTGGCGTAAACAATGGCGTTGGATTTTACAAATTTAGCTACTTTCCAGCAGAACAGCGCATCGCGCAGTTCCTGTTCAGTCGGCTGACGTTTGGAAACTACGCGCAGTTCACCTTCGCTCACCATACCCAGGTCACGATCCTGAACCAGCAGACCGCCGTTAACGCGTTTGAAGTCCAGGCCCGGCACACGTTGTGCCCACTGACCGCAGGTCAGCACGCGGACGTTCTGTTTGGCGGCGGTGATTTTCAGTGCGTCTTCGGTTGCGGATGGCGCGATGATCACTTCCACGAACTGACGGGAAATGATGGCTTGAGCAGTTTCGGCATCCAGTTCGCGGTTGAAGGCGATGATGCCGCCGAACGCGGAGGTCGGGTCGGTTTTATAGGCGCGGTCGTAAGCATCGAGAATAGAGGTACTGACAGCCACGCCGCACGGGTTAGCGTGTTTGACGATCACACAGGCTGGCTCGTTGAATTCTTTTACGCACTCCAGCGCCGCATCGGTATCGGCGATGTTGTTGTAGGAAAGTGCTTTGCCCTGTACCTGCTGCGCGGTGGCAACGGACGCTTCTTTAACATTCTCTTCTATATAGAAGGCAGCCTGTTGGTGGCTGTTCTCGCCGTAGCGCATATCCTGCTTCTTAATGAAGTTCAGGTTCAGTGTACGTGGAAAGCGACCGGCGGCTTCTTTGCTTTCGCCGTGGTAGGCCGGAACCATGCTACCGAAGTAGTTGGCGATCATGCTGTCGTAAGCGGCGGTGTGTTCGAAGGCTTTAATCGCGAGGTCGAAACGCGTGTCGAGGGTCAGAGAACCGTCGTTGGCATCCATCTCTTTAATAATGGCGGCGTAGTCGCTGCTCTTCACAACGATAGCCACATCTTTATGGTTTTTGGCAGCGGAACGCACCATCGTCGGGCCGCCGATATCAATGTTTTCTACCGCATCTTCCAGCGAGCAGCCTTCACGGGCAACGGTCTCGGCGAACGGGTACAGGTTAACAACCACCATGTCGATAGGTGCGATGCCGTGCTGTTCCATAATCCCGTCGTCCTGACCGCGACGACCAAGAATGCCGCCGTGGACTTTCGGATGCAGGGTCTTTACGCGTCCATCCATCATTTCCGGGAAGCCGGTGTAATCGGAAACTTCGGTCACTGGCAGGCCTTTCTCAGCCAACAGGCGCGCAGTGCCACCTGTAGACAGCAGCTCCACACCGCGTGCGGAAAGTGCCTGAGCGAATTCGATGATACCGGCCTTGTCAGAAACACTGAGCAGAGCGCGGCGGACTGGACGACGTTGTTGCATGGTAAATCCCCTGGATTTGACTATTACAGAGAGCGTTAGGTGAATTCTTGGCTAAAAACTCAGCTAACGCCCCTTACGGGGCATCCTTGTTGTGCGGGGACATTGTAACGAAAACGTTTGCGCAACGCTCGCGAATTTTTAATTTTCGATTTTGACCTCTTCTTTTTCCGTTGAAGGATGCTCATATAAACAGAGAAGTGCACAAACGATCGCGTGGTTTGTGGATAACTCTGTGTGTAAATGGGTATAAGGTGGGGTTTTGCTGTGGAATGCAGCGGTCAGTCATTTTTCTGCAATTTAAGGGTTGCGGGCCGCAGGAAACTCCCTATAATG
>NZ_JAOWDD010000029.1:0-5367 GCF_030336655.1 Citrobacter sp. Cb041 | reverse complement strand
GCAACAACGCCCGCACCAACAGTACGGCCGCCTTCACGGATTGCGAAACGCAGACCGTCGTCCATCGCGATTGGGTGGATCAGGGTAACAACCATTTTGATGTTGTCGCCCGGCATTACCATCTCAACGCCTTCCGGCAGTTCGATGGTACCAGTCACGTCAGTAGTACGGAAGTAGAACTGCGGACGGTAGCCTTTGAAGAACGGAGTATGACGGCCGCCTTCGTCTTTGGACAGAATGTACACTTCAGATTCGAACTTGGTGTGCGGCTTGATAGAGCCCGGCTTAGCCAGGACCTGACCACGTTCGATTTCTTCACGTTTGATACCACGCAGCAGAACACCAACGTTCTCACCAGCACGGCCTTCGTCCAGCAGTTTGCGGAACATTTCAACGCCAGTACAGGTAGACTTAGCAGTCTCTTTGATACCAACGATTTCAACTTCTTCACCAACTTTGATGATACCGCGCTCTACACGACCGGTAACAACGGTACCGCGACCGGAGATGGAGAATACGTCTTCGATAGGCAGCAGGAACGGCTTGTCAATCGCACGCTCTGGTTCCGGGATGTAAGAATCCAGGAAGCCAGCCAGTTCGATGATTTTCGCTTCCCACTCTGCTTCGCCTTCCAGCGCTTTCAGAGCAGAACCACGAACGATCGGAGTGTCGTCACCCGGGAAATCGTACTGAGACAGAAGTTCACGAACTTCCATTTCTACCAGTTCCAGCAGCTCTTCGTCATCAACCATGTCGCATTTGTTCAGGAACACGATGATGTACGGAACGCCTACCTGACGACCCAGCAGGATGTGCTCACGAGTCTGCGGCATCGGGCCGTCAGTCGCAGCAACAACCAGGATCGCGCCGTCCATCTGCGCAGCACCGGTGATCATGTTTTTAACATAGTCGGCGTGGCCCGGGCAGTCTACGTGTGCGTAGTGGCGAGTCGGGGTGTCATATTCAACGTGAGAAGTGTTGATGGTGATACCACGAGCTTTTTCTTCCGGCGCGTTATCGATCTGGTCGAATGCACGAGCAGCACCGCCGTAGGTTTTAGCCAGTACGGTAGTGATTGCAGCGGTCAGCGTTGTTTTACCATGGTCAACGTGGCCGATAGTACCGACGTTAACGTGCGGTTTTGTACGTTCAAATTTTTCTTTAGACATCGATTGTCCCTCTAAGACACGGATAAATCGGTGATATCACCACATCAACCAGGCCATATGCCTGAGCTGTTGAATGCTTTTAAAAGTAAACAGAGAGAAACGGGAAGGAGAAGTGAAGTGGTGCTGATACCCAGAGTCGAACTGGGGACCTCACCCTTACCAAGGGTGCGCTCTACCAACTGAGCCATATCAGCACGTCTGGAGCGGGCAGCGGGAATCGAACCCGCATCATCAGCTTGGAAGGCTGAGGTAATAGCCATTATACGATGCCCGCATCCTGAAACTCGGCTACCCAGTTCTTTCTGTAATAAAAAAGAGATTTCTCTCTTTTTTATTCGAGCTGATTAATTTTTAACCAACTCAGGCGGCGATAACGCTGCCAGAAAGTGGTGGTGGGGGAAGGATTCGAACCTTCGAAGTCTGTGACGGCAGATTTACAGTCTGCTCCCTTTGGCCGCTCGGGAACCCCACCGGACTTGATGGTGCCGACTACCGGAATCGAACTGGTGACCTACTGATTACAAGTCAGTTGCTCTACCTACTGAGCTAAGTCGGCATCAAGTAGCGCGCATTTTATGGAGACATGCGCACTCATGCAACTAAAAAATTGCATAAAATGTTCTATCGCTCACATTTTGCGCTATACGACCGATAAATAATCTATTTCTTCTTCGAATTGAACAAATTTCCAACGTCAGCCGCGCTCCCAGAAGGCATTTTGCTCCAGCATGCCGTTATCAATAGAGAGAAAGTGCATCTTTATACATCTGGAATAGCCGTCACATTGCGTTTCAGGGGACGATTTTTTCTTATTATTCCCTCCCATCTGGTGTTACCCTCCTGCCCATTGTCCAAATTAACTGAAATGTGCGTGCCATTGCGTACCGGGGATGATTTCGTTTTTTACCGCAGACCTGATATAGCAATGACAGCCAGACCATGCGTATGAGTATAAAAGAGCAAGCGTTAACGTCGCCTTACCTACAGTTTGATCGCAACCAGTGGGCTGCGCTTCGTGATTCCGTGCCGATGACTCTGACCGAGGAAGAGATTGCTCGTCTGAAAGGCATTAACGAAGACTTATCGCTGGAAGAAGTTGCTGAGATTTATTTACCATTATCGCGTTTGCTAAATTTTTACATCAGTTCGAACCTGCGGCGTCAGGCTGTGCTGGAGCAATTTTTAGGCACCAACGGCGAACGTATTCCTTATATTATTAGCATTGCTGGCAGCGTCGCCGTCGGCAAAAGTACGACTGCACGTGTGTTGCAAGCGTTGCTGAGTCGCTGGCCCGAGCATCGTAAGGTTGAGCTGATCACTACTGACGGTTTTCTTCATCCTAACCAGGTGTTGAAAGATCGTGGGCTCATGAAGAAGAAAGGCTTTCCTCAGTCCTATGATATGCACCGTCTGGTTAAATTCGTTTCCGATCTAAAGTCTGGCGTCCCCAACGTTACGGCACCGGTCTATTCTCATCTGATTTATGATGTGATCCCTGATGGCGACAAAACCGTTGCCCAGCCCGACATATTAATCCTCGAAGGGCTCAATGTATTACAAAGCGGGATGGACTATCCTCACGATCCACATCATGTATTTGTTTCTGACTTTGTCGACTTTTCTATTTATGTTGATGCGCCAGAAGAATTACTCCAGACGTGGTATATCAACCGCTTCCTGAAATTCCGCGAAGGGGCATTTACCAACCCAGACTCTTATTTCCATAACTATGCGAAATTGTCGGAAGACGAGGCAATCAACACGGCCACATCGCTATGGAAAGAAATCAACTGGTTGAATTTAAAACAGAATATTTTACCAACGCGTGAGCGAGCCAGCTTAATCATGACGAAAAGCGCCAATCATGCCGTTGAGCAAGTCAGATTACGAAAATAAAAAATAAAGGGGAGCCATAGCTCCCCTTCTTATTATTCAGCGCTTCTAAGCGATATTTCCCCACCCATCCAGGGTTTTATCACGCCATTTTGTTCGAGTAGTAATGCACCTTGCGCATCTATTCCACGAGATACGCCAAATATTTCTTTATCACCAATAATGAGTTTAACTGGACGGTCGATAAAGTTATCCAGCGCCCTCCAGCGGGACAAATACGGCGCCAGGCCCTCATGCTCAAACAGTATCAGGGCAGCGCGCAACTCGCGGATCAGTCGGGCAGCCAGAGTATTGCGGTCAATGGTAATGCCCGCTTCCTGCAGATTAATCCAGCCTTGATTAACCACATTCTCCTCAACCCGACGCATGGACATGTTTATACCCGCCCCAATAACAATCTGTGCGGCATCGCCCGTTTTTCCGGTGAGTTCAACCAGGATCCCTGCCAGTTTACGGTCGAGCAAATAGAGGTCGTTCGGCCATTTAACACGCACTTTATCCGCGCCCAGATGGCGTAAAACCTCAGCCATGACAATACCAATCACCAGGCTCAGGCCAATCGCGGCTGCCGGTCCTTGTTCCAGTCGCCAGAACATTGAAAGGTACAAATTGGCGCCAAAGGGAGAGAACCATTTACGTCCACGACGACCACGACCGGCCTGCTGATACTCAGCGACGCAGGCATCCCCTGACTCCAGTTGACCAATTCGATCCATCAGGTACTGATTGGTTGAGTCGATAACCGGTAGGACCGTTATATTCCCGCCATCCATCTGAGAATAAATAAGTGATGAATCTAATAGCTGGATAGGTTCAGGTAAGCTGTATCCTTTACCAGGGACAGTAAATACATCAACACCCCAGTCACGTAGCGTCTGGACATGTTTATTGATTGCCGCACGGCTCATTCCCAGCTTTTCACCGAGTTGCTCACCAGAGTGAAATTCGCCATCGGCTAATAATGAAATAAGCGTCAGGGGGACGGTATTATCCTTCATGCAACGATCTCCACGGCATTCACTTCACCCAGTGGGCCAATAAACCGGACTTCCGGTTCAAGCCAAACATTGAATTTCTCACCGACTTTTTGGCGTACGTGATGCGCCAGCTGCACCACATCCTGACTCGTAGCATGGCCTGCATTGATCAGCACCAGTGCCTGCTGCTGATGTACCGCTGCGCCACCAATGCGCATGCCTTTTAGCTGACATTGATCGATAAGCCAGCCAGCAGCCAGTTTCACAGAGCCATCAGCCTGCGGGTAATGAGGTGCAGTCGGGAATTTCGCCAGGAGCTCCTGCGCAATGTCCGCGGTGACAACCGGGTTTTTAAAGAAGCTCCCCGCATTACCGTTTACTTTTGGATCGGGCAGTTTTGTGGTGCGCATATGGCAAACAGAATCAAAAACCTGCCGAGGCGTTACCGTGGCAGGATCAAGACGCGTCAGGTCACCGTATGTGAGAACGGGTTGCCACTGTTTAGGTAAGCGCAGACCAACAGCTACAATCGCAAAACGATCCTGATACTCATGTTTGAAGATACTGTCACGGTAACCAAATCGGCATTCTGCGGCGCTGACGCGCAGATGTTTGCCGGTCGAAAGCTCTACGCAGTCCACGTATTCACAGATGCGCCGCAGTTCTACGCCATAGGCACCAATATTCTGGATTGGCGATGAACCCACGCAGCCGGGGATCAGCGCCAGATTTTCCAGCCCGGGCATGCTTTGCTGCAGCGTATGCTCTACCAGATGATGCCAGTTTTCACCCGCGCCTACGTGCAAATGCCACGCATCAGGTTGTTCTGTAATCGCTATTCCCTTGATACGGTTGACGATCACCGTTCCATGGAAGGCATCAAGAAACAGGACGTTACTCCCTTCGCCCAGGATTAGCACTGGATGATGTGATGCATTGGCTGATTGCCAGGCATTTAGTAGTTGTTGCTCATTTTCGACACAGACAAGCACATTAGCGTGTTGATCGATACCGAAGGTGTTCCAGGCTTTAAGGGAGTGATTCATAGACGCTTTCCTGATGCAAAATCGCGCTTAGTTTACCGTATATGCAGCAGGATGGCTTGTGTTATGGAAGCTTAGGATGTTGCTTTGCAACCGATGAGGCTGCAATCACAGTAAGAATAAGGTTTACAGGCGCCGTATCCGGCAGTTTTCACTCCCTGCAGACGCAAAAAAGCCCATCCGGCAGGATGGGCTTCTTCACTTGTTTGATGCCTGGCAGTTCCCTACTCTCGCATGGGGAGACCCCACACTACCATCGGCGCTACGGCGTTTCACTTCTGAGTT
>NZ_JAOWDD010000028.1:0-806258 GCF_030336655.1 Citrobacter sp. Cb041 | reverse complement strand
GAGTCGATACCACCAACCCCAATAATCGGCAGCTGACCTTTTAATTCCTGAGACAACTGGCGAATAATTTCTGTACTTTTTAATTGTAACGGTCGACCGCTCAGGCCACCCATTTGATCGCAATTTTTCATTCCCTGAACGAGAGAACGATCGAGAGTGGTGTTAGTCGAAATTACGCCATCAATATTATGACGAACTAAACTGTCAGCAACCTGGATCAGTTCTTCCACAGAAAGATCCGGTGCGATCTTAACCGCCACTGGAACATATTTATGGTGGATCGCTTGCAGATCATTTTGCTTATTTTTAATTGCCGTCAGAAGATCATCCAACGCCTCACCATATTGCAGCGTACGTAATCCCGGCGTATTCGGTGAAGAGATATTAATCGCGATATAACCAGCATAAGCATAGACTTTTTCCATACAAATCAGATAGTCATCTTTGCCGTTTTCTACCGGAGTATCTTTATTCTTACCAATATTAATCCCCAGAATACCGTCAAAATGCGATTTTTTAACGTTCTCAACCAGGTTATCAACCCCCAGGTTATTAAACCCCATGCGGTTGATCAAACCTTCTGCATCGACCAGACGAAACAGACGTGGTTTATCATTACCCGGCTGAGGACGCGGCGTCACGGTACCAATCTCAATGGAACCAAATCCCATCGCGCCGAGCGCATCAATGCACTCCCCGTCTTTATCCAGTCCGGCAGCAAGCCCGAGTGGATTTTTAAACGTCAGCCCCATACAGGTAACCGGTTTTGCGGGTACTTTCTGGCGGACAAGCGCTTCGAGCGGCGTGCCGGTAATGCGACGTAATTGCTGGAATGTCAATTCATGAGCGCGCTCTGGATCGAGCTGGAAAAGGGCTTTACGAACGAAGGGGTAGTACATGAACTCTCCTGGATTCCCGGTGTGCAAACCGGGGGCGTATTATGTGCGATCGCGAGCAAAAAGGGAATTGACCTGCGGCAATAAATAGCAATCGTTTTCCTGCTTCCTCCTTTTTATTCATTTTTCAACTTTTCTATCCCGTATAAATCATTTCGATAAACAAAGTCTCTCTGCCAGACTGCACAAATTGTTATCAATGTTAATCAAAAGCAAACAATTGGTTATAAGGGGAGAATAACATTATGCGCGTCATCACTCTGGCGGGAAGCCCACGCTTTCCCTCTCGCTCCAGCGCGTTGCTGGAATATGCCCGAGAAAAATTGAACGGCCAGGATGTCGAAGTCTTTCACTGGAACCTGCACAACTTTGCCCCGGAAGACCTGATCTATGCCCGTTTTGACAGTCCGGCGCTGAAGACATTTATCGAACAACTACAGGATGCTGACGGGCTGATTGTCGCAACGCCGGTCTACAAAGCAGCTTACTCTGGCGCACTGAAAACGCTGCTCGATCTGCTCCCCGAGCGGGCGCTGGAAGGAAAAGTGGTTTTGCCGCTGGCGACCGGCGGCAGCGTGGCGCATTTACTGGCCGTCGATTACGCGCTGAAACCGGTGCTGAGCGCGCTAAAGGCTCAGGAGATCCTGCACGGCGTGTTTGCCGATGATTCACAGGTCATCGACTATCAGCATAAACCGCAGTTTACGCCCAACCTGCAGCAGCGCCTGGACAGTGCGCTCGACACTTTCTGGCTGGCGTTGCATCGTCGCGATCTCCAACTCCCGCAACTGAACGCCCTGCGAGGTGCCGCCCATGCTTAATCTGCTCAAGCGTCATACCTCATGGCTGGCATTAACCGGGCTGCTGTCACTGTCATCCTTGGTGCATGCCGCAGAATCGGCTCCGGATGCCCTGCGCATTGGGTATCAGAAAGGAAGCGTCAGCATGGTGCTGGCAAAAAGTCATCAGCTACTGGAGAAACGCTACCCACAGACCAAAATCTCGTGGATTGAGTTCCCGGCTGGACCGCAAATGCTGGAAGCACTCAATATCGGCAGTATCGATCTCGGCAGTACCGGTGACATTCCGCCAATTTTCGCCCAGGCCGCCGGAGCCGATCTGGTTTATGTGGGCGTCGAACCGCCCAAACCGAAAGCCGAAGTGATTCTGGTGCCGAAAAATAGCCCGATCCAGAGCGTTGCGCAGCTCAAAGGGCATAAAGTCGCCTTCCAGAAAGGTTCCAGCGCCCACAATTTACTGCTCAGGGCGCTGCAACAGGCAGGGTTGAAATTTACCGATATTCAACCGACTTATCTGACCCCCGCCGATGCGCGAGCAGCCTTCCAGCAAGGAAACGTCGATGCGTGGGCTATCTGGGATCCTTACTATTCGGCCGCATTACTGCAAGGTGATGTGCGCGTGCTGAAAGACGGCTCAGACCTCAAGCAGACCGGTTCGTTTTATCTCGCTGCACGTCCTTATGCCGAAAAAAATAGCGCTTTTGTTCTTGGCGTACTGGATACCTTTAGCCAGGCGGATGCGTTAACTCTCAGCCAACGCCAGCAAAGTATTACTCTGCTGGCTAAAACCATGGGTCTGCCCGAGCCGGTAATTGCGTCTTATCTGGATCACCGTCCGCCAACCACCATTACGCCCGTCAGCGCCTCGGTTGCCGCCCTACAACAACAAACCGCGGATCTGTTTTATGACAACCGTCTGGTGCCGAAAAAAATCGATATTCGCCAGCGTATCTGGCAACCCACTCAGCAGGCAGGAGAAAAATTATGAGTCTGAACATGTTCTGGTTTTTACCCACCCACGGTGACGGTCATTATCTGGGGACGGAAGAAGGTTCGCGCCCGGTCGATCACGGTTATTTGCAACAAATTGCGCAAACAGCCGATCGTCTGGGATTTACTGGCGTTCTGATCCCAACCGGTCGCTCCTGTGAAGATGCCTGGCTGGTCGCCGCGTCGATGATCCCGGTCACCCAGCGATTAAAGTTTCTGGTCGCGCTTCGTCCAAGCGTAACCTCGCCGACGGTCGCCGCCCGCCAGGCCGCGACGCTCGACAGACTCTCTAACGGCCGGGCGTTATTCAACCTGGTAACCGGCAGCGATCCACAAGAGCTAGCGGGTGACGGCGTGTTCCTTGATCACACCGAGCGCTATGAAGCCTCTGCTGAATTCACTCAGGTCTGGCGGCGTTTGCTGCAAGGTGAAACCGTGGATTTCAACGGCAAACACATTCATGTCCGCGGCGCGAAACTGTTTTTCCCTCCTGTACAACAACCCCGGCCACCGCTTTATTTCGGCGGTTCGTCTGATGTTGCACAAGATCTTGCTGCCGAACAGGTTGATCTCTATCTGACCTGGGGCGAGCCGCCTGAACAGGTGAAAGAGAAGATTGAACAGGTGCGGGCCAAAGCGGCGGCGCTCGGGCGCAAAATCCGCTTTGGTATTCGTCTACATGTGATCGTCCGGGAGACAACGCAAGAGGCGTGGCAGGCAGCGGATCGTCTGATAGCCCATCTGGATGACGACACCATTGCCAAAGCCCAGGCCGCCTTCTCAAGAACGGATTCGGTTGGTCAGCAGCGAATGGCTGCACTGCACAACGGTAAACGCGACAAACTGGAAATCAGCCCAAACCTGTGGGCAGGAGTAGGACTGGTGCGCGGTGGCGCGGGTACCGCGCTGGTCGGAGATGGTCCGACGGTCGCGGCGCGTATCAACGAGTATGCCGCACTGGGAATCGACAGTTTTGTGTTGTCCGGGTATCCACATCTGGAAGAGGCATACAAGGTTGGCGAGCTGCTGTTCCCACATCTGGATGTCGCTATACCAGAAATTCCACAGCCGCAGCGCCAGCATCAACAAGGCGAAGCGGTGGCAAACGAATTTATCCCACGCAAAATCGCGCAAAGCTAAGGAGCCTGCTGATGGCAACGCCGAAAAACAGGTGGTTACTGCGCCTCGCGCCCTGGTTTTTACCGGTTGGGTTGGTCGCGCTCTGGCAGCTCGCATCATCAATGGGCTGGTTGTCCACCCGCATCCTGCCCTCTCCGGAGGGCGTTGTCGAAGCCTTCTGGACGCTTTCCGCCAGCGGCGAGCTTTGGCAGCATCTGGCGATCAGCTCCTGGCGTGCGCTGGTAGGCTTCTCCATCGGCGGATCGATTGGCCTGACGCTGGGACTGATTAGCGGTCTTTCGCGGTGGGGAGAACGCCTGCTGGATACTTCGGTGCAGATGCTGCGTAACGTGCCGCATCTGGCGCTGATCCCACTGGTGATTTTGTGGTTCGGCATTGATGAATCCGCCAAGATCTTTCTCGTCGCGCTGGGCACGCTTTTTCCGATTTACATCAACACCTGGCATGGGATCCGCAATATCGATCGCGGTCTGGTAGAGATGGCTCGCAGCTATGGGTTGTCTGGTTTTTCACTATTTATTCATGTGATCCTCCCCGGTGCCCTGCCCTCGATTATGGTTGGCGTGCGTTTTGCTCTCGGGCTGATGTGGTTGACGCTTATTGTCGCGGAAACCATTTCAGCCAATGCCGGCATTGGTTACCTGGCAATGAACGCCCGCGAATTTCTGCAAACCGATGTGGTCGTGGTGGCCATTATTCTCTACGCCCTGCTCGGCAAACTTGCCGACGTCAGCGCCCAATGGCTGGAGCGAATCTGGCTGCGCTGGAACCCGGCTTACCATGTGAAGGAGGCTACCGTATGAATACCGCTCGTTTGAACCAAGGCACGCCGCTTTTACTGAGTGCCGTGACGAAACAATACGCCGCCAATACGGTGCTCAATCAGTTAGATTTGCACATTCAGGCCGGACAGTTTGTTGCCGTGGTTGGCCGCAGCGGAGGAGGAAAAAGCACGTTGCTGCGTCTGCTGGCTGGGCTGGAGTCTCCCACCTCAGGTGCATTACTTGCCGGAACCACCCCGCTGGCAGAAATTCAGGAGGATACGCGAATGATGTTTCAGGATGCGCGTCTGCTGCCCTGGAAGACGGTTATCGATAATGTGGGTCTGGGTCTGAAAGGTCACTGGCGCGATGCGGCCCGGGACGCGCTGGCCGCAGTTGGGCTGGAGAATCGTGCTCAGGAATGGCCTGCCGCCCTGTCCGGTGGACAAAAACAGCGCGTGGCCCTGGCGCGGGCATTAATTCATCGTCCCGGTCTGCTGCTGCTGGATGAACCTCTCGGTGCGCTGGATGCCTTAACCCGCCTTGAAATGCAGGAGCTGATTGTCTCTTTATGGCAAGAGCACGGCTTTACCGTACTGCTGGTCACCCATGACGTCAGTGAAGCGGTGGCAATGGCCGATCGCGTGTTGCTTATTGAAGATGGAAAAATCGGACTGGATTTAACGGTGGATATTGCGCGACCACGCCGGATTGGTTCGGTGCGTCTGGCAGAGCTGGAAGCAGAAGTGTTGAACCGGGTAATGCAGCGTAGCGAAACGGAACAGCCGATCCGCCGGCATGGATAAGCATTCAGAAAAATCAGGCCCAGTAAGCGCAAGCGCCACCGGGCCTTTTGCCGGATAGCGGCGTTACCGCCTAATCCGGCTTACAAAACGACAGGTCAACGATTCAGGCTAACGCTTTGGTTACCTTCTCGAACAGATCGCCGGAGAGATTCTCCAGACCTTTCAGCTGTTCCAGCGCCGCGCGCATCTGCGTCTGACGTTTTGCATCATACCGTTTTAAGCGAATCAGCGGCTCAATCAGACGTGACGCCACCTGCGGGTTACGGCTATTGAGTTCAGTCAGCATGTCGACCAGGAACTGATAGCCGCTGCCATCTTCCGCATGGAATGCCGCCGGGTTGCTGCCCGCAAAGGCGCCAATCAGAGATCGGATTCGGTTCGGGTTACTCATACTGAAGGAACGGTGCTTCAGTAAGCCACGTACCGTTTCCAGCACGTTTCTCGCCGGGCTGGTGGATTGCAGGATAAACCATTTGTCCATCACCAGACCGTCATGATGCCACTTATCGTCATACTCCTGCATTAGCGTGTCGCGGCAAGGCAGTTGCGCCGCGACTGCCGCGGACAGCGCCGCCAGCGCATCGGTCATATTGTTTGCTTCACGGTACTGCTTGCTGACCAGCGTGTCGGCCAGATGGGTTTCGCCAAAGGCCAGGAAACGCAGGCAGGCATTACGTAGCGTACGCTTGCCAATATCGGCATGCTCAACGCGGTACTCATCAAGATGATTAGCGTTATAGATGGCGAGGAATTCATCAGCCAGTTCGGCCGCCAGCGTGCGAGTTAACGCTTCACGTACTTCCGTTATCGCCACCGGATCGATGATGTCGAACAGTTCAGCAATTTCATTCACCGAAGGCAGCGTCAGAATCTCTGCCGCCAGTGCCGGATCGATTTTCTCATCCAGCAAAATCGCCCGGAATGCATCGGCCACGTGTACCGGCAGCGACAGCGGCTGTCCCTGCTGATGGCGGGCTACGTTGAGCTTAATATAGGTCGCCAGCAAGCTTTGCGCCGCGTCCCAACGAGAGAAATCGTTACGTGCATGACGCATCAGGAAGGTCAGTTGCTGATCGCTCCATTTGTATTCCAGTTTTACCGGTGCGGAAAATTCGCACAGCAGTGCCGGAACCGGCTGGAAGTAGACATTATCAAAGACAAACGTCTGCTCAGTCTGGGTGACATTGAGTACGGAATTCACCGGGTGCCCGCCTTTTTGCAGCGGGATCACTTTCCCTTCGTTGTCATACAACTCGAGGGCGAAAGGAATATGCAGCGGTTGTTTTTCGGCCTGATCCGGCGTGGCCGGCGTGCGCTGGCTGATAGTCAGCGTGTACTGCTCAGTGGATGGATTGTAGTCATCACGCACGGTCAGAATCGGCGTACCGGACTGACTGTACCAGCGGCGGAAATGCGAAAGATCGACGTTGGACGCATCTTCCATCGCCTGCACGAAATCATCAC
Organism: Citrobacter sp. Cb041; assembly: GCF_030336655.1. Lineage (NCBI taxonomy): Bacteria > Pseudomonadati > Pseudomonadota > Gammaproteobacteria > Enterobacterales > Enterobacteriaceae > Citrobacter > Citrobacter sp. Cb041. The sequence goes on along the minus strand of NZ_JAOWDD010000028.1, from coordinate 799,401 downwards.
AGGTTGCAGCGCTGCCGTCATGACGCTCAAAGTACAACTGCATCCCTTTCTGGAAGTTAGCCTCACCGAGCAGGGTGTGGATCATACGAATAACTTCAGCGCCCTTTTCGTACACGGTCAGGGTATAGAAGTTGTTCATTTCAATAACCATATCCGGACGGATAGGATGCGCCATTGGGCTGGCATCTTCGGCAAACTGCAGGCCGCGCATGGTGCGCACATTGCTGATCCGGTTTACCGCGCGTGAGCCGAGATCGGAACTGAACTCCTGATCGCGGAACACGGTTAGCCCCTCTTTCAGGCTCAACTGGAACCAGTCGCGACAGGTCACGCGGTTGCCGGTCCAGTTGTGGAAATATTCGTGACCGATGACGCGCTCAATATCCAGGTAGTCTTTGTCGGTGGCGGTATCGGTACGTGCCAGCACATATTTGGAGTTAAAGATGTTCAGACCTTTATTCTCCATCGCCCCCATGTTGAAGAAATCGACCGCGACAATCATATAAATGTCGAGGTCATATTCGAGGCCAAAGCGCTCTTCATCCCATTTCATGGAGTTTTTCAGTGAGGTCATCGCCCACGGCGCGCGGTCCAGGTTGCCGCGATCGACGTACAGTTCCAGCGCCACTTCACGCCCGGAACGGGTAGTAAAGGTGTCGCGCAGGACGTCGAAATCACCGGCTACCAGCGCAAACAGATAACACGGTTTCGGGAACGGATCCTGCCACTGTACCCAGTGACGACCATTTTCCAGTTCCCCCTGCGCCACACGGTTACCGTTGGAGAGCAGGAACGGATATTGGGTTTTATCGGCGATAATTTTGGTGGTAAAACGCGCCAGGACATCCGGCCTGTCGAGATACCAGGTAATATGGCGGAACCCTTCCGCTTCACACTGGGTGCACAGCGCATCGCCGGACTTGTACAGTCCTTCCAGCGCGGTATTGGCCGCTGGGCTAATTTCATTCACGATACGCAACGTAAAACGTTCCGGCAGTTGACTGATGACCAGAGCGCCCTCTTCTTCTTTATACTCTGCCCACGGCTCGTCGTTCACGTGGATCGACACCAGGGTCAGATCTTCACCATTCAGGCGCAGGGGCGCATCGGACGCGCCATGACGGACAGCCTGGCTCACGGCGGTGACCACGGTTTTTTCAGCATCCAGGTCAAAGGTCAAGTCAATATCAGTAATCTGGTAATCCGGCGCACGATAGTCGTGACGGTATTTGGCTTGTGGCTGTTGTGTCATAAAAAAACCTTTAGCATCTTTGGTAGAGTCTCGGCTTCAGTCTATTCCTGTTGCGTAAATCGCGCTACGCAGAATGTTCATCTTTTCAGGCACAAACACCCTTTTTGCTACATTTTTATAACACGCGGCACGAATTGCCCTCGACCAGAAAGACAGCTTATGGTGTGATCGGGGTTCAATAAATCGCTAAACAAGGTATACTCCAGCGGTTTTCTTAGTTGTTTATTGTACTAAACGCTCCCGTGAGAGGATGCTACTGCGCACCTATGACACAATTCGCTTCTCCTGTTCTGCACTCGCTGCTGGATACAGACGCTTATAAGTTGCATATGCAGCAAGCCGTTTTTCACCACTACTATGATGTACAAGTAGCGGCTGAATTTCGTTGCCGTGGCGATGACCTGCTCGGTATTTATGCCGATTCTATTCGTGAGCAGGTGAATGCTATGCAACACCTGCGACTGCAGGAGGACGAGTACCAGTGGCTCTCCGGCCTGCCTTTCTTTAAAGCTGATTACCTCACCTGGTTACGTGATTTCCGCTATAACCCGGAACAGGTTTGCGTCACCAATGATAACGGGAAGCTGAACATTCGCTTAACCGGGCCGTGGCGTGAAGTGATCATGTGGGAAGTCCCGCTGCTAGCGGTTATCAGCGAGATGGTACACCGTTACCGTTCGCCCGAATCAGGCGTCCCGCAGGCACTCGATGAGCTGGAAAGCAAACTAGTAGAATTCTCTGCTTTAACGAAAGATGTCGATATGTCCCGCTTCCATCTGATGGATTTCGGTACGCGTCGTCGTTTTTCACGTGAAGTACAGCAGGCTATTGTTAAACGCCTGCAGCGAGAGCCCTGGTTTGTCGGCACCAGTAACTACGATCTGGCCCGCCGCCTGTCATTAACCCCAATGGGCACGCAGGCGCATGAGTGGTTCCAGGCTCATCAGCAAATCAGCCCTGAGCTTGCCACCAGCCAGCGCGTTGCCCTGGCCGCCTGGTTAAATGAATATCCTGACCAACTCGGCATTGCGCTGACCGATTGCATCACCATGGATGCGTTTTTACGCGACTTTGGCGTCGAGTTTGCAACCCGCTATCAGGGTTTACGCCATGACTCAGGCGACCCGGTGGAATGGGGTGAAAAAGCCATCGCCCATTATGAAAAACTGGGCATTGATCCGCTGAGCAAAACGCTGGTGTTTTCAGATAACCTCGATTTGAAAAAAGCGATTGAGCTCTACCGCCACTTCTCTTCTCGTGTGCAGTTGAGTTTTGGTATTGGCACACGTTTAACCTGTGATATTCCCCAGGTTAAGCCGCTCAATATTGTAATCAAGCTGGTGGAATGTAACGGCAAACCTGTGGCGAAGTTATCTGATAGCCCGGGTAAAACCATCTGCCACGATAAAGCGTTCGTGCGCGCGCTACGCAAAGCCTTCGATTTGCCGCATATTAAAAAAGCCAGTTAAACCTTCCAGGGAGCCAGTTTGGCTCCCTTTTCACGCTAATTTCCGAAATCTTTCACTCCAGCTACGAATTCTGCTTGTCTGATTGCAGATGCCAGGTAACATAGGTATCCCCCCATTACGGGTGGACATGTGTTTATATATCCGACTATTAACAGAGAGAATATTATGAGCGTTGTGCCTGTAGCCGACGTACTCCAGGGCCGCGTAGCCGTTGACAGCGAAGTCACCGTGCGCGGATGGGTGCGTACCCGCCGAGATTCAAAAGCTGGCATCTCCTTCCTCGCCGTTTATGACGGTTCCTGCTTTGATCCTGTACAGGCCGTCATCAATAATTCTCTGCCCAATTACAATCAGGACGTACTGCGCCTGACGACGGGTTGTTCAGTTATCGTAACGGGTAAAGTCGTTGCATCACCTGGACAAGGACAGAGCTTTGAAATTCAGGCCACTGAGGTTGAAGTAGCCGGCTGGGTTGAAGATCCTGATACCTATCCAATGGCGGCTAAGCGTCACAGCATTGAGTATCTGCGTGAAGTGGCGCACATGCGCCCACGTACCAACATGATTGGTGCCGTCGCGCGTGTACGTCATACGCTGGCGCAAGCGCTGCATCGCTTCTTCCACGAGCAGGGTTTCTTTTGGGTATCGACTCCGCTGATCACCGCTTCCGATACGGAAGGTGCCGGTGAAATGTTCCGCGTGTCTACGCTGGATCTGGAAAACCTGCCGCGTAACGATCAGGGCAAAGTCGATTTCGACAAAGACTTCTTTGGTAAAGAAGCTTTCCTGACCGTTTCCGGTCAGCTGAACGGCGAAACCTACGCCTGTGCTCTGTCCAAAATTTATACCTTTGGCCCGACGTTCCGTGCAGAAAACTCTAATACCAGTCGTCACCTGGCAGAGTTCTGGATGCTGGAACCGGAAGTGGCTTTCGCCGACCTGAACGATGTTGCAGGCCTGGCTGAAGCGATGCTGAAGTACGCGTTCAAAGCCGTACTGGCTGAGCGTGCGGATGATATGAAATTCTTCGCCGAACGTGTCGACAAAGACGCGATTTCACGCCTGGAACGTTTCATTGAGGCTGACTTCGCGCAGGTGGATTACACCGACGCGGTAAGCATTCTGGAAAAATGCGGCAAACAGTTCGAAAACCCGGTTTACTGGGGTGTGGATCTCTCTTCTGAGCACGAACGTTATCTTGCTGAAGAGCACTTTAAAGCGCCGGTCGTCGTTAAAAACTACCCGAAAGATATCAAAGCGTTTTATATGCGCCTCAACGAAGACGGTAAAACCGTTGCAGCAATGGACGTCCTGGCTCCGGGAATCGGTGAAATCATCGGTGGTTCTCAGCGTGAAGAGCGTCTGGACGTACTGGATGCCCGTATGCTGGAAATGGGTCTGAACAAAGAAGATTACTGGTGGTATCGCGACCTGCGTCGCTACGGTACCGTTCCACATTCCGGCTTCGGTTTGGGCTTTGAGCGTTTGATCGCTTACGTGACCGGCGTGCAGAACGTCCGTGACGTTATTCCGTTCCCGCGTACCCCGCGTAACGCCACGTTCTAACCCTGCATTTTTAATACAAAAGCCAGCATTGCTGGCTTTTTTTGTCACCGCTTCACGTTTTGGGATCCCCCTCCCGCGTTTAACACAACCCTTCGCCTTCCCCCTTCCTGTTACGTAATATTTCACCGCAATATATTTGAACAAAAAATAATCAGCGTTTTTATTGTGGATTAGCATTTTCTGATTAAATAGTACATTTTCTGACCATTTGCACGGCATTCCAGACGTCCAGAAATAGCTATCTGTAAACCATGAACTTTATGGCAGAACAGAGAAAAAAGGAGTTTATCTAAATTAAATATAAGAAAATCATATAAATAGAAATAGAAGTGGTGATTTTTAGCGCACGGACATCTGAAATTTGAAGTTGTTCACAAAGTTGCACAAAAATAACATTTTGTTACACACTTTTTCTTTTTGAAACCAAATCTTTATATTTGTAGCACTTTGACGGTAGCGAAACGATAGTTTGAATGGAAAGATGCCTGTCAGACACATAAAGACACCAAACTCTCATCAATAGTTCCGTAAATTTTTATTGACGGAAATTATTGGCGGCAGTGGCAGGTGTCATATAAAAACCGATGAGGGTAATAAATAATGATGAAGCGCAATATTCTGGCAGTGGTTATCCCTGCTCTGCTGGTAGCCGGGGCAGCTAACGCTGCAGAAATCTATAACAAAGATGGCAACAAAGTAGACCTGTACGGTAAAGCAGTAGGTCTGCACTATTTTTCCAAGCACAACGGTGACAATGCCTACGCACCTAATGGCGATCAGACTTACGCCCGTCTTGGTTTCAAAGGGGAAACTCAGATTAACGACCAACTGACCGGTTACGGCCAGTGGGAATACCAGTTCAGCGGCAATAACTCTGAAGGCGGTGATGATGCTCAGAATGGCAACAAAACCCGTCTGGCGTTTGCCGGTCTGAAATTCGGTGATGCAGGCTCCTTCGATTACGGTCGTAACTACGGCGTCGTTTACGATGCACTGGGTTACACCGATATGCTGCCAGAATTCGGTGGTGACACTGCTGCTTCCGACCAGTTCTTCTCCCAGCGTAACGGCGGTCTCGCAACTTACCGTAACTCTAACTTCTTCGGTTTGGTTGAAGGCCTGAACTTCGCTGTTCAGTACCTGGGCAAAAACGAGCGTGATGACGCACGTCGCTCTAACGGTGACGGCGTTGGCGGTTCCGTAAGCTACGAAATGGATGGTTTCGGTATCGTAGGTGCTTACGGTGCAGCTGACCGTACCAACGCGCAAGAGCAACTGACCTATGGTCGCGGCGCGAAAGCTGAGCAGTGGGCGACCGGCGTGAAATACGATGCTAACAACATCTACCTGGCGGCGAACTACAGCGAAACCCGTAACGCAACCCGTATCTCTAACGGTTATGCTAACAAAACTGAAGACGTCCTGTTGGTTGCTCAGTACCAGTTCGACTTCGGCCTGCGTCCGTCCCTCGCCTATACCAAATCTAAAGGTAAGGACATCGAAGGAATCGGCGACGTAGATCTGGTGAACTACTTCGAAGTGGGTGCGACTTACTACTTCAACAAAAACATGTCCACCTATGTTGATTACATCATCAACCAGATCGATTCTGACAACAAACTGGGCGTAGGCTCTGACGACACCGTTGCAGTGGGTATCGTTTACCAGTTCTAATAGCAGACCTCTTTGTTAAATGCCTTAAAAACAGGACTTCGGTCCTGTTTTTTTATCTCTGCTAGCGGATTCTTGCGTCTTAAAAAAACACCTCGGCTTTTCGTCAGTAACGGTTGGCATTTTGTAAATCTACCGTTAACCTGATAGCGGACTTCCCTTCTGTAATCACTATGGAACCTCGTCATGTTTGAGAACATTACTGCCGCTCCTGCCGACCCCATTTTGGGTCTGGCTGATTTGTTTCGTGCCGATGACCGCCCAGGAAAAATAAACCTTGGGATCGGTGTATATAAAGATGAGACAGGCAAAACGCCGGTACTGACCAGCGTTAAAAAAGCCGAGCAATATATACTGGAAAATGAAACCACCAAAAATTACCTTGGCATCGACGGTATTCCAGAGTTTGGTCGCTGCACTCAGGAATTACTGTTTGGTAAAGAAAGTTCGCTTATCAACGACAAACGTGCGCGTACAGCACAGACCCCTGGCGGCACTGGCGCACTGCGTGTGGCCGCTGATTTCCTGGCAAAAAACACCTCAGCTAAACGCGTATGGGTGAGCAATCCAAGCTGGCCAAACCATAAGAGCGTCTTTAACTCTGCCGGTCTGGAAGTTCGTGAATACAACTATTACGATGCCGCGAACCACTCATTAGACTTTGATGCGCTGCTGGCAAGCCTCAGCGAAGCGCAGGCTGGCGACGTGGTGTTATTCCACGGCTGCTGCCATAACCCAACCGGTATCGATCCTACGCTGGAGCAGTGGCAAACGCTGGCTCAGCTTTCTGTCGAAAAAGATTGGTTGCCGCTGTTTGACTTCGCATACCAGGGCTTTGCCCGCGGTCTGGAAGAAGATGCTGAAGGTCTGCGCGCATTCGCTGCGCTGCACAAAGAGCTGATCGTCGCCAGCTCCTACTCCAAGAACTTTGGTCTGTACAATGAGCGCGTAGGCGCCTGTACGCTGGTTGCAGCCGATGCTGAAACCGTCGACCGCGCGTTTAGCCAGATGAAATCCGTCATTCGTGCCAACTATTCCAACCCACCAGCACACGGTGCGTCGGTTGTGGCAACCATCCTGAGCAACGATGCCCTGCGCGCTATCTGGGAGCAGGAACTGACTGATATGCGTCAACGCATCCAACGCATGCGTTTGCTGTTTGTGAATACGCTGCAAGAGAAAGGTGCGAACCGCGATTTCAGCTTTATCATCAAACAGAACGGCATGTTCTCATTCAGCGGCCTGACCAAAGAGCAGGTTCTGCGTCTGCGTGAAGAGTTTGGTGTCTATGCCGTCGCTTCCGGACGTGTGAACGTAGCAGGAATGACGCCAGATAACATGGCGCCGCTGTGCGAAGCGATTGTCGCAGTACTGTAATCTATCGCGTACTAAAAAGGCCGCAATAGCGGCCTTTTTCATTTATCTGCGGTGTTACCAGACTGGCATTTCATCCTGCAGGAACGGATTATGTAGCCGTTCGTTGCCCAACGTCGAAAGTGGGCCGTGACCCGGAATAAACGTCACGTCATCGCCTAACGGCAACAGTTTACGTTTAATCGAATCAATCAATTGACTATGATCTCCGCGAGGAAAATCGCTGCGCCCAACGCCGCCTTTGAAAATCACGTCACCAGAAATCAGTAGCTTCGATTGTTCATCAAGGAAGACCACATGTCCCGGCGTGTGGCCCGGGCAATGCAGTATCTGCAACGTCACGTTACCCACGCTTACCCGGTCGCCTTCATTCAACCAGCGATCGGGCGTCAGCGGCTCACAATCGCCCAGGCCAAACATGCGACTCTGAGCAGGAAGTCCTTGTAACCAGAACTCATCTTCTTTTTCCGGACCAATAACCGGTACACCATAATGCTGTGCCAGTTCAGCCGCAGCACCTACGTGATCAAGATGACCATGGGTGAGCAGGATCTGCATTAGCGTCAGGCCACTGGCATCGACTTCCTGTTTGATTTTCTCAGCATCGCCGCCGGGATCGACCAGCGCAGCCAGACGGGTTTGCTCACACCAGATTAACGAGCAGTTCTGGGCGAATGCAGTGACCGGAATAATACGATAGTTCATACGGCTCCTGTTTCATTAAGCTTATGGATCACCAATGACGCGCCGGTCCGGTGTCAATATGCACAAAGTTACTGCGTGGGTAGTATCCTACACCACCTGCGCGCATAGATAACGCAGCTTTGCGAATATTACTTAATGCGATGCCTTCAATATGGAAATCCATGGCCTGCCCTTTCGTGTGGTAGCTTTTCTTTGCCACACCGCGGCTGTGCGCACGTAATTCATTATTGGTATCAATAGAGCGGTAACCAGAAATAAGCTGTACGGGTTTACGCGTGCCCAGCAGGCCCTGCAGACGGAAGAGTTGATCGAACAATCCCGGATCGATGGATTTCACTTTATTCGCACGAAAATCACGGAAAAAGTGATTAAGTTTAGCTAATTCGTCCTGAATATAGCCCCTGCCATCAAAAAACTCTGCTTTTATTGACTCACCGGTATGCAGGTTATTCAGAGTCAAAATGCGCGGACGTGGGGTAGAGAGTGTAGCAAACGCAGGCGTAGGCAAGATGGCAGCGCCGAGGGCAATGCCACCAAGCGCCAGCAGTTTGCGGCGATTAGCGTCAAATTTGTCCATGGTTTTAAGGTCTACAAGGTCAATGTTATCGTATGTATGCTCTAGCGCACGCGGGAAACCTTATCTGGCTAAGTAGTCCACGTCAAGGCTCCCAACCCCAGGAAATACGGGGCTTGCAGCCATTTCGCCCCGTTTCCAGCATAACTTACGACAATTATTTTCCTCGAACTGCTTCATTTATCTGATTAATTGTTCAGCTTTTGACATAATTTGTGCACTGGATCGCGCTGTCTGATCGTAATTGTAAATATCTGTACGATACTGCGTGCGACCATCCGGGCCAACAAATGCGGTCAGATAGTAGAGGTTGACGGGGATATTCTGGCGAATATTCACGTACCTTGTATCCCCTTGCTTCAGGGCATCCGAGATGCGCGTATCATTCCACCCCGCATCCTGTAGCAGCATATTCGCCAGCTCAGATGCCTTGTTCACGCGCACGCACCCGGAGCTTAACGCCCGCGAATCCTTCTGGAACAGAGTGTGGTTCGGCGTATCGTGCAGATAAATAGCATCCGAACTCGGCATATTGAATTTATAGCGTCCGAGCGAGTTACGCGCTCCCGGAGCCTGCTGGAAGCGGAACGGCAGATTGGAGGCGGTGATGGTGGCCCAGTCAACCTGCCACGGATCTATCGTCTCTTTGCTGTTCCAGCCGCGCATTACGGTATAGCCGTGACGCTCAAGATACCCCGGGTCATTCCAAACCTTAGGCAGAATATCCTTCCGGGCCAGCGTCGGCGGCACGTTCCACGGCGGGTTAACGACCACGTTATTCAGCGCACTGCTCATCATCGGCGTTTTACGATCGGGACGTCCGACGATAACGCGCGAGGCCAGTACCTGATTGCCGTTTTGATAATACACCAGCGAGTAGGCAGGAATATTCACCATAATACCGGTAGACAGCGTACCCGGCAGCAGGCGCAAGCGCTGAATATTTAACGCCAGCACGCCCGCACGTTGAGCGGGCGTCACGTTCAGCCAGTCACGCGTGGCAGGGCCAATCGCGCCATCGGCCCCAAGCCCCTGCCACGTCTGAAATCGCTTAACCGCGTCAACAAGTTCACGATCGTAAGCGCTACGGCCTTCTTTGGCAGCCGTACTGACAACAGATTCCAGCATCCCGGTGCGGCGCAAAATTTCACGCAGCGCAGGGATGTCGTTACTCCACTCCCCCGGACGCAGCGTCGCGGTACTGGTCAGTTGCGGCCAGGGCCGCGTATCACCCACCAGTTTGAGCAGCGATTCATGCATTGCTGCGTACTGCGGATGTTGCGGTGCCAGGCTGGCGACAAACGAAGTCAGTTGACCGTTATCCAGCGCGACTTGCCATTGGTTGATCACGGAAATCGGCGGCGTCGTCAGCGCATAGGGCTTATCGCTATAGAGCCAGCGATTACCTTTGACGGGGATGTTGGCAATAAAGTGCAGATATCCCATCATCGCATCTGAGAGCACGATATCTCGCGCCTGACCGGTTACTGCCGGGTCAGTCAGTAGAGCAACCCAGGTGGTGAACTGCGGCTGAAAGCCGGCAATCGCCACTTCAGCTAACTGTTGCTGAAAGGCTTTTACCGCATCACGATTTTCCCACATCGGTTTCATTTCGCGTGCGGCATACAGCAGTTCCAGTTGGCTCATATAAACCGGTGTGAAGCCCGCTGGAAGTTGAGATTGTAATTCGGCGCGGGCTTTATCAACTGACACGCCCTCGGGCAGCGGTTGGATACCTGCCATGATAGCCGTCGCGGAAGATTGAGCCTGCGGCTGCGATAACGCTGTTGGCTGTTCACTGACGGTCGCTGAGCTATCGCCTGGGATCATTTCAGGCTCATCGGCCTGCGCATTGAACAGTGGAGCGAATGTTACGGCCAGGCACAAACTAATTGCCGACAGCCGACGACCACACATTTTATTAAGCAACATCCCTTGCCCCCTGTTTTTTATCATACTTTGAGTAGCCAGGCCGTATGTCTTCCCCTTATTTTGGCGGGGCCGAACCTGTAAAACGCCAATACAAGCTGAAGTATGACGAGCAAGCCTGTGACGCGTTAGGCTTACCTTTAGTATATAAACATGAAAAAATTTTTGCCTAACCTAATGTAAAGAAGTTTAAAGAAATTACACCAGTTATTGAGAATTTTCGGAAGAAAAGAAGGCGGCCATTTAGCCGCCTTTTATTTAGCTTGCCTGCGAGGAGGCATCTTCGGTGCCAGGCAGCGGCTCAGGTAACTGAGGCGCAAACCCGCGCAGACCTACCACGTGAACGTGTTCGGTGTTCTGGAAGACTTTACGCACCAGTTTGTAGGTGGTGCCTTTCTCCGGGCTAATGTTTTCTGGGGCTGCGATAATCAGCTGCATTTGCAGACGCTCGCACAGTTCAAACAGAGTCGCGATAGAGCGTGCATCAAGTCGCGCAGCTTCATCAAGGAACAGCAGACGGCAAGGAGAAATATCTTTCCCGCGCAGTCTACGCCCTTCGTCTTCCCAGCTTTGCACAACCATCACCAGAATAGACATCCCGGTCCCGATCGCTTCACCGGTTGACAGCGCGCCAGATTCAGCACGCAGCCAGCCGTCAGAGCCACGGTTAACTTCAACTTCCATTTCCAGATAGTTACGGTAATCCAGCAGTTCTTCACCGATGGTTTGCGGCGTACGTTGCCCCATATCAATCTGCGGATTCAGACGCTGATACAACTTCGCCAGCGCTTCAGAGAAGGTCAGACGATTGCTGTTAAACAGATCCTGGTGCTGCTCATGCTGTTCGGAAAGTACGTCCAGCAAGGTAGCATGCGTCTCGCGTACGTTGACGTTCAGACGAACGCTGTTTACCTGGCCAAACGACACGCTTTGCAGCCCCTGGTTCAGCATGCGAATACGGTTCTGTTCGCGCTGAATGGTCTTACGAATGATATTCGCCACGCTGCGAGAGCTGATCGCCAGTTTCTGTTCGCGAGACGTTAATTCTTCCGTCAGACGGCTCAGCTCAATCTCCATCTGTTCGATCGCTTCAACCGGATCGTCGGTACGGATGATATCCTGGCGAATACGTTCACGCAGATGCTGATAAACCGCGACAAAGAACTGAATTTTACGCTCTGGGCGTTTTGGATCTTCAGACATGCGCAGTACATCGCGCAGGTGTTCGTTATCCGCAACCGCCAGGCGCAGCGCACCAAGCGCCTTATCCGACATCGAGCGCAGTTCATCACCGGAAAGATACGCCAGCTCACGACGGTGCAGGCGGCGTTCAACGCCGTTATCTTTCACCATCCGCATCACCGCACACCATCCGGCTTTCGCGGTAACCACCTGCTCGCGCATCTCAAAATAATCACGTTCCAGCTTGCGCAGCCTGCGGGTCAGGTTTTCCATCTCCGCTTCGCAGAAGGTCAACGCTTTTTCCAGTTGGTTACGGCGCGCACGGTTGTTGCTGAGCTGCGCATGCAGTTCATCACGACGAATACGCGCGCGCTCTTCTGCACCGCTGTCCGCACGAACGCCAATATCCTGCAGTTCACGTTGTAAATCGTTAAGCAGCTCTTTTTTGGTGTCATAGGAGCTTTTCAGCGACGCCATGACCTGGTTGTACTGGCTTAACTGTGCGGCGTGACTGCGTAGCGCTTCACGGGCGCGGGTACGTTCAGCTTCCGCCAGTTCCAGGCGCTCACGCAGTTTTTCGTTCAGATCGCTGTTGCCGCTAAGCATTTCAGCAGAGTCGGAATAGCTAAAGTGCGCCCGGCGCTGCACCACTTCGGTCAGAGCAAAAGCTTGCTGACGCGCATCGCGCTGCATCTGTTGGGAATACGCGTAGTCTTCCTTCAGTTGTTCAAACTGCTCAGGGTCATTTTGCAGGACCGAAACAATCGGTTCCAGTTTGGCTAACTGGTTGCCATGTTGCTGTACAAAACGCGCTGCTTCCTGGGCTTCATCCAGGCGCTCACGAATTTCGTCCACGCGATCGGCCAGCGTGTCATCCGCCAGCAGATTCAAACGCGGGAGAAGGCGGTTAAGAGCAGAGACCCCCTCTTTCGCCTGCTCAAACTGCATACGGCTTTGCTGATTATCATTTTCATGATTGCTCAGCGCACGTTCCAGTTCAACGCGACGGCCATTCAGTTGGCGAATTTCCGCTTCCGGATCGGCTTCAAACGCCACCGACAAATGACTGCCAATGAAACGACTGAACGCCTGATGCAGACGCTGGGTTTTCTGGACGTCAAAGGAGAGCGTTGCGAAACGTTCAGACAGCCCTTCACGCTCGGCATGCAGGGTTTCGATACGGCTTTCGCGCGCTGCACGGCCAAAAATCGGCACCGTCGGGAAGCGGGAATAACGCCACTGACGCTCGGCGGTTTTCACCACTACCGCTTTTTCCAGCTCATCAACGCTGAAAACGCTGTCATCAAACGACTGCGGATCCCCTTCGATGAAATAGAGATCTTCCGGACAATCCGTCAGCCCTTCAAGCTGCTCGGTAATCAGCGACAGATCCGGCACCACGATGGCATGACGCGAAGGACCGTACAGCGCAGAGAAGTACGGCGCATCTTCAAGGCTAACGTCGTCATAGATTTCTGACAGTAGAACGCCACCGAAGCGCTCCGCCAGCGCGTTCAGACGCTGATCTTCCGCCCCGCCCGGCTGACTTAAACGTTCAATTTCTTCATCAACTGCATTTTTGCGCGCACCGACTTCATCACGCTCAACAATGGCTTCACGCTCGCGCTCCAGCAGTTGTTGCAGATACTCGGTCACATCCTGGCTTGAGGTAAACTCTTCGCCACACTGCTCGCTAAGCTGATTCAGGCTATTCTGCGCGGCCAGCCAGACAGGCGCACGTTTCATCAGATGCTGGATACGAGACTGCAGCTGTTCCTGCTCCTGACGCAACGTCATACGCTGTTCGCTGGCAGAAGAGACGCTGTCCGACAAGGCGGCGATGCGTGCTTCCAGCTCCTGGTGCAGCGCTTCCAGCTCATCGATATCGAACTGTTTACCCTGACGCTTGCAGAATTCAGCCAGCAGACGTTCGGCGTCTTGCTGTTCGCGCAGACGCTGCTCCAGTTCGCTGAGTCGCATACGCAACGGCTGAACCTGTTCCGCCAGGTGGCGCTGTTCAACGCCTTCCCGCAGCAGTTCACGCGCCACGCTCCAGGCTTCACCACGCGCCAGCGGGCCATTGATAGCCGCCACCAGCTGATAAGCCTGTTCGAACTGGCTGTGCGCGGTTTGCGCCACGCTCATTTTTTGTTCCAGCGTCAGCAGTTTTTCAGTGGCTTCCTGCTCTTTAGCCTGGAAGGTTTCCAGCCATTCAGCAGCGCTGTCGGCGGTCAGATCCGGTAAGTGGCAGAGCTCTTTCGCCCGATTCAGCGCCTGGATCGCCTGGGTATATTGGATGGCTCGCGTTTGCTGGACGTCCAGCGCTTGCTGATAATCGGCAAGCTGGCTTTTCAGCTCATCCACTTCCAGTTCCGCGGCTTCTGCGCGGGCTTCGTTTTCATCCTGGCGGTCAACGGCTTCCGCGACCACCTCATTTTGTTCTTCGAGACGGACCTGCAGTTCTTCGAGATCCGCTTCGTAGCGTTCAATTTTTTCCTGCTGACGCAGCGCGGTTTGCACCAGATTCAGGTGATCGCTCGCGGCCTGGTAATCAGCTTCCAGATCGCCTTCCGCGCCGTTATGCTCGCCCAGTTCGCGCGCCATATCCACGTGCTTATACTGCTCAGCGGCCAGCTGCTTACGTGAAGTATGCAGCTCACGACGATATTCCAGCGCTTTATCAAGATGGATACGACGTTCGTTGGCGTGACGCATATAATCCGCGGCCACATAGTTGGTCGCTTCGCTGATCAAATGCTTAAACAGATCGCGGTCAGACTGAGTTACGCGAATCGCTTCCAGCGTCATGCGGTTTTCACGCAGCGCAGCTTCCATATCCTGGAAGGCTTTACGTACGCCGCTGTTTTCCGGCAGCAGGTAGTCACGCAGTGAACGGGTAATGGCACTGGAGATCCCGCCGTACAGCGAGGCTTCAATCAGACGATAGAATTTACTACGGTCAGACGCGGAACGCAGACGACGGGCGATGATGCCCAGATCGAACATCAGTGAGTGATAATCGGTGATTGAGTTGAACTGTTTAAACTGCACGCCTTCCATCTCATCAAGCTTCTCTTTCAGCTCAGAGAGGGACAGCACGCGCGCCTGGCGTTCATTCAGCGTTTCCGTCACCAGTTGGGTTGGCTGCACCGACATCGGCAGTCCCTGAATGGCAAACGGTTTGATATCCACTTTACGATCGCGACCGGCAACCTGTTGCAGACGCACCCCCACGACCACGCGCTGATGGCGCGAGTTGAGGACGTCGAGCATTGAGTAACAGACGCCCGCTTTCAACTTACCGTGCAGGCCCTTATCACGTGAACCACTGGTTGCACCGGCTTCGGTGGTGTTACGGAAATGCAGCAGGGTTAAGTCCGGGATGAGCGCTGTAACAAATGCCGCCATGGTGGTGGACTTACCCGCACCGTTACCGCCGGACAGCGTGGTAACCAGTTCATCAAGGTCGAATGTACGGGCAAAAAAACCATTCCAGTTAATCAGCGTAAGTGAGCGAAATTTACCGCGTTCAATCATTATTCTTCTTCTCCACTGTCCGGCTGATTCTCTTCGGGCTCATCGTTGAGCTGCAGGCGGTTCTCGACCGGCATCGCTTCGCCATCACGAATTAAGCGACGCTGCGCTTCGCGCGGATCGTCACCGCTGCGCACGTCCGCGCCAAAGCGGAAGACTGATTCCGTAATACGGAATTTGCTGCTGTCGTGACCCATAAACCACACCATGCCTAAACGGCGCAGACGGTTTAGCGAAGAACGAACTTTTTCCTGTAGCTTCTGGCGATCAACATCCGAACCGGTTGAACGGTTGTTCACCAGTTTCAGCAGCTTCGCTTCATCAGCCAGCGTTAGCAGTTCGTCGTACAACTCTTGCTGGGTAAAAATCCCTTCGTTCGCCAGGCGTTCCGGGCTGAGATAGAGATAGCAAAGAATTTTACCGACCATCATGTCCAGTTCAGACAGGACCGAACGGGGGATGAGCGTCGTTGAACGCGGGCGAAGGTAGAAGAACCCTTCCGGCGCACGGATCAATTCCACGTTATAGCGGCTGTAAAACTCTTCAAAATATTCCTGAAAATCCATCAGGAAGGCATGATTATCCAGTTCATCCAGACCGATATGGCGGCCCGAACGTAAGGCGCTGTCCAGCGCCGGAAATAACGGATTCGCCAGCGCCTGCGCCAGCTTTACCGGCATCACTTGTTCAATATTTGTCAATGACATGCGCCTGTACCTTGGCTCCGTAATCATTAATCGGCTGCCATTTGGCTGGCAGTCCGGTGAAGTCTGCTTGCGCTACGCCAAGGCGTACCGCCTGATCGATAACTATGCGCGCGACGTCGAAATGACGCGCACGTGGGTATTGCGCCAGATACTCGCGCACGACCAAACCGAGATCCAGTGGTGTTTGTCTGGATTTGTAGATAGCTAGCTGTTCTTCGATGATCGCCGCCAACTGTTCACGGATCTCGTTAAATTCTTCATATTCCAGATCTTCCGGAAGCTCGCCGGTGACCTCTTCGTCACGCAGCACCATCTCTTCGTCACGCATATCCAGCAGACGATCGGCGTTGGCATAGGTTAGCGCCCACGGATCGTCAAAGTATGTCTGCACGGACTGGCGCAAACGCTGGGCAAAGACGCGGTTTTTATCCATATCGATCGCGGTACGGATAAACTTATGCACGTGACGATCGTAGCCGATCCATAAATCAATGGACTGCTGACCCCAACTGATAATGCGGTCGAGCTTACTTTGTAAGTCAAACACCAACCGATCGACGAAATGCAAATCGTCATGCGTCATCGTGGCGTCCTGGATGTGTAACAGGTGAGCCTGTAGCTTATCCCCCGCCGCTTCCAGCGTATCCTGCAGTTCACGCAGCGTACCAGACGTTTCAGAGAGCAGCAGTTCACAGCTGGAGATCGCCGCCCGCCAGTCTTTATTAAGCAACTGTGCGATGTCGTCTTTTACCTGCTGTTGCTGTTCATCCATGATGCGCTGGGTCAGATCGATACTGTCGAAAATCTCCGCCACCGAGTATTTCAATGGCGCGTAGACGTTGCGATGCCAGTGGAACTCATCGCCACCTTCCGCTGCCGCATCCGCCGCGCGCTTTAGTTCACCAGCAACAATCGACAGCTGCATTGAAAGACGTAGCGTAGAGAATTCACGCTGACGAATGTAGTAATCCGTGATGCCAATTCCCAATGGCGTTAAACGATATATAGCGTTGCCTTCCGCCTGCTCGCTGGTAAAGCGGTTCAGCAGACGTTGACGCACCATATCGTTGATCGCGTTGTTGGCGCGTACGCCGATGGTTTCGCTGGTTTGCTCAAACGCATCACTCACATGGCGGAACGCATCCACCAGCTCACCTTCACTCATCTCGCCGTCAAGTCGCTCACCGTTTAAGGTCGCGACCGCCAGCAGGAACGAAAGTCTGTCTACCGGCAGAGAGATGGAGAAGTCATTTTTTCTGGCCCAGGCAACCAGTTCGGGGACTGTCTGGGAAAATTCACTCATAAATTATCCTTGCATCTGCGGCTCGGGCCGAACTTTTAATCGCGGTGACATGAATATAGCGCCCAAGGCTGATATACGGTTCCTGGCGGCAATAGCGCGTTTCTAACTCAAGTAACATTTCAAAGTCGTCATGCTGTTTATGTTTATCTCGCAGATAATCATGAAACACACGGACGCCCGTTTTACCGGTTATCTGCCAACCGATCTCGTCCAGCCACTGGTAGACCTGCCCCGGAACGCGCGGGTAGTCCGGTGAAAGCGTGCGCTTTTTACGTTTCGGCATCCCCACCTGCACATAGTCAAAGTTCCCTGCGACCATGTTATGCATCAACAGACCGTTAGCATTGTAGAACATTAACGACAGCGCGCCGCCTGAACGCAATACTGACCACAGAGTCTGCAACACGTTGACCGGATCTGTCACCCACTCCAGCACAGCATGAAACAATATCAGATCAACCGGGCTTTCCAAATGCGAAGCAACATCCTGAGCGGCGCATTGTATAAAATGCATGTTCCCGCTCACACCTTTTGCCTCTGCCGCCTGTTGCGCTCGGGCGATCATCTCGCCAGACAGATCGCATAATGTGACGAAATGTCCTCGTTGCGCCATTTTGATGGCCGTTTGCCCTTCACCACCACCGGCATCCAGAATGTGCAGTTTTTGCTCACCGAACGTTTCCAGTAATCGATCCAGATCCTGCCAAAGGATAGCCTGTCTTAATTGACCTTTGGTGGTGCCGTAAATGTTACGGGAAAACTTCTCTGCAATGTCATCAAAATTGCGATCCCGCATCGGGCTCTCCGCATACTGGCTTTAGGGTGACTAAGTAAAACCGCTATTTTGTCACACCCACGCCGAGAATGAACCTTCCTGGTGTAATATCCCTGCAGATCCCCTGCTGTATGGTTAAAAAAGGAACCAAAAAGGATGCTTTTTACGCTGAAGAAAGTGATTGGCGGTATGATGCTGCCGCTGCCATTGATGCTAATTATGATGGGTATTGGCCTGGCGCTGGTCTGGTTCAGTCGCTTTCAAAAAACAGGGAAAGTGTGTATTAGCCTGAGTTGGCTGGCACTGTTACTCCTTAGTTTACAGCCCGTCGCCGACAGCCTGTTGAAACCGATTGAGGACAGTTATCCAACGTGGCAAGGTTCGCAAAAAGTGGAATATATTGTGGTGCTGGGCGGAGGGTATACCTGGAATCCGCAGTGGGCGCCGAGTTCAAATCTGATCAGCAACAGCCTTCCACGTCTGAATGAAGGTATTCGCCTATGGCGCGCAAACCCGGGATCGAAGCTCATCTTTACCGGCGCTGCCGCAAAGACGAATAACGTCAGTACCGCAGAAGCTGGCGCCCGCGTAGCGCAGTCGCTGGGGGTGCCAGCCGATGAAATCATCACCCTGGATCACCCCAAAGATACCGAAGAAGAAGCCGCAGCGGTAAAGAAAGCCATCGGCAATGCGCCGTTCCTGCTGGTAACCTCTGCCTCCCACTTACCGCGGGCGATGATCTTCTTCCAGCAGGCCGGCTTGCATCCGCTGCCAGCGCCAGCCAATCAGTTAGCAATTGATTCACCGCTTAATCCGTGGGAGCGTGCTATACCCTCCCCCGTCTGGTTGATGCATAGCGATCGCGTTGGTTACGAAACCCTGGGACGCATCTGGCAGTGGCTGAAGGGATCGGAACATTGACAGGAATGTTGCCTGATAAGATGTTCACATGTTTATCATGCGAGCCACGGCAGCAATGATTTCGTTGCCAGGTCAAAGTTGGAACGATTAAAGCGTCCGGTGTTGACCAGTTGCGTCACTTCATCCCATAACACGTACAACCAGCGCCGCCAGATGAATGACTCCGCCACTGGCGCGCGCTGCAGGTATTGCCAAAGCAGGCTTTCCGCCAGCGCATTATCCATCAGGCGGAACAGTTCATATTCCCTTGGCGCCCACAGCATCAACCCCGGTCCCACCATAGCCAGAAGCTGATCGCTACGGGCGTCTTTGAGCATGCTACGTAAACTGAAATTACCGTGGATCAGCACGCAGTTATCATTGAATCCTTCAAATAAGGCAGGCAAACACTCACGGGTGCGAAACAGGATCCGCTTGTCCTGCATCGTTAGCCCGGTATTGTTGAACTGATTTAACGTGGTCCACAGCACCTCAACCCGCTGACGATACCAGGATGGCCAGATATTCTCTTGCGTGTTATCCACCATTCCCACGCAGCCAGCACTATCCTGCCGATGCCATGACAGCAGACCTTCTACGATCTGATCTTTTAAATGTTCCCAGCGTTCGGGCGTTCGGGCAGGCGCTTCCACCGGCACTCCACGTAAACGCTCAAGCAGTAGCACATCAGGACCGGGATGTTCCTCGTGGGTTAAGACTCCATAAATGACGGGCATACGCACCGTACCACTGCGCGCCAGCATGGAGGTTTTCCATGCCAACTGCTGCGCCATACCCGGCGTGGTGAAACTTCTCGCCATCAGTGGCATCGGATTTCCCTGGCTGTCGTACAGTGACCACAGGGCCGTATCCACTTTTTCATTCACGCATTCTATACGACTGAGTTTTTCACCCAACAGATGACTGAGTTCGGCACGCAACTGTTCCATTTCGGATTGCCCTCATAAATGCTACTGCTTTCATAATGAGCGTCGTGCAGACAGATGTCACCCGGATGAGATCAATTGATGAAAAGAAAAGTTGCGGGAAAGCGTAACGATATGACACTCCTCCCAAAAATTCGCGTCATCAGGGGGAGTGTCGTGAGAAAAACTAACGCATTTCGGCGCGAACGCGCTCAAGATCTTCGGCAGTGTCTACGCCGGTACCGGGTACTTCTTTTGCGACGGCAACATGAATTTTTTCGCCGTACCACAGCACACGTAGTTGCTCCAGCATTTCAATATGCTCAAGCGGGCTAGGCTGCCAGTTAACATAACGGCGGATAAAACCAGCGCGATAGCCGTAAATACCCAGATGTCGCAGGAAGGTGTCACCCACCGTTTCCAGGCTTTTAGCGAAACGGTCGCGATCCCACGGAATGGTCGCGCGTGAAAAATAGAGCGCATAACCTTCGGCGTCCAGAACGACTTTCACCGCATTCGGATTAAATGCCTCTTCCGCACTGTGAATCGGGGCAGCAAGGGTCGCCATACCGACCTGGCGCTGTGCCAGATTCTCAGCGACCTGGCGAATAATGACCGCCGGGATCATCGGCTCATCACCCTGTACGTTCACAATAACGGTATCATCGCTAAAGCCACATTTCTCGATGACTTCCGCCAGACGCTCCGTACCGGACTGGTGATCGGCGCGGGTCATGCATACTTCCCCCCCCACCGCTTCTACCGCGCGAGCGACATCTTCGTGATCGGTCGCAACAATAATACGTTCAGCGCCAGATTCACGCGCTCGCTCCAGCACATGCACGATCATCGGCTTGCCATTGATATCCAGCAGCGGCTTGCCCGGCAAACGTGTGGACGCATAACGCGCAGGAATAATGACCACAAAACTCATGATTTACTCTCATCAGCAGTCAGAACGCGAGCTTCGGTTTCCAGTAACACGGGAATGCCATCACGCAGTGGGAAAGCAAGGTTATCCAGTTTACAAATCAGTTCCTGTTTTTCCTGGTTAAACCAGAGTTTGCCATTGCATACCGGGCAGGCAATGATTTCAAGCAGACGATGATCCATAGTTCCTCCAGATGGACCGGATTGTGAATCCGTAAATATTAACATAATCGCTTACCGTGCTGGGTCTATTTCCCAACCATGGCGCGCATCAGCAAATAAACCTTCAGGATAGCGTCCCAGCGTCACACGTGTTGCCTGCTGCCAGCGGGCAAAATCATCAATCGCCTGAAACAATCCTTTTTGCAAAGTAACCCCAGGTTTGACGCCATCCTGTAACCACAGCGAAATCACTTCCAGTACGCCTGTTTTGCGGTGCATTTTGGCATCCATCCGCCCAACTAACTGCCCGCGATGCAGCAGCGGCAAGACGAAATAACCATACTGACGTTTCGGTGCTGGCGTGTAGCATTCGAGCCGATAGCTAAAATCGAATAGCTGCTCTGCCCGTTTACGATCCCAGACCACCGGATCAAAGGGTGATAATACTGCGCTATGCGTCGCCGTTAATTTACCCGTCAATGCCTGCTCCAGCAGCGGCTGAAGGTGGCTATGCAGCCACAGGGTTCCTAACCCTTCGACATCGACAGGAATAATCTGTTGCTGCTGTGCACGTACGTTGCACCAGTTTTTTAGCGCCGGGCGCTTCAGGCGATAGTAGTCTGCCAGCCATTGTTCGCGAAAAATCCCCAGACTGCGGGCGCTGTTATCCAGCATGAGGCTTTCAGCTTCTTCCTGTGAAAGCCGGTCGCGTTCATCATCCCAGTGCGGCATGACGCGATGGGTTAAATCATACACTCGCTGGAAATTACGTCGTTCCACCACCATCACTTTCCCGGCGGTGAACAGGCCTTCAAGATGACGCTTATGCGGTTTCCATGCCCACCAGCCGCTGGCCCCCTTGTGCAGATGCTCAAAATCAGCAGAGCGGACTGGTCCGTTATGCTGAATGTGCTGGAGCAGTTGCTCAATCTCATGCGCATGTTCTTTCATCCACTCCGCTTTATATTTCCAGCCCATTTTCTCCGGGGCCAGCATGCGGTGACGTATCAGCATAAAGTCGCTGCGTGGCAAAAAGCAGGCCTCGTGCGCCCAGTATTCCATCAGTTCGCCCCGCTGCAATGCGTCATCCAGCCACTGGGGCGAATAATCACCCAACCGACTAAACAGCACCAGGTAAGGGCTGCGCGCCACAATATTGATGGTATCGATTTGCAATAACGACATGCGCGAAATGGTAGCAAGAATATCTGCTGGGGTTGCCCGACGGCGTGTTTTTTTCAGCAGCCCTTGAGCGGCAAGGTGAAGATGACGGGCATCCGTCAAAGAAAGACGCGGCAACGACATTTATGGCCTCATAAATGATTCGCTGCCGCAGCGTGAATCAGTTAGCGAGTCAGCGAGATTAAGCTATCCAGCAACATATCAGGCCGATCGCCTGACAAATGAGCGTCAACAGGTAAATACCACCAGTTTTCATCGGCAAATGCACGGCACTTAACCGCATCTTTTTCCGTCATCACCAGCGTTTGCCCGGCGTCTGCAAACGCACTGACGTCACTGTAGGTCAGAGACTGATGGTCTGCCAGCGCAATACTTTTTTGCACGCTGGCACCGCATGCTTCCAGCGTGGCAAAAAAACGCGGTGGATGGCCAATGCCCGCCATGGCGACAATATTGGACAGCTGCGACACATCGCGGCGTTCACCCGTACGTAAATTAACGGCCAGCCCCGGTTCAAGTCGCATAGGGATTTCCCCTGGCTGGGCAACGCCACCGTTAACGATAGTCGCATCCACCGATTTAAGCCGGCCTGCGCGTTCCCGCATGGGACCCGCGGGAAGCCACCAGCCATTGCCAAACCGACGTTCTCCGTCAATAACCACGATTTCAACATCTCGCGCCAGACGGTAGTGCTGTAGCCCATCGTCCGTCACAATAATCTGCACATCGTGTTGGGCCAAAATGGCTTTGACCGCATCCGATCTTACCGGGGATACCGCTACGGGCACGCCGGTACGTTGGGCGATCAGCACAGGTTCATCACCCGCTTCCGCCGTAGTGGTATCTGCGGTCAGTAACAGCGGGTAAGCAGCCGCTTTCCCGCCATAACCACGCGACACCACGCCCACGCGAATCCCACGTTGACGCAGTTGTTCAACCAGCCAAATCACCACTGGTGTTTTGCCATTGCCACCCGCGGTCAGGTTTCCGACCACCACAACCGGGACTGGTGCACGCCACGCGCGTTTAATCCCAAGCTTGTAACATAAGCGGATCCCCCCGCTGACCAGGCCATACAGCCAGGAGAGCGGGAGTAACAGTCGCCACAGCGGCGACTCACCAGACCAGATTCGAGCGATCATTGACCGAATTGCATTTTGTGTAATTGTGCATACACCCCACGCTGCTCAATCAGCTCGCTATGGGTTCCACGCTCAACAATAATACCGTCTTCCACCACGATGATTTCATCCGCCTGTTCAATGGTAGAAAGGCGGTGAGCAATCACCAGGGAGGTACGGTTTTTCTGAAGCTCATCCAGAGCAGCCTGAATTGCGCGTTCAGACTCGGTATCGAGTGCCGACGTTGCTTCATCAAGGATCAGAATCGGACTGTCACGCAACAAGGCGCGGGCAATAGCGATACGCTGGCGCTGACCACCAGATAGCAGGACGCCGTTTTCGCCAATCACCGTATCCAGGCCATTGTCCATCTTATTGATGAAATCCATGGCGTAAGCCATTTTCGCCGCTTTTTCGATCTGCTCACGGCTGTACAAATCGGTACGCGCGTAGGCGATGTTGTTGGCAACCGTATCGTTAAACAGGTGCACATTCTGCGAAACCAACGCGACCTGATCGCGCAGGGATGCCAGGGTATATTCACGTAGATCGTGTCCGTCCATCAGAATCTGCCCTTCATCAATATCATAGAAGCGCGTGATCAAGCTGGCGATAGTGGATTTCCCGGAACCCGAACGGCCAACCAGGGCAACGGTTTTCCCCGCTGGGATACTCAGGTTGATGTTGCGCAGCGCAGGTACTTCACGTCCCGGATAGGTGAATGTCACGTTGCGGAATTCGAGATTGCCGGTAGCGCGTTCGATTTCGCGTGTACCTTCATCTTTTTCCTGCTCGCTATCCAGAATCGTAAATAAGGTCTGGCAGGCCGCCATACCGCGCTGGAACTGCGCGTTGACGTTGGTCAGCGATTTCAACGGACGCATCAGCGCGATCATTGACGAGAAGACAACCGTAATTGTCCCTGCAGTCAGGTTTTCCATTACGCTTGGGAAGCTGGCTGCATACAACACGAAGGCCAGAGCCAGAGACGCAATCAGCTGGATGATAGGATCGGAGATAGAAGAGGCGGAAACCATCTTCATGCCCTGCAAACGCATCTTATTGCTGACTTTATCAAAGCGCTTAGTTTCGACTTCCTGACCACCAAAAATCAGAACTTCTTTGTGGCCTTTCAGCATCTGCTCCGCACTGGTCGTAACCTGACCCATGGTGTTTTGCATATTTTTACTGATGCTACGAAAACGCTTGGAAACTATACGAATCGCCACTGAAACAATTGGCGCCAGTACAATCAGGATCAATGACAGCTGCCAGCTGTAATAGAACATCATGATAAACAGGCCAATAATTGAAGCCCCTTCACGTACCACGGTGATCAGCGCGCCGGAGGACGATGACGCGACCTGCTCTGAATCATAGGTAATACGTGACAACAGCGTACCTGTAGACTGTTTATCAAAAAAGGAGACCGGCATGCCCATCATATGGCCAAACAGGCGGCGACGCATGGTCATGACCACTTTGCCTGATACCCATGAGATGCAGTAGCTGGAGACATAGCTGGTGAATCCGCGAAGAACCATTAGTCCAATGACCACCAGCGGCATCCACAGCAGCACCGAGCGATCCGTTTTACCAAAACCATCATCCAGTAATGGCTTAAGGAGCGATAGCATGAAGGTATCGCTGGCCGCGTTCAGGATTAACGCTATACCCGCCACGATCAGACCCGATTTAAAAGGCGCTATGGTTGGCCATAGTCGGCGAAACGTCTGCCACGTAGAGAGATCTTTATCGTTATGCATTCAAAAAACCAGCATTTGTTAGAATAGCCGCATATTCTACCCGTTATCCTCCGACACGCCAAACCACTGATGATACCAACGAGGTAAAATCTGATCCCGCAAGCTGTTTATTCGCCAGTTTTTTTGATAAAAATCCAGCGTAATCTGCCCCTGGTGTGGTGTATCCAGCCATTGATAATTTTGTTGCCGATAACGTTGCTTCACTTTCCTGGACGGGAGACGCCAGGCATTGTAACGGGATGCGGAGGCTAGCGCGGCCTGCCCGCCGACCCGCTGAATCAGCGCCTGCGATGATGAGGTATTGCTACCATGATGTGGAACCTGTATCACCGTAGACTGCAGATGCTGCCAGTAGTGACTTAGCATTTTTTGTTCAGCGGGAGACTCAATATCTCCGGTCAGCAGAATACTCTGATGCCCGTCATCGACCTTAACCACGCAGGAGTGGTTATTCCCCAGATCTTTATTTCCACGCACGGGCCAATGCGCACTAAAGGTTAACCCTTGCCATTGCCAGCGCTCCCCGCGTAAACACGGGAGATGCCCTTCCCAACCTAATGGGCTTCTTATCCATAGCGACGGCCAGGCTTGCTGCAGCGAACGCAACCCGCCCCGGTGATCCATATGCTCATGGCTTAAAATAACGCCTTCTGGCTCCAGGTTGTGCCAGCGTAGCCATGGAATAATCAGCTGTTGCGCGCTATCGCCTTCAGGCCATGCCAGACCGGTATCGTAAAGAATCGCTTTCCCATTGCGCGCAATGACCATCGCCAGCCCCTGCCCGACGTCCAGCATATGCACTTGCCAGGCATCAGTACGTAGCGTTCGCCAGAACGGGGCGCTCAGTAAAAGGAGCAAAGTGACGCAAACTACCGGTATAGTTCGCCACGCGTTCAGCCGATATGCGATGAGCAGTAGTCCGGGTACAAATGCAAGCCATTGCCAACGTGCATCAATATTGATCCACCCTTCAGGAAGGCCCCTGAGCCCCCAAAATAATAGTGCGAGGGAGCGATCCGCTAAATACCATAGGTTCGACTCAACCATCGCCAGCCCGGTTAAATGCACGATCATGCCTGCTAATATCAATGGTACGGAAATAAATGTAACCAGCGGTACGGCAAACAAATTCGCCAGAAATGAGGTCAGGCTAAAACCGTGAAACATCGCGATTTGCACAGGCAGAAGCAGGAGCGTAATTCCCAATTGCAAATGAGCAAGCGCCAGAAATTGGCGTCCAACGCGCGACAGCGGCCAATCCGGCATCGGAACCCATTGATACCAGAACAGCAGCGCTGCAACGGCAAAAGCAGACAACCACAGACTTTGTGAAAGAACGGCGACAGGATCCACCACCAGAATGGCTGCCAGACAGCAGAGCCACACCGACCATCCACTCCACTGCCTGCCGCTGAGTTTTAGCCCTCCCCAGACCAGTAGCGCAACAACCGTACGTAATGCCGGGGGCTGTAGCCCCGTTAACCAGGCATAGAATGTTGCGCAGACGATCCCGCCAACTAATGGAACCTGCCAGCAAATCCATCTGGTTGGCATAAAAAATTGCCCCACGCGAATTAATCCTGCTGCCAGAAGTGCGGCAAATGCAATATGCAGCCCGGAAATAGCCATCAAATGGGCCGTACCGGTATCACGCATAATGGTTTTCACCACTTGTGACACGGACAAGCGCTCCCCCATTCCCAGGCCCAGTATAACCTGCTGCCAGGGATAGTCAGCGAGCGCGCTTTTCAACGAGGAGAGATACCGCGAACGCAAACTGCATTGTTGTGTGATAACCGAAGCCTGCAAAAATCTTCCCGTCAGCAGCTGGTGCTGCGCCAATGCGTAACGCTGGCTATCAAACCCACCCTCGTTCAATTGACCGTGTATAGCACGAACCTTCAACGTCATCGCCCATGTCTGGCCCGCACAAACGTTGCCGGGTAAGTACTGCCCATACAGAGTAATTCCGATGGCAGGAAATACCCGCTTCCCCTGCAGATGCGTGATCTGGCCGTAGTGCGTTGTCATATTATCGGTTCCGGTTATCCGCACGATGGCCTGCTGGCTTTTTGCAGGCAGCGTATTACCGGCCCACAGCGCATCTTTCGCTGCCAGAACTCCCCAAAGAAAAAATAGCAGGGTTAATCCGGCGAAACGTACAAGTCTGTGAGAAATAAGACAGAGCAGAATTGCCAGACCAAATATAACGCCGATGCACAGCATGTCAGGTAACGCAGGTAATAGCATAAGCGGGAGAATGCCGAATAATGCACTCGTACTAACCGTTGTTATTTTCATCAGTCACCTCCCTGTAGCAGGAAGTGTGCAGTAATGTTCGACGGTTGTCTGGTGCCAATTTAGCGTTATACGGTATGCATTCCGCTAACATTTAGCGGCGCTTGTAACGAGCAAATTAACTGGGATGGAGATTCCAGGATGGGTTGGCAGAAATGAAAAAAGCACCCATGCGGGTGCTTTTCTCGGCGTTAAGTCTCGCTAAAAACTTAACCGTAAATATTGGCGCGATCGCGCAGTTCTTTACCTGGTTTAAAGTGCGGAACGTATTTTCCTTCCAGGTCCACTTTATCGCCGGTCTTCGGATTACGTCCGGTGCGCGGTGCGCGGTAATGCAAAGAGAAACTGCCGAAACCGCGGATTTCAATACGCTCGCCCTGCGCAAGAGTCGAGGCCATATGTTCCAGCATCTCTTTAACTGCATCTTCAACCGCTTTCGCGGGAATATGAGGTTGCTGGGTTGCAAGTCTTTCAATCAATTCTGACTTGGTCATGATTCCTCCGGTTCCTTAAAGGCATAATTAGCTGCTGCATTGATTAAGGGCGGCCTTAGCCGCCCTTTGTCATTGATTACAGGACGAATCCTGTAATCTGTCAAGCTACTCGTCACCCTTTGTGCTGTTAACAGCACAAAGGATTTAGGAGCACTCGATATTACTCGCCTTTAGCTGCTTTGAAAGCTTCAGCCATTGCGTTGTTAGAGAAGTTAGCATCTTCCTGTTTGTTAACAGTTGCGATTGCATCTTTCTCATCAGCTTCGTCTTTAGCACGAACAGACAGGCTGATTGCACGGTTCTTACGATCAACGCCGGTGAATTTAGCTTCAACGTCGTCGCCTACGCTCAGAACCAGAGTTGCATCTTCAACGCGGTCGCGGGAAGCTTCAGAAGCGCGCAGGTAACCTTCAACGCCGTCAGCCAGTTCTACGGTTGCGCCTTTAGCATCAACTGCAGTGACTTTACCGTTTACGATTGCGCCTTTCTTGTTCAGTGCAACCCAGTTGTTGAACGGATCTTCTGCGAGCTGTTTAACGCCCAGAGAGATACGCTCACGCTCTGCGTCAACCTGCAGAACAACAGCTGCGATTTCGTCGCCTTTTTTGTATTCACGAACTGCTTCTTCACCTGCAACGTTCCAGGAGATGTCAGACAGGTGAACCAGGCCGTCGATGCCGCCGTCCAGGCCGATGAAGATACCGAAGTCAGTGATAGACTTGATTTTACCTTCAACACGGTCGCCCTTGTTGTGGGTTTCCGCGAACTGCTGCCATGGGTTGTTTTTGCACTGCTTCAGACCCAGGGAGATACGACGACGTTCTTCGTCGATATCCAGAACCATAACTTCCACTACATCGCCAACGTTAACAACTTTGGACGGGTGGATGTTTTTGTTGGTCCAATCCATTTCGGAAACGTGAACCAGGCCTTCAACGCCTTCTTCGATTTCAACGAAGCAGCCGTAGTCGGTCAGGTTGGTCACGCGACCAGTCAGTTTGGTACCTTCCGGATAACGCTTAGCGATAGCTACCCATGGATCTTCGCCCAGCTGTTTCAGGCCCAGAGATACACGAGTACGCTCGCGGTCGAACTTCAGCACTTTAACAGTGATTTCGTCGCCAACGTTTACGATTTCGCTCGGATGCTTAACGCGTTTCCATGCCATGTCGGTGATGTGCAGCAGGCCGTCAACGCCACCCAGATCAACGAATGCACCGTAGTCAGTGAGGTTCTTAACGATACCTTTAACTTCCATGCCTTCCTGCAGGTTTTCCAGCAGCTGATCGCGTTCTGCGCTGTTTTCGGATTCGATAACGGCACGACGGGAAACAACAACGTTGTTACGCTTCTGATCCAGCTTGATTACTTTGAATTCAAGCTCTTTGCCTTCCAGGTGCAGCGTGTCGCGGACCGGACGAACGTCTACCAGGGAACCCGGCAGGAACGCGCGAATACCATT
The DNA here is from genome assembly GCF_030336655.1 of Citrobacter sp. Cb041. Classification (NCBI taxonomy): domain Bacteria; kingdom Pseudomonadati; phylum Pseudomonadota; class Gammaproteobacteria; order Enterobacterales; family Enterobacteriaceae; genus Citrobacter; species Citrobacter sp. Cb041. Next base: position 770,119 of record NZ_JAOWDD010000028.1, on the reverse strand, counting down.
CAGCTCAACAGTGAAGCCACCCTTGACTTTGCCATTGATAACACCAGTAACGGTTGCAGCTTCTTCGTAAGCTTTTTCCAGCGTGATCCAAGCTTCGTGACGTTTAGCTTTTTCACGGGACAGCAGGGTTTCACCGAAGCCGTCTTCTACTGCATCCAGAGCAACGTCAACTTCGTCACCAACCTGGATTTCCAACTCGCCCTGGGCGTTTTTGAACTGCTCAGCCGGAATGGCGGACTCAGATTTCAGACCAGCGTCAACCAGTACTACGTCTTTGTCGATAGCAACAACAACACCACGAACGATGGAACCCGGACGGGTTTCGATTTCTTTTAAGGATTCTTCAAACAGTTGAGCAAAAGATTCAGTCATGTTTAATCTTCAGGTTTCATATTTAACGTCCACCTGGCTCCATGCCGGATGGGGTTGTTTAACATACCCGCTGTCAATCCATTGCAACGGGGGTACTGCAAATTCGGTCGCACTTAAGCGAGTGCCAGTTTTTGGCGCGCGTATTGTAACGCTTTTTCAATCACTTGCTCAATGCTTAATCGGGTTGAATCCAAAACTAAAGCATCAGCAGCGGGAACCAGCGGCGCTACAGCACGGTTACGATCGCGGAAATCGCGTTCTTCGATCTCGGCCAAAAGGCGTTCAAAGTTAACACTAAAGCCCTTTTCCTGCAACTGTAGCATACGTCTATGCGCACGTTCTTGCGAGGAGGCGTCCAGGAAAATTTTCACTGGTGCATCCGGGAACACCACGGTCCCCATGTCTCGTCCGTCGGCAATCAGGCCGGGCGCTTCACGAAACGCGCGTTGGCGGCGTAACAGCGCTTCGCGTACGCGAGGAAACGCAGCGACCTGAGATGCGGCATTCGCTACTTCCTGAGTGCGGATTTCGCCGCTGACATCTTCACCTTCCAGAATGACTTCCAGGTTGCCGTCCGTTGAGATAAAACGCACATCCAGGTGTGAGGCAAGCGGTACCAGAGCATCTTCAGATGTGACATCAACATGGTGATGCAACGCTGCGAGCGCCAGTACGCGGTAGATCGCGCCTGAATCTAACAGATGCCATTGCAATGCTTCCGCCATTGCCTTGCACAAGGTGCCTTTTCCTGCACCACTTGGGCCATCAATGGTAATAACCGGGGCAATTGCCGTCATCTTTTTCTCCTTAAACGGGCATACGTTAACGTGAACGCCGCGCATTATACGCGCCAACGCTAATAATCGTTAACACAGAGTGTAAAAACCCGATTAGTCTGTAACGATGTGAGGAAGAATTGCGCAATTATAGCGGGCTGGCGAGAAACCAGCCCGGAAGATGACACTGATTTACTTTTTATCTGCAGCGATGCGCTCACGAATATGCGGAGCGCGATCGTCAGATGTGAGGATCAGGCAGGTGTACTAATACGCGCCAACTGTTCGAAATAATCCGGGAAGGTTTTGGCGGTACATTTAGGGTCCAGAATGGTCACCGGCGTGTCAGACAACGCCACCAGCGAGAAACACATCGCCATGCGGTGATCGTTGTAGGTCGCGATCTCCGCAAACTGTAACGTCGCCGGTGGTGTAACGCGAATATAGTCTTCGCCCTCTTCAACGATCGCGCCCACTTTACGCAACTCGGTCGCCATCGCGAACAGGCGGTCGGTCTCTTTGACACGCCAGTTGTAGATGTTACGTAAAGTCGTGGTGCCTTTAGCGAACAGCGCTGCCGTGGCGATGGTCATCGCCGCATCGGGAATATGGTTCATATCCATGTCTACCGCGTTCAACTCACCGTGAGTACAGGCAATAAAGTCATCGCCCCAGGTAATGGTCGCGCCCATTTTTTCCAGCACATCAGCGAAGCGGATATCACCCTGCATACTGTTGCGGCCAATCCCGGTGACTTTTACCGTACCGCCTTTAATGGCTCCCGCTGCGAGAAAATAGGAAGCGGAAGAAGCATCGCCTTCAACCAGATATGCACCCGGTGACTGATACTGCTGCTGACCCTGCACAACAAAGCGCTGGTAGTTCTGATTCTCAATTTCAACACCAAACGTTTTCATCAGGTTCAGTGTGATATCAATGTAAGGTTTAGATACCAACTCGCCTTTAATGGCGATCGTCGTATCCTGCGGCGCCAGTGGCGCAGTCATCAGCAGCGCAGTCAGGAACTGGCTGGATACGCTGCCGTCTACCTCAACCTGTCCTCCGGTAAAGCCACCGCGCAGACGTAAAGGCGGACAGTTTTCCTGCTCCAGGTATTCAATGTTGGCTCCGCCCTGGCGTAACGCATCAACCAGATGGCCAATCGGACGCTCTTTCATGCGCGGCTCGCCCGTCAAGACGATGTCATTGCTGCCCAGACACAGCGCAGCGGCCAGCGGGCGCATTGCGGTTCCGGCATTGCCAAGGAACAGTTCCACTGCGCCTTCGGCATGCAGCGCGCCGCCATTGCCGATAATCTCGCAACGCGTACGGTCGGCAGAAAGGGTATAGCTAATTCCTAACGCATTCAGAGCATTAAGCATATGGCGGACATCATCGCTGTCCAGCAGGTTGGTCAGGACAGTGGTGCCATTTGCTAATGCAGCCAGCAGCAAAGCGCGGTTAGAAACACTTTTGGATCCAGGCAGATTGATGGTGCCATCCACCCGCGCAATGGGTTGTAACGTCAGGGATTCCATGAAACTCGACTCTCAAAAACAGACATAAAAACCCCACAGACTGGCTGTGGGGATGAAAATACAGCAGATTAACCGCGGCGGCGCTCGAAATCGACCATGAAATCGGTCAGCGCTTTTACACCTTCTAGCGGCATTGCATTGTAGATGGACGCGCGCATACCGCCGACCACACGGTGCCCTTTCAACGCGTGCAGACCCGCAGCGAAAGACTCTTCCAGGAAGAGTTTATCCAGGGCGCTGTCAGCAAGCTGGAACGGTACGTTCATGCGTGAACGGTTCGATTTTGCCACGTCGTTACGGTAGAAATCGCTGTTATCGATTACGCCGTACAGCAGTTCCGCTTTTTGCTGGTTAATTTTATCCATCGCGTTAACACCGCCCTGCTCTTTCAGCCATTTAAAGACCAGGCCAGACAGATACCAGGCAAAGGTTGGCGGCGTGTTGAACATGGAGTCGTTGTCATTCAGCACGGTATAGTCGAGGATTGACGGGCATGACACATGAGCCTTACCCAGCAAATCTTCACGTACGATGACAATGGTCAGCCCGGCCGGGCCGATGTTTTTCTGCGCCCCGGCATAAATTACGCCATAACGGCTCACGTCAAGCGGTGCGGAAAGAATGGTAGAGGACAGATCCGCCGTAACCACCACATTGCTGGCAAAATTCGGCGTTTCATCGATCGCAATGCCATCAATGGTTTCATTCGGGCAATAGTGCAAATACGCCGCGTTGTCAGAAAGCTGCCATTCGCTCATTGGCTTAACAGCACGCAGTCCGTCAACGGTGACTTTGGCGTCGATAACGTTTGGCGTACAGTATTTTTTCGCTTCTTTAATTGCGCTGGCGGCCCAATAACCGGCATCAACGTAATCCGCCGTGGTTTTGTCACCCAGAATATTTAACGGGATACCCGCAAACTGCCCGCGCCCACCGCCATGGCAGAACAACACTTTATAGTTGGAGGGGATGCTGAGAAGATCGCGAAAATCCTGCTCCGCTTCCTCTGCGACCTGGATGAATTCTTTGCCACGGTGGCTAATTTCCATCACCGACGTGCCAAGACCGTTCCAGTCGCGAAGATCCTGTTGAGCCAGTTTAAGTACTTCTGCCGGTAACATTGCCGGACCTGAACTAAAATTGAAGACCTGAGCCATTTCCCCTCACCACGTTGTGTTGTTGTCCAATCAACATCCTGTCATTGGCGATAATCCGGTGACAGACATTGGTATAAGTTATTCCTGTGGATATCGGTTTTATCATTCAGTGACACGCGCCGCAATGGGTAAAACTGGCCAGGGTAAAAATGTGTCATTGGTCACACAACAGAATCTATCGGATTGACGGGTAAAAACCGAGATTTTCGCTGTCAGGTGACCCGTTTTGCCCGACTGGCCTTCGACCATTCTGGATTTGCACAGCGTGGACATAATTGATGATCTCCGGCGTTCATTTGCACCACTTCACTACACCGTATACAGGCATAGTCCCCAGCTTCAGGTATCACTTTAAATCGCTGTGTACAGCGTTTAGGCAAAATACTGAGCCCCGGCTTTACGTCTTCATCGGCAAAGAAATAGACGCTGATTTGCCCATTAGTCTCCAGGATGGCCAGTCTCACCTGTCCCAATTGCTCCACGCCGTTCAAACGCAATTCCATAAAGAATTCGAATTCCGTCATATTGGCGCTATTGAGCTTCGACCATGCCAGCTCGCCGTCCTCAATGATCACAACGGGCTTGCCCTCCAGCAAATCCTCCATTTTCTCGCTATGCGCCATCAGCCACATAACCAGCCGATACAGCACGGCAAGCGTAATAAAGACCACCAGCACCGGCAGCATCGGGACATCATCATAAAATGCCACGTCTCCCGCCGCGGATCCCAGCGTAAGGATAATCAGCACTTCAAAAAGCGACATCTGGCGTACGCCGCGACGTCCGGTGATTTTTAAAAACAGAAAAACCAATATAAAGGTATAGAGGCTGCGCAGAGCAACTTCTCCCAGAAAATCCATGGGCACCTTATCCAGTACCATTCGGTGTAAATCGAAAGCTTTCATTATTATGCTCTAAACGTGGTTGGCTGTAGGAAAGCATAGCTAATACTTTTATTTACGTCTGAACTCCGGCGACGATAGCGCCATTCATTTAAAACCCGTATCATTGCGCGCTTTCCGTACGACAAAAGTGATTTTCATGACGCAAACATTTATCCCCGGCAAAGATGCCGCTCTGGAAGACTCCATCGCTCGCTTCCAGCAAAAATTGCTCGACCTTGGTTTTCAAATTGAAGAAGCCTCGTGGTTGAATCCCGTCCCTAACGTCTGGTCTGTACATATTCGCGACAAAGAATGCGCGCTGTGCTTCACCAACGGTAAAGGCGCGACGAAAAAAGCGGCGCTGGCTTCCGCGCTGGGCGAATATTTTGAGCGTCTGTCGACTAACTATTTCTTTGCGGATTTCTGGCTGGGTGAAACCATCGCCAACGGTCCATTCGTGCATTATCCGAACGAAAAATGGTTCCCGTTGACTGAAGAAGACGACGTACCAGAAGGTCTACTGGATGCTCGTCTGCGTGCGTTTTACGATCCAGACAACGAACTGACTGGCAGCATGCTTATCGATCTGCAATCCGGTAATGAAGAACGTGGGGTCTGCGGCCTACCGTTTACCCGTCAGTCGGATAACCAGACCGTCTATATTCCGATGAACATTATTGGCAACCTGTACGTTTCTAACGGCATGTCTGCGGGTAACACCCGAAACGAAGCGCGCGTTCAGGGCCTGTCTGAAGTCTTTGAGCGTCATGTGAAGAACCGTATTATTGCGGAAAGCATCAGCCTGCCGGAAATCCCGGCCGAAGTCATGGCGCGCTATCCGGCAGTGGTGGAGTCCATCGCCAAACTGGAAGCGGAAGGTTTCCCAATTTTCGCCTACGATGGCTCGCTGGGCGGCAAGTATCCGGTGATTTGCGTTGTCCTGTTCAACCCGGCCAATGGTACCTGCTTTGCCTCCTTCGGTGCGCACCCGGATTTCGGCGTTGCGCTGGAGCGTACCGTCACTGAACTGCTGCAGGGCCGTGGTCTGAAAGATCTTGATGTCTTCACCCCACCAACCTTTGACGACGAAGAAGTGGCTGAACACACTAACCTTGAAACCCACTTCATCGACTCCAGCGGCCTGATCTCCTGGGATCTGTTCAAGCAGGATGCTGACTATCCGTTCGTTGACTGGAATTTCTCCGGCACCACGGAAGAAGAGTTCGCCACCCTGATGGCCATCTTCAATGCTGAAGATAAAGAAGTGTATATCGCCGACTACGAGCACCTGAGCGTTTACGCGTGCCGCATTATTGTTCCGGGAATGTCTGACATCTATCCGGCTGAAGATCTGTGGTTAGCCAACAACGCCATGGGCGCCCATCTGCGTGACACTATCCTCTCTCTTCCGGGCAGTGAATGGGATAAAGAAGACTATCTCAATCTGATCGAACAACTGGATGAAGAAGGCTTTGACGACTTCACCCGCGTACGCGAGCTGCTCGGTCTGGCAACCGGTGCGGATAACGGTTGGTACACCCTGCGCATTGGCGAGCTTAAAGTGATGCTGGCGCTGGCCGGCGGCGACCTGGAGCAGGCGCTGGTCTGGACAGAATGGACGATGGAATTCAACGCCTCTGTCTTTAGCGCTGAACGTGCCAACTACTACCGCTGTCTGCAAACGCTGCTGTTGCTATCTCAGGAAGAAGATCGTCAGCCGCTACAATATCTGAACGCGTTTGTTCGCATGTACGGTGCCGAGGCGGTTGAAGCCGCAAGTGCAGCATTAAGTGGCGAAGCGCCGTTCTACGGGCTTCAAACTGTTGATAGCGATCTGCAGGCTTTCCCGGCGCATCAGTCTCTGCTGAAAGCCTACGAAAAACTGCAGCGCGCGAAAGCAGCACATTGGTCAAAATAGTGACAATCAGCCTGCGCTGAGTAGGCTAAAGGTATTGTCTGGGCTATATTACGGGGCGCTTAATGCGCCCTGTTTTTTATTTTGGTCAAATCAAAAAATAAATGTAAAAACAAGGTTAAATATTAGTAGTTGATATTAAGAAAATTAGCTTATTAATGTGGTTTTTTATCTCAATTACTCCATTTTAATTAACCGCCCCAGAGGAGACAGAAAGAAAAAATTCAACTCACTTTATAATTTTTAAAATTTATTTTTATTTGGATAATCAACAAGTTACACCGTAATCGCATAAAAACCATGCGCCTTACGGGCCTATAAGCCAGGCGAGATATGATCTATATCAAATTCTCATCTATAATGCTTTGTTAGTATCTCGTCGCCGACTTAATAAAGAGAGAGTTAGTGTGAAAGCTGACAACCCTTTTGATCTTATTCTTCCTGCTGCAATGGCCAAAGTTGCCGAAGAAGCAGGCGTCTATAAAGCAACGAAACATCCGCTTAAGACGTTCTATCTGGCAATTACTGCCGGTGTATTCATTTCAATTGCCTTTGTTTTCTATATCACCGCCACAACCGGTACCGGCACAATGCCTTTCGGCATGGCGAAGCTAGTAGGTGGTATCTGCTTTTCCCTGGGGCTGATTCTCTGCGTTGTCTGCGGTGCAGACCTCTTCACCTCAACCGTACTGATTGTCGTAGCGAAAGCCAGTGGCCGCATCACCTGGGGCCAATTGGCGAAAAACTGGCTTAACGTTTATGTCGGCAACCTGATTGGCGCCCTGATCTTCGTGTTACTCATGTGGCTTTCTGGCGAGTATATGACCGCTAACGGCGCGTGGGGTCTCAACGTCCTGCAAACAGCCGACCACAAAGTGCACCATACTTTTGTTGAGGCGGTAAGTCTTGGCATCCTGGCGAACCTGATGGTGTGTCTGGCAGTATGGATGAGCTATTCGGGTCGCAGCCTGATGGACAAAGCGTTTATCATGGTATTACCGGTCGCAATGTTTGTTGCCAGCGGTTTTGAGCACAGTATCGCAAACATGTTTATGATCCCTATGGGTATTGTAATTCGCGATTTCGCCACCCCGGAATTCTGGACCGCTGTTGGGTCTTCTCCGGAGAATTTTTCTCACCTGACCGTGATGAATTTCATCACCGATAACCTGATTCCGGTTACGATCGGCAACATTATCGGCGGCGGTTTGTTGGTCGGGTTGACATACTGGGTCATTTATCTGCGTGGTAACGATCATCATTAATCTGATGATGCCCATTACACGCAGTAAATAAAAAATCCACTTAAGAAGGTAGGTGTTACATGTCCGAGCTTAATGAAAAGTTAGCCACAGCCTGGGAAGGTTTTACCAAAGGTGATTGGCAGAATGAAGTAAACGTCCGTGACTTCATTCAGAAAAACTACACTCCGTATGAGGGTGACGAGTCCTTCCTGGCTGGCGCAACTGATGCGACCACTGCACTGTGGGACAGCGTGATGGAAGGCGTTAAACAGGAAAACCGCACTCACGCGCCTGTTGACTTTGACACCTCCGTTGCTTCTACCATCACTTCTCACGACGCTGGCTACATCAACAAAGCGCTCGAGAAAATTGTTGGTCTGCAGACTGAAGCGCCGCTGAAACGTGCGATCATTCCGTTTGGCGGCATCAAAATGGTTGAAGGTTCCTGCAAAGCGTACAATCGCGAACTGGACCCGATGCTGAAAAAAATCTTCACCGAATACCGCAAAACCCACAACCAGGGCGTATTCGATGTTTACACCAAAGACATTCTGAACTGCCGTAAATCCGGTGTTCTGACTGGTCTGCCAGATGCCTATGGCCGTGGCCGTATCATCGGTGACTACCGTCGCGTTGCGCTGTACGGTATCGACTACCTGATGAAAGACAAATACGCTCAGTTCGTCTCTCTGCAGTCCGATCTGGAAAACGGCGTAAACCTGGAAGCCACTATCCGTCTGCGTGAAGAAATTGCTGAACAGCACCGCGCACTGGGTCAGATCAAAGAAATGGCTGCTAAATATGGCTGCGATATCTCTGGTCCGGCAACCAACGCTCAGGAAGCTATCCAGTGGACTTACTTCGGCTACCTGGCCGCGGTTAAATCTCAGAACGGCGCAGCAATGTCCTTCGGTCGTGTATCCACCTTCCTGGATGCCTACATCGAACGTGATATCAAAGCAGGCAAAATCACCGAGCAAGACGCTCAGGAAATGATTGACCACCTGGTCATGAAACTGCGTATGGTTCGTTTCCTGCGTACCCCTGAATATGATGAACTGTTCTCCGGTGACCCGATTTGGGCAACTGAATCTATCGGTGGTATGGGCGTTGATGGCCGTACTCTGGTTACCAAAAACAGCTTCCGCTTCCTGAATACCCTGTACACCATGGGTCCTTCTCCGGAGCCGAACATCACCGTTCTGTGGTCTGAAAAACTGCCTCTGAACTTCAAGAAATTCGCCGCTAAAGTGTCCATCGACACCTCTTCTCTGCAGTACGAGAACGATGACCTGATGCGTCCGGACTTCAACAACGACGACTACGCTATCGCTTGCTGCGTAAGCCCGATGGTTGTTGGTAAACAAATGCAGTTCTTCGGTGCGCGTGCAAACCTGGCGAAAACCATGCTGTATGCAATCAACGGCGGCGTTGATGAAAAACTGAAAATGCAGGTTGGTCCTAAATCTGAACCGATCAAAGGCGACGTTCTGAACTTCGACGAAGTTATGGAGCGCATGGATCACTTCATGGACTGGCTGGCTAAACAGTACGTCACTGCTCTGAACGTTATCCACTACATGCACGACAAGTACAGCTACGAAGCCTCTCTGATGGCGCTGCACGACCGTGACGTTATCCGCACCATGGCGTGTGGTATCGCTGGTCTGTCCGTTGCTGCTGACTCCCTGTCTGCAATCAAATATGCGAAAGTTAAACCGATTCGTGACGAAGACGGTCTGGCTGTCGACTTCGAAATCGAAGGCGAATACCCGCAGTTTGGTAACAACGACTCTCGCGTTGATGACATGGCGGTTGACCTGGTAGAACGTTTCATGAAGAAAATTCAGAAACTGACTACTTATCGTAACGCTATCCCGACTCAGTCTGTTCTGACCATCACCTCTAACGTGGTTTATGGTAAGAAAACCGGTAACACCCCAGATGGTCGTCGTGCTGGCGCGCCGTTCGGACCAGGTGCTAACCCAATGCACGGTCGTGACCAGAAAGGTGCTGTTGCCTCTCTGACCTCCGTTGCTAAACTGCCGTTTGCTTACGCTAAAGATGGTATCTCTTACACCTTCTCTATCGTTCCGAACGCACTGGGTAAAGACGACGAAGTTCGTAAGACCAACCTGGCTGGTCTGATGGATGGTTACTTCCACCACGAAGCGTCCATCGAAGGTGGTCAGCACCTGAACGTGAACGTCATGAACCGTGAAATGCTGCTGGATGCGATGGAACATCCGGAAAAATATCCGCAGCTGACCATCCGTGTTTCTGGCTACGCAGTACGTTTTAACTCCCTGACTAAAGAACAGCAGCAGGACGTTATTACTCGTACCTTCACTCAGACCATGTAATTGGTTTTGACTGAAATCGTACTTTAAAAAGCGTACAATAAAGGCTCCACGTAAGTGGGGCCTTTTTAATAGCCTGCTTTGTCAGCTATCTATACTTATGGATAGCAGCCAAAACAGACTCGACACAGTTAATAACTGTGCACTAACACTGGCCCCGGATGGGCCACACCTGGAGAAACACCGCAATGTCAGTTATTGGTCGCATTCACTCCTTTGAATCCTGTGGCACTGTTGATGGCCCGGGCATCCGTTTTATTACCTTCTTCCAGGGCTGCCTGATGCGCTGCCTGTATTGTCATAACCGTGACACATGGGATACGCACGGCGGCAAAGAAGTCACCGTCGACGAGTTAATGAAAGAGGTCGTGACCTACCGCCACTTTATGAACGCCTCCGGTGGCGGTGTGACAGCGTCCGGTGGCGAAGCTATCCTGCAAGCTGAATTTGTACGCGACTGGTTTCGTGCCTGTAAAAAAGAAGGTATTCATACCTGTCTGGATACCAACGGTTTTGTTCGCCGCTACGATCCGGTGATCGATGAATTGCTGGAAGTCACTGACCTGGTGATGCTCGATCTCAAACAGATGAATGATGAAATCCATCAGAATCTGGTGGGCGTATCTAACCATCGTACGCTTGAGTTCGCACGTTACCTGTCCAATAAAGACATCAAGGTGTGGATCCGCTACGTCGTTGTGCCTGGCTGGTCTGACGATGACGACTCCGCGCACCGCCTGGGCGAGTTTACCCGCGATATGGGCAACGTAGAGAAAATCGAACTGCTGCCATACCATGAGCTGGGCAAACACAAATGGGTGGCAATGGGTGAAGAGTACAAACTTGACGGTGTTAAGCCACCGAAGAAAGAGACCATGGAGCGCGTGAAAGGCATTCTTGAGCAGTATGGTCATAAAGTGATGTACTAATGACGACCACGGCGTCGCAGCGCTCTGCTTGAGTAGCGCGACGCCAACGTTCGATGCCTACGACATAAAATATTCTGAAAGTTTATTGGTCACGCTTTCAATAGAGAAAATACGTTTCTGGTGTGCTTTACGACACTGCACGTAACGCTCATCCTGCTCTTCCAGAGCACTGAGTATGCGATCCGCCACCATCATCGCACCAGCAATTTCAGCAAAACCAGACTCACCTTCCCCCTGTAACGCAACCGCCGCCTGTAAATTCCAGTCAGAAAGCCGATTTAATGGAGCAAACGATCCGCGAGTTAACGAGAGAATTTTTATGCCTTGTTCCTTCGCTAGCGTCAGCGACTGCATCATATCGGTAGAGATTTGTTCTGTATGAATAACAATAATCCCTGTTTTTTGGCTGTCCGCCAACGGAGAGATAGCCGCCGGATAAAATCGGTCGATATAACTGGCTATTTTCCCCATCTGCACCAGATTGATTTGCAGGAATAACGCCACCGGCACCGCCGTACCTACCGCATAAATTGCAATATTACTGAGCTGATTTAACCAGGTCGCAACCGCCTGCAATTCTTTGCTGTCGATGATGGCATTGCTGTCACAAACGCTTGCCAGTACCGCCGCCGTCTCCTCACTTCCTCCATCATTCGGCCGTGCAGCTCCTTGTTCCAGTGCAAGAGCCGTTCTGAAATCAGAAAACCCCTTAAAACCAAAGGCACGGCAAAAACGAGTGATACTCCCCTCACTGGTATCAATAGAATCGGCCAGCTCGGTTATCGTATGCCGCATCACAAAATCAGGATTTTCAGTGATAAAACGCCCTACCTTTTCCAGGATCGGACTCAGCTCTGAAGCCCCATTTCTTATGTTAATCAATAAATTAGTATCTATCTGACTCATTTTTCGCCTTTTTGCACAAAATGCAAATGCTGTCACATACTTTGCCTGGCTTTGCGATAATAATTTTTATCGCACCAATGATAATTAAAAATAATTATTTTTACAAACAGGAGAACGTCTAATGAAAGGTCTGATCGTCTGTCGTACCGGTATGGGCAGTTCGCTAATGCTGAAAATCAAAGCCCAAAAAGTCATCGATAAACATGGCTGGGATATCGATCTTGAACACGATGTCCTGTCAGGGCTACGAACCTGGCAAAACATCGACTTCGTGATCACCATGAGCGACCTGACCGATGAGGTAGAAGCCGCCGGGTTCAGAGCAATCGGTATCACCGATCTGATGAACAGCGAAGAAATGGAATCTGCGCTCACCAGCGTTGTTCAAAACAACTAACCTCTCCGGGGGAAATATGGATCTCCTAAAGTTCATTGTATTCGACATTTTGGGTGTAACCCCACTTTTAGTTGGCTTTATTGCTCTAATTGGTTTGCTTATCCAGCGTAAACCCATCGAAAAAGTGCTTTCAGGTACCTTTAAAACCATCGTCGGATTTCTGGTATTTGCCGGCGGAGCAGGGATTGCGGTGACATCCTTAGGTAATTTTCAGACCTTATTCAGCGATGGATTCGGTCTGAAAGGTGTGATGCCGTTAGCCGAAGCGTTAACTGGGCTGGCACAAACCAAGTTTGCCATGTGCGTTTCACTCATCATGGTCGTTGGTTTCGGCTGGAACTTGTTTTTTGCCCGCGTAACGCCGTTCAAATACATCTTCCTGACGGGTCAACATAATCTGTATCTGTCTGCCCTCTTAACCGTTACGCTTAAGGCGCTTGGCTACAGCGATGTAACAACAATTATCGTCGGCTCCATACTGCTGGGGCTTGCGGCCTGTGTCTATCCAGCTATCGCTCAGCCGTGGATGCGTAAGATTACCGGTAATGATGAAATCGCGATGGGGCATTACGTTACTCTGGCCTACGCGCTATCGGGATGGATCGGTTCGAAAGTGGGCGATCCTAAGCAGTCAACAGAAAAGCTAAATCTTCCCGGATGGTTGGGGATTTTTAAAGATTACATCGTCTCCGTGTCCATCTCTGTCAGTATTTTCTATTACATCGCGGCGCTTGCCGCAGGCAAAGAAGCGGTAACAGCCGCCGCCGGTGGAATGCATTGGCTGGTTTATCCGCTATTCCAGTCACTCACGTTTACCGCATCGCTTTATATCATCATCACCGGCGTTCGCTTGCTGTTGTCAGAAATAGTCCCGGCATTTCTGGGCATCTCTGAAAAATTTATCCCGAACGCCAAACCCGCACTGGATTGCCCAGTCGTCTTTCCGTATGCCCCAACCGCCACCGTTTTAGGTTTCATCTCTTCCTTTGTGGGTGGATTGGTGGTTATGGGGGTCCTCGCATTAATTGGGCAAACGGTCATTATCCCCGTCGCCATCCCCTACTTCTTCATTGGTGCTACCGCCGCCGTCTTCGGTAATGCGTCAGGAGGCTGGAAAGGGGCCATCGCCGGTAGCTTTGTCACTGGCATATTAATTGGTATTGGCCCGGCACTCATCTATCCCATCATGGAGTCGGTGGGTTTGTCCGGTACTAGCTTCCCGGAGACAGATTTTGTCGCCCTCGGCTTAGTGGTTTATTACATCGGCAAAATGTTGCCCTGATAAGGAATGAACATGAATATTGACGAATTGAAATCCCATGCGCTGGCTGCTCGCCGGGATATTGTCACCATGATTTATGAATCAGGCATTGGCCATCCTGGCGGTGCATTGTCCATCATCGACATTCTGACCTGGATTTACGATCAAGAGGTGGACTTCTCCTGCGCCCCTCGCGCTCGCGTGGTCATGAGCAAAGGTCATGCGGTTGCTGCTCAGTACGCCATGCTGCATCAAAAAGGCAAAATTGAGCGCAGCGAATTTAATACTTTTCGACAAATTAACTCACGTTTACAGGGGCACCCTAGCATCAAATCTCTGCCCGAAGTCGATGCAACAACCGGCCTGCTGGGCCAGGGATTATCCATTGCCTTTGGTATGGCGGCGGCCAAAAAACAGCGGGGGGAATCACAGCGCGTTTTCGCCATCATTGGCGATGGCGAAATGCACGAAGGACAAATCTGGGAAACGCTACAACAAGCAGGCCATATGAAGATGGATAACCTGGTGGCGATTATCGACTACAACGGTTTTTCCTCCCACGACCCCGTTAATCAGGTGGTGAATCTGGAACCTCTGGCCGACAAAGTGCGTCTTTTCGGCTGGCACGTACTCGAACTCCATAACGGTAACGATATGCATCAGGTTGCCGACACGCTGATGCTTTCACGCCATCTGAAAGGAAAACCTGTCGCCATTATTGCGCATACCACCAAAGGCAGTGGCGTTAGCTATATGGAAAATAACGGTGACTGGCATTCAAAAACCCCAACCACCGAACAATATCAGCAGGCTATGGAGGAGTTGCAGTGATGAAAGCCCCACGTGATGAAATTGGTAACGCACTCATTGCCCTGAAAAAAAAGGGCTATCCCATTGTCGCCATTGATAGTGATTTAGCCAGCTCCACCCGCACTGACCAGTTCCAGGCCGTCTATCCAGACGCTTTCTTTGAAATGGGTATTGCGGAAGGATCGGCAATGAGCTTTGCCACTGGCCAGGCGTTGGAAGGAAATATTCCGTTCTACGTTAACTTTGCGATGTTTGTGACAGGCACCGCCTGGACTCAACTGCGCCAGGCGTGCTACGCCAAAGCTAACATTAAATTAGTTGGTAGCCACCCAGGAATGGATGATGGACCTGACGGCGCATCGCATCATGCGCTGGAAGATCTGGCCCTGACGCGCGTACTGCCGGGGCTCACAATTCTAACGCCTGCCGACGCTGAAGAAGTTGAGGCCGCATTTGAACAGGCAGTAAACATTCCCGGTCCGGTCTATATTCGCGTAGCCCGAGAACCGATGCCCGTGCGCGATAAATCTGCCGTTCCGCGAGTGACCGATATCGCCGCCGTGGAGGACTCAGGCAATGACTTCGCCATTCTCTATGAAGGGACCGTTCTGGAGCAAGCAAGCGCAGGTTATGTGCAGCTGTGCGCCCAGGGAAAACGTGGCAAGCTGATTCACGTCGCCATGCTAAAACCGTTTAACCGCCAGCGCTTTCTGCAACTGATTGCCAGTTGCCCGCAGATCGCAACGATTGAAAATCACACGATCACCGGTGGGCTTGGCGGACAGGTTGCTGAAGTATTGGCGGAGGAAGGATTAACCACGAGATTAATCCGACTGGGGACACAAGACACGTTTACGGAATCAGGCAATAGCCGCCAGTTGAAAGAGAAATACGGTATTTCGGCGACCGCACTCTTTGAAGCCCTCAGATAGTTCGGGTTGGCAGACCGCAATGCGGTCTGCTGCTCTGAAATAAGGAGAACACAATGACATCTGCGCTATTTTCTGCCTATCAGTTTCGTGAACAATGCCACTCCTGGCAGGAGGCCGTGACGCTGGCTTGCCAGCCTCTGGAAGAACTGGGCGCGATTACGTCCGCCTACGCTCAGGCAATCATCCGTGAAACAGAACAACTGGGTCCGTGGTACATCTTAAGCCCTGAGTTTGCCCTACCGCACGCTCGTCCGGAAGAAGGAGTGATAAGCAGTGAGACACATCTGTCGCTCTTGTGTCTGAAAGAGGCGGTGCCTTTTCCAGGGCATCCAGATGTGCGGTTAATTATTGTCCTGGCGGCTGCCAGCAGCACCCGACATATTGAAATGATTCAAAAACTGGTTTGCTGGCTGGATGAAGGGGAGCATTTACAACAGCTGACGAGTATGACCAGTCAGGCGCAACTTCACTGCACGCTGAAAGCATGCGAATACCTCGCAACTTCCGGCATACCCGCAATGGGAAAATGAGTCACGGTATGCAAACATTTTGCCTGCATACCGTCTGGCGCGCTTTATACGTGAGCCACCGGAGTCGGTGTATGTCTGGCGCTACGCAACAACATCAGCAGATAAATAAACGATACGCTGGCGATCATAATGAATAACAGATTATCGGAATAATTCTGCATCAGCATTGCGGTGAATGAAGGACCAAGCAGGCTGCCAACGGTATAGCTTAATAACAATGCCTGATTCATGGCGACCAGCTGATGATGTTCAACCTTTTCACAGGCCCAGGCCATCGCCACCGGATAGAGGGTAAAACCTGCCGCACCCAACATAAACAACGCAGGCGCCATCGCCGCCTGATTCAGCATGGCGATACTTCCGACGATAACCACGAAGACCTGTACGCGTAAAACCAGCAGGCGCCCCAGCTTGTCTGCCAGGCGGCCAATCGGCCATTGCCCCAGAATACCGGCGCTAACCAGAACCGCCATCCAGAAACCAATGCTGGCGTTGCTCACCCCTTGATGGTTGAGATACAGCGGCATCAGGCCATACAAAGACCCCAGCACAATCCCGGAAATAATACAGCCGTTAACGCCCAGACGCGCCTGCCGCAACTTCAGCATGGAGGTAATAGGAGTAGACTGCTGTTCATCACCCTGCTGATTGGCAATGCGCGTAAAGAGCAATGGCAAAACGCCAGCCAGGATCGTACCCGTCACCCACGGCAGGACGTTCATCAATTCTGTTGATACTTTACTGACCAGTAGCTGGCCTAAAAACGTCCCCACGTAATAGATCATCATATAGGCGGCAAGCAAGCGTCCGCGATTACGCGAAGTCCCGCTGCACATCAGCGCACTTTCCACTACCACCCAAATCATGGCGCAGCCAACACCGGCGATAAAACGCCAGGTCATCCAGCTCCAGAACCCCACCATAACCCCCAGGCCGATACAGCCCGCGGCAAAAATAAGCGAGGCAATGTAATAGCTGCGATTAAAACCAAGGTGTTTTATTAAATACCCGGTCAGCAACGTCCCTACCAGATTGCCGGTAAAGTAGGAAGAACTCACCACACCTACCTGCCAGGTGGGCAGATTTTCATGGGCGAGCCAAAGCGGGACGAGCGTGTTTAACACGGCGATCGCCAGGGTCAGCAGAAGCAGCCCGCACAGCAACAGCATGACGGGACGGGTATAGATGGACATGAATAAAAACCGTGAGGAAGTTCAAATTTCATGCGCATCATGCCACTGCCAAAAACATTGTCAATCGGCGCAATCAAAGGGCTGAGGCGCTTTCCGGACGATCGATTTGCATTACTGATTCTTAATGTGAATAGATAAAAAACACAAAAACACATCTGCTTGTTTTTATTGATCTAAAACAAAAATCTCGCGTTGCGTTCAGTCGAAAAATTTCATGGACTCCCCTTACTTTTATTTCTTACTAAACTCTATGCGGGATGCAGATCTGCATTGTCTTCAAAATAGAACAGTGAGTTCTTATTTAGGTATCTAATCCATATATCGTTCTTTCTGTAGACTTAAACTCATCAAATTTCCCCCACTGATGCTGAACAGGAGAAATATCATGACTAAACCTTACGTAAGACTTGATAAAGATAATGCGGCAGTACTGCTGGTCGACCATCAGGCTGGCCTGCTCTCTCTGGTTCGGGATATCGATCCCGATAAATTTAAAAACAACGTGCTTGCCCTCGGCGACTTAGCAAAATACTTCAAACTCCCAACCATTCTGACAACCAGTTTCGAGACAGGACCAAACGGGCCACTGGTACCGGAACTGAAAGCTCAATTTCCCGATGCGCCTTATATTGCTCGCCCCGGAAACATTAACGCGTGGGATAACGAAGATTTCGTGAAAGCAGTGAAAGCGACCGGTAAAAAACAGCTGATTATTGCCGGTGTCGTGACGGAAGTTTGCGTTGCTTTCCCTGCGCTCTCGGCTATTGAAGAAGGTTTTGATGTCTTTGTCGTAACCGATGCGTCGGGTACGTTTAATGAAATTACTCGCCATTCAGCATGGGATCGGATGTCCCAGGCCGGTGCTCAACTGATGACGTGGTTTGGTGTCGCATGTGAGTTGCATCGCGACTGGCGCAACGATATCGAAGGTCTGGCGACGCTGTTCTCTAATCACATTCCTGATTATCGCAATCTGATGACCAGCTACGACACGTTAACTAAACAGAAGTAAAAAACCGGGGCTATGCCCCGGTTTGTCATTTAGCTGGCAACCGCCATACCGACGGTCATATGCAGACCGTAGAACACGCCACGACCAATCAACTCGCCGACTAACAGCAGAATAAACGCGACGGAAAGCAGTGGAACTGCAGGCTGGTAGCCTTTCACTTGCGGTACAATCCAGCAGCACAGCGCTAAGGCCAGAGCGACAATCCGCCACGCCATCAGCGAGCCGTAATCCGGAACCAGCGCAGACGCCTGTTGAATGGAACTGTGGATCGTCGCCAGTTCAGCCCCCTGCATTACAGACATGATGGCGCTCACGACCAGAGCAAGCACTGAAATAGCCGGCAACAGGCGCATCGCCCAACCGTCCACGCCAGCAATTCTCAGCAACAGATATCCCAGCAGCGGACCGCCCATAAACATCGTCAGGAAGAAGCCCAGCGGCGTCCAGATGCTGTACCAGGTCGGCACAGTATCGATGGTGTTATACACTCGCACCATCATCCAGACAAAAATCACGCCCAGTACCATGGTGACAACTAACCACAGATTGCGTAATACGGGCGACATTTTTTTCAGCGTTGCCAGCAGCCAGCCGATGCCGCCAACGGCAAAGAAAATTGAGCCGCTGGCAATTTCATTACTCAACGCAGAAGACCCTATACGATTGAGTGAGTTAAAGGCGCGCATCGGTGAGCCCAGGTGGAGCATGGAAGCAATAAAGCCAATGCCCATTAATACCCACAGCCCGAACATGCAGGCAATCACGCGCTGCTGCGATTCAGGGCGTAAGTCCCCTTTCATCAACGCCAGCGCCAGAACGATAAAGCCACCAACTACACACTGTCCGAAGACAGTGAAGATCATCAGCGGCCATTCATGCCATCCACTTCCCATCTTACACCTCCTTCGGATTGGCCAGATAACCTGTAGTATCCCCGGTCGGGCGGCTATTGGCGTTAGGTTTGATGACAATACTTGGTTTGGTAAAGTGCGCGCCCGGCAGTGGCGCTACCGCAGCCAAAGTACCGTGTTTTTTGCGCAGCTCTTCAATCGGACCAAAATCCAGCGCACGCAGTGGGCAGGACTCCACGCAGATAGGTTTCTTGCCTTCAGCGACGCGCTCATGGCAGCCATCACATTTAGTCATATGCCCTTTTTCAGCATTGTACTGTGGCGCGCCGTAAGGACAGGCCATGTGGCAATACCGGCAGCCAATGCAAACATCTTCGTCGACAACGACAAAACCATCTTCACGTTTGTGCATCGCACCGCTCGGACAAACCTTGGTACAGGCCGGATCTTCACAGTGGTTACACGCAATGGAGAGGTAATAAGCAAAGACGTTCTGATGCCAGACGCCGTTGTCCTCCTGCCAGTCGCCGCCTGCGTATTCATAAATGCGGCGGAAGCTGACTTCCGGGGTTAAATTTTTGAAATCTTTGCAGGCCAGTTCGCAGGTTTTGCAACCGGTGCAACGGCTGGAATCAATAAAAAATCCATACTGGGTTGTCATCGGTTACTCCTTACGCCTTTTCAACCTGGACAAGGTTCGTGTGTGACGGATTCCCCTTTGCGAGAGGAGACGGACGCTGGGTCGTCAGGACGTTAATACAACCGCCCTGATCCACGCGTTTTGCATCCGGGTCATACCAGGCCCCTTCGCCCAATGCCACCACGCCGGGCATCATACGTGGCGTCACTTTCGCCTCAATATGCACTTCACCACGATCGTTAAAGATACGTACCTTGTCGCCGTTGTTAATACCGCGTCGCTGCGCATCCATCGGGTTGATCCACATTTCCTGGCGGCAGGATGCTTTCAGGACGTCCACGTTGCCATAGGTCGAGTGAACGCGAGACTTATAGTGGAAGCCGGTCAGCTGCAAAGGGAATTTCTCCACCAGCGGATCGTTTAAGCTTTCAAAGCCTGGGGTATAAATCGGTAGCGGATCGATTACATCACCTTCCGGCAGTTCCCAGGTTGCCGCGATCTCGGCAAGCTGCTGCGAATAAATTTCGATCTTACCTGACGGCGTGGTCAGCGGATTGGCTTTAGGATCCTCACGGAATGCCTTGTACGCCACATGATGTCCTTGCGGATCGCGCTGTTTAAAGATCCCTTGCTGACGGAATTCTTCAAATGTAGGCAGTTCAGGAATCGCTTTGCGCGACTGCTCATACAGATGGCGCATCCACTCTTCCTGAGTACGACCTTCTGTAAACTGCTGCTCAACGCCAAGGCGCTTCGCCAGCTCGCTGGTCATCTGGTAGATAGTCTTGCATTCGAAGCGTGGTTTGATCGCCTGATCGGTGAAAATCACATAGGACATGTTCCCGCATGAGGCATCCAGCGCAAAATCCATCTGTTCGGAGGCAGTGCAGTCCGGCAGCAAAATGTCTGCGTATTTCGCCGAGGAAGTCATATGACAGTCGATGACGACGATCATCTCGCACTTCTTCTCGTCCTGGAGGATTTCATGCGTGCGGTTAATATCAGAGTGTTGGTTAATCAGACAGTTACCGGCATAGTTCCAGATCATCTTAATAGGAACATCGAGCTTGTCTTTGCCGCGTACGCCGTCACGCAGGGCCGTCATCTCCGGGCCTCGCTCAATCGCGTCCGTCCACATGAACATCGAGATGCTGGTTTCAACAGGGTTTTCCAGCGTTGGCATACGCTCAAACGGCAAACTGTATGAGCCCTCACGCGCCCCGCTGTTGCCGCCGTTGATCCCAACGTTACCGGTCAGGATAGCGAGCATAGAAATGGCGCGGGTCGCTATTTCACCGTTAGCATGACGCTGCGGTCCCCACCCCTGGCTGATGTATGCCGGTTTAGCGCTACCTATTTCACGCGCCAGTTTGACGATACGTTCAGCGGGAATACCGGTAATCTGCGCCGCCCACTCCGGGGTCTTGGCAATGCCATCCTTACCCTGCCCAAGAATATACGCCTTATAGTGACCGTTCTTCGGCGCGTCGGCCGGTAAGGTTTTCTCGTCGTAACCCACGCAGTATTTGTCGAGGAACGGTTGGTCAACCATATTTTCGGTGATCAGGACATACGCCAGACCATTGACCAGCGCCGCATCAGTACCAGGACGGATCGGGATCCATTCATCTTCACGCCCCGCACCGGTATCCGTATAACGGGGATCGATAATGATCATGCGGGCATTGGATTTCTGTCGCGCCTGTTCAAGGTAATAGGTTACCCCACCCCCGCTCATACGGGTTTCACCAGGGTTATTACCGAACAGAACCACCAGCTTGCTGTTTTCAATGTCGGACGGGCTGTTACCGTCAGCCCAGCCGCCGTAGGTATAGTTCAACCCGGCAGCGATTTGCGCTGAAGAGTAGTCACCGTAGTGATTAAGATAGCCGCCGCAGCAGTTCATCAACCGTGCTACCAGCGTTTTACCCGGCGGCCACGAGCGCGTCATAGTGCCACCCAGCGTACCGGTACCGTAGTTCAGGTAGATAGACTCATTGCCGTAGTCTTTGATAAGACGCTGCATATTGCTGGCAATGATGTCGTAGGCTTCATCCCAACTGATGCGCTCAAATTTTCCTTCGCCACGCTTACCAACGCGTTTCATCGGGTATTTCAGACGATCGGGATTATAGACTCGGCGACGCATGGAACGACCACGCAGACAGGCGCGTACCTGGTGCAGACCGTCATAGTTGTCATCGCCGGTGTTGTCGGTTTCGACATACTTTATTTCACCGTCGACCACATGCATACGCAGCGGGCAGCGGCTGCCGCAGTTCACCGTACACGCGCTCCAGATCACTTTCTCATTAATCGGCGTCGGATTAAGGGCTTCTGCAGCATTTGCAATCCGGGTAAATGGCAGGGTAAACGCGCTACTGGCCACCGCCAGTCCGCCTATCGCCGTCGTTTTCACCAAACCTCGGCGAGTAACCTCAGCTGCCAGCACGGCATCGGGGATCTTAGTTTTCATAGTGGCTCACTCTGCTGCTCACAATAAACAAAATACAAATATTCGATGTATAGTTTTTTATATAACGTTAATATCGATATACGGGCTGGTAGAAACTGAATTTGCTAAAAGACAGAGAAAAATACTGACTTTCATTCGAAGTCAGTATTACCCCTATGGGAGTAGTCGTTATTGTCCGACGTCAAACGGGCATAAAAAAAGCGCCCTGAGGCGCTTTTTTAGCAGAGAAAGGTAGCTTAGCCGATGAATTCCAGGCCATTCATGTACGGACGTAATACTTCCGGAACCTGAATGCGGCCATCAGCCTGCTGATAGTTTTCCATTACCGCAACCAGCGTACGCCCAACCGCCAGACCGGAACCGTTCAGAGTATGCACTAAACGGGTCTTTTTGTCGGATTTACTGCGGCAACGCGCCTGCATACGACGAGCCTGGAAATCCCACACGTTGGAGCAAGAGGAGATTTCGCGATAGGTGTTCTGCGCCGGGATCCACACTTCCAGATCGTAAGTTTTGCATGCGCCGAAGCCCATGTCGCCAGTGCACAGGATGATTTTGCGATACGGCAGACCCAGCAGTTGCAGGACCTTCTCGGCATGGCCGGTCATCTCTTCCAGCGCGTCCATCGAATCTTCCGGGCGAACAATCTGCACCATCTCAACTTTATCGAACTGGTGCATACGGATCAGACCACGCGTGTCACGACCGTAAGAACCTGCTTCAGAACGGAAGCACGGCGTATGCGCAGTCATTTTGATCGGCAGCGCATCTTCATCAATGATCTCGTCGCGCACCAGGTTGGTCAGCGGAACTTCTGCCGTTGGGATCAGCGCATAGTTGCTGCTATCAGCTTCTTCATCCAGCGGACGGGTATGGAACAGATCGCCAGCGAATTTTGGCAGTTGGCCTGTACCGTACAACGTGTCATGGTTAACCAGATACGGGACGTAGTTTTCGCTATAGCCATGCTGTTCAGTATGCAGATCCAGCATGAACTGAGACAGCGCACGGTGCATACGCGCAATCTGCCCTTTCATAACAACAAAACGAGAGCCGGTCAGCTTAACCGCCGCGGCGAAATCAAGACCCGTGTGCATTTCACCCAGGGTAACGTGATCGCGCACTTCGAAATCAAACTCACGCGGAGTACCCCAGCGGCTGACTTCGACGTTGTCATTTTCATCTTTACCCACCGGAACGTCGTCCGCTGGCAGGTTAGGAATAGTCAGCGCAATGTCGCGGATCTCGGCCTGTAAGGTATCAAGTTCAGCTTTCGCGGCATCCAGCTCTTCGCCCAGTTTGTTCACTTCCAGACGTAAAGACTCGATATCTTCCCCGCGCGCTTTTGCCTGGCCGATGGATTTCGATCGCGAGTTACGCTCTGCCTGCAGGTTTTCAGTTTGTACCTGCAGAACTTTACGACGCTCTTCAAGAGCGCGCAGCTTATCTACATCCAGCTTAAAGCCCCGGCTTGCCAGTTTTTCTGCGACTGCGTCTGGCTCATTACGCAGCAGATTGGGATCGAGCATGCTTATCCTGTGCTTATCGAATTAAAATAGGAGAAAATGACCACAGCCTGCGGTCACAGGGATACAGAGACAACATTACCGCAACGATAACACTAACGGTAGCGTTTTATAGGGCTATTTTGATCCTGTCCGGCGAGCCAGGCGAGCTTTTCGCCAATCTTGCCTTCAAGACCTCTGTTTGTGGGCCGATAATAGCGCGTTTGTGCCATTTCCTGCGGGAAGTACTCTTCTCCGGCGGCATAGGCATTAGGCTCATCATGGGCATAACGATACTCCTGACCGTAGCCCATCTCTTTCATCAGCTTAGTCGGCGCATTGCGCAGGTGAACCGGCACGTCGTAATCCGGACGTTCGCGGGCATCAGACAGCGCGGCTTTGAAGGCGGTGTAAACCGCATTACTCTTCGGCGCACAGGCCAGATAAACAATCGCCTGAGCAATCGCGCGTTCGCCTTCCGCGGGTCCCACGCGGGTAAAACAGTCCCATGCGGAAATCGCCACCTGCATGGCGCGGGGATCGGCATTGCCGACATCTTCTGAGGCAATCGCCAGACAGCGACGGGCAACGTACAGCGGATCGCCACCAGCGGTAATAATTCGCGCATACCAATAAAGCGCCGCATCTGGGGCGCTTCCACGTACCGACTTGTGTAATGCGGAGATGAGATCGTAAAAACGATCGCCTTTATTATCGAAACGCGCACTACGTTCACCGGCAATTTCGGTGAGCAATTCTGGTTTCAATACGCGCTTGCCGGAATCATCAACTTCGGCCATATCGGCCATCATTTCCAGCGTATTCAGCGCCCGCCGCGCGTCACCATTAACCAGTTCGGCAATAGCCCGACGCGTTTCTGGCGGCAGAACAATATCCTGGCCGCCATAACCACGCGCTTTGTCTGACATCGCCTGGTCCAGCACCTGTTCAATGTCGTCGGAAGTTAACGATTTCAGTAGATAAACGCGTGCACGCGACAACAGCGCCGAATTGAGCTCAAACGAGGGGTTTTCAGTGGTGGCGCCAATAAACGTAATGGTACCGTCTTCAATATGCGGTAAAAACGCATCCTGTTGGCTTTTATTAAAACGGTGAACTTCGTCCACGAACAGGATCGTGCGTCGACCCGCGTTACGGTTCTGACGCGCACGCTCAATCGCTTCACGAATTTCTTTAACGCCAGACGTAACTGCCGAAATTCGTTCGACATCGGCGTTGGCGTAACGGGCAATAACTTCGGCAAGCGTCGTTTTCCCGGTCCCCGGCGGTCCCCATAAAATCATGGAGTGCAGATGCCCGGCCTCGATAGCGCGCGGCAAGGGTTTGCCCGCAGCCAGCAGATGCTGCTGGCCGATATACTGCGCTAAATTTTCTGGCCGCATACGCGCGGCCAGCGGCTGAAAAGTATTATCAGAAAAGTCGAGCGACAGATTGCTCACTCACACGCCTCTACTTACGTTGATCGTCAACCGTTACACCTTGCGGCGGGGTAAAGGTGAATTTAGAGGATTCAATCGCACCATTCTGCTGAGATTTCAGCTGATAGCTGCTGCGCTGATCGTCTTGTTCAACGGCGCTGAACTGGTGGATCGTCCCGTCACGCCCAACATTGATAGTAAACTGCTTAAGGTTACCGCTGCTGGTTTTTGGCGTCAGCACGAAATCATCGCCATTTTGCTTAATATTGTACTGCTGCCAGTCGCTGGCTTGGTTACGCGCAATCAGCATGAACGGCGTGTTGCCCGTGGCGTCTTTCAGCCATGTCGCAGTCGCTTGCTCAACAAACGGGTTAAAGAACCACAGCGTTTTACCATCGGAAACCAGGATGCTCTCGTCAGGCTGCGTCATATGCCAGTTAAACAGATTAGGACGTTTAACCCATAAGTCACCCTGACCTTCCTGCACCGCCGCACCGCTACCGTCCGTGACCTTCTGAGTAAAGCTGGCATGGAAGCTACTGACTTTATCCAGGCGGCTTTTCAGGTCGCTGGCAGCATCTGCCCACACGCTGCTCACCACAAAGCTCGACAATAATGCACAGGTGATTGCGATTCTTTTCATTGTTATTCCTCAAAATACGTCACTCCCAACGGGGAGATCCCTCTGCTATCCATTTCAGGCCAAAAATCAGCATGAGGAAAGTAGAAAATACTGAATTACTTAACTTTGCAATCATTCGAAGGGCGGCGGAGCCAGCACTTCACGATTACCATTATGCCCTTGCTCGCTGACAATTCCCTGCGCTTCCATCTGTTCGATGATACGCGCCGCTCGGTTGTAACCGATACGGAACTGACGCTGGACGCCGGAGATTGAGGCTTTGCGTTTCTGGGTGACAAAGTTTACCGCCTGATCGAACAGCGGATCCAACTCTTCGCCACCATCAAAGCCGCCACCGCCGCCTTCGCTTTCGCTGTCAGACGTAATGCCGTCAACGTATTGTGGACGACCGCGCGCTTTCCAGTCCTGAACCACAGCGTGAACTTCTTCATCACGTACAAAGGCGCCGTGTACACGCACTGGGATCGTTGAGTTTGGTGCGGAATACAGCATGTCACCCATACCCAACAGCGATTCCGCGCCGCCCTGGTCAAGGATGGTACGCGAGTCAATTTTACTGGACACGGTAAAGGCGATACGCGTTGGGATGTTCGCTTTAATCAGACCAGTGATAACGTCAACCGACGGTCGCTGGGTCGCCAGCACCAGGTGGATCCCCGCCGCACGCGCTTTTTGCGCCAGACGAGCAATCAGTTCTTCCACCTTTTTACCCACGGTCATCATCAGGTCGGCGAATTCATCCACCAGCACAACAATATACGGCAGTTTTTCCAGCACCGGATGCTGAACATCCATACTGTCGCCCGGCTTCCAGTACGGGTCCGGAATCGGACGCCCCATACGGGCGGCTTCAGCAATTTTTTCGTTATAACCGGCAAGGTTACGCACGCCAAGCGCCGACATCAGCTTGTAGCGACGTTCCATTTCATTGACGCTCCAGCGCAGGGCGTTGGCAGCATCTTTCATGTCGGTCACAACTTCAGTCAGCAAATGCGGAATGCCTTCATAAACCGACAGTTCCAGCATTTTCGGGTCAATCATGATAAAGCGAACGTCTTCCGGCTGCGCCTTGTATAACATGCTGAGGATCATGGCGTTCACCCCAACCGACTTACCGGAACCGGTTGTCCCTGCCACCAGCAGGTGCGGCATTTTCGCCAGATCGGCAACTACCGGTTCGCCCGCAATATCTTTACCCAGTACCACGGTCAGCGGAGATGAGTTATCACGGAATTTGGCGTTATCCAACACTTCGCGCAGATAAACGGTTTGACGTTTTTTGTTGGGTAACTCCAGCCCGACATACGGTTTGCCCGGAATGACCTCGACCACGCGTACCGCTGCGGTCGATAATGAACGCGCCAGATCTCGCGACAGGTTGGAAATACGCGCCGCTTTAACTCCAGGAGCAAGATTAAGCTCAAAGCGGGTAATGACCGGACCAGGAGAGTAGTTCACCACATCGGCTTTAATGCGGAAGTCCGCCAGACGAGCCTCCACCAGACGAGCCATTTGCTCCAGAGCGAAAGTATCTATCGGCTCAACCTCACTCGGCGGCGGCGTGAGCAGATCCAATGATGGCAGCGGCGTACTTGGACGGTGCGCCGGACGACTGTCGCCATTACGCATCAGGAGCGGATGGATCAGACTATCCTGCGGCGATGGTGTAACAGGCTGCGCCGGCTGCTGATAATGCTGCTGCGGTACGACTGGCTGCGCTGGCTGCTGATAATGCTGCTGTGGTGCGACAGGCTGCGCCGGTTGCTGGTAATGCTGTTGTGGTGCGACAGGCTGCGCTGGCTGCTGGTAATGCTGCTGCGCTGCGACAGGCTGCGCTGGTTGCTGATAATGCTGCTGTGGTGCGACAGGCTGCGCTGGCTGCTGGTAATGCTGCTGCGGTGTGACAGGCTGCTGGTACTGCGGCGCAGGCTCCGGCATTACGCCTGGAGTAAATAGCGGCTCATGCGGACCATCATCCACCAGCGTTTTCATTGGCGAAAATTCAAAGTCATCAAGCGAGAACGGATTCGCTCCGGCAGGCTGTTCACCGGAATAGCGCTGCTGCTGGGAAGAGGCAAACTGGCGAGCCAGTTCTGCTTCTGCGGCTGAATCATCATCAGTCTGACTGGCATCATCCTGATACTCCTCGCCATAGCGGTGCTGCTGCGACTGGGCGAACTGACGCGCCAGCTCATCTTGCTGCATTGCGTCAATTTCTTCGTCACTGTACGCATCTGTATCAAGATGCTCTTCGCGCGCTTTCTCTTCAGCCATACGTTGTGACGGCAGTTTTATGCCATACGACGCCAGCTCCCGACGAGTAGGCACGCGCACACGATTCGGACGCGGTAACTGCGGACCAATCCCCTCTTTCACCTGTGGACGCGGCGCACCGCTACCCGCAAGACTAAAGACAGGAGCTGCGGCAGCCGCACCCGCCCCTAAAGCGGCGTTTTTCACCCCGGCGGCCAGCGGCGCAGCGGCAGCAACTGACTCAACGGGCGGTATGGATGCTGCCGTCGGCATAGACGGCTTAACACGTTCAGGCTCTTGAGCAGGCTCTGGAATCGGCTGATACCAGGCGGCCAGTTGCTCGCGCTCACGTGCACGTTTCTCTTCAACTTCTTCAAAATAGTAGAGTGGCGGACGAGTCGGTTTAACCTCTTCAACCACCGG
Organism: Citrobacter sp. Cb041; assembly: GCF_030336655.1. Lineage (NCBI taxonomy): Bacteria > Pseudomonadati > Pseudomonadota > Gammaproteobacteria > Enterobacterales > Enterobacteriaceae > Citrobacter > Citrobacter sp. Cb041. The sequence goes on along the minus strand of NZ_JAOWDD010000028.1, from coordinate 741,673 downwards.
CTCAGGTTCCACTACAGGCGGTTGTTCAACCGCAGGCTGCTGGAACGCGGCGTTTTGTTGAAAGGTTGATTCCGGCTGATAAACAGGTTGCTGCACGGGCTCCGGCTGATATGCAGGTTCAGGCTGCCAGTTGTGCTCCGCGGTAAATCCCTGCGGCTGCGGACTTTCTTCCACAACCGGCTGCTGCCATGGTTCATACTGCTGCTGCACCGGTGGCTGTGCGTAGTGGGCTGGCTGAGGATACCCCTCAGGCGCTGGCGCAATCACCGCATCACCGGTTTGCGGACCAGGCACGGCTTGCCAGGCCACGGCTGGGGCCGGTTGTTCCATAACCGTATTGGTCACTGGCGATGTTTGCAGCAGCGGATCAACCGGTGCGCTCCAGGCCTGAGCTGCCGTTGTCGCTGCAGCTGCGGCGGCAACTGGCTCTGTCACCGAATGACCATTCAGCAGTGGGTCAAGTTCGTCATATTCAGGCAGCGTCGCACGATTACCGGAGAACAGCACATCGTTAGGATCGGCAACCACGCCACGAGCGCTGTATTCAATTTCGTCTTCATCATCCATGCGTTTGCCGGAAAACAGCGCGGCATCAGTATGACGGCCAAGCGGGTTGGTAAATTTCTCCGCCAGACGCTTACGGCGCGCTAACGCACCGCGCAGAATACGCGCCCGACGCGATTCATGAGGTTTGCCATCAGCGGTGTCGAAAGACTCATCTTCATCTTCATATTCTTCGTCATCGACCCAGGTATCGTCGCGACGGGTACGGTTGCTGGCAAACGTCAGGATATTGAGTAACCAGCCGCCCAGTTTTTCCGCAATGCTCACCCATGACCAGCCGGTAAACAGCGTTAATCCCGCAGCCCAAATGCACAATAGCGTCAGCGTACCGCCGCTACTGTGCAGTAATGGTTGCAACGTGGTGCTGAGCAGGCTGCCGATCACGCCGCCAGAGGCGAAATACCAGATGTCATCGGCATTGATTGCGGCAAGCCCGCAGGAGGTAAGGATCAGCGCCAAAACGCCAATAATACGCAGCGAAACGGCAAAATAATCGACGTATTCGTCGCTGGCCTGGTGTCGCCATGCAAACCAGCAGCCGCCGACAATGATGACGGGAATGGTGTAGGCCATGACGCCAAAAATAAAGAACAGTGTGTCTGCCAGCCATGCTCCGGGTATTCCCCCCAGATTATGGATAGGTTCGTGCCACGCGGTTTGCGACCAACTGGGATCCGAAGGGTTAAAGCTGAGTAAGGCAGCCATCAACCAGACGGCAAAAAGGGCAATAAGGATCAGTAGCGCTTCCAGGAGTCGGCGCCCGCTGCTTAACTTCGTCAATGTGACGTCTTTGTCTTCAGTGTATTCCTGGCTCAAAAACGGCTCTCCAGGTTTCAGGCTTTTCCTGCCCGATGCTAAAACGGACAACAGCACCGGGTTGCCCCGGCACTGTTGCTGTATGGATTAACAGGAGTGTAATCAAACTGCGTCGATTTTGCACCTGTTCCGTGTTAGCGCGTCTTAATTACCAGACGATTGCTCTGTTTGACTTCTTCCATTACGACATAAGTACGTGTGTCATTCACGCCAGGCAGACGCAGCAGGGTTTCCCCCAACAGCTTACGGTACGCCGACATATCCGGTACGCGTGTTTTCAACAAATAGTCGAAATCACCGGAAACCAAATGACACTCTTGAATTTCTTCAAGTTTTTGTACTGCAGAGTTAAATTGCTCAAACACATCCGGGGCGCCACGATTCAGAGTAATCTCAACAAAAACCAGAAGTGATGCATCCAGATAATGCGGGTTTAACAGCGCTGTATAGCCCTGAATAAAACCCTGTCTTTCCAACCGACGCACACGCTCAAGGCAGGGCGTTGGTGAAAGTCCCACACGTTTAGAAAGCTCGACGTTAGAAATACGCCCATCCTTTTGCAGCTCATTAAGAATGTTACGATCGATACGGTCGAGATCTTTGCCAGGGCGCTTCTTACTATCTACCATTATTATTGTCTCTCTGTATTCCTTCCCTACTCCTGCCTGACTCTACCAACATCACTGTTCAGAGTCGCTACCCATCAAAATAAACCGCAACCCAGAGGGATTTTCGGTTTGTAATGCCTGGGCTTATGGTGAGAAGACCGTTGCCTGTCGGCGGCTATCGACATCACGAATGGCATCTGTCCACACCATGCGTAGATTTCGCTAACACGGTAAACATGGTATCTACATGCATGATTATGCAGCACATACATGACACATTTTTTTTCTTCCTTGACTGTTTTCGCAAAACAGCAGGTGATTGTCAAAGCAAAACATCGATTTTTAGTACAACATGCCAGTTATTCATTCGCAGTGATGGAAAATCGTCATTTTATCACCTTATAACTGACCGATTTTTAGTAGAAATCGTTATAGTATTACGACTTATTCCCCCGCTCATCGGTTTCTGCTATTACACATATTGTTAACAAAATCGCCATACTCTTTTTTTACGCCTGTAAATTCCCTACAATCCTGCTCATTGCCTGCCAACAACTATGGGGATCTCATGGGCGCAACCAAACACAGTAAACTTCTTATTCTGGGCTCAGGCCCTGCGGGATATACCGCTGCGGTCTACGCTGCACGCGCTAACCTGCAACCGGTACTGATTACCGGTATGGAAAAAGGTGGTCAACTGACCACAACAACAGAAGTGGAAAACTGGCCTGGCGATCCGCACGATCTCACTGGCCCGCTGCTGATGGAGCGTATGCACGAACATGCGACCAAATTTGATACAGAAATCATTTTTGATCACATCAGCAAAGTTGATCTGCAAAACCGCCCTTTCCGTCTGACCGGCGATAGCGGAGAGTACACCTGTGACGCACTGATCATCGCTACCGGCGCTTCAGCACGTTACCTGGGCCTGCCTTCAGAAGAAGCGTTCAAAGGCCGCGGCGTTTCCGCCTGCGCAACCTGCGACGGTTTCTTCTACCGTAATCAAAAAGTTGCGGTGATTGGCGGTGGCAACACTGCGGTTGAAGAAGCACTGTATCTGGCGAATATCGCATCTGAAGTGCATTTGATTCACCGTCGCGACAGTTTCCGCGCTGAGAAAATTCTCATCAAGCGTTTAATGGATAAAGTTGAAAACGGCAACATCGTGCTGCACACCCACCGCACGCTGGAAGAAGTAACCGGCGATCAAATGGGCGTAACCGGGCTGCGCCTGCGTGATACGCAAAACACTGACAATGTGGAGTCACTTGACGTTGCCGGATTGTTTGTCGCTATCGGTCACAGCCCGAATACCGCCATTTTCGACGGTCAGCTTGAACTGGAAAACGGCTACATCAAAGTTCAGTCCGGTATTCACGGTAATGCCACACAAACCAGCATTCCGGGGGTCTTCGCAGCCGGTGACGTAATGGATCATATTTATCGCCAGGCGATCACCTCTGCGGGCACAGGCTGTATGGCCGCGCTCGATGCAGAACGTTATCTCGACGGTCTGGCGGACGCTTGCAAATAAGTTTTACAAATCAGTAACAAAAGTAAAAAAGGCGACTATAAGTCGCCTTTATTTTTGCCTCGTTGTAACATTGCCCTGCCCAAAAATTCCAATAACTCACCTGCTAAGCGTGCAATGAATAAAACCCGTCAAAAAGAGCTGACCCGCTGGTTAAAACAGCAAAGTGTAATTTCCCAACGATGGCTGAACATTTCACGCCTGTTGGGGTTCGTGAGTGGTCTGTTAATCGTCGCTCAGGCCTGGCTCATGGCCCGCATTCTGGACCATATGATCATGGCCAATATTCCCCGAGAGGCGCTACTGCTTCCGTTCATCGTGTTGGTATTGATTTTCATCCTGCGGGCATGGGTCGTCTGGTTACGCGAACGGGTCGGGTTTCACGCAGGGCAACATATTCGCTTCGAAATTCGCCGCCAGGTGCTTGACCGTCTGCAACAGGCTGGTCCGGCCTGGATACAGGGCAAACCGGCCGGGAGCTGGGCCACGCTGATCCTGGAGCAGATTGACGATATGCATGATTACTATGCACGTTATCTGCCGCAAATGGCGCTGGCCGTATGCGTCCCATTATTGATTGTGGCGGCGGTATTCCCGTCAAACTGGGTAGCCGCCCTTATTCTGCTCGGAACAGCCCCGCTGATCCCGTTATTTATGGCAATGGTCGGAATGGGCGCTGCCGATGCTAACCGCCGCAATTTTCAGGCTCTTGCCCGCCTCAGCGGTCATTTCCTCGATCGTCTGCGGGGCATGGAAACGCTAAGAATATTTGGTCGCGGTGAAGCCGAAACGGAAAGCATCCGCGCTGCGTCGCAAGATTTCCGCCAGCGCACCATGGAAGTCCTGCGCCTGGCGTTCCTGTCATCCGGTGTCCTTGAGTTCTTTACCTCTCTGTCTATTGCGCTGGTGGCGGTTTACTTCGGTTTTTCCTACCTCGGAGAGCTCGATTTCGGCCACTACGGGACAGGCGTCACGCTGGCAGCAGGCTTCCTCGCGCTCATTCTGGCGCCGGAGTTTTTCCAGCCCCTGCGCGATCTGGGCACGTTTTATCACGCCAAAGCGCAAGCCGTTGGTGCAGCTGATAGTCTGAAAACTTTCATGGAAACCCCGCTGGCTCATCCAGAGCGTGGCGACATTGAGCTGGCGACGAAAGACGCCGTTTCACTTGAGGCACACGATCTGATTATCACTTCGCCGGAAGGTAAAGTGCTGGCCGGCCCGCTCAACTTTACCCTGGCAGCCGGTCAACGCGCGGTGCTGGTTGGACGCAGCGGTTCCGGTAAAAGTTCGCTGCTTAATGTCCTGTCCGGTTTCCTCTCTTATCGGGGATCGCTGCGAATTAACGGCTTTGAACTTCGCGACCTGTCACCTGATTCCTGGCGTAAACAGCTGTCATGGGTCGGGCAAAATCCGCAGCTTCCTGCCGCCACGGTTCGCGAAAACGTTCTGCTGGCTCGCCCCGATGCCAGCGAAGAACAGCTACAAGCCGCACTCGACAGCGCATGGGTCAGCGAGTTTTTACCGCTGCTGCCGCAGGGCGTGGATACGCCAGTCGGCGATCAGGCGGCCCAACTTTCCGTCGGGCAAGCGCAGCGCGTTGCCGTTGCTCGCGCCTTACTCAATCCCTGTCAGTTACTGCTGCTGGATGAACCCGCCGCCAGTCTTGATGCGCACAGCGAACAACGCGTGATGCAGGCGTTGTTCGCGGCATCTCGCCGCCAGACCACGCTGATGGTAACGCACCAGTTGGAAGATCTTGCCGACTGGGACGCTATCTGGGTGATGCAGGACGGACAGATCGTTGAACAAGGTACCTGGACCGAACTTAGCTCAGCCAACGGGGCTTTTGCGACATTACTGGCTCATCGTCAGGAGGACATCTAAATGCGCGCTTTGCTACCTTATCTGACGCTGTATAAACGTCACAAATGGATGTTAACGCTGGGGATCGTTCTGGCGATCGTCACGCTGCTGGCAAGTATTGGTTTGCTGACGCTTTCAGGGTGGTTCCTGTCGGCTTCTGCGGTGGTTGGCGTCACCGGAATTTACAGCTTTAACTATATGCTCCCTGCCGCAGGCGTACGCGGCGCAGCGATCACCCGCACCGCGGGGCGTTATTTCGAACGACTGGTCAGCCATGACGCAACATTCCGTGTGCTGCAGCATTTGCGTATTTATACCTTCAGCAAACTGCTGCCGCTCTCCCCTGCGGGCCTGTCCCGTTATGGACAGGGTGAATTACTTAACCGCGTGGTGGCTGATGTCGACACGCTCGATCATCTGTACTTGCGCGTGATCTCCCCGCTGGTAGGGGCTTTTGTCGTCATCATGGTGGTCACGCTGGGGCTAAGCGTTCTCGATTTCACGCTGGCTATCACCCTCGGCGGTATTATGCTGCTAACCTTATTTATTCTGCCCCCACTCTTTTATCAGGCAGGCAAAAGCACCGGACAAAGTCTGACGCATCTGCGTGGGCAATATCGTCAGCAGTTAACCTCCTGGCTGCAGGGCCAGGCTGAATTGACCATTTTTGGCGCCAGTGAACGCTACCGCGCTCAAATGGAAGCCACCGAGCTGCAGTGGCACGAAGCCCAGAGACGCCAGTCTGAATTAACGGCGTTGTCGCAGGCAGTCATGCTGTTAGTCGGCGCGCTGGCAGTGATTATGATGCTATGGATGGCCTCAGGCGGCGTGGGCGGTAACACCCAGCCAGGCGCACTGATCGCGCTGTTTGTCTTCTGTGCACTAGCCGCGTTCGAAGCGTTAGCGCCTGTCACCGGCGCGTTTCAGCATCTCGGCCAGGTTATTGCCTCTGCGCTGCGCATCACCGAACTGACCGAACAGCAGCCAGAAGTGACCTTCCCGGATGCGGGTTCCTCGGTTTCAGAGCAGGTAACCCTTACGCTACGCGATGTGTCATTCAGCTATCCAGGACAGGCGCAAAAGGCGCTCGATACACTTTCCCTGCAGGCCAACCCCGGTGAACACATTGCGATTCTCGGTCGCACCGGCTGTGGTAAGTCAACGTTATTGCAATTGCTAACCCGCGCATGGGATCCGCAGAGTGGCGAGATTCTGATTAACGAACAGCAAATTGCGACCCTTAGTGAAGCCACGCTGCGCCAGAGTATCAGCGTCGTGCCACAACGCGTGCATCTGTTCAGCGCTACGCTTCGCGATAACCTGTTGCTGGCGGCACCGCACGCCGGCGATGACGCATTAGCCGCGATGTTGTGCCGCGTCGGTCTGGACAAACTGCTTGAGGATGATGGACTCAACGCATGGCTGGGCGAAGGCGGTCGTCAGCTTTCTGGCGGCGAGCTCCGTCGTCTGGCTATCGCCCGCGCCTTATTGCACGATGCTCCGCTGATGCTACTGGATGAACCTACCGAAGGGTTGGATGCCACAACGGAAAGTCAAATGCTTGAATTAATTAGCGATGTCATGCGCAACAAAACCGTATTAATGGTTACACATCGTCTGCGTGGGCTGTCACGTTTTGATCAAATAATAGTAATGGACAACGGACAAATTATTGAGCAAGGTAATCACGCAGATCTGTTAGCCAGGCAGGGGCGTTATTACCAGTTTAAGCAACGTCTGTAAGCTATTATTGAACGATCAAACTCGCGTAGTGGAGTTTCGCTGTCATGCGCCTGGTGCAACTGTCCCGCCATTCCATAGCCTTCCCGTCACCGGAAGGCGCTTTACGCGAGCCTAACGGTTTATTGGCGCTTGGCGGCGATCTCAGCCCTGCCCGCCTGCTGATGGCCTATCAGCGCGGTATTTTCCCATGGTTTTCACCTGGCGACCCCATCCTTTGGTGGTCGCCCGATCCGCGCGCCATTCTTTGGCCCGAGAAATTTCACCTCAGCCGCAGCATGAAACGCTTTCATAAAAATTCGCCTTATCGCGTGACGCTCAATTACGCGTTTGGTCAGGTGATTGAAGGCTGCGCGAATGACCGGGAAGAAGGCACCTGGATAACGCATGATGTGGTGGATGCTTACCATCGCCTGCACGAACTGGGGCATGCCCACTCAATTGAGGTGTGGCGACAAAATGAATTAGTGGGCGGTATGTATGGCGTGGCGCAAGGTACGCTGTTTTGTGGCGAATCGATGTTCAGCCGTCAGGAAAATGCGTCCAAAACCGCACTGCTTGTTTTTTGCGCTGAATTTATCCGTCAGGGCGGAAAATTAATCGACTGCCAGGTATTAAATAGCCACACAGCCTCGCTGGGCGCCGTCGAAACACCGCGTCGGGAGTACCTTGAGCACCTGAGCAGACTGCGCCAGCAGCGGCTACCGAGCCATTTCTGGATTCCCAGGACGTTATTTTCACCTCAGGAGTGAATGTTTTCGGCACATTTTTTGTCGGGGTGTTATAATTGTCGCGCAGAGTTGGTTTAGCCCATTACCCCGCCGCCGTTAAGGAACAGTTCGCGTCAGGCAACGCCTATCGTTTATCTCCTCGTTCCCTTACACGTTGCGCTTTAAGTGCGGCTTTGCCGTGTGTGGATAGAGTAATGCGCCAAACCCGATTTGCTGTGTTTTAAACGCACAAATCTTTACTTATTAAAAGAACTTCGGCATTATCTTGCCGGTTCAAATTACGGTAGTGATACCCCAGAGGATTAGATGGCCAAAGAAGACAATATTGAAATGCAGGGTACCGTTCTCGATACGTTACCTAATACCATGTTCCGCGTAGAGTTAGAAAACGGTCACGTGGTTACTGCACACATCTCCGGTAAAATGCGTAAAAACTATATCCGCATCCTGACGGGCGACAAAGTGACTGTTGAGCTGACCCCGTACGACCTGAGCAAAGGCCGCATTGTCTTCCGTAGTCGCTGATTGTTTTTAACGCCCGAATGGCGTCCAGATAATAAAAGGTCGGTTTAACCGGCCTTTTTTGTGGACTGAGGCCTGGTATTTAATCCTCAATCATCCGCGCATATTCTTCCGTTAAGAAATCCACTAATGCGCGCACTGACGGTAATAATCCCCTGCGTGAAGGAAAGACTGCGTGAATAATTTCTCGCTTAGGTTCCCAACCATCGAGCAACGCCACCAACTCACCCGCAGCTAATTGATCTTTTACCATCAACTGTGGAAGTTGAACAACACCTACGCCGGCGACTGCGGCTTCGCGTAACGCCAGCATATCGGTGGTGATCATACGCGGCGTGAAATGCACCTCCGCCCGCGCGCCCTGCGGGCCGAAAAACTCCCAACGATGCACATGTTTACCAGAGGCCAGACTCAAACCTGGCCAACGGGTCAGCTCTGCCGGAGAGTGTAGCGCCCCCATCTGCTCAATTAACTGCGGGCTGGCATACAAGCGATGTCCTCTGTCCGCCAGGACGCGCATCACCAGGTCGCTATCCTCAAATGGCCGAGGTCTGACGCGAATCGCCACATCCAGACCTTCTCCAACGACGTCAACACGACGGTTAGTGGCCTCCAGTTGTACTGATACGTCAGGATAACGTGCCATAAAACGGGCAAGCATTGGCCCGATATGCACATGCAGCAACGTAACAGGACAAGTCAGCTTCACAACGCCACGCGGTTCAACCTGTAACGCTGCAATGGCATCCTGCGCCGCCTGCGCCTCCACCAGCATCGCCTTACAGTGTTCGTAAAAGGTTTGCCCGACTTCAGTCACGTTAAATTGCCGGGTGGTTCGCTGAATCAGTCGTACCCCCAGCCTCTCTTCGAGTTGCGCTATCCGTCGGCTCAGTTTTGATTTTGGTTCATCAAGCGCCCGACCCGCCGCCGCGAATCCCCCTTCCTCTACAACATGCACAAACCATGCAAAATCATTGAGATCCGGCCTTGTCATTTCATTGTCCTATTTTTGAGACAGTGAGAGCTATTTTAGCTACTACTCAGCTCGCTGTCATGAATATAAGCTTATTCACATCAAAACAACGCCACTGAGGAGACACATATGAAACAAGTAACAGGCGTCTACACCGCACCTCGCCCACACTGGGTTGGCGATGGATTTCCGGTTCGCTCGATGTTCTCTTACCAGTCTCATGCTGAGCAATTAAGCCCGTTCCTGCTGCTTGATTACGCGGGTCCGCATACGTTCACGCCGGGTAACGAAAAACGCGGCGTAGGTGAACACCCTCACCGCGGTTTTGAGACGGTGACTATCGTTTACAGCGGCGAAGTTGAACACCGTGATTCAACCGGTCGCGGCGGCATTATCGGCCCTGGCGATGTGCAGTGGATGACCGCTGGTGCAGGAATATTACACGAAGAGTTCCACTCCCCGGAATTTACCCGTCAGGGCGGTGAACTGGAAATGGTGCAACTGTGGGTCAATCTGCCGGCAAAAGACAAAATGGCCGTACCGGGTTATCAGGGCATCAGCAGCGATGTTATTCCCACCGTCGCCTTGCCCGATGATGCAGGCAGCGTTCGCGTGATCGCGGGCAGCTATCAGGATACGAAAGGCCCGGCACACACCTTTTCACCGCTGAACGTCTGGGATATGCGCCTGCAACGTAATCATCCGCTGACGTTGTCCCAGTCTGAAGGGTGGAGCACCGCTCTGGTGGTATTAAAAGGGAATATCACCGTAAACGGCACCACGTCTGCCGGCGAAGCACAACTGGTAGTGCTAAGCCAGCAGGGGAAAACGCTACACATTGAAGCCACCAGCGACGCCAGCGTGCTGCTGCTGTCTGGCGAACCATTGAACGAGCCGATTGTAGGTTACGGTCCGTTTGTGATGAATACGAAACAAGAAATCGCTGAAGCCGTCCGCGATTTTAACTCCGGCCGCTTTGGCCAAATCTGAATCGAAGGAGAAGAATATGTCCAGTCCTGCAAACTTTAATGGTTCACGTCCGGTCATCGATGTGAATGATTCCGTCATGCTGCTTATCGATCATCAGAGTGGGCTGTTCCAGACCGTCGGCGATATGCCAATGCCGGAACTGCGTGCGCGTGCCGCCGCGCTGGCTAAAATAGCAACCCTGGCGAAGATGCCGGTAATTACCACGGCATCGGTACCGCAGGGGCCTAACGGCCCGTTGATCCCAGAGATCCATGCCAATGCGCCACATGCCCAATACGTAGCACGTAAAGGCGAAATCAACGCCTGGGATAACGAAGACTTCGTGAAAGCGGTCAAAGCTACGGGTCGTAAGACGCTGATTATCGCCGGTACGATCACCAGCGTGTGCATGGCTTTCCCGGCCATCAGCGCGGTTGCGGAGGGCTACAAGGTCTTCGCAGTGATCGACGCTTCCGGTACTTACAGCAAAATGGCGCAGGAAATCACCCTGGCACGTGTTGTTCAGGCTGGCGTGATACCGATGGATACCGCCGCCGTCGCTTCTGAAATTCAGGGAACATGGAACCGGGAAGACGCCGCTGAATGGGCGGAAGTGTATACCAAAATCTTCCCGGCTTATCAGTTGCTGATCGAGAGCTATAGCAAGGCCCAGGAAGTCGTGACCAACGGCGAAAAACTGGACTCGCAGCGCTAATCATATTCTCCGCGCCTGTCCGGGCGGAGGAATATGTACATTGCGTAACCAAACGAGAGTTAACACGTAAATTCTGCTTGACCGTATTAGCGCAACTCCCTATAGTAGCGCCCCGTTGCCCCCCAAGCGGTCAGGCAGCAATACAATATGGTGAGGTGTCCGAGTGGCTGAAGGAGCACGCCTGGAAAGTGTGTATACGGCAACGTATCGGGGGTTCGAATCCCCCCCTCACCGCCATATTCGAGAAAGAGCTCGTACGCAAGTACGGGCTTTTTTTTTCGCATGTTGCACGCCTGCGGGGGGATGAGAAGCCCCGACCGGGGGGCGACACAAAATTGCCGGGAGCAATTTTGAACAGCGCATGCGCTGGCCCCGTAGGGGCGAGGCCCAGGGATGGGCCGAGTAGCGGCGCAGCCAGTTGGACAGACTGAGAGCGCAGCGAACAGGCTGCCCGAAGGGCGAGCGAAGCGAGTCAATCCCCCCCTCACCGCCATATTCAAGAAAGAGCTCGTACGCAAGTACGGGCTTTTTTTTCGCATGTTGCATTTGCCTGATAAGCGTCACGCCATCAGGCATGTCGGTTATTGTCGGCTGAGCAGAGTTAACACTTCGTAATGCGCAGTATGTGGGAACATATCGAAAAGTTGGACGCGTTCAATGCGATACCCAGGCAACTCGCGGATATCCTTTGCCATGGTTTGTGCATTACAGCTGGAGTAAACGATAAAACGCGGCGCCATGCGGGAAAGAAAATCGCACAGCGGCTTCCCAATCCCCCGACGAGGCGGATTCACCAGCACCAGGTCCGGCACTTCTCCCTGCGCGGTAGCAAACTGGGTTGAATCCAGCGCCTGAAAATGCAGATTCTTCAAACCAAGCTCCTGCGCCGACTGTTTCGCGCAAGTAATGGCCTCTGGCGCAATTTCAATACCCGTCAGTTTCATCTGCGGCGTGGCGCAGTGCAAACCAAAACCCCCTACGCCGCAAAACAGATCCCACATGTGATTAACCGGAAGCTGTCGCACCCAATCGCGCGCCGTGGCATATAAATGCCCAGCCACCACGGGGTTGGTCTGGAAGAAGCTCTGTGGGCGTATCCACAATGGCACATCGTTAAAGCGTTCAGCCAGCGCCTGTTGTTCCGTCAGGAAGATTTCGCTCTCCCCTTCCATAATCGCCATATGCACAGGTTGAATATTGGCGGTGATCACTTTTAATTGCGGAAGCTGCGCCTGTAACCATGGCAGCGCCGTACGCAGTTGTGCCAGTTTCGCATCGGAGCGCAGCACAAAACGCAGCATCATACCGCCATCAAACCGGCTTTCCGTTAACAGCAGATATTTCAGCTCCCCGCGTTTGCGCGCCACGTTATAGGGCGTCAACCCCGCACGGGCGATAAACGGTTTAAGTGCAGCAAACACCGGCGCAAAAGACTCAGGATAGAGCGGACACTCGCACAAATCCTCCGGCGTACCGTCACGATGCAACATCCCCAGCAGCGGTTTTTCCACGCTGCCGCTGACCACCATTTTGGCTTTATTACGAAAAGCGCTCTCCGGGCCGCTGACCGGCGCGCACCATTCTCCGACCGGATAAGCGGCCAGCAGATTCTGCAGATCGGCTGTTTTGGCGAAGAGTTGATCGGCGACAGGCTGCGTTATCCACTGACAAGAGCGGCAGCGTTCGGCGTCATAAAGTGCGCACTGCATACAAAAACCTACAAATTAACAGGGGGCGAAGATTATACACGTTATTGCAAGCGGAAGAACCGCCTGCTGGACGCAGGAACAAACAGCAGTAGCAACACCAGCATATCCGGTAATTTTTGCATCACCAGCGTATGCAGGATTTCACGTCTGGACTCTCCCGCAATACTGAACAGTTCCGGATATCCATAGCCCAATGAGGCCGCCCACAGATAGACGCTGGCGATAATCTGGGTCAGTAGATAGACCCAGCGTGCCCAGTTCCGACCTTTAACCAGCGAAAATGCGCAGTAAATTTCGATAAACAGCAGCACCAGGCTACCCAGAAACACCAGCGTCAAATTCCAGGTCTGGACGCTGCGATGAATAAACTCGCTGGTTCCGCGAAACCCGAGCGTATTAAAAATCATCAACAGATCGAGACAGCGGATCATGATAATAGCCAGCGCCGCCACCTGCACTAAAGTAGGGACGTTTAAACGGGCATGTGATGTGGATGATTTCTTAAAAAATCCCAACGCGTCGTCTTCCATGAAAACGGCGCAGCCACCGCAGCTGCGCCGTATAGACAGGTTGGCAGATTTTAGTTTTTTCAGCCGCGTCTTGCACGTTGGATATCGCGAATCCGTTGTTTTTCTGTTCGCGCCATCAGATACCACGCGATAAATCCGATAATTCCTACTACGCCAAGTATCAACGTCGCCAGCGCGTTGATCTCCGGATTGACCCCCATACGTACGCTGGAGAACACCAGCATGGGTAACGTTGTGGCGCCAGGACCAGAGACAAAACTGGCAATGACCAGGTCATCGAGCGACAGCGTAAAGGCCAGTAACCACCCTGAGATCACCGCCGGCATAATCATCGGCAGCGTGATGACGAAAAAAACCTTCAGCGGCGTGGCACCAAGATCCATCGCCGCTTCCTCAATGGAGTGATCCAGTTCGCGTAAACGCGAGGAAATCACTACCGCCACGTACGCTGTACAGAATGTGACGTGCGCCAGCCAGATGGTCAACATACCGCGATCCGCTGGCCAGCCGATGGCGTGCGCCAAAGCCACAAACAGCAGCAGCAGCGACAAACCGGTAATGACATCCGGCATCACCAGCGGTGCGGTGATCATAAAGGCGAAACCATTTGATCCACGAAAACGACCAAAGCGCACCATCACCACGGCGGCGATGGTACCGAGAATTGCCGCCATCGTCGCAGCACAGGCGGCAATCGTTAAGCTCATGCCCACGGCGCTTATCATCGCGCTATCGTGGAAAAGCTCACCATACCAACGCGTTGACCACCCCGCCCAGACCGTCACCAGCTTGGAGCTGTTAAACGAATAGATAACCAACATCAGCATCGGCGCGTACAGGAAGGTAAAACCCAGTACCAGGATAAAAATACGCCACGGCGAGCGAACGACCGGTAAGTTATTCATCCGTGTTCCCCCACGCTTTTTTGCTGATATTTATGAAACCACATGATCGGCACAATCAGTAACAGCAGCATAATAATGGCGACGGCAGAAGCCACCGGCCAGTCACGGTTATTGAAAAACTCCTGCCAAAGCACACGCCCAATCATGATGCTGTCCGGGCCGCCCAGCAGTTCCGGGATCACAAACTCCCCAACCGCCGGGATAAACACCAGCATTGACCCGGCGATAATCCCGCCCTTGGTCAACGGCACGATCACGCTAAAGAAGGTTTTCAACGGTCGGGCGCCTAAATCCAGCGCCGCTTCCACCAGCGAGTAATCAATACGCGTCAGCGCGGTATAAATCGGCAGCACCATAAAGGGCAAATAGGCGTAAACAATACCGATATAGACCGCCAGATTGGTGTGCAGAATCGTCAACGGTTGGTCGATAACGCCCAGCCACATCAGAACGTTGTTCAGGACACCGTTATTTTTTAGGATCCCCATCCAGGCGTATACGCGAATCAAAAATGACGTCCAGGACGGCAGGATCACCAGCAGCAACAGAATATTGCGTGTCGAGGGTTTGCTGTGCGCGACCGCCCATGCCAGCGGATATCCCAATAGCAGGCAACAGACAGTCGAAATCCCCGCTACCTGCAAAGATTGCAGGTACGCATCAAAATAGAGCGGATCGTCCGTCAGTTGCAGGAAATTGCCTAAATTGAGGGTGATGGATAACTGATCGTCAGCCCATGAAATGAGGTCGGTATACGGCGGAATAGCCCGCGCCATTTCAGCCAAACTGATTTTGAAGACGATCAGAAACGGCAGCAGAAACAGGAGCATCAGCCACACATACGGCAGCGCGATGACCAGCTTGCGCCCGTGCTTCATTTGCAGCCGCGACATAAACAGCGTGAAACGCCCCACGTTATCCACGCGCGCCGGAGGTTCAAGTGTACTCATCTTCGCTCCTTAAACCGTCAACACCACACAGCTGTCCGCATCCCAACATAAACGGACTTCGTCACCCCAGGTTGGTAATCCCTTGCGATAACGATGTTCATTTTGTAGCTGAGCGCTCAGCATCTGGCCACTTTTCAAGCGTACGTGGTACACCGACAAATCCCCCAGATAGGCAATGTGCACCACTTCGCCTACCGCGAAGTTATATCCCTCTGGCGGAGGGGCTTCGCAGAGCATGATTTTTTCCGGGCGCAGCGCAACATACACCGGGACGTTATCGACAACGGAAGCGTCTGCGTCCACTTTCAGCGGATGTACCAATCCTGGAGACTCAATAACCAGACCATCCTCCTGACGTTCTTTCAGCAGCCCCTCAAAGACGTTAACCGAACCGATAAATTCTGCACTGTAACGCGTAGTCGGATGCTCGTAGATCTCTTCAGGCTCGCCGATCTGGACAAATTTGCCACGGTTCATGATCGCAATGCGGCCCGCCATCGTCATGGCTTCTTCCTGATCGTGCGTCACCATCACGCAGGTCACGCCGACACGTTCAAGGATATCCACCACTTCCAGTTGCATGCGGTCACGGAGCTTTTTATCCAGCGCCCCCATCGGCTCATCCAGCAGCAGCAGCTTCGGGCGTTTCGCCAGGCTACGCGCCAACGCCACGCGCTGACGCTGACCGCCAGAAAGCTGATGCGGCTTACGTTTGGCGAACTCCTGCATATGCACCAGGCCCAGCATCTCATTCACCCGACTGGCGATTTCAGTCTTTGGCAGCTTGTCCTGCTTGAGGCCAAAGGCAATGTTCTGCTCTACCGTCATGTGCGGAAACAGTGCATAGGACTGAAACATCATATTAATCGGACGCAGATAAGGCGGGACATGCGCTAAATCGACGCCATCAAGCATAATTTGCCCGGTTGTTGGCTGTTCAAATCCCGCCAGCATCCGCAACAGGGTCGATTTACCGCAGCCGGACGCCCCGAGCAGAGCAAATATTTCACCTTTGTAGATAGTAAGATTGACGTCATCAACGGCATGCTGACCGTCAAAGGACTTGGTCAGGTTGCGAATTTCAAGCAGCGGGGTCAGCGCCTTGCGGATTTTCGCTTGTGGGCGTGGGGTTGCATCATTCAATTAGGCGCTCTCCGGCATAAAACAAAGAAACGGTGCAAATAACGCACCACAGTGGTGCGTATTGCCGGGTTATGTGTGTCCGGGATCAACACTGCCCGGCAGGCGTAAATCCTGCCGGGTCACGTCCCGTACATCGGGTTATTTCCCGCTTTTTACCTTCGTCCAGGCGCGAGTACGTACACGGTCGATCTTCGGATCCTGTACTTTCAGCGTGAACAGCTTGGCGCGAACATCGGCAGGCGGGTAAATGCCCGGGTTGTCGCGCACGTCCTGGTTGACCAGTGCTGTCGCTTCTTTGTTGGCATTGGCATAGAACACGTGGTCAGAAATATGCGCAATTACATCAGGGCGCAGCAGGTAGTTGAGGAACTGATAGGCTTCGTCTTTGTTTTTCGCATCGGCTGGCATCGCGAACACATCAAAGAAGGCCATCGCACCTTCCTTAGGAATTGAGAAGGAAATATTGACGCCATTTTTCGCTTCTTTCGCCCGGTTTGCCGCCTGCCATACATCCCCGGCCCAGCCAATCGCCACGCAGGTATCACCGTTTGCCAGGTCGTTAATGTACTGCGAGGAGTGGAAGTAGCGAATATTTGGGCGCAGTTTCAACAGCAGATCGGTTGCTGGTCCGGTGTAATCATCCGCTTTGGTACTGTTTGGATCTTTACCCAAATAATTCAGCACGGTGGCAAACACTTCTTCGGGCGCGTCGAGGAATGAGACGCCGCAGCTTTTGAGTTTTTCCAGATTTTCTGGCTTGAGGATCAGATCCCAGCTATTAACCGGCGCATCTGGCCCCAGTACCGCTTTCACTTTATCCACGTTATAGCCAATACCGGTTGTTGCCCACATATACGGCATCGCAAACTTGTTGTCCGGATCGTGTTTACCCACCAGCTTCAGCAGCTCAGGATCGAGGTTTTTCCAGCCAGGCAATTTGCTCTTATCCAGCGGCTGGAAGACGCCCGCGGTCAGTTGACGCTCAAGGAAACTGGCGGATGGAACGACAAGGTCAAAGCCGGTACTGCCAGCCATGAGCTTAC
The DNA here is from genome assembly GCF_030336655.1 of Citrobacter sp. Cb041. Lineage (NCBI taxonomy): Bacteria > Pseudomonadati > Pseudomonadota > Gammaproteobacteria > Enterobacterales > Enterobacteriaceae > Citrobacter > Citrobacter sp. Cb041. The sequence continues at coordinate 724,358 of NZ_JAOWDD010000028.1, read as the reverse complement.
CTTCCAGCACTTCATTGGAATCAAATACGTCATAGATAACTTTAATTCCGGTCTCTTTTTCAAAATTAGCCACCGTATCCGGGGCAATATAATCAGACCAGTTATAAATATGCAGCGTTTTTTGTTCAGCAGCGAGCGTGCCAGCAGAGATGGCCATCAGAGCACCCGCAACCAGGCCTGGTAACCATCGTTTATTTAAGGCGGTCATAATCTCTTTCCTTCTGAAAGTTCGTTAACAAACGAACAAAAATGTCACACTCAAATGATATGCAAGAAACGTGCATATTCTTTCAAGCGGCACCCATGAAAAGAGAGGCCTCTCCTCACGCCGCTATTGCGCGCTGTTATCCGCCCATACATTCAATATGCATTGTGGACACAGGTCAGGCCACAAGGGGCTGTTTGAATGATGACGTTGATAAGCTTCGCAAGAATAACTTTAGCCAGGATTTGTGGATATAGCCCAGATTAAAAAACGTCTTTTATCAATTTTTTATGCATGAATTGTCTATGACATACAGCGGAAGGCGCTGAATGGAGGTGAATAATTCTTTAATGAACGGTTAAATGCAGAATAAAAACAGGCAATACGCAACCGCTTTGGCAGCGGCTGCGCAATATATGTCCAGATTCAGGAAGAATTAATGGAGGAAATGAACTTCGGCGTTGCTGTTTTGCGCATCTTCTTCAGCGTTAAATAACAGCTGATGCGCACCGGCCTCGAGGATCACCATCGATATTTGCTCTTCACTCTGGCGAACAAAATATTCGAACTGCTCAAACGTCACGCCCGGGATAACGGATAAAGACTGGCAGACCACCAGCTTTGGCAGATTATCATCCTGCATATCCAGAAAGGCTTTCACCGTCAGTGAACTGGCGTTAATCGCAGACAGATCGGCGGCCAGCGGCAGTAGTGCAGAAGGTCTGACTTCTGCCATCGCGGAAAACAGAATGACGTTATCGACCAAATCAACTTTTGCATCAAAGATGCCGTCAAAATTCTGCATGTGCGGCAAATGCAGCGCCTGACAGGTATCGCATTCAAAAAAACTCATGCCCAGGTCGTCGAGCCATTGACGCAACGTATCCAGAGTGGGAACGACCAGTGATGTCATAATAATGTGCGACCTCTATTGATGAAAAAATACCGGCACAGCTTACGCAAAAAGAGCGTGTCATACTACGATCACAATCGATATTGTGCTTAGCCGCCGATTTTAAGGCAAAATTCAGGCGTAGCGTGACGCTCAATCCACTGGATCATCTTGCCGGCAATGTCTATTCCGGTAGTTTTCTCCACCCCTTCAAGGCCAGGAGAAGCGTTGACCTCCATGACCAGCGGCCCACGTTCAGCACGCAGAATATCAACGCCAGCAACGTCCAGACCCATTGTCTGAGCGGCTTTGAGCGCAATTTCCCTTTCGCGCGGCGTGATATTCGCAAGAGTAGCAACCCCACCGCGATGGAGATTAGAACGAAAATCCCCTTCTTTGGCCCGGCGCTCAATGGCGGCCACCACCTCGTCACCGACCACGAAACAGCGAATATCTCGCCCTTTCGCTTCTTTGATATATTCCTGAACCAGAATATGGGCATTCAACCCACGAAAGGCATCCACCACGCTTTCTGCGGCCTGCCGCGTTTCCGCCAGTACCACGCCGATCCCCTGCGTACCTTCAACCAGTTTCACCACCAGCGGCGCGCCGCCAACCATGTCAATCATGTCGCTGGTATCGTCCGGAGAGTGAGCAATCCCGGTGATGGGTAAATCGATTCCCTGACGCGCCAGTAGCTGCAGCGAACGCAGCTTATCGCGCGCACGCGTAATCGCTACCGACTCATTCAGCGGATAGCTACCCAGCATCTCAAACTGGCGCAACGCCGCAGTACCGTAAAAGGTAATCGCTGAACCAATCCTTGGGATCACTGCATCGAAATGAGGAAGCTGGCGGCCCTTGTAATGAATAGAGGACGCCGCCGGGCTGATGTTCATATAGCAAGAAAGGGGATCGATAATTTCAACCAGGTGACCACGCTGCATCGCCGCTTCACGCAGGCGCTTACAAGAATAGAGCGTTCCGTCCCGGGACAAAATGGCAATTTTCACCCTGCACCTCTCTGAATGACCTGGTAAAAGCTGGCGTATCATACACTGCGTTAAAATCTTTAGCGCGTAGCCCATCCCTGTTTATGCAAATATTCCAGGATAAAGGGACGACTTTCTTTAATGATGGTGCGGCGAATATGGTCGCTCCAGGTGTCACGGCGCGTATTGCTCCCGCGGGTCAGATAGTACTGCGCGAGCTGCTCATCATATTGCGATAAAACGTCTTTGTTGAGTGGCTGATACTGATTTTCGTGCACCACAAGCGACGCTGGCAGTCGCGGCTTGATATCCGGGTTATCAGCAGGCCAGCCGAGGCACAGCCCAAACAACGGCAGAACGTGTTGCGGAAGCTTCAGCAGTTCAGTGACCGGCTCAATGTTATTTCGCAGACCGCCAATAAACACGCCGCCAAGCCCCAAAGACTCTGCCGCCGTCAGCGCATTTTGCGCCATCATCGCGGTATCAACGACGCCCAGTAGCAGCTGTTCCGCCAGCCCGAGTTGCGCGTCAGGGCAAATCTGCAAATGGCGATTAAAGTCAGCGCAAAACACCCAGAACTCGGCGGCCTGCGCCACATGTTTTTGTCCGCCGGATAAAGTAGCCAGTGATTCGCGCAGAGCGTTATCCGTTATGCGAACGATGGATGTGCATTGTAAAAAACTGGAGCTTGAGGTCCCCTGAGCGGCGGCAATAATCGCCTCCCGCTGCGCATCCGAAATGGCATCATCGGTGAAATGGCGAATGGAACGGTGGCTACGAAGTAAATCAATGGTTGGCGTCATCTCTTTTTTCTCTGTCTGAACGTGAAGAATCACCGGGGGTTCGTGACATCAGCTGCGGCGCAACCAGTTGAGCAATACGCCACGTTAATACCACCGCGGCGGGAAGCATCAGCAGCACACCCAGAAATATCATCACCACGCAGGCTAACGGACTGCCAAGCGGTGCGGGTAAAGTGAGGTAATCGTTAAGCGATAGCAGCGCCAGCGATAACAAAACCATCCCGATTATTTCCAGCATCAATACGCTTTTGGGTAATGCACCAATTGTGCGCATAAGCGGCCTCCCGGCGAAATGGCTTTCATTATAAAACGTTCCGGCTTGTCGTGTTTAACAGTTATAGCTTGAGGATATCAAAGCAACAGGCTGAACCTGCTTTTCATCTGTCACAAATCGCGGCATCATAACAAGTATTGCCATCCGGCCTGATAAGTTCGAGGAGAGAGAGATGTTTGCCGTTATTTTTGGTCGTCCAGGGTGCCCGTATTGTGTGCGCGCAAAAGAATTAGCAGAAAAATTAAGCAATGAGCATGACGATTTTAACTTCCGCTACATTGATATCCATGCCGAAGGTATTACGAAAGCCGATCTGGAAAAGACGGTAGGTAAGCCAGTTGAAACCGTTCCGCAGATTTTTGTTGATCAAAAACACATCGGCGGCTGCACGGATTTTGAAGCGTGGGCAAAAGAGAACATGAATCTGTTCGCCTGATCGCCGTTTCTACGCCCTCCGCTGGAGGGCGTCTTCAGTTCTTTTTCCGTCGATGATGCTGATTGAACAAGTTGCTGATAAACAAAAAACACAATGCGCCAAGCGCGCACCAAAACACCGCACTAAACAACCACGCCAGCTCTTGCCACAACGAACGCGTCGGCATAAAAACGAACCGCATCAGTAACAGACAGCACGGCGCCGCCAACATGGCACCAAGAAGGGGTTTGAGCACCTCCCGACGATGGGAGAAAAAGCTTGCTGCAGCACCAGGCAGGATAAAAAACAACAATCCGACCTCAGGATGCCCTGCCGCTCTGAATGCCCCTTTCACGTTCAGCGTTAATGAAAGACACACCACAATAAAGAGCACAAAGCAGCAGACCGCACCCGCCCAACTTTGCTTATGTTTCAATTGTTCCTCCTGACACATTCTCTATCGAACACTCTTTTCGCCCGCAGGCGTCCAGTCAGATAAAGTAACCAGGCATTCCATGCCAAAAACACACTCACACGATTCTTATAGCCGTTGATACGTAATGAGATTAAACTAACCGCATATATTGTTATGCTGCATTATTCGGGGCTGTGTACGAAGCTGTCGCCCCTTAATTTCTGGCAAAAACATTAGCGTAAATTGCCATTTCTTTCAATAGCTTACTAGTAAACAAGAAGTTAGTCTCCGTGAATATAAACGTCGCAGATTTGTTAAATGGGAATTACATCCTGTTATTATTTGTGGTCCTGGCACTGGGCCTGTGTCTGGGTAAATTACGTCTGGGTTCAGTCCAACTCGGTAATTCCATTGGCGTTTTAGTGGTGTCCCTATTATTAGGTCAACAGCACTTTAGTATTAACACCGATGCATTAAATCTCGGCTTTATGCTGTTTATTTTTTGTGTCGGCGTCGAAGCCGGTCCCAACTTTTTTTCGATTTTTTTTCGCGATGGGAAAAATTATCTAATGCTTGCTCTGGTGATGGTCGGCAGCGCCATGCTGATCGCCCTGGGGCTGGGTAAGCTATTTGGCTGGGACATCGGCCTGACGGCAGGCATGCTGGCCGGCTCGATGACCTCAACGCCGGTGCTGGTCGGCGCGGGTGACACCTTGCGCCATTCCGGAATGTCGGGGACATCGCTTTCAACCGCCCTCGATAACCTGAGCCTCGGTTATGCGCTCACCTATTTGATTGGTTTGGTCAGTCTTATTGTTGGCGCGCGCTACCTGCCGAAACTTCAGCATCAGGATCTGCAAACCAGCGCCCAACAAATCGCACGTGAACGAGGTCTGGACACTGATGCCAACCGTAAGGTTTATCTGCCGGTAATTCGTGCCTATCGCGTTGGCCCGGAACTGGTGGCATGGGCCGATGGCAAAAATCTGCGCGAGCTGGGTATCTATCGCCAGACCGGTTGTTACATTGAACGCATCCGTCGCAACGGCATCCTGGCCAACCCGGATGGCGACGCGGTACTGCAAATGGGTGATGAGATAGCCCTGGTGGGTTATCCGGATGCGCATGCCCGCCTCGATCCGAGCTTCCGTAATGGTAAAGAGGTGTTCGATCGCGATCTGCTCGATATGCGCATCGTCACTGAAGAGATTGTGGTGAAAAACCACAATGCCGTTGGCCGCCGCCTGGCCCAGTTGAAGCTGACCGATCACGGCTGTTTTCTCAACCGCGTGATCCGTAGCCAGATTGAAATGCCTATCGATGACAACGTCGTGCTTAATAAAGGCGACGTGCTGCAGGTCAGTGGGGATGCTCGCCGCGTCAAAACCATTGCCGATCGTATCGGCTTCATTTCCATTCACAGTCAGGTGACCGATCTGCTGGCCTTCTGCGCCTTCTTTATCATCGGTCTGATGATCGGGATGATCACCTTCCAGTTCAGTAATTTCAGCTTCGGCATCGGGAACGCGGCTGGACTGCTATTCGCCGGGATAATGTTGGGCTTCCTGCGTGCCAACCATCCAACGTTTGGCTATATCCCACAGGGGGCGCTGAACATGGTCAAAGAGTTTGGCCTGATGGTATTTATGGCAGGCGTCGGTTTAAGCGCGGGCAGCGGCATTGGCAATGGCCTTGGCGCCGTGGGTGGGCAAATGCTGATTGCCGGCCTGGTTGTCAGCCTGGTGCCGGTTGTCATCTGTTTCTTATTCGGTGCTTACGTATTGCGCATGAACCGCGCCCTGCTTTTTGGCGCCATGATGGGCGCGCGTACCTGCGCTCCGGCAATGGAAATCATCAGCGATACGGCACGCAGCAACATCCCCGCATTAGGCTATGCCGGGACCTACGCAATTGCCAACGTACTGCTGACATTAGCGGGGACACTCATCGTCATTGTCTGGCCTGGGCTTGGTTAGCGCTGAAATTTACTCTTAAACGAAAATTTTTTGCAGGTAAGCAGAACTTTTCTTCAAGACGTCAGTCATAACTATTGCCACTGCTTTTCTTTGATGTCCCCAATTTGTGGAGCCCATCAACCCCGCCGTTTTGGTTCAAGGTTGATGGGTTTTTTGTTGCCTGAATTTTGCGATCGCTGACTCCCTCCCCCGAAACTCTCTCACATTTGCAGCATGCTGGTTATGACACATACTTTTAGTCAGAGCTAAATGGTAATGGGGGGTGCTATGTTACTCGCAGGCAAAGTCGCGGTAATCTTCGGAGGCAGCGGCGCTATAGGCAGTGCAGTTGCGCATGCCATGGCGCGTGAAGGCGCCCATGTGTATCTGGGCGCGCGCAGTCAGGAAAAGCTGGATTGGGCGGCCAGTAGCATTCGAACCGCGGGCGGTGCCGCCGAAACCTTTGTCACCGATGTACTCGACGAATACGGCACCTCAAAACAAGTTACTCAGCTTGCGCAGCAAACCGGTGGAATAGATGTGGTGGTTAACGCAACCGGCTTTATGCATGAACAAGGCAAACGCATCGAGGCGTTATCCCTTTCTGAGTTTATGAGCGGTATCACCCCTTTCCTCTCGGCGCAGTTCAATATCGCAAAAGCCGTAACACCACACATGGGCGGCAATCGTGCTGGCGTCATTCTCACCGTTGTTGCGCCCGCGGCCCCGATGGCGATGCCTGGACATCTGGGACACATCGTTGGCTGTGCGGGAACAGAGGCCTTTATTAAAGCGCTTGCCAGCGAACTGGGGCCGGCGAATATTCGGGTCGTCGGCGTGCGCTCGCATGCGATTGTGGATGCCGTTCAGGCCGGTTCCTATACCGGGGAAATTTTTACCGCTAAAGCGCAGTCAATGGGTATTACCGTCGCACAATGGTTAGCTGGTGCGGCGCAAAGTACCATGCTTGGGCGTCTGCCTACGCTTGCACAAATCGCTGAGGTAATGACCTTTCTGGCTTCAGACCATGCCGGAGCAATCACCGCAACGGTGGTGAATATTACCGGCGGCGCTACGCACAACTGACCGTTGCGGGCAACCCCGCAATACGCTCCACCATCAGCAAGATATCTTCTCGCCGCAGTGGTTTTTTGTCCGTGACAAAATGCAGCGTCATCCCTTCAATAAACGCATCCAGCGCCCGCGCCGTAACCGGAGCAAACCACTGCTCCAGCGTTTGTTGGCTGCGTAACATCCAGTTTTGCATCACCGTTTTTAGTGCCGGTTTACGGCTGGCGAAGGCATACAGCTGATACATGAGTTCCATGTTATCGGGTGTCGTGACCTGGGAGCTGTAAATCATATCGGTAATCGCATGGCAAGCCTGCGACGCATCCGTGACGTCGGCAAAAAAAGCCTGATACTGCAGCATCATCCTGTCAGTAAAACGGTCAAACGCCTCCATTAAAAGCTCATCAATTCCCGAAAAGTAATAGGTCATAGAACCCAAGGGCACCTGAGCAATTGTCGCAATCTTCCGATGTGTAACCGCATGAATACCATGGGCTATTACCGCATCCAGAGTCGCCTGAACTATTTTTTCCCGCCGCTGCGGATCGTTCGCACGTCGCACTGCATTACCTCTTCTTGCATTTGTGTACAAATGTACACAACCTTGCTAAGGTTGTCTTCTTTCCTCTTTTCTTCGGCTCGAATTCATGACTGGCATCTCATCACGCAAAGCCTTAAGACGTCGCACCTGGGCACTGTTCACGTTCTTCTTTTTACCAGGATTATTAATGGCCTCCTGGGCAACGCGTACCCCTGCCATCAGAGATATCCTCTCCATCTCAACCGCCGAAATGGGCGCGGTGCTGTTTGGACTCTCAATTGGTTCGATGAGTGGCATTCTTTGTTCGGCCTGGCTGGTGAAACGATTTGGCACGCGTAAAGTGATCCGCACCACCATGTCTTGCGCTGTCCTCGGAATGGCAATCCTCAGCGTGGCGCTCTGGCTGCATTCCGCATGGCTTTTCGCATTTGGTCTGGGCGTGTTCGGCGCCAGCTTTGGCGCAGCAGAAGTTGCCATCAACGTCGAAGGTGCGGCTGTTGAGCGCGAAATGAATAAAACCGTACTGCCGATGATGCACGGTTTTTACAGCCTGGGAACGCTGGCGGGTGCCGGAGTCGGGATGATGCTTACCGCCTTCAGCGTACCGGCGACCGCGCATATCTTGCTGGCGGCGATGGTGGCTATCACCCCTATCTTCATCGCCATCAAAGCTATTCCTGACGGCACGGGTAAAAATGCCGCTGACGGGTCTCACTCTGGCGAAAAAGGACTGCCTTTTTATCGCGATATTCAGCTATTGCTGATTGGCGTCGTGGTGCTTGCAATGGCATTTGCTGAAGGTTCCGCCAACGACTGGCTTCCGCTGCTGATGGTGGACGGACATGGATTTAGCCCAACATCAGGCTCGCTGATTTATGCCGGATTTACGCTGGGCATGACCGTTGGACGATTTACTGGCGGCTGGTTCATCGACCGCTACAGCCGCGTCGCGGTAGTACGCGCCAGTGCGCTTATGGGTGCTCTTGGGATTAGCCTGATTATTTTTGTCGACAGCACTTGGGTGGCGGGTGTTTCCGTTATTCTGTGGGGACTCGGCGCATCACTGGGATTCCCACTGACCATTTCGGCTGCCAGCGACACCGGCCCCGATGCGCCAACCCGCGTCAGCGTTGTCGCCACTACCGGCTATCTGGCATTCCTGGTTGGACCACCGCTGCTGGGCTACCTGGGTGAACACTACGGCCTGCGTAGCGCTATGCTGGTGGTGCTGGCGCTGGTGCTTGTCGCCGCCATCGTCGCGAAAGCGGTGGCAAAACCGGATCTCAAAAACACCACTGTGATGGAGAACAGCTAATGCGTATCAAACTGATTGCAGTCGACATGGACGGCACATTTTTAAGCGACCAAAAAACCTATAATCGTGAGCGCTTTATGGCGCAATACCGCCAGATGAAAGAACAAGGGATCCGCTTTGTGGTCGCCAGCGGTAACCAGTATTACCAGCTCATCTCCTTTTTCCCTGAACTGGCCAGTGAAATCTCATTTGTCGCCGAAAACGGCGGATGGGTGGTCAGTGAAGGGGAAGATGTCTTTAACGGTGAGCTGGCAAAAGACGATTTCCAGGCCATCATGGAACATCTGCTGACCCGTACGGACATCGACATTATCGCCTGCGGTAAAAATAGCGCCTATACCCTGAAGCGGTACAGCGATGAGCATAAGACTGTCTCCGCCATGTATTATCATCGTCTTGAATTTGTGGATAATTTTGACAACCTCAACGACATTTTCTTCAAGTTCGGGCTAAATATTTCAGACGATCGTATCCCCCAGGTGCAGGCTGACCTCCATGAGGCGATTGGCGACATTATGGTGCCGGTACATACCGGCTACGGCAGCATCGATTTAATTATACCCGGTGTGCATAAGGCAAACGGGCTGCGTCTGCTGCAACAACGCTGGAATATTACCGATGATGAGGTTGTTGTGTTTGGCGATGGCGGCAATGATATTGAGATGCTGCGTCAGGCAGGATTTAGTTTTGCAATGGCGAACGCCCATGAGCCGGTTATCCAGGCGGCAAAATATCGCGCAGGGTCGAACAACGAAGAGGGCGTGCTGGATATTATCGACCGCGTGTTAAAGAATGAAGCACCGTTTACGCAATAACGCCTCAGCACAGACGGCAACATAATGATGGCATGATCTATTCATAATCCGCCTCAAATTAACCCGCTGGATTATTACCTCCAGTGAATATTCAGACGAGCGGATTATGAAGAAAAGTGTACTGATAGCGACATTGTTGCTGGGTTTTGCGGGGACAACATTTGCGCAAAGCGTTACCATTGATGTACCAAGCGGTTATAAGGTGGTGGTAGTACCCTCTTCCGTCAGCGTTCCGCAGGCGGTCAGCGTTACCACAGCGCCACAAACGGTGTATGTTGCTCCGGCGCCTGCCCCGGCGCCTGTCTATCGCGCACATACTTATGCGCGACATGTTGCAAGCGTCGGTGAAGGAATGATCATCGAACACCAGATTGACGATCACCACTAAGTTTTTGCCTGGCCCGGGCAACCGGGCTTTAACCTTCCCGTGAATCCCCTACCCGTTTATCTTTCAGGAAGATAACCATCAGAATCACCCACAGTACGCCGCTTGCCAGATTGAACAGGCTGAACAAGCCGTTTCCTCCGAGCAGATAAGCGTGTTTACTCAGCTCAATACCGACGGTAAAAATCAGCATCTGCAACATACCCATGGCGGCAGAAACCGTGCCCTTACTCATTTCACTGGCAAACAGCGTCAGACGTACCAGTCCCGCATTCGCCACGCCAATACCAAACGCATAGATGCTTAAACCCGCCGTCATCCATAGATACGCATGGGATGACACCACCGTGGCCGCAGCGGCAATCACCAGCCCGACGGCGATTGGCCAGCCGCCCATGATAATCAGCGAACGTACGGTTTTTCGCGAGGTCAGGCGCGCCAGTACCAGGTTACCGGCAATCAACGCGCCAAAAATCGGTACCTGCAACAGGCCATATTCGTAACTGCTGAGATGTTCACCGCTGATGATAATAATCGGGGACTGCGCAATCCACGCCAGTAACGGCAGGCTGACAAAACCCAATGCCAGCGCGCCTGCAACGAAGCGCACGTTCCTCAGCACCAGCTTATAATCTTTGCCCAGCTCTTTAATCGACAGCTTTTCACCAAGCCGGGTTGCCGTTTCCGGCATCGCGCGTTGCAGACCAAAAAAAGAGATGGCGGCCAGGGCGGCAAACAGGATAAACATCCCTTCCCACGGCAGAACATGTACCCAGGCAGCGCCGACCAGCGGCCCCAGCAGGGGCGCAATCAACGCTACGTTTGCCATCAGCGCAGTAATTTTTATGCACACCGCTTCTTCAAAGGATTCCTGAATTGCGGCGTAACCCACCGCGCCAATAAAGCACAGGCTTATCCCTTGTAAAAAACGCAGGAAGGTAAATTGCTCAATATTCTGCGCAAGCAGGGTTGCAAGGCAGGTCACAATGAACCAGAGCACGCCGGTTAACATCACCGGGCGACGTCCAATTCGATCCGACAGCGGTCCTAATAACCACTGCAAAAACATGCCGCCAGCCAGATAGGCGGTCATGGATGTGGGCACCCAATCTAATCCGGCATTATATTGCTCCACCACCGCCAACATTCCGGGCTGGATCATATCGTTGCCGATATAAGTAGAGAATTCGTAAAGCACCAGACAGAGAGGGAAAAGTAATGCCTGACGCCCCAAACGGGCGCCTGAAGATAAACGGTTCTGCATGCAGTCTCTTAACTATAGGAAAATCGCGCAAAGTGTAATAAATGCGCCGTACTGGTGATAGTGAATTATGTGATTTGCAAGCAAATTGCGCACATTTTTACACTCATTGCTCAGGAACATTTTGCGTTAAGGTTAATTTAAGTTGAGGCCGCTATCATGTTCAATAAGTCTCATTAATTGTCTGAAAAATAGTCATTTAACAGACAAATAAGACAAGACCGCTTTTTATCCCGTGAAAGCAATTTTATGCTCTCCCCTCATGGGCCTTTTTAACGATTACACTGAGTCTGGACGTTATGCTGGAAAATCTGAACAACTCACTTTTTTATCTCATCAATGCCACGCCGGACTCTGCGCAATGGATGATATCGCTTGCCATTTTTATTGCCAAAGACCTGATTAACATCGTACCGCTGTTAGCCGTTGTGCTTTGGCTTTGGGGGCCGCGGGCCCAGGTTACTCTCCAGCGCCAGTTAGTTATAAAAATGGCGATTGCGCTGATCGTCGGTCTGACGATTTCATGGCTGATGGGGCATCTGTTTCCTCACGATCGTCCGTTTGTTAACCACATCGGTTACAACTTCCTGCATCATGCGGCGGATGACTCTTTCCCGAGCGATCACGGTACGGTTATCTTTACCTTTGCACTGGCTTTCTTGTTCTGGCATCGCCTGTGGACGGGCGCTCTGCTGATGGTCGTTGCTGTGGCGATTGCCTGGTCGCGGGTCTACCTTGGCGTACACTGGCCGCTGGATATGCTGGGAGGATTACTCGCCGGACTGATTGGCTGCCTGAGCGCCCAGATGATCTGGCAGCGGTTTGGCACGCCCCTGTACCTCGGCTTGCAAAATGGCTATCGCGCCTGCTTCGCTCTGCCCATCCGTAAAGGCTGGGTGCGTGACTAACCCACGGTAAAAAGAGTAGTATTAAGCGCGATACTGAGCACTTATTCTACTCTCCAGGGGAACTATGGAAACTCGACGCGACGAGCGTATTGGTCAATTACTGCAGGCGCTGAAACGCAGCGATAAATTACACCTCAAAGAAGCCGCGACGCTGCTGGGCGTATCTGAGATGACCATTCGTCGCGACCTGAATAATCACGATGCTCCCGTCGTCTTGCTCGGGGGCTATATTGTTCTGGAACCCCGCAGCGCCAATCACTATTTAATCAGCGATCAAAAATCCCGACTGGTTGATGAAAAGCGCCGTGCCGCCCAGATGGCGGCAAGCCTCGTGCAGGCACACCAGACTATCTTTTTCGACTGTGGTACCACCACGCCGTGGATCATTGAGGCTATCGACAATGAATTGCCTTTCACCGCAATCTGCTACTCGCTGAATACGTTTCTGGTGCTGCAGGAAAAACCGCAGTGCCGCGTCATTCTGTGTGGTGGCGAATTCCATGCCAGCAACGCAATTTTCAAACCGCTTGATTTCCAGGAAACGCTGAACAACCTGTGCCCGGATATCGCTTTTTATTCCGCAGCTGGCGTTCATATTGAGAAAGGCGCGACCTGTTTTAACCTGGAAGAGCTACCGGTGAAACACTGGGCGATGTCGATGGCGCAGCATCACGTGCTGGTGGTCGATCACAGCAAATTTGGTAAGGTACGTCCTGCGCGGATGGGTGAAGTAAAACGCTTTAATACCATCGTCAGCGATAGCCGTCCTGACGAGGCGTTTGTTGAGTACGCGAAAGCGCAACGTATCAAACTGATGTATTAAGCGATACTGCCGGATGGCGATAGCGTCATCCGGCAAACGCTAAGATTAAGAGAACCAGCCGCCAAACCACTGGTGGAATTTCATCATCACAAAGTCCCACATGCGACTAAAGAATCCCCCCTCTTCCACGGCCTCCATCACCATCAGTGGACGCTGCTCGATGGATTTCCCGTTCAACTGGAAGTCGATAGTTCCCACAACCTGACCTTTCTTCAGCGGCGCGGTTAACTGTGGTTCGGTCAGGGTAAAGCTGGCCTTCAGGTTTTTGAGCTGACCACGCGGGATAGTCACCGAGCCCGCTTCTCCGGCACCCAAATTAACCTCACTCTTATCGCCAAACCAGACGCGCTGCGTCACGAAAGTGGCATCCGGTTTAATCGGCGTAACGGTTTCAAAGAAGCGGAAGCCCCAGGTCAGCAACTTTTCTGACTCATTAAAACGAATGCGGTCGGTTTTCGCCCCCAACACCACGGAAATCAGGCGCATATCCCCCTGGGTCGCGGAAGCGACCAGGTTGTATCCCGCCCCGGCCGTGGTACCGGTTTTCATACCGTCCACGTTCAGGTTGGTGCTCCACAACAAACGGTTGCGGTTCGGCTGGCGGATTTTATTAAAGGTAAATTCTTTCTCTTTGTGGATAGCGTACTCTTCCGGTACATCGTGGATTAGCGCCTTCCCGAGCAGGGCCATATCACGTGCGGTACTGAACTGTCCTGCCGCATCCAGGCCATGCACGGTCTGGAAAGTGGTATTGGTCAGCCCCAGTTTTTTCGCGTAGCCGTTCATCAGACCAATGAAGGATTCCTGGCTGCCGGCAACGTAATCAGCCAGTGCGATACAGGCATCGTTACCAGACTGGATGATAACGCCTTTGTTCAGATCGGACACTGCAACCTGATCGCCGGGCTTGAGGAACATAACCGACGAACCGCGCAGGGCCGGATTACCGGTCGCCCAGGCGTCTTTGCCCACGGTGACCATGTCGTTGAGGTTAATTTTCCCGGCCTTCAGCGCCTGACCGACTACATAGCTGGTCATGATCTTGGTCAGACTGGCAGGATCCAGTTTCTCATCAGCATTACCTTCCGCCAGTACCTTACCGCTGGCGTAATCCATTAGGATCCACGCGCGCGCGTCGACGCTCGGTGGGGCCGTTGGTTGCTCCGCCGCCTGTACGCTCGGCGCCAAAAGGATTAAGAGTGCAGAACCTGCAGCAAAGCTGCGAAGTGAAGAGAAGTATTGCGTCATAAATGCCACCCGAGTATCCATTCCAAAAAACCACGTCATACCACACCGTGTTTACACAAAACCAGCCAGGCGACCCTGGCCAACCCATGCAGAAAAGGTCTGATGGATGACGTGTAAAATAAGTGCGGTGAGTAATAACGCACTAACGAGCTTAAAGAAACCGTAAGTTGGTAAAGTTTTTAAAGTTTATGCAATAACACCGCGCTGCGCTGCTCCTGGCGCGATTTTTTTAGACTTTGTTGCGTAAATATTAGGTTTACCCCACCATGTGGGCTAGTCAGATGGCATCTGCAGCCATAAAGCTGCTCAATTAATTTGCGGGGTTACTATGATTACACTGTGGGGTCGCAATAACTCGACCAACGTAAAAAAAGTATTGTGGACGCTCGAGGAACTGGAACTGCCGTATAACCAAATTCTGGCGGGCGGACAGCATGGCGGTAACCGCGATACCGACTATCTGGCACTCAACCCGAACGGACTGGTCCCGCTGCTACGTGATGATGAAACGGACGTTGTTCTGTGGGAATCCAATACCATTGTCCGCTATCTGGCAGCTCAGTACGGACAAAAGCGTTTGTGGATTGACGCCCCGGCCGCGCGCGCCGTCGGTGAAAAATGGATGGACTGGGCAAACCAGACGCTAAGTCCTGCGCATCGGGTTATCTTGTTTGGCCTGGTCAGAACCCCTGCCGAGAAACGCGATATGGCGGCGATCGAGGCAGGTAGTCAGGTGTGCGATAACCTGTTTGCCATTCTGGATAACGCGCTGGCGGACCAGCCATGGTTCTCCGGGGCTGAATTTGGCACTGCCGATATCGCCGTTGCGCCGTTTATCTATAACCTGTTCAACGTTGGCCTGAGCTGGACCCCGCGCCCACATCTGGAGCACTGGTATCAGCAACTGACCGAACGTCCGGCGTTTCAAAAAGTCGTGATGATCCCGGTCAGCTAACTAAATCAGGGACTCACTTTCAGTAATTCCCCGTCGGACTCGTCGGTTAGTACGTATAAGTACCCGTCTGGTCCGACGCGCACATCACGGATCCGTTGTCCCCTTTCCTGCAACAGACGACCCTCTTCGGTGACGGCATTCCCTTTGACGCTCAGCACGATCACTTCTTTATCTTTCAACGCGCCAATAAATAACTTCTGCCGCCACTGTGGGAAGGTATCGCTATTATAAAAAGCCATTCCGCTGACCGCCGGTGACTTTTCCCAGTAAAAGATGGGTTGCTCTGTTCCAGCAACAATTGGGCCTTTTGCTTCGGGAATTTTAAGACCACTGTAGTTAACGCCCCAGGTCGCAAGCGGCCAGCCGTAGTTTTTCCCTTTCTCGGGGATATTGATTTCATCGCCCCCGCGTGGACCATGCTCATTAAGCCACAGCGTATCGCTCCAGGGATTCATCGCCATCCCCTGCGGGTTGCGGATACCATATGACCAAATCTCTGCCCGCGCTCCTGCCCTCTTCACAAACGGATTATCCGGCGGAATTTTTCCCTCATCGGTCAGTCGTACGACCTTGCCCTGCAGCTTATCCAGATCCTGTGCGGTAGAACGTTGATTGTTTTCACCAAGGCCAATAAACAGATAACCGTTGCCATCAAAAACCATACGTCCGCCAAAATGGTTTCCGCTGGAGAGCTTCGGCTGTTGGCGAAAAATGGTCTGGAACCCTTGCAGATGTTTGAGATCGTCGCTCAGTCGTCCGTAACCAACCGCTGTCCCGGCGTTACCTTCACCGTCAGCTTCAGCAAAGCTAAGCCACACCCGGCGAGATTGTTTAAAATCCGGTGCTAATGCCACATCAAGCAATCCCCCCTGACCATTCGCCCAGACTTTGGGTACGCCGGTCAGCGGGTCGGAAAGCCCCTTCCCTGACTGCCAAAGTCGAAGCTGGCCGCCTTTGAGCGTAATGAGCATGCCGCGATTGTCGGGTAAAAACGCCAGCGACCACGGATGATCGAGTTTCGTTTGCAGCACTTCCACCTCTACCGCGGCGGCATAAGAGGAAAATAGCGCGAGTGGGACAGCACAGAGAAAGAGTCGACGCATAACACCTCCTTAATGGCTCTGCATAAAGCGTAGCCAGCAAGGGGAATTATCCCGCCACATTTACATAATCTTAACGAAAAGGGGGAGCGCCCTCCCCCTGATTCAGACGTGTTCCAGCGTTGAATAAGATTGCAAACACTGGATACTTAGCGTCAGCGTTGTCAGGCAGTTTTCCAGTTTCTCTGCGTTAACGGCGATAAAAGTTGGACAATCGTGATGTCCACTCATAAGACAAACAGCGGCGGCGGCTAACGCCCCTTCAGCACGATGAAGGGCATTCCACTCTTCCTGATCAAGATGCCTACCGTGAAGCTGTGATTGCTCGTGCAATTCGCGATTCAGTGCAAAAAAATTATCACGCAGACGATCGCTCTCGCTGACTGACATGTAGCCTTTCGCTTTTCTCAACAGCAGATAAGCGGCAAGTTCGACACGGGCGTTTATCAATTTGTTGAGAAGATCGGTTCTCAGTCTGTCAACAACCATACTTTGTTCCTCCTCTTTCCAACTATGGTGCAACTTAATAGTATGGTCATTTTTTGAACAAAGTCGTGTCCAGGATCAATCCATCACCGAAAATTAACACAATTTACAAATAATCTTTAATTCCACGCCGGGCGTGGCGACTGATGGTATGAGATTGCGATACAATTTTTATTCAGAACTCTGTAGAATCCGTGCCCTGAATATTCCAATAACTGAACAATTTTTACGCTATGAGCAATGTAACCCACCAGCCGAAAATCGGCTTTGTCTCCCTCGGCTGCCCGAAAAATCAATAAATATATTGTGTTATTTTTTATGCTATCCATTTAACTTATTGATAATCAACTAACACGGATTCGCAAGTTACCTTAGTACCGTTCCATTGGTCACGATAGATTGATGTATCGATGCCCACACCAGGATGTAAGATTAGCCCCGTATCCTTTTCAAATTTGATGTACTTAGCAGACTGTATCGAGCGGTCATAGTATGTATGGCCTGAGTACATAAACCCCGCACTACCCTGTGGAACAATCCATGCCCCATAGCTGGAATACTCCCTTGCCCTGTCAATTATCTTGTACTCAAATTCACTACCCGTATAACGGCCTGTAAACGCCTCTGACGTGTTGATCTTACCGAAAGGAGGATTGCCATAGGCAACACGATAGAAACGGTCTGGTGTGTATTGTAGTGCATCACCAGTGATCCATTCGGCTTGTGGTAGTACACGTTTACCAATAAGTACGTATTCAGGATTCAGTTCTACACATGTGATGTGTGAAGGTTTATTACGTATAAATTGGTAGTAGCTGAGGCGACCAATACCCGCACATAACTCTATACAGTCACCAGTACAGCCAGCATCTAGTATAAAATCCCATGCTAACATTTCGGGAGTGAAGAAAGCACCAGTAGCCCCGATACCATCACCTTTGTAGTTATTAAAAATAAACTCTTTATCATCTTCTGTTAGTTGCCTATCTGAATGTATTAAGTCCATCACTTTTAAATGTTGTTGTGATTCCTTTTTAGTTACTCTTGCCATAAAATACCCTTGTACAGTTGTTGTACGGGTATTTAGGGGGTAAATGAAAAGAATTATTGGTGAATGTATATTTGCTATAATAATACTATCACTAGCATATTGTACTTATAATAGAGATACACCCGGTGGTTATGGTAGGTATGATATGTATTTTGAAGAGTAAAAAATAAAGCCCACGTAGATACATGGGCTTGATATTATCCACCACCTAACATAAGACTAAGCAATGTGAATATTTCACCTAAAGGTAGTGAAAATAGCACAATACCAAAGTAATCAAGTAGTGGTACTAGAATGTAATTCCACGCTATGATAGTTCCGAGAACATAAAACAAGAAATTACGACCACTAAAGCCCTTTTTGATTTCTTCTCTATTTGTCTCGTTATTTTCCTGAGTAGTAACTACAGTCTTATCAATTTCTTTCTCTTGTTTTTTCTGGAAAAAAGATAGACCAGATTTTATTAGTTCTATGATTACACTAATCATTCCATGATTCCTACACAATATGCATGTACTCTTAGACCTTTAACGAACAATTCACCATACCCTAAAACTACCACATCAAAACCCATACCGCGTAATTCCCAACGTAAAGTACTACCAACTTTGATTGGTTTCTTCTTGTCGTAAACTACATTCATATGTTGAGATGAAGTGTAACCACTACTTTTAAGTTCTTTTTTTACTTTCTTATTCAGGAAAATATTATCAATGGGCTTACTATTTGCCATTGGTGTAAACCCATCAAGTGTTATGTATGGTGTGTCATCATTAAAATGTTGTTCAAAGTCCATGCCTAGCCTCTTTTTAATTTAAAGTGTCCTTGTATGCCGCTTATAATCGCAATAGCCCCCTGTTCTGCCTCATTATAAAAGTCATATACGAGCTTGCGTTTTTTACTTTCGCGTACACCAATTATCCTCTTTGTTTTATCTTTAGTGTCTTTTTTAGTAGTATCGATTAAGTACTTCTTACCATTCTGTACTACCGTCTTATATTTACCCTTTGCTAAACCACTTTTTAATTGTGAAATGTTCCCCTGTTTAGTCATCTTTGCCGCACTGGTAGGTACAAATTTATTAATATGGGAAGGTTTTACAATTACATCATATAAGTACTTGGCCTGAATATCCTTAATCATGATAGTACAGGTAACACTAGTACCACTCTTTCCATAAAAGAATAGTACCGCACTATTAGTAAATGGAACTGGACCCTTATCTATTGCCGCCGACATATCGGCCTGTATTTGTCTTGATAATGTACGGGAACGGGAAATTAATTCATCCTGAAATTGATTACCATACTTTTTACCTTCCGAGTTTAGAAAACCCTTTGCACTGGTTAGCCCACTGATTTTAGTTTTTACTTTCATCTTAACCACCCTTCAATAGTCTGTATGATTCCTCTAAGTTTTCTCTTATTGGTTCCAGTTGGGATACGGCATTTACTCATCATCGCCATATTCAATATGTTTTCATCAAGTGAATGAGTGAGAATTAAAAAAGACTCTACATAGTTTGCTTCTGTCATTGTTTCAAATCCCCATAAGATAGTACGGGTATAGTTCATTCCTGAGTCGATCATCTTCTGTACTTTCTTGGAACTAGAACGATAATCACGCCACCCATTTTCTTTTTCACTTCCCTTAAGTTTGGTTGAATCCTTAACCCCTTTCCATATCTGTTTAACCCCCAAATAAAATGTACCATCATCAAATTGGAACATGTAAACAAAACCAACCGAACTACCATCTAACAAATCATTTTCAGTCCAGTCTGGTGAATATAACCAATCATTCATAAATACCTCATAAATTATTATTCTTATGAGGTATTTATTGAATGGATTTAAAACAACGATTAATTAATTATGAAGGTACAAAAGAGTACCAAATAACACGTGGATACTTTAAACAAGGTAAATTCTGGATGTATGCAGATACGGAAGGATACGACACTATTGGTTATGGACATAAAGTACTACCAAGTGAACAAGAAAAATTCAAATCAGGTATTACCCCATTAGATGCCGATCTATTATTGGCATGGGATATTGACCGTACTAAGAAAGATGTAAAAACACTTGGTCTAGTACTCCCGAAAGATTGGGAAGATTTCATGGTGATTATGGTATTCCAGTTAGGGCTAGCAGGTACTAAGAAATTCAAAAAGATGATTGCAGCACTAAAAGTACAGGATTATAAGGAAGCAATTAGACAAGCTAAAGATTCCCTATGGTATAGACAGACACCAAATCGTTTAAATGATATGGTTAATCAATTAACTAACAAATAAAAGGGGGCATTATGCCCCCTTAGTTTTTTCAAGAATTGCAAGAATACGCTCAACTTTTAAATCTAATTGGTGAATTTGTGATTGTAATTCCTGTAGACTGTCGTCTAATTCTCCCTGTTTTTTCTCTAATCTTTCCATATCCACTTTATTGTGTTCTGTATATGATTCAAGTTTAGTAAGACGTGATGCTAACTTATCTATATCATCCCCTTTATCTCTAAAGATATTCCATAGCAATGCACCACCCGCAAAGATAACAGCAAAAATGCTTTCCCAACCCATATTATATTCCTTATTTGCTATTATTATTATTGTAATTATATTTATAAATATTATAACTAATTGAGCGAGGGATTATAAATGGCTGAAGGAATTTTAATTGATTATAATGATGGTAGACAACCAATGCATATTACAGCGGGACTACGTGCACCTGCATATTGCGGGACACTAACACAAAGCAATCGAGGTAATACCGATAGATTCGGTAATGGTAGTATTACATTTCCTGCCCCTAGTAATGTAGGATCACAAGTAATATTCATCCCAACTAATCCTGTCAGTGTTGTACAAGTAACTAGTTTACCAGAAATTTACTATATTACATCCGTTGCACGTAATGACTATTCTAACATGGTCGTATCATTTGGTAATAAAGGTGGACAAGGTTCACGTAGTATTGCATTTGATGGTTTAGCTTTTGAAGTACTTCCGGCTGCTTCTTATAATGAAGGTTTGCTAGTTGCAGATTCAACTAATTTTACCGCTATATCTAACGTTGGTACAATATTAACATGTGCATGGTCTGGTAATATGTACGTTAACGGTCAGGCTTCAATTCCAGTAGGTGGAATACCATTTTGTAAGTGGGATAACCCAAACGTTTCCGTAGGCTTTGACGGTACTAATTTAATAGTACGTGATATAAATTATACAGGACGTGATGATGTAGCAGGGGCTGTATCAATCGATGTAGTTGTATTCAACCAAACACCACCCGTACCGGGGGAAGGTATTACAATGTATAACCCTGCGGGACAATGTACATTTTCAACCACTAAAAAACCTTTCTTATTTGATAGTACAATAACAATTAGTGATTCAAATCAATACATAGGTAATAAGTACATTAACGTTTGCTATACAGGTACACAAGTACGTATGGTAGGTGGTTTTGGTAATGCACGATATAAAGGTTTAGTACGTTCTGGTGGATATGTACGTTCCGCATACAATAAAGTATTTGGTGGTACTCCTTCCAATGGTTGGGACGCCTCATATAACATGAATATCAATATGCCGATGATACTATTACCGGATTCATATTAAGGGGGCAATTGCCCCCTTTTCTATTACCAACGTCCAACGACTACACGCCCCCCATTAGATAACGGGACGGTAATTCCATTACCATTAATAACTACCCCACCATTACCATTTAGACCAAAGTTACCTGAATCCGCATAAATCCCACCACGAAAATAGCCGTTATAGAACAATGCTGTACCATCTTTCCCAATATACCACCCTGAAGAGTTCCATTGATAGTTATTGCTATAGATCTCATTACCTATCTTTAAGTTTGTTATTGAGCCATCAACAATTTTAGCTGAGTTAACTGACAGGTCGGCAATTTTAGAATTGGTAACTGACAAATCACCTATATATGCTGTACCGATACTTCCCTGTTGGATCATTGCCGTCTTAATATAAGTACTTCCATTTATAATTGAAAATGGTGCTGTACCGCCTACAGTGGCTGTATCAGTTCCAGATACAATAAATTTATTTGCCGCAAAATATATTGCCGAATTATTACTAGTTCCTTCACTTGCCACTAAACGCATACCAGCTACCGTACCACCTGCATTAACAGATAAAGTATATTGTGCATCTACTGTAGATTTATCGGCCTTAGTAACCATTTGTTGGTTTACACTTGCAATATTTCCATCAACTTCACTTTTCAATTGTGTAATTTGTTGTGTAGTTGCCGTGTTATTATCAACAATAGTTTGATTCATTTCGGTAATCTTGGCACTAATATCATTATCAATTTTATTTTGAAGTACACCAATCTGTGTATTAGTATATTCACTACTTTCATTTACTGCATTACTCAATGTATCATCTAAACGTTTATCAAGATCTAGAATACCATTAATTTCATTCGCATCTTCCTGTGTGAATTGATACTTGGAATTGATTGAAATAGTCTGCTCTGGAGTATAGATTATATTGTCTTGTCCAAAGATATCAAAAAAACCAATTTTTACTTTATATTCACCATCCGTAATATTAGGTACAGAATCGAATTCCGGTTTATTACTAATGTAAACTCTGGTTTGAGTACCTGAGATCATGGAAATTACACAACCTGCATAATCACGTTCATTAGATGGAGTCCATGAACAAAATAAATTACCAAATCCACCACCAATTGTTAAACCCTGTGCCTGTTTACATTGTTTGTTTTCAACGGTAATTTTCACTTCCTGTGAGTATGTACCCGAATTATAACCCTGAGCAATAATACCAATTGTTGGTTTACGTACCTTAGATTCATTCAATGCTAGTGTGTAATTGAAGAAACTCTCTTGAGTATAGAAAGTTTTAATTAATGAATTACCATTATAGATGTTAATAACATAATACCTAAAATAATCACTGAATGATCTACCATTCACTGGTAAATTCTTCTGGTTATCCCAACGTATATTAAAATCACCCGAATCTGTGACGTATACGGATTCGGTACTATTGGCAAGAATAACACCAGTAACTGCGGGTAATGTGAAATTAAATTCAGGCTTGATACCTTCTAACGTTAATTTAGCACTACGACGGTTAAGGATGTTATATGCTTCTACGGAAAAGTCATAGTTTTGACTTTCATCTAAACCGTATATATCGAATTCCGTAGACATTACTGAAGTAGATCCGGCATACGTCCATGTATTAGTACTAGATAATTTATAGTACACATAATATCCACGTAAATTGGGATCGGGGCTTGCATCCCAATCAACCGTTACTACGTTACCCGTAGTAATTGTACCTTTACGGAATACCTGTAGATTTACTGGCGGTAGTACAGTTAGTACATTACCTGCACCACCCGAAATTGTTCCCGCTGGAGGGAATACCAATGAATCATCACCATCAAATATTGCATCTGGATATTCAACCGCCGAAATCTGACAATAGCCCACGTTCTTTTGATCGGTCGCTACTGACTTGGTTAGTACTTTGAATTTTCCATTAATACCCAATTCACTATTCTTAACAGTAATTGAATCCCACACTTTTAAATCCCACGCTTCCCCTGTGGTAAATTGGATTGTTTTAAGGGCAAATCGTGCCTTGCGTAATTCACTATTCGCAAGTAGATTTACTGCACGCTCCGAATAAATCCAGGAAAAATCACGGCTTAGGGGGATTACTTGACCATCTGACTTAATAACATCATCTGTACTAATATCTGATGGAATACGTATTACATCCGTTGAGTAGTTATTCTTAACACTAGTAAACTGACAATCTAGAACATTATAATAGTCCTGATTACCGGATGTGATTACTTTCAAATCACCAACCATATTTGATTCATCAAATGATTGTACCGATAATGTTTTACGATCAACCGTGATGCAAATTTGTCCACCATGTACATATGTTATACCTCCAAATGTTTGGAGAATGTTTTCAATATTCTTTTTATATGTATCCTGATAGCTAATTGCACCATTCGAGTATAGACCAACTGAATTGCAATATGCTGCTGACTCTTCGAATGACTCAATATTAATTAATTGTGGATCTAATCCCATACCATAGATAGAATTAGTTAGGTAGTCATAAATCTGGCTTACAGGGCATGAAGTGGCAAAGGTAGTACCTGTATAGAAATCATAGATTTTTTGACCTTTTAACTCAACATTCATTGTGAAATTATCATTTGTTAAAATATTATCTTCTAATGATTGTTGAGTCTTTTTAATTACTGCATAGACTGCTACAACACCCTTACCATAAAAGTTATCTTTCCATTTCTCCCCCGCATATGTTTTTGCAAGAGATGAAGTTGAATTATAGTCACCACCAAAACGCACTTCCAATTGAAGGTATGGTCGAAACTTAGATGAAATAATATTATTACCTACAATACCATCCTGTGTAATGGGTGCATCAAGTACAGGAACGTTATCAAAATAGATTTGCTCTATATAGGGTTCTACACCCGACATAGCAACTACCTGTGAAGAAAAGAAGTATTGTGATTCATTGTCTTTAACTGCATACCAGTTATTGATAGTACCAGTTAGTACGAATGATCCTTGATGCTTATCATCCTTATGTGGAAATTGACCACCATATATTACAGGCAACCCCGTTGCAGGGGATGTACTACGGCTTAAAGTATCCGTTACATCCCCATATCCCTGTGCACCAATTTGTGAAAGCATACTTGTTGCTACGAGTGATACAGCCCCTGCCGCTGCACCATAACCAATTGCCGCTAATGCCGTACCACCTGAAAAGTACACCGCAACCGCTACTACTACCGCTGTTAGGATTGCCCCAAAAAAATTACCAATGCCGCCACCGCCGCCCATAGTTTTATTTCCTTATTCTATAATAGTCCCCATCCTTTCTACGTGGAACTATATTAAATTCTGTATGTTCTTTATTTACCCCCAATAGACGACCGGAAACGACTATTGCCACGGTATGGGGGTTATCTGGATCTACCCAAATATCACCATCGATTGTGTATTTAACTTTATCTGAATGTTGTTTGATAATATCTGCTGTGCTTTCAAAACCCAATTCTTTTAGATTCTTAATACCACTTATAAGACTGTCATAGTCTGCTTTAGTTTCCCAATCTGTACCAGCAATACAATCAAGTACTCTAATTGCAACAATATTACAATCATTAGTACCGTAACTATAGGGGTTATTTAATGCATCTTGGCATATTTCATAAACTTTACTTATTTGTAACGCCATACTTGATCCTCTTTATTAACCTGCCCTAGTAGTGACATAATCGCGTCATTTGGGTAATAACTCTGATAGACTGAATTACTTGCTAATGTTTTTGGAGTTAAGTCTAAACGTTGGTATACACTATTCACGGTAACTTTCATTTCGTTAATCTCACTAAATGGGTTCACGGTACATTCAAAGTTTTCAATGAATCCTGAAAACATTCTTTGTTGATAGATAGGAGTAGAATCATATGGGTTCAAAATGACAAGGGAAATATTTAACTTTGCCTTATCTAGTTGTCCTGACATTGCCATGATTCTTGTGGCGTTATCCACATTGGAAACTGTAAAATCAATCGTATCATTACTAATTCCCTTTTCTTCACTGAATGAAGGTAATGAATCCTGTACTAAATCGGGAAAGGGTTCATATAAAACACCATTTAGGGAAAGTTGCGTGAATCCATCATTCCAATATATGGCGTTAACTGAACGTGGTAACAAATCAAATGTAGTAACGTGAATACCCATTGACATTAAATCACTAATTGATAAACGTGTTAGTGTTTCACCGCGTAGTAATTCCCAATATTTTAATAATGCGGGATTAGTTAGAATTGAATCATCCATTATCTTAGGTACTCCGTAGCGTTGAATTGAATTGTTGAAACACTTTGAATAGCCATATCAAAAGTTTGATCAACATCTAGTGTTGCGGTGATAGACAGGTTGTTATAAATCACTGATTCACCCATGCCTACATTATTTCTAAGCTGTGGGAAAATGGTTAATTGTGTACCTGTAGTTTCAACAATCTGATATAGCTTTTTGTGATTACTGAACTGTACTAAATCACCCACACGTAATGTATTTTGTGTTGTTGGAATGATCATTGATCCCTTAGCAACTGCCCCCGCTGCGGTAATCGCTCCAGATTCTGTACCCGTATATGTTCCAGCTCTACCCAATGGTACGTTAAATGGCTTTCCTTGCTGATACTCGGCAATAAATGCCTGTACTTCATGTCTATCTTTCATTTCAAAAGATAGATTGAATTTAATGGTATAGTATTGAATGCCCGCACTACGGCGTAGTTCTTCCCCTGTCCATGCACGTTGTGAGTATTGGGGCATAGTACTTGATAGTGTAACTTCATTAACTTTAATATTACTTGAAAAATTCATTTTAGATTCCTTCTAATTATTCTCCTGTATTTATAAAGAAAGGGGGCAATATGCCCCCCCCTCTTATGTATTACGTTTTTGGCTACTTCTAACGGCCTGTGCGACGTTGTTTTGGTTTTTCTGTAACATCTTATTCCATGTTTCGGGATCGTCTACGTTCCCTTTTACGATTAGTGGTGAATAGATTGTTACTTCACCACCACCAGAATATGAACCATTATTCCCCTTTTGTTCATCGAGGAACTTAATTAGATCCTGGTTGGCGGCTGGCTGTACTACACGCTCACCCGCTTTAAGTAGGAATGATTTATTATCATAGTTAGATGGTAATTCATCGACACCGCCGTGGAATTGCCCAGATCCTGCACCAGTTGCTGTACTAATAATACTCATACCCATTGCCGCTATTTGTGCATATGCAGGAATGTTTTGTGGAAAACCTAATGCTAATGCTCCCGCTAATGCTTCTTGGATCTTCATAATAGTCATACTAATAGTTAAACCCTTCTGAACGGCAAAGAATGCCTGTGCCGCACCGGAGGATTGACCAAAAGCCGCCGCCATCCCTTGTCCAATTTGACCCATTGAATCTTCCATACTTTGCATTATTTGCATAGTTTCCTGTTGTTGGATCTGTACGGCCTGTGCCGCATACTTAGCAGTAATTTCAGATTTACGGCGTTCAAAATCTTCATGACCTTTTAGTAGTAATTCATTTTGTTGCAATTCAAGATTCATTGCTTCCGTATTACTATCTAATTGACGTTGAGTATTAGCGTTTTGACCTAATCCCTGTGCTTGTTGATCTGCAAGATAATTCTTTTGGTTTTGATTTAATGAACCACTTTGTAGGAGTCCAATATTATTTTTCATCGATTGGTTTGGATCTTGATAACCAATCATTTGATTAACCATATCGGTACGCTTGCTTGCTGCACTTGCTTGCTGATCAAGTAATAGCTTGTTTAAATCACCCTGAGACAATCCAAGAGTTTTGGCACTGTCTTTAATCTTCTGTACTAACTCTTTTTGTTGGCGGTCAAACATGGCTAATTGACGTTCATTAGTACCAACTACCATATCGGTAATGGCTGCATCCAATGTCTTTTGTGCATTTAAACGTTCTGTAGCTGCTCTTTTCTGGGCTGCTGCGGCCTTTGCTGCGTCTGCGTCACGTGCTTTTTGAAGTTTATCGGCTTCGTTCTTGGCTTCGTCCTGCTCGCGTTTCTTCTGTTTCTCTTTTAACTTATCTTGGCCTTTACCCGCATCTACGGCGGCCTGTAGATCACCCTGAAGCGAACTGATAGAGTTTAGAAGTGTGTCCCTTGCCTGGCTTGTTACTTCAGTAGCTGATACATCGAATTGATCACGTAGAAACTCTGGTATTGCACCATCACCGCCAAAGAAAAAGTTTTTAAATCCACCCTTCATTAGTTCAACTAACTTTGTTTTATCCCAATCTTTATTAAACCATCCAAATAATGTATTCAGTTCTTCAATTGTTGGAGTAATAAACTCATATAAAAAAAATTGTCCAGTAGTGGTTAAGTCATTTAAGTTTTTATCGAACTGTTCGAATGCTCTTGCACTTTCATTAGTAATAGCAATTGTTTCACTATGGATCTTATTCCATGCTTCACTTGCATTTGCTGATTGTTCTAGTACTTCACCCATACGGGACGCATCACTAGCAACTGATTCAAGTAAGAATTTAGTTTCAGCTACTGATGCACCTGCCGCTTTAAGATCATAGAACATTTGTATGACTGCTTTAACACCACCATCTTTTTGTATCATGTAATTGATATAGTTATTAACATCAAGCCCGACACTTTTTAGATCATCTGCGATAGTACCGCCATTGGCTATTGCATCGCCCATCTTATCTAATGAATCTTGGTTAATGTCGGCAAATTTATCAACGGATAGACCTGTACTATAAAATGCCCTCTGTAGCTGCTGTAAAGTTTCTACTGACATTCCCGACTGTTTTGATATTTGGTTTAGTTCTCTTACTGCGTCATTTAGCTTTAATACAAGCCCCCCAAGTGCCGTTACTGCAAGACCAGCACCAGTAGCTACACCAGTTAGCCCCATTGACATAGACCCAAATGCACCGCCAACATCACGTGATAAGCCACCAAGACCACCACCAATATTTTTACCAAATAAATCAAGTTTCTTTTCTGCGGTATTAAGTGACTTTTCTAGTCCTGTACTATCACCAACAATTTCAACTTTTATTTTTTTATTTTCTGCCATTACTTTTCCCTTTCATCATGGCTTGGGCTTTAATCGCTTCACCTAGTTTATTGAATTCCGATTCTTGCCTTTGCTTGTTTATTCTAGTAATACGCTCTTTACTTGTTTCTCGGTCATCCAGTAAACCTAAAAAGTCGTAATCTTTATACTTGATTTTCTTTGCAAGTTCTTTAGTCATTCCTGGAGTATTCATTGTCATTGTGTGGCATAGATGGGAATAATACAGCATATCCATTTTAGATCCTGACGGTTCTATAAACTGATCAAATATAACTAATGCCTCAAATAAATCAGGATCTAAATCTTCAAATTCGGCGGGGGATAAACCACGCTTATTAATCATTTTTAGGTAATAGCGTAAGTCTGGAGACTCGATTACTTTTTTTCTACTTCATCAACTTTATCCATTTCAGTGACAAGTTTTAGAATTGCACCATATAGTTCATTCTGATATTGAAAATCAATGGATGTTACATTAATACGTCCATCAATATCTTCACTTGCAAAAATTGGATCACCATTTTCATCTTTCACACAATAGATTAGTGTGTTTTCAACATTATCACATTTTGAAAAATCACGTGCACTTGGACGGTGAATATATACAGTTTCGCCCTCTAGGTTATGTTCATATAGTTTTGGTTTTAGTTTGTTTTTTAGTTTTTCAATGTTCATTTTGTTTCCTTAAGGTAATAAAAAAGGTGATAACAACTGCTATCACCCTTATTTAGTATTATTCGCCAATTAGACCTGATTCAATTGCTTCACCATCAACTGCAAGAGTAAATGATTTTGTAACTACCTGATCCTTATCGCCATCAATGGTAGTTGAGGAAACAAAGCAAGTATAAACTACGTAGAACCCTGCGGTTTTCGCGGCATCTGTGAAGTACTCTAATTTTACTTGGCAACGTTTTTGCTCATCTGCAAGAGTTTCTAGTTTCTGATGTACCGCATTATCTGGTAGATAGTTAACCTGTAGATCAATGTCGGGAATAGATTTAGTACCAAGTAGTTTACGATTATATGCACTGTTAAAAGTAACTACATCAATAACTACTGATTCAAAACCACTTGTAGTAAATGATGCAACTTCTGGTACTACTTGAAAATCAGTTGCAAGTACTTTACCCGCACTTGTACCAATTGACACGGTAATATTAGCACCGCTGAAAATATCCATAGCCATTATTTTATATCCTTATATAAGTTATGATTGGGGTAACTTCCTGTCACCCCGATTGTATTTATTTATTTAGAAGTGATTGTACTAATGCTTTTAGTTCATCAATTTGGGATTGTTGATCTTTAATAGTATTACGCATTTCATCTAGTTCATTAGTTGGAATGGTAATAGAATCAACTTTATCGTTTAGTTCTTTAACAGAGTTAATTACAAGTGCCTGTAAAGCATATGATGAAACACCAAGAATCTTGTCATCACCAACTGATGAAACTGCTTCCGGTAATACCTTCTGTACTTCCTGTGCAATTACACCTGCTTCATGAGTAGTGAAAGTATGTTCATTCGGTTCCAAATCGCTACGCTTATCATATGTGTAACCAGTGATTTGTTTTAGTTTATCTAGTGATCCGGTGATGGGTTCAATATTAGATTTTAATCGTTTATCGGAAGTACTTAACCAGTTTGAAGCGGAGTTAACACCATCTGAACCGAAAATACATCTCGCATTGCCAGTTACAATACTTGTATACCAAATACCGGAAGTAGGATAATAAACCTGCATCGCCGCTACGTGGTTAGTACCCCAATGTGTACATTTCCATATTGTACTAATCATTCCCACACGTGGCATCTCTACAAGTAAGCCTGATGCTTGATCTCTCCAACCATCCCAGAAATCTACACCATCTACTTTTCCACGTACTAGAGCGTTTTCGCCGCCAGATCTACCATTACCAGTTAAGTACAATCCACTACTAGCTGCTGGGGTTGAACTTGTAATAGGCTTTGTAGTAGTAAATCCACTTGTAGTAAAAGTACAGAAGTTTGCCCCATCGGTATAAACATCAAGTACACCGTCACTACGCTGTGCAAATCCGGTATCATGATCTCCAATCGCAATAGATCTTGCTCCTAACCCTTGTGCATCGCCGGGTGTGCCAACTGACATACGATCTACTACTGCTAATGTGCCTGTACGAGTTTTACCCGAAATATCGATGGTGGAAATACCAGAAACTGTACCATTAGAATAGAATTGGTAATATGCGTTTTGGTTGGTTGTGCCATCACTTGCGTGTAGTGTAAGTTTTGGTATTCCATCTGATTGAATTTCTGTGTACATACGACCTAATGCACGCACACCAGAAGATGTATTATATAATGTACTTGCGATGATACCACCGTTATATAATGTTGCATCACTCCATGTATCAGCAAATACACCACCAAAGTTAGCATTTTGTATTTTACCCAATCCAAGATTATTACGAGCACCATTTACATCTAATGCACCTGTACCACCATTGTTAATAGGTAGAGCAATGCGAGCACCTGAACTTAAATTCATTGCACCCCATGTACCATCCATTACAAATAGACCGACATTAGAAGTACCATTACCACGTATAAAAGTACCGTTATCTTGTTGTTGTAGTCTTTCGATACCTAAGTTTGCTCTAGCAGATTGTTGATCCCATCCCCCCGTACCACCCTGATTTATACCTAGTGGAATATATGATTGGGAAGTTTCATTATAACCACCCCATGTACCACCATCATTTACGATAATTGATTTAGTACGATCACCAGACGTAATACTTGTAGTTACACCAAATTGATTTAGACGGTCCACCTGTAAATTAACTTTCGCGGTTGATACATCGTTTGCTGACGTGCCGCCCTGTTGAATACCAAGAGGTATAAATGAGTTTGCTTGAGTATTCCACATACCCCATGAAGAGTTATTAATTGTAAAATATTTTAACTTATCGGGTGATTGTATATATGTTTCACTGGTGGATTGATTGTAACAATCCAATTGTAGGTTAATTCTAGCACCTGCTGGGCTATTACTTCCCGTACCGCCACCAGTTACAACCAATGGAATACTATTACCATTACTATCTGCTACACGCCATGAACCATCATTAGCTAAACGGAATGAGTTTGAACCATCTGGACTATATAAGACGTTAAAAGCACTACTAGCCGTGTTTGAATTGCATTGTAATCCTTGTACCAATAAGTTAGTACGGGCTGCTCCTACATCGGACAAATCACTTAGATTACTTGCCGTTTTTAGATAGCGTGTATCACTTTCAGTTTTTGAAATTAGATCAAGATTAATACGGGCTTGTAATGCCGTACTCGCATTAGTACCGCCATTTGCAATTGGCACAATATCAAATGTACCTGCGGCCTTAACTCCCAATGCTGAACGTGCATCTGTGGCGTTCTTACTACCTGTACCACCATTTGCCACACTCAAAGGTTGACCCAATGTTAGATTATCGGCCTGTGCTGTACCTAGTGTGGAGTTATTAACGGTAATACTATCACCATTAATACTTTCAGTTACTGTAAGTGATTTACCACTAATACCATTACTTGATGTTAATGAGTCTACATAGATCCCTTTAATGAAAGTCTTAGTACCGTCAATTGATTGATCACCTGTTAATGCTACATATTTTGAATCACCCAAATTACTTGTTAGGATTCGAGTCCATGCCGTTGTTTGGTTTTTTGCATAGATAGCGAGTGATCCGCTTTTAGTCATGGCAATAGAACTAAATGTATTACCATCAATAAGACCTACACCCATCATATCTACACTAACGGGATTACCGATCTGATCTGCGGGAACCTTAATAAAACTATTTCCCGTTGGGGTTAATGGTTCATATTGGGGTACGTCCACACCATTACTACCAACACCATATGAACCTTCATATAGTTCTACACTTGCAAGTGCGGTAGCGTCACGTACAATCATTTCTGTAGGGGTAAATGTATATGTTTTCTGTACTACAGAATCTTTATCACCACTTAATGCGGCTGCTGAAATTCGTCCATTCATTAGTGAATAGTCTAATGTCCCTTCACTATGGCGACGAATAAGGATTAATTGAAATTCCTTTTGTGTTTCGGTCGCTTCATCTAAAAATGTATGAGTGTAGTCGCCAGGAATATAGTTAACAGTAATTTCAACTGGATCTACATTCTGTTCACCCGCTAATTGTTCTACATACTCACTATTATATGTTTCAACCTGAGCCATTGCCGCTGCAATATGTAATGTTGGCATAGCGGCAATTTCGCTAATTTGTTCATTACCTGCGTTCTGTGGTAGTCGGTTTGCCGTATCTTCATTATAGAAAATTTTTAATCCATTACCCGTATAAATGTTAGCCATCGTTCATCCTTATTGTTTCTGCGTTGCTACAATATTTATGGAGAACGAAAGGGAAACATAACCAGTTGTAGGATCTGTTACTAACTCGCCACTATCAAATGCATATGAAATTAGTGTTACATTATTAGTTTTGAATTCCTTTAATGTAGTATTTTGGAAGTACTCCATAATTACAGAAAATGTATCTGCTGGAGGTGTACTATCTGCTTCCGGTACTAGTAGAAATTCAAAGTTGAATGTTCCCGTTTGGCGATTAGTACCGTAATTAGTTAAACCATAACTTTGATTTACCGATACCAAGATAAACATTTCCTTACCCGCTTGAATTTTCATTGCTTTACGGATTGGTTGAATGTTCTCTAAACTGTTTTTTATTGTTTTCTTTACGTCACTGAGTAAGGCCATGTTAACCCCCAAAGTTATTAATTACAGTTGGGCGTACATATACTTCAGTAACTCCACTCAAATCATCATAGATGTTATAAACTGTATAATTGATATTTCTTACTTTTACGATTGAATCTATTTCAATTCCATGTGTAGTTACTTCCACTGACTTCATTGAAATAAATGTTTCTGTACTTTCTATTAGTCCTTCTGTGCCGCTATCAATGACAACGGGGCGAACATCTACTATGCCCGTAAATGTCGCCCCGTTAATTGAGATAGTTTCACCAAAGGCATCTAGAAATACATCTGTTTGTTTATCACTAAATGCCCTCATAAAAGTATTACGCTAGTTTCATTACATAAAATGCTTCGTCATGTGCTACGGCATGATCAATATATGCAAAGGTACGTAGTACAATACCTTGACTTGCACGTAGGGAAGTATCATCACGGTCAATAGTTAGGCCACCCCAAGATGCGAGTACAACATTACTAAAGTCCCCAAAGATTACTTGACCTGCTGCAACTTGAGTAGATTCGATAACGCGTACAGAATCACATAGCCATGCTTCAAAGCGAAAACCTTCAATCATATATTTTGCTGCGGTATTCGCACCAACTAAAGTACTACGTAGAATAGCTGCGGTAGTTGGGTGTACAATTGCAACTACAGAATCTACACGTACATTAGCTGCTGCTAGTTTACCTAGTGCATTTTGTACATCTTCTTGTGAAGGTGCTGCGGTTAGTGTGTCACTTGGTGCTGATGCAACGATTTGATCTAGGATTTTCTTTTCTAGTTTTAGACCTGCACCACGTACCATAGCATCTTGTACAAAACGCTCTGCGGTATCTGCACTCTTAATTAGAGTACGGGTTAGTGGAACGGAACCGGAAAAAGTTTTTGGTGAAAGCGTTAATTTTTCAAAGTT
Organism: Citrobacter sp. Cb041; assembly: GCF_030336655.1. Classification (NCBI taxonomy): domain Bacteria; kingdom Pseudomonadati; phylum Pseudomonadota; class Gammaproteobacteria; order Enterobacterales; family Enterobacteriaceae; genus Citrobacter; species Citrobacter sp. Cb041. The sequence goes on along the minus strand of NZ_JAOWDD010000028.1, from coordinate 690,005 downwards.
TGCATCTACTTCTGGAGAATTAGCTCCTTCAGCGATGAAATCAAACATTGCTGTAAAGTCGCTGGATAGTTTAGGTAGTACTAGATTACCTTCACCCTCTAGACCGGAATAAGTTTGAATTGGTAGTTGTGCGAAAATAGAGTTTGCACGTAGTACATCAATATAAGAATCTACATATACTTCTTTAACCAATGCACCGCCAGTAGCTGGAGCGGTAGAAGTTGCACGTACTAGTTGATTTACTGGAACGTCTACACGTTGCCCTTCAAATGGTTTACCTTCAGCGGCTGAACGAATTAGACCATTAATTACAGATTTTTCCATTTTGTTATCCTTAACGTTAGGAGATTTATTATTATTTGTATTTAGTGAACGTTTGAATTCAGATACGCTAATTCCTTTAGCGATTGCTTCTGATACATCCACATTAAGTACATGACCAATTGAAGTTAATTCACGCTTACGCTCTTTTTCGGCGTTATCTTCCATATCTTCGGGATGTTCTGCTTTCCCGTCGGCATCTTCGAATTCGCCCACATCACGTTTATCTTCTACTTCTACTGGATCGGTACTATTTAGTTGATCGGGTTCGATACCCGCTTGTAGTTTCTTTAAAAGATCTGGACGTTTAGAAATTAGTTCTTCTAACTCACCATCACTTAGTTCAATGTTAGCTACGCCACCATTTTCATCATTATCAACAATTAGAGTTTCTTTAATGTCGTATGATTCATTATCTAGGCGGGTTTCTTCCATGCCCTCTTGTTCTTCCATGAGTCTTTCCTCTTCAATAGTATTCTCATTACTATTTAGTGATTCATCTTCATGGGCTTCTTCTAATTCTTCCTCTAGTACATCACGCATTTGATCATCACAACCAAATGCACGACCAATACCTACTGTTTCATCTGCGGGTACAGTTACTAGGGAGATTTCATAAATTTCAAAGTTAGTAACGATAATATTGTTACCGTCCATGCGGTAATCATAGATGTTATAGCCAATACTAATATGAGATAGAATTCCTTCCTGAATCATTCCCCACATGGTATTACCAAGACCTACATTACTAATTTTTAGTGTTGCACGTCCTACGCGATCCGAATCCATACGGGCTTCAACTACTGCCCCAAGTAATTTGTCTCGGTCATGATTGAAAAGTACAGCACCTTTATTATTAAGTCGGCGTAGGTCTACGTTTTCTTCACCACACAAGAGAATTTCATAATATAATTCATCATCGATCATGCGGCTTACAGGTTGTTCTGAACAAAAAGCTACTTCAATAGTACGGGCATCTTCATTAATTGCCCTTACTGGAATAGTCAGTTCCCTCTTTTGTTTGAGTTTCTTCAAATCCATTTGAATCTTCTTCCTTATTTGTTTGTTTTTCTTTTTCTATTTCCTCTAAGATCACGCGTGGATCTCCACCCATTTCACTAATAATCTGAGTTTTAGATTTTAGTCCTGCATCTAGTAGCATAATTTCAGCCTGAATATCCTTTGTAGGATCTAGGGAAATTGGTTTTACTGGAATATAACGAGCACAAACAAGATCATCGAAATCAGAAAAAGATAGATTAAGACTATTGTTATTTAGCATTTCATTCTTCATCCAGGCTAGATAGATTGGTTTTAGTACTTTACTGATTAGTACATTAGTACGGGTTCTAAAGGTTGTGGCTTGTAGGCGTTCTGCCAACTTTGCAGCACTAAATGAAGCATCGGCAGTAGATCCCATTAGGGATTGCTTAGTAACATTCAAGCCCATTGAAATTTGATCCATTAGTTCACTTGTAAATTCACCTATACGATCTACACCCGCTTGTGGGTTTACAGTCTTAATATCTTGGTTTTTACCAAGTTCATACACTGCACCCGCTTCAAGATATTCCGTATATGTTGCCGTTGAATTCTCTTCACCAGCTACTAACTCTACTTGGTCTGTATCATTATTATTATTCGTAATATATGCAGTGGTTGACGCTGAGACACGTTTAGCAATTAATGCCGCTTCAGTGAAATTCTTTAGATCTTCCATAGTCTTGCTTGTACTAATCATGTCTGGAATTCCGCGTTCCTGTCCCATTTGTTGAGGAATGAAATAATGACAAATCTCACTAGCCGGAATAATTTCAAATGCCGTTGCATCATACGTATATGTAATTGGGTTATAGATACAGAAATAGTAATTTACTGGTTTATGATTTTGGTCAAATTCAATACCATTACTGATATAGTTGCCATTATCTAGCCATTGGTTATTAAGTTGTGTTAGTCGTGCGGCATCAATAATTTCAAGTTTAATAGTACCGTTAACGTTATGAATACGTATAAAACATTCACCATCCTGTACACGTACTTTCTCTACAGTTTGTTGGAAAATATCAAAGGTTAATTGTCCATCAAGACTAAAACGATCCGCATCATATGCCCAACGATCAAAACGTTTTTCAAGTTTATTACTTAGTTCCTGTAGTTGATCTTCATCCATTGATTCTACAGTTGGGGAAGGTTTTACATAAACACCTTCAGCACCTATAACGCCATCCACTGATAGATTCATATATTTAGAACCCAATGGATTCTTTAGAATTGCTTCACGTGATGAATTACGCCAATCACTAAGGAACCAACGGATCAAGTTATTGATATTTTGTGAACCTGTACCAGACGTAAAGCCAAATGAAATTACGGGAGTACTCATACCGCGTACCGCCTGTAAATCTCGTTTTAGGTTTGCCGATGGTTTATCTATTAAACGTTTCTTACTTGCTTGTGGTTTGATTTGTACAGGTTCGGTTTTTGCTTTTCTCCAAAACATTATCGTGTTCCCCATCTATTAGGATAATTAGGATCACGAAAAACGGTTACAGATTTAAACGGCTTACCATTTCCATTTACGGGCTGATCGTTCATACTAGCCCATAATGCATTTGCACGTTTAATATAACGGATACGCATATTTTCTAGGTTAGTAAGTGTCTCACTAATTAGTGTTTTATTATTAATTGTTGTTGAATATACGCCACCACCAGCTATTTTAGTTTCAATAACTTCATCAAGTTCCTTAATCATTGATATTAGTTTTGAGTATTCTGTAGTGTACTTACTTGGATCAATTAGTTCTGATACAAAATTAGTACTAGTACCCTTTGCGTTATCAAATAGAATGCAAAATACCTTATCACTCGGACCATCAATTTTAAATGTGATTAGTGTTGCTTCCGATGTGGTACTAAAATTATCAATTGATGTACTATTACCGCTGTTTAGATAATTAACTACAAGGGTAGAATGTGGCGGCATCATTACATGAAAATCATATGGGTTCATAGTCATATAGATTTTCTCTGGTAAAATATTTGCCATTTTATTTCCTTATTTGCCGAACCATCCTGTACCGCCAGTTCTGCGTACCGTCCTTTTTGGGGGTGCTTTAATCTGTGATTTTAGTTCTGGTTCTGGTTTGGTTTCTTCTTTATTTATCACTGGCTGTACTTGCATTTGCTCTTTAGTTGATGCCCTAAATTCTCTAAGTTTTCTATATGGCTGGTGTGTACCTAATTTACTTACTGCATACTCACGTGCAATTAAAGAATACACAAAGCAGTCCAATGCCTCGTTTCTTTTTTGACCTTGTTTAAGTCGCCATTGTAATTTACCACCACGTGGTTTTAGTTCTTCGGCGGTTAATTGATCAAAGTAATCATGGGGTAGTGAACTACTAAAATGTAATTGCGTTGGTGCTAAATCTGGTTCATCACTTAACATATGGTTTAGTAGCTTACGTATTGTTAACTTGCCTTCATGAACATTTAGGATCTGTAGTTTATAACCAGCTTCAGTAGACTTTTTGAATAATGGTGATGTGGTAGAACTACTACCCTTGATTGGGTGATACTTCGCCCAACGTCCTGTGAAGCGTTTAACCGTTTCCGTGGCGTTACCGTTCGATGAATCCACAAATACCGCTAGCGTTGGAATGGTGCGGCCTGATGGGGTTTTAAAATCCTGTCTACAGAATTTATCTAGTTCATTCCATGCAGGTGCTTCAATCTTAGTACAGTCATGTGAATAGAAAAATTCATGACCAAGTACCCATACATTCTTTTCATCAAAGGCAATTACAGTAGATTCTAATCTATCTAATTGTTGGTCTGTGGCAATACAAATTCCTAATGCTTCTGGAATATTATGTAAGTTAAATGAATCATCGCGTGTCTGTTCTAACTGAATGATATCAATTTCTTTTTCATATTCGTTTTCATAAACTTCACCTAGTTCATTGTTATAGAAAGTTTGAAGATTAAACGAGTACAATGCATCGGCGTACTTACTTACCATTTCTTCAATAGTATTAAGGGGGCTAATCATACGGCTACATTGAAAACCTACTACGCCCTTTTCACCATTTGGATTAGTGGCAATCCATCGCCCCTTGTTTACCATCTGGTGTCTTGTATGTTCATCGATTTCTTTATTACAATGAGGACACATTAACTTAGCAGTAGTTGAATCTGGAATAGCTCTACCATTCTCTAATTGTTTAAATTGAAACTTAACTTGTTCCCATTCAAATTTATATTCATGACCACATGAATGTGTAACGAACCAATAGCGTTTATCACTTAGGTTGAATTCTGAGTTAATTAGATCATTCTTATATAGTGGAGTACTCGCAACTACAATTAACGCGTCCTCTCCGAATGTGGAAGTTCTAGCCTCACAAAGTTTAATTGGGTTTCCTTCTGCACCTATTTCCACATTTGATACTTCATCAAGTAGAACTGTACTACACGTAATCCCTCTAAGGTTTCCGGGTGTGTTAAGGTTCAGCCAATAGATAAAAGTACCGTTTTGTAGTTGTGTCTGTTTGGCGTTATTAGCGGCATTCTTATCTGCTTTATCAGTGACGAGGGAAGAGAGTACAGGAGAACTTTCAACTACTGGCATGAATTTACCAAGTCTAAATTTTTTGATTTCATCTGCTGAGCTTGAAGCAAATGCAAAGTTTGCGGGGTCATTTGACATTTTGTTCATGGCTATTGCCGTCATGACCTGTGTCTTCAAAAGTTGACTACATGCCTGAATTACGATCTTCTTAGTGCTTCTTTCCTGTGCAATATCCATAGGCAAGCACTGAAAGGGAAATGGGACAAAATCTAACCCCATATTAGGCCCATCCACCAGCTTCATCACACCGCCAGTTTTAATCCAATCACTGGTTCTCTGTATCTTCGGGGGTTTGATCGTCGGTAGTACTTTCTGTAGTAATGTCGTTAGTTTCTTCTTGTTCTTGTTCATCTAATATTTCTTCATCCTCTGGTAATTCAAATTCCATTTCACCCAATTGATAAAGATGCGTGTCTATTACTTCCTTTAATCGGTCGCGTAAATCTTTCGCGTCAGTCATTGCAAATAGTTCTAGATAAATCTTATTGGGGATACTTCGAATAGTAGTTTTTATTTGATATAGATATGCGGTTAGTACTTGTTCCACGTATTCTGTATTCAAAACATGCTCTAACTTTTCCTGTAATTCCAATTCTGCTAATTGTCTTTCGGTAGTTAGCTTTTGTAATCGTTCCTGTTCAATCTGTTCTTTGATGTTAGTATTACGGAGTGGTTTTAAAATATTCTCCACAATCCACTTTCTTGTGTTATAATCCGTATCCATTGGCATTCCTTTTAATACCCAAGAACGCACAGTTGATTCATCATATCCATATTGTTTTGCTAAAGTTCTAAGTGATGTTTTCATTTATCATCCTTTATTTATTGAGAGTTAATAATGCACGACCGTAAAATGGATTTTGAGCTTGTTATTAATTTATTAAATAGTTTCCTTAAAAATAAAGACATAAGAAAAAGATTACATTACATTGTTGATAATAGAATTAATGATTGGGAAAAATGGCTTCAAATAGAATTTGAACAATTTATTGCAGCCAAAAGATTTCAAGTAAAGCGGGAAGTGACTGCTTATCTCGACCCATTTTTATTCCCACAGAATAGGCTTTCAAAAGTAGACATTATTCTTTGTCAAAACAAATCACTTAACGATGGTTTTATATTTATTGAATTTAAATGTACTAAGAGCATCGCAGCACTGAAGAGAGGTTTAGAACACGATAAGTTAAAAATACAATCCATCATTGACTGTGAATATAAAATCCGCAATTCTTTTTTTGTTGGTTTCCATTTAAATTGTAAACCTACAGAGATTGATAAAATGGATACATATGTTACTGAAATACTAAAAGGATCTTATGCTGTATTCAAGATTTGCCCCTGCCCCGCCAATCACAACTGTAATTGCACTAATAATGAAATTGGGGTAGTACTTTGTTAAGTGCGGTGCGGGTATGCATTTATTTTTCATATATATGTAAATTAATGCGTGGGCGAAAACTCGCGAATTATCCAGTGTCTAAGAGGAACCTAGATTAATCTCATTATTAATGTATTTACTATCATGCCAATTGGCATTTCTGTAATTTAAAGTTAGTTAATCACTATTTTATAAAACTACAGAATTCATGATGTTAATGTTTACAAATTGATAATCCATGTAAATTATTATCAACATAATAATATCTACTTTTGAAATGAACACACATCACATTTTTAATAAAAGTTAGTGCTTTATTTTTCGGCTCATGCTATTAATCACTTACCTTTCATACTGTGATTTTAAAAATGAAACTAATTCGCATTGATATACAAAACTTTAGAGGTATATCCTCTGCCTCTATAAACCTTGAAAATTTCACAACTTTAATTGGTTCGAACAATATTGGAAAATCTACAATCCTAAAAGCTATTAAAATTCTCGTAGATACCACAAACCCTACATCCGAAGATTGGCCATATCGTACTGCTAGTACTGATGAAATGGTCATTACTGGTATTTTTTCTGATATTCAAGATACTGAACGAGCCAAACCCGCTATTTCTAATCTAGTTCATGAAGGGAAACTCAGTATTAGAGTTAGAACAAAATGGGATCATGACAATGATTGCATGGGTATTCCTACTTATGAAGCATTTTACAGCAAAGAAAATATCGAGGACTATACAACAGCTATAACCGCTGCAAGACATATTCCGTGGTTATTAGAAATTATTAATGAACTTGATTGTAATAATGCTAAAAGCTACAAGGATATGCAAAGTGACGTTATTGGATTGATTAAGCAAAGATATCCTGAAAAAGTTTCTTCTTCTCTGTGTTGGACTTCTGATGGTATAAATTTCAAAAACAGTCTTCAACAAGCCTTACCCCATGTATTATATATACCAGCTTGTTTCAAAATTGAGGATGACCTTAAATCACAAAAGGGTACTCCTTTTGGATTCTTATTTTCCAATAGAGTTTATCCAGTTCTACAGTCAGATCCATCTTTTACGCAATATACTTCCTCACTTGACCTATTACACAAGAAAATGAAAGGGGAAGTTGATGGTGAAGTAATTGAAGGGCTGCATGAATTAATGGAATCTATTACTGAGTCCCTTAATCAGGTAATGGATTTGAAATCCAAAGTAAAATTAAGCCTAACGGAAATTGATATTAATGCAGCGTTAATGAAAGCGGCAACATTAGTCATTGAAGATAAACTTGAAACACAACTAGAATATCAAGGTAGCGGAGTTCAGCGAGCACTAGCTTATGCTTTGCTAGAATCTAATGCATTATTCGAAGTAACCGCTTCTCAAAGATCAACAATTATTCTCTATGAAGAGCCTGAGCTATATATCCATCCACATTTAATGAGATTATTGAGAGATAAACTTAGAGAGAAATCGACAAATTCTGCCTGTCAAGTTATCGTTAGTACACATTCGCCATTCTTAATCGATATTGCAGAAAACCCATCATCTCTGAAATTGATTAAGGATACGTATGAGGGTACTAGGACAGTTCATGAAATAGATGATAGCATTTTCCATGTCGATGAATCTTATGATGAAAGGGAAATGCTACGAGCCGCATTAGATTTCCATCCTACTGTCTGTGAAGCATTTTTTGCTAAAAGAGTTATTGTAGTTGAGGGAGATACAGAGGTTGCAATACTCCGATTTGCTTCAGAGTTATGTGACAAATTTGGAATATCTACAGAATTAGTAAAAGATACCACAATCGTTTCAGCGGGTGGCAAATGGACAATTCCTGCGATAGCAAGAATTCTATCAAAACTTAATATTCCATTTAAAGTCGTTCATGATACTGATAGAAAAGGAATGACTGAAGATCAAATTAGTCAAATATCGGCGATCAATGCTTATCGTGCAAATGCTAAAATTGAAAGTATAGTTGGTACTGATAGAGTGTTTCGTGTAGATGATACATTTGAGCATTTACTATGGGACCCTATAATCGATGGGAATGCTCCATCAGATGGAGGTAAACCTTTCAATGCTTGGAAACGAGTACGAGCATATTTAGATGGTACAATTACTTTAAATACAATATGTGAAACCAAACTAAAATCAGTAATTCAATTTATTTATGAATAATAGTTGCTACCTGCCAGTTTAAACACTGGCAGTTTTTTTAAACATCAATAGTGCTTTGATGAAATTTTATTAACATAATCAAGAAATACAGAATATAATTTACCATGAAAAAACTAATTAACATTCTCATACTTATAACGATATTACTTGTAATAGTAGAAGTTGTACTTCTCATCAAAATTCTGTTATCTGATATAAAAGGTTTTGAGTGGATAAGTACCTTTGCTGCAATCGGTGGAACAACAGCCTCATTTGGAACTTTATATATTGCTTGGCTCGCATACAGAAATGCACCGAAATGGTTTCATACCAAGCAAAATGAAGAAGGTTTCAATCTTGTAACAGATATTATGGGAGAGTATGATTTACAAGTTTTAAATATTCAAAGGATTTACTTTGATGTAATATCTATTAATACAACAGATCCAAAGTTCGACATACTAACTAACAAAATTATCACTCATATTTATGAGACATTCCAGTTATCCTCAAAACTTACATCACTTGGCAGATGGAAGATATCATATCCACCAAGTATGAAAGATTCTTTTGATCGACTATCTGGATTTTATAACCAAGCCTTTGGAATATTGATGTTTAAAAAAACGACTGGTAATACGTACCCTGATGAAATGATTACAATAATTGATGATTTAAAAAAAAGGATATTGAGTGATTCCACAGAGCTAAAAGGTAATATAGAATCTCTTTTTGCATTTAATAAATGATTTTAGTATGTCTGTTTATTAGTGTATAGATGCACACCCCACTCACCCCAATAAACAAACCTACCCAATGTGAGGGGGTGTGCATCCAAAGTGTACATTATAGAGGCTTTCATGGTAAAGTGAAAGTACTCCTTATCTGGTTCTATCTTCGTTATAATTCGGATAATAAAAATGAATATAAAAAAATGGAATACAGCTTTGCTCACGGCAGTTCTTTTTCTATTAATTATAAGCATTCTTATCTTTATAAAAATTTTATTTTTAAATAGTCCTTCATTCGAGTGGGGGAGTTTTACTGACTGGCTTAGCTCGTTATCGAGCATAATTACTTTGGCTTTTGCTTTTTATGTTTATTCCCGTTGGAAAAAAGATAGGTATAGAGAAGATGCCTACGCCCTACAAAAGAAAATAATAACACAGCACTTTCCTAAAATATTTATGATCGCTGATGAGCTAGACTTTAGACTTGTAAACTTCCAGTTTAGAATTAATGGACATAATCATTATCTAAAAGATTCTGTTTTAGATTCAATGCAAACATACTTTATTGACACTATTACAGAATTGGAAATAACCTCTCAACAATTACAAACCGATATCAATGTGATAAAATTATTTCGTTATAAGCCCACATCTGAATTTGAAAAAATATGTATTGCAACTACAAGAGTCATTGAATTAATTATTCAATGCATCAAAAACCTAATAGGGAACTTGAGTGGTCTAAAAATGTCTGAATTTGAGCATTTAAGACGAAAGATGTATGATGGCTTCAATGGAATGATTCCTTTAACATCCGAAAAAATAAAAATTTTATCGGATGCAAAAAACTACATTTTTGCTAGCAATCGAGATTTAAATACATTATTCACTAATTTCTAAGGTAACATAATGGATATGAATCCTATAATAAAAATATTTTTAAAACTATTGTACCTTGCCGGGCTTTTTTGTTTTCTTCGGTTTAGGGTTTAGTACAGTGTCCAGTAGTTCCACGGTCATTTCCTGGTTGTTACTATAGAATGCATCCAGTAGCAGTCCTGCAATCTTCTTTTGGTGGGATAAGGGATCTACCAGTGAGTTCTGAAATAGTTCTTCTTCTGTCATATGGTGCTGTGTGATCTCTTCACCTGCCCCGTAAATCTTGCCGTAGGCGTTACGTGTGGCGTTCTGGTGACGGGCAATACGTACCCATGAGTTACCAGTTATTAGCCTTCCATAGTGCGTAGTATCGCCTTGTAGTTGGGCTTGTTGCTCTAGTCCATCCACTTCATATTGTACTTTGAAATTTCGTTTATTGTTGTTGATTACTGTGTATTTCATTGTAATTCCTTTTTCATAGCCCTCTATAAAAATTAGATGTTGCTCTTATTGAATATTTATTATTGAGGTGTGCGGTTGTAGGTCTTTTCCCCTTAGTACGTTTATAGTCGCATATATAGTCCTGTATGACTTCCTTTAGTGCCTCCCCTACTGGTGGAGTATCACTAAGGAGGGATTTCTTCGGCTTGTTATAAAGTCCGTTTGGCTTCATCCCACATGCTTTATTGGCTTTTCGTATTTGTTCCCATGTACTCATAGTAATTCCTCTAGTTGTGCCTTTCGGCGGTTTATTTTGTGACCGTTCCCACTTCGCGGGGCTGCGTGTCCACTTCAAGAGACTTTGAATAATCTATTGAGTAGTAATTCTTGATAGTTGGTACTTCCAATCAATTATTTGTTAATACTTTTATTGTCTGAGCGAAAGCGAGTAGGAACGGGCGTTCTTTCGAGTACTCACGAGAAAAACGCAAGTTATACTCTTATTTTGTTTTTAAGGGGTAATAGTGAGGAAGCAAAGCGACGAGCTATTACCCCTGAATAACATAATATGACGTATGGAATATTATGTTATTCATCTTTCCAACAAATGGATAAGATTATTATATTAAGTCGGAAAGATGCCCTTTTACACCCCTAAAACGGGAAAAAATGGCTGTTCTTGGTTATTATTTGTACTAAAAATGGCTAGTTTTACTACCATCTTTCCAACAAAGGAATCCCCCCATCAAACTGTCGGAAAGATGGTTATAAGCCGTTAATGTAGCTTTTGATAGTACCTAAACTTGTTCCATCGTTTAGCATTTGACGTAATTTGACCTTTTCCCATTTGTTTATCTGTCGTGCATCACCATCAAGAACATACTTAATCGTTACACCATGATTATATGCCTCTAAAAGCTCCTGTGCGGCCTGTGTAGCGATTCTTTTATATTGGTATATCTGAGTCTTCTTTAGTGGCTGTTTCATCACGTCGCCACTCTGACGGCGTGTATTGATGTTATGCTCTACTTCCGCATAACCTAATATTGGGCATTGAATAATTAGATTTAGTATTTCTTTACGACCTACCTTAGTTCTGCTTGTTGAACCTTCGAATTCTTTTTGTATTGCCCCATCTATGATTGCTATTGCTTCATTGGTGAATTGGTTGATGTACTTGTAACCTTTCAAAATTGATCTTAGATCTGCGTTATCATAAAACTGTTTCTTTCCTGCCATGATAAATATCCTTATAGTATGTTGTGATATTATAGTTAACTGCCCTTAGTATTCCTGTACTAAGGGCTTTTTGTTTATAAGTAAGGTTTTAATGCTTCTACAAGGCGTTTATAAGCGTATTGATTTTTAATACTACTATATCGTTGTAAAAGCTCCTGCAAACGTTCCCTACGTAGTTCTAGGTAGTATTGGTGTGCACCCGCTGCGGTATCACTAGATCCTCTCTGTACGGTCTTACCGTCGATACGCATTTGACCATAAAACTTATTATATCTGTCATCAAAGTACACACCCTTATAGCCGTGAATAGATGAAGAACTACGGAATAGAGCATTTATTTCATGTGGAACCATCAAACATGTAGAAGATGAATAACACTTATTAGTTCCGCTTAGTATATCCTTGTCAATTTCCCATCCTTCAACATAGTTTTGTTCCATCCACTCTTTGAATGGTTCGAAAGATACCCAATCGCCAATAGTGGTATGTTTATATGCTTCATTATTTTTTACACGAGCCACTATATTGTTATAACGTTGTTTTAGTTGTTTGTTGTCCATAATCAAATCCTTTTGAACATGTACTAACGATCCATGTTAGTACGGTAATAATACTTTTTACGATAGTATCAAACGTTACTCATTGTTTAGAATAATAAAACTGTTTAGTACATACTGTATTGCTTGGTTCATATTCTTCACCTTACCGTCGTCTACTAACTTCTGTAGATATTCTTCCTGTAGTGGATTAATGCGTACTCCTATAGATCTTGTTTCCTTTGCCATGTATTTTCCTTTTGTGCACGATTTTTCATAAATTTAAAGTGAGAATAACCCCATGAATAACATGGGGCTATAATATCTTAGGATGAGATATTATAATTTTCTACACTCTTATTTATCAGAATGATTTAAAAAGAGTGTTCAAATGGATGGGCTTCTTCACTTCACACTAATATTATATCACTTTTTTTCATTTCATCCCAAAAATTGGCTTGCTATTTTGTAACATGCTAATTTTTAAAGGTATTTATTACTTCACAGATAAGCCACATTGCGAGCCAGATCATGAAGCCAATATAAAGTGCTTCAATCAATCCAGTAATCATTACCAACCAACCAAGTAGTAGTATTAGAGTTGTTTTAATCCAGTTCATTTAGTTCTCCTTTTCATACTTTATTTATTAGAAAAGGAGAACAGTGTAATAATATTATCCTTTGTACACTCACACATACAAAAGCTCCGTAGAATCGCTCCTACGATGCCAAAATACACTTTCAAACGAGAAATCTAACTTAGTATTTTACTATTACCGATTTGGCCAGAATAGTGATCCGTTGATTTCTGGATAACCAACCTGAGATAACATAGAAACTGATGAATCATATAAGTTATGATAACTTTTCCTTAAATCCACTAAGTATTGATTAGTTTTTTCTCTGATTTCATCGGTAACTACAACAGCATTACTATCCTGATCATCATTTACTAGTTCAATATCAAACTCCCAATGAGGTTTTCTGTTTACACCACCAAATACTAATACTTCATCAATGCCATAACACTTGATACGAATGGTAATACATGAATCAGTTTTATCCACTATTACATATTCAATTATTGAAGATATGATCTTTCTAATTTTATTTCTATCTTCATCTTCCAAATCGGTAAACACTGCATACTGAATTAATATTAAAAACTCGGTCATTTCTATTTCAAATGATCCCTTACTCTTTAATGATACTGATCTTTCCTTTAAGTTAACTACGTTTATTAGTAATTGTTCACGTTCTGTATTTAACACTTGAATCTTTGTTGCAAGCTCAACAACGTTTGGTGCAACTGAAATTGCAGCAGCTAAATTTGATATTTTGGAATCCAAATCAGCGATTATTGATTGTTTTGCATTTATCTCTTCATCAATCAATGTAGTATCACTACCATTTTTCCAACTGTTGTTTAGATAACCCATCAGTAAAGCAATCATCGTGCAGTGTTCTACCAAAGAGGCAATAATCGACCAACCAGAACAACTTTTCTGTTTATGTGTACCATTCGTACATATGTAACGTGGTGTTTTTTTATTAATAAAAGAATGCATAGTACCACCACATTTACTACAACGTAGTAGTGATAACCCTGATAACAGTTTAATTTTATCTTTTGATTCTTTCTTGGATTTAAAATTATTCTGCTCTTTCTTTTCAGCCAGTACTAAATATTCCGTTTCATCTTTGCATAACAACGGATAATAGTTTTTCAATTTATAGATTTGACCACCTACTTTCATTGTACGCTCACCGATCAATGCACGGTTATTACGCATCTTTTGTAATACCTGATAATCCCATTCTTTACCCTTCAATCCATTTGGGTATTTTTCATCTAAAGCCCGTTTAACACTATAGACCCCATGACCATCTAGGAACATATCAATAGCTTCTCTAGCAATATTCCAATAGATAGGATGCTTTTTAACTGCTTCGTACTGTGAACCAGAATCATCTATCCAAAACGGATGACGACCCACGGATTTAATGTTTACTGGCAAGCCTTGATTATGTCGTTCTACTAAAGCAACAACATTTCCTATAGTTCTTTTAGATTTCGTTTCTGATTCCTCATTCCCACGGATAAACAGTAGGATTGACAACATCAAGTCTGTAGGATTTTGCCGTATCGATGCCTTGTTATAAACCTTCTTGTCCATTCCTGTGACTATTGTTAGTCCCAGCCTAATCATCTCAAGAAAAAGACTTAACGCTTCATCCACCTGATCACGGGATAGACGGTCAAGGTTTTCGCAATAAAGCCATGAGTCAGAAGGTATAGCATTACTCTTTACAGCATCTATAAAGTCTCCCAGCTTTCCAGAGCGGTTTTTCCCACGAAACGCACTTACACCTGGCTCAATGATTTCTACCATCTCCAGCCCCTTCTCTTCAGCATACGTCCTCGCTGCCGATAACTGGCGGTCTTTTGTCGTTCCCTTGTCTTGTCGGTCACTTGACCAACGGATGTAGCTGTAAAGTTTAGGCATGATGTATAATCCGAGTTTTCCCGAGCAATGTATTGTACAAAATAATGTCTAAGATTGGATTTATATCATTAGGGTGCCCGAAAAACCTCGTCGATTCTGAACGCATCCTGACCGAACTTCGTACCGAAGGCTATGACGTTGTGCCAAGCTACGACGACGCGGATATGGTTATCGTTAACACCTGTGGCTTTATCGACAGCGCGGTTCAGGAGTCGCTGGAAGCAATCGGCGAAGCGCTGAACGAAAACGGCAAGGTGATCGTCACCGGCTGTCTGGGCGCGAAAGTCGATCAGATCCGTGAAGTCCACCCGAAGGTGCTGGAAATCACCGGGCCGCATAGCTACGAACAGGTTCTGGAGCACGTTCACCACTATGTGCCCAAACCAAAGCACAACCCGTTCCTGAGCCTGGTTCCTGAACAGGGCGTCAAGCTTACTCCGCGTCATTATGCCTATCTGAAAATTTCTGAAGGCTGCAACCACCGCTGCACGTTCTGCATTATTCCGTCAATGCGTGGCGATCTGGTGAGCCGTCCGATTGGCGACGTCCTCAGCGAAGCCAAACGTCTGGTGGATGCGGGCGTAAAAGAGATACTGGTCATTTCTCAGGATACTTCCGCGTACGGCGTGGATGTGAAGCATCGCACCGGTTTCCATAACGGCGAGCCGGTCAAAACCAGCATGGTTGATCTGTGCGAGCAGTTATCAAAACTGGGGATCTGGACTCGTCTGCATTACGTCTATCCCTATCCGCACGTTGATGACGTGATCCCACTGATGGCGGAAGGGAAAATCCTGCCGTATCTGGACATCCCGCTGCAGCATGCCAGCCCGCGTATTCTTAAGCTGATGAAACGCCCAGGCTCCGTGGACAGACAACTGGCACGCATCA
Organism: Citrobacter sp. Cb041; assembly: GCF_030336655.1. NCBI lineage: Bacteria > Pseudomonadati > Pseudomonadota > Gammaproteobacteria > Enterobacterales > Enterobacteriaceae > Citrobacter > Citrobacter sp. Cb041. The sequence goes on along the minus strand of NZ_JAOWDD010000028.1, from coordinate 674,279 downwards.
AGCAGTGGCGTGAAATCTGCCCTGAACTGACGCTGCGCTCAACCTTCATTGTCGGTTTCCCGGGTGAAACGGAAGAAGACTTCCAGATGCTGCTCGACTTCCTGAAGGAAGCGCGTCTGGACCGCGTGGGCTGCTTTAAATACAGCCCGGTAGAAGGCGCTGGCGCCAATGACCTGCCGGACCAAATCCCGGAAGAGGTGAAAGAGGAACGCTGGAACCGCTTTATGCAATTGCAACAGCAAATCTCTGCTGAACGTTTGCAGGAGAAAGTGGGCCGCGAAATTCTGGTTATCGTTGATGAAGTTGACGAAGAAGGCGCGATTGGCCGCAGCATGGCTGACGCCCCGGAAATCGACGGCGCGGTATACCTGAATGGCGAAACCAAGGTGAAACCTGGCGATATCATCCGCGTGAAGGTCGAAAACGCTGATGAATACGATCTGTGGGGCACCCGCGTTTAAATAAGCGCAACCCAACTGTAGGCCGGATAAGCGTTACGTCTTATCCGGCCCTGTGATTTATCCTTTAATTTTCGGGTCCAGCGCGTCGCGCAGACCATCTCCCAGTAAGTTAAACGCCAGTACCGTCAGGAATATCGCCACCGCCGGGAAAATCGCCACGTGCGGCGCGATCACCATATCAGCGCGGGCTTCATTGAGCATTGCCCCCCACTCCGGGGTCGGCGGCTGCGCACCCAATCCCAGAAATGACAGGCTCGCGGCAGAGATAATCGACGTGCCAATTCGCATGGTAAAAAAGACCACGATCGATGAAACCGTACCCGGCAGGATATGGTTGAAGATGATGGTCGCATCGCTGGCGCCGATACTGCGCGCGGATTCAATAAAGGTCTGCTGCTTTAGCACCAGCGTATTTGCGCGCACCAGCCGCGCGAAGGCCGGAATGGAGAAAATGGCCACGGCAATAATCACGTTTGCAATGCCGCTGCCCAGCACAGCGACCACGGCTATCGCCAGCAAAATACCCGGAAAGGCAAACAGCACATCGCAGATACGCATAATCAGTCGATCCCACCAGCCTTCGTAGTATCCCGCCAGCAGACCCAACACGGTGCCAATCGCCGCGCCAATAAATACGGCAAAGACCCCCGCCGCCAGCGAGATTTGCGCCCCCACCAGCACGCGGCTAAAAATATCCCGCCCCAGCGAGTCAACGCCGAACCAGTGCAGCATCGACGGTCCGTCATTCAGACGGTCATAATCGAAGTAATTCTCGGCATCAAATGGCGTTAACCAGCGAGCAAAAATCGCCACCATTATCAGCAGCACGACAAATAACCCCGCTAACATCGCCATGCGCTGGCGACGGAAACGACGCCAGAATTCATGCCACGGCGTGCGTATCTGCTCAGGCTTAACAAGGGGCATCGCATTTAAAATCGCCTGTCGGCGCCAGTTAAAAAATCGCATCCTTACTTGTACCTGATAGCCGGATTAATGGCGGCATAGAGCACATCCACCACTAAGTTAATAAGAATAAACTCCAGAGAAAACAACAGCACCTCGGCCTGAATCACCGGGTAGTCGCGCATTTCGACTGAGTCCACCAACAGCCGCCCAAGCCCTGGCCAGTTAAACACCTTCTCAACCACAATCGAGCCGCCAAGCAAAAAGCCAAACTGTAGCCCCATCATGGTGACCACCGGGATCATCGCATTGCGCAAACCATGTTTTAACACCACCCAGGTTTCACTCACCCCTTTGGCCCGCGCGGTACGCATATAGTCTTCACTGAGCACATCGACAAACGAAGCGCGGGTAAACCGGGCTAACACCGCAGCCACCGCCGCACCCAGGGTAATAGACGGGAGGATATAGTGCCGCCAGGTATCAGCTCCAACGGTGGGCAACCAGCCAAGCTCAACGGAGAATATCTGCATGAGCAGCATGCCGAGCGCAAACGCCGGGAAAGAGATCCCGGTGACGGCGAGCGTCATACTCAATCTGTCCGGCCAACGATTGCGCCATACAGCAGCAATAATCCCTGCCGTCATGCCGAATAACACCGCCCACGCCATGCTGGCAATGGTCAGCCATAGCGATGGCATAAAACGACTGGCTATCTCTTCGGAGACCGGGCGACGAGAAACCATTGAGGTTCCAAAATCGCCTTGCAACACGTTAGTAATGTAATGCCAGAACTGAATATGCAGCGGCTGATCCAGACCCAACTGCTGGCGCACCAGTTCGATCACCTCAGCATCAGCCTCCGGTCCGGCAATCAGCCGGGCCGGATCGCCGGGTAGCAGGTGAACAAATAAAAATACCAGCACCGCTACAATCAACAGAGTTGGAATCAACCCCAGCAGGCGCTTGAAAACATAGTTAAGCATCACACTCCCTTCGCCGGCCCCTGTGTGGCTGGGCCGGATGAATTGCTTATTTTAAATCCGCATCATCAAAGCTAAATCCGGTATCCGGCATGATCCAGAACCCGGTCAATCTGGTGTTGTGCGCCGAAATCAGTTGTTCCACTACCAGTGGGATCCACGGCGACTCTTTCCAGATAATATCCTGCGCATCCTTGTACAGCTTCGCTTTCTGGGCCGGATCGTTGGTTTGCAACGCTGCTGCTAAATCACTGTCCACCTGCTTATTGCTGTAGAACGCCGTATTAAACAGCGTTGGCGGCCAGTTTTGAGATGCAAACAGCGGTGACAGCGCCCAGTCTGCTTCACCCGTAGAGGCAGACCAGCCGGTGTAGAACATGCGTACCCCGCTCTCTTTCTGCGCTTTACCTTCGACTTGCGCCGCGCGCTGACCGGCATCCATCGCCGTCACCTGAGCCTTAACGCCCACCTGCGCCAGTTGCTGCTGGGTAAATTGCAGCACTTTCTGCGCGGTACTATGGTTATGAGAAGACCATAGCGTGGTGGTAAAACCGTTCGGATAACCCGCTTCTTTCAGCAGTTCGCGCGCTTTTGCCGGGTCGTATGGCCATGGCGTATAGCTTTGCGCATAGGCGATCGACGGAGGGAGAACGCCGGTTGCTGGCGTCGCGTAACCGGCAAACGCCACTTTCACCAGCGCCTGACGGTTGATGGCATAATTCAGCGCTTCACGCACCTTCGGGTTATCGAACGGTTTTTGCGTGACGTTCATGCTGATGTAACGCTGCATAATAGACGGACTGGCCACCAGTTCCAGGTTTTTATTCTTCGCCAGTAGCGCCGCCTGCTCGTAAGGGATCGGGAAGGCAAACTGCGCTTCCCCGGTCTGCAGCATTGCCGCACGCGTGTTGTTGTCGGTCACCGGACGCCAGGTAATCGTATCCAGCTTTGGCAGCCCTTGCTGCCAGTAACCCGCGAACTTCTTAACCTTTACAAAATCCGTCTGATTCCAGGTCTCAAGCTGATACGGCCCGGTCCCCACGGGATGGAAACCGATCTCCTTGCCGTATTTCTCCAGCGCGGCGGGAGAGATCATCGCCGTAGCCGGGTGCGCCAGAATATTGATAAATGCAGAGAACGGCTGCTTCAGCGTTATCTTCACCGTCGACGGATCGACGACCTCGGTTTTATCGATATTCTTATACAGGTTGTAGCGTTTCAGATGGTTTTCCGGGTTGCTGGCCCGATCGAGGTTAGCTTTAACCGCATCGGCGTTGAAGTCGGTGCCGTCCTGAAACTTCACGCCCTGTCGCAGCTTAAGGGTATAAGTCAGGCCATCATCAGAAACCGTATAACTCTCCGCCAGCACATTTTTCAGCTTCATCTCTTTATCAAGGCCAAACAGCCCCTGGTAAAACGACTTCGCTACCGCCTGCGACAACGTGTCGTTTGCGTCGTAGGGATCGAGGGTGGTGAAATTGGATCCTACCGCCACTACTACATCTTTGGCAGCCCAGCCAGGTGTGGCGGCCAGCGCAGAGGCTACTCCCAAAGCAACCAGCCATTTTCGAGCAACAATTTTTGTCATGTTATTCTCCTTAAACCCTGCCTGCCTGTTATAAACGCGAAAGCGCATTTTCTGGTTGCGGTCGCGCAACATAATGCCCCGGGCCAACTTGCTGGAGTGAAACGGGGGAAATCTCTTCACCGCGTTTGCGGATATTACTGGGGATATCATCCGACAGCAGCACGCGCTGGGGCCGGTGATGTGAGGGATCGGCGACCGGGACTGCCGCCATCAGTTTGCGGGTGTACGGATGCTGCGGATTTTCAAACACCGCGCGTCGGGTGCCGATCTCGACGATTTGCCCAAGGTACATCACCGCCACCCGATGACTGATCCGCTCCACCACCGCCATATCGTGGGAAATAAACAGGTACGCAATCCCCATTTCTCGCTGGAGGTCGAGCAACAGGTTGATAATTTGCCCGCGAATTGAGACATCCAGCGCCGAGACTGACTCATCGGCAATAATCACCTTGGGATTGAGCGCCAGCGCCCGAGCAATACAGATACGCTGACGCTGACCACCGGAAAACTCATGCGGATAGCGCCAGGCATGCTCAGGGAGCAATCCTACGCGTTCCAGCAGCCATGCAACCCGTTTTGCCGCCGCATCGCCTTGCAGTAGCCCATGCACCCGCAGCGGTTCTAAAATGGAATATCCCACGGTTTGACGCGGATCGAGCGAAGCATAGGGGTCCTGGAAGATAAATTGAATATCCCGACGCAGCGGCTGTAGCTTACTGGCGGCCAGGGTATCGATACGCTGTCCGTTGAAAACAATCTCCCCGCGCTGAGACTCGACCAGACGTAGCAGCGCCCGACCGGTGGTGGATTTCCCACAGCCCGACTCCCCCACCAGCGAGAGCGTCTCTCCGGGCCACAGGTCAAAGCTAACGTTTTCCACCGCATGCACCTCGCGGGTCACCCGATTAAGAATGCCGCTGCGCAGCGGAAAACGCGTCACCAGATTACGTACCTGCAAAATAGGCTCGCCTTCAACCACGGTATCCTGTTCAGTCTGTGGTTCTACATGACTGGGATCGTGTAACGAAATGAGAGGAAACCGGCGCGGGTACGCTTGTCCGGTCATCGCCCCAAGCTGCGGCACGGCTGCCAGCAGCGCTTTGGTGTAAGGATGCTGGGGAGCGTGAAAAATCTGCTCAACGCTGCCGGTTTCTACCGCCTCGCCCTGATACATCACCAGCACGCGATCGGCAATATCCGCCACGACGCCCATATCGTGGGTAATAAAGATCACTCCCATCGACATATCCTGCTGCAACACTTTTATCAGTTGCAGGATCTGTGCCTGAATAGTGACATCCAGCGCGGTGGTCGGTTCATCGGCAATTAAAACCGCAGGGCGACACGATAGCGCCATGGCGATCATTACCCGCTGGCGCATGCCGCCAGAAAGCTGGTGCGGATAGCGCGATAAAATAGCCTTCGCCTCGGGGATACGCACCTGGTCGAGCATCCGTTTCGCTTCCACCATCGCCTCTTCGTGGCTGGCCCCCTGATGCAAACGGATTGACTCAGCAATCTGCTCACCCACGGTAAATACCGGATTAAGCGATGTCATGGGCTCCTGGAAGATCATGGCGATATCCGCGCCACGCACGTGACGCATCCGCGACGCGCTCTGTTCACCCAGCTCAATAACCTGTCGGTTACGGCGTCGAAGGAGCATTTCATCGCAGCTCACCTCGCCGCCTGACTGTTCAATCAAACGCATTAGCGACAAGGCTGTTACCGACTTTCCTGAACCGGATTCGCCCACTATCGCCAGCGTTTCACCACGCTTCAGACGAAATGACAGATTACGCACCGCACTGATGCGCTGCTGCTCCTGCTCAAAGGCAATGTTCAGGTTGCTGACTGCCAGCACGTCGCTGGCGTCAAGCTCATCACTGTGTGGCAACGGTATCTCCTTTTTCCCGATAAATACCGGTGGTTGGCGTATCGCCTGCATATCCCCAGGCACGGTACATGCCTTCGCTGTTAAACGGCAAGGCGACGTTGCCCTCGTGATCGACGGCAATTAAACCGCCGCTACCGCCGAGCGCCGGTAATTTTTCCATTACTACGCGTTCGCACGCCTCCGATAAACTCAGGCCGCCATAGTCCATCAACGCCGCAATGTCATACGCCGCCAGCGCACGAATAAAGACTTCACCGGTTCCGGAGCAGGAAACGGCCACACTTGCGTTATTGGCATAACAGCCTACGCCGACCAGCGGACTGTCACCTACCCGCCCCGGTAATTTGTTGGTCATCCCGCCGGTCGATGTTGCCGCCGCCAGATTGCCAAACATATCCAGCGCGACCGCACCCACAGTACCCATTTTGTTGTTTTCATCCAGCGGGGTCGCGCTATGATCCAGCACCGTTTCACCCGCCGATTGCGCTGCCAGCAGTTGAGCGTAGCGTTCTGGCGTCGAGAAAATATCCGCCGAAACGCGCTCCATCCCCTGCGCAATGGCAAAGTTTTCAGCCCCTTCACCTATCATCATGACGTGGGGGCTGTGTTCCATCACCAGGCGTGCCGCGAGAATCGGGTTGCGCAGATGGCTAACCCCGGCGACGGCTCCCGCGTTTAGCGTATTACCGTCCATCACACAGGCGTCCAGTTCATGGGTTTCATCACGGGTATACACCGCGCCAATTCCGGCATTAAACAACGGACACTCTTCCAACAAACGCACGGCTTCGGTGACCACATCCAGTGCGCTACGACCGTCTTCAAGCATCCGTTGGCCGGTTTCAACGATATCCGACAGCGCTTGTATATAACGCAATTCTTGCTCCTGGCTCAGTAACGCGCGGGTGATAGCCCCTGCGCCGCCGTGAATTGCAATGACTGCTTTACCCATTTTATTCGTCCATTAGGTGGCGGGTACCGGGGGGTTATAAATATCAGAATTTCGGTGACTTATTGATTCGATTTTTGAATATAGAAAGATGCAGACGTCATGTAAAGGTAAAGGCCCGCACCTCACCCCCCGTCTCATCAGGTCATTCAGATGTGTTTAACGGAAAGGAGATCTCTCGACGTTGTTGCTAAATTATTCAAGCCGATCGGTAATCTGTTTTTTTGCATAAAACACAAAGCGTTCTACAGACGGCATACACGCTGCCCAGTTATGTTTGGTTAACCCCAGATATTCCGCACGCGCCGCTTGCAGCAAATCAGCATGCTCAGCGGGTAATTGCGGCAGAAGCCAGGATGCGGCCTCATCTTTAGCGACAATATTACCCGTAACCACGCTATACCAGATACGTGCCAGAGCAAGGATGATATTACGCTCGTCCCCCTCTAAATCAGCCGGTTTCTGCCACATCTCAAGGATATGCCGAAATGTTTGCAATACATCGCTAAACGGAATGACGTTAAATAACGTCTCAGCAGGTTCACCGAACAGCGGTACGCTGGCGCGCCGGGCCTGGGTTAGCAGAATAGAAAGATCAGGATCCACCATTGCCGGTTCAAACACGCCAGCGCGAATATCATCACGCAACCATTCGCCAAACTGCATTTCTCTCGCCGGTGGGAATCGCCACGGCACGATCTGCGAGTGCAGAACAACGGTCACTTCCAACGCACGATATGGCCCGGAGGTGCCGGGAGGCGCTGAAATGGTCAGCAAATCCTGCATCAGTTTTTTTCTTTGTCGGGCATTTATTGGTTCACGCAGGGTGACCAATAAATCAATGTCGCTTTGGGGTTTTAAGCCGCCTTCAACCGCAGAGCCATACAAATGAAGGGCAATGAGATTCCCCGCGAAAATCTGGCGGATGCACGCACTGGCGGCCTCCACCTGTCGTCGAATTGCGTCTGGAATAATATTAGCCATTTAGCCCCAGGGAAAAATGAGCGGAAATATTGAGTCTATACTGCATTCTTCTTGCAGCGCTATCCCTGGCACAAAACCTTTACCAGATCTGATTCTAAGCCTGAGGTAGCATACTGCCCGCGTCCATTTTCTGACATAATGAGCAGATTCGATTTTGCCCCGCAGGAGTCTTCTCATGGAATTTACCGCCGGACTGATGCCGCTTGAAACGGCTCTCTCTCAGATGCTTTCGCGTATTACCCCGCTCACCGCCGTCGAAACGCTGCCGCTGGTTCAATGCTTTGGCCGTATTCTGGCTACCGACGTTGTCTCCCCCATTGATGTACCGGGATTCGATAACTCAGCAATGGATGGCTATGCGGTACGATTAGCCGATTTACAATCTGATCAGCCGCTTGCGGTGGCGGGTAAAGCCTTTGCCGGTCAGCCTTTCCATGGCGAGTGGCCTGCGGGAACCTGCATCCGAATTATGACCGGCGCCCCGGTGCCAGCTGGTTGTGAAGCGGTGGTGATGCAGGAGCAAACGGAACAAACTGACGACGGGGTGCGTTTTACCGCCGAAGTCCGCCGCGGGCAAAATATTCGTCTGCGCGGTGAAGATATTGCAAACGGCGCGGTGGTGTTTCCCGCCGGGACTCGGCTGACAACCGGCGAGCTTCCCGTTCTGGCTTCGCTCGGTGTTGCCGATGCTCCCGTAGTGCGCAAAGTCCGCGTGGCGCTGTTCTCCACCGGTGATGAACTGCAGTTGCCAGGTCAGCCGCTGGGAGACGGGCAGATTTATGACACTAACCGTCTGACCGTTCACCTGATGCTGCAACAGTTGGGCTGCGAAGTGATCAACCTGGGGATTATTCGCGACGATCCCAACGCGCTGCGTGCCGCGTTTATCGAAGCCGACAGCCAGGCCGATGTCGTCATCAGTTCCGGCGGCGTTTCAGTAGGCGAAGCGGATTACACTAAAACTATTCTGGAAGAGCTGGGAGAAATTGCCTTCTGGAAGCTGGCCATCAAACCGGGCAAACCGTTCGCGTTTGGCAAACTGAGCAACAGCTGGTTTTGCGGTCTGCCGGGTAATCCAGTGTCTGCGGCCCTCACCTTCTATCAACTGGTACAACCGCTCCTGGCGAAACTCAGCGGCAACACCGCCTGTGGACTACCGCCTCGCCAGCGCGTGCGCACCGCCTCACGCCTGAAGAAAACACCTGGCCGTCTGGATTTTCAGCGCGGCGTATTGCAGCGTACCGCTGAAGGCGAACTGGAAGTCACCACTACCGGGCACCAGGGCTCGCATATTTTTAGCTCTTTTAGCCAGGGTAACTGTTTTATCGTGCTGGAGCGCGATCGCGGTAACGTCGAAGCCGGCGAATGGGTTGAGGTCGAGCCGTTTAACGCACTGTTTGGAGGCCTGTAATGGCAGAACTCAGCGACCAGGAGATGATGCGCTATAACCGGCAAATCATTCTGCGCGGCTTCGATTTCGAAGGTCAGGAAGCGCTCAAGGAGGCGCGGGTACTGGTCGTTGGTGTGGGGGGACTGGGATGCGCAGCAACTCAGTACCTTGCAGGCGCTGGCGTCGGGCATTTAACCTTGCTCGACTTTGACACGGTCTCCGTGTCGAACCTCCAGCGCCAGACGCTGCACAGCGATGCTACCGTTGGACAGCCAAAAGTGTTATCCGCCCGCGACGCACTGGCGCGGATTAACCCTTATATCGCCATTACGCCGGTGAATGCCCTGCTGGACGAGAGCGAGATTCACACGCTTATTACCGAACACGATTTGGTGCTGGACTGTACGGATAATGTCAGCATCCGCAATCAGTTGAATGCCGGATGCTTCGCCGCCAGGATTCCGCTGGTTTCCGGTGCGGCAATTCGCATGGAAGGACAAATTACCGTATTTACCTACCAGGAAGGAGAGCCCTGCTACCGTTGCCTGAGCCGTCTGTTCGGTGAAAACGCCCTGACCTGCGTAGAGGCCGGAGTGATGGCCCCGCTGATCGGCGTGATCGGCTCGTTACAGGCGATGGAAGCCATTAAGCTACTGACTAACTACGGTAAACCGGCTTCAGGAAAAATCGTCATGTACGACGCCATGACCTGCCAGTTTCGCGAAATGAAGCTGATGCGCAATCCCACCTGTGAGGTCTGCGGGAGTTAGCATAGAAATCGTCGGCACCACACTATTGCCAGAGGGCGATGCTAATGCCTCCAATCAGGCCTACAACAGCGCATTGTGTAGGCCGGATAAGGTGTCAGCCGCCATCCGGCAAAACAGACTTACAGAGAAGTGCGTCCAAATGCGCTCTGCCAGTCGTGCTCGAACTTCGCTACGGCAGCATCAACGGCCGGAGAGCTAATCATCTGCTGAGCGACATCCAGCGGCAGCGTGATGGACTCGCAGCCTGCCAGCAGGCAATCCAGCGCCTGACGCGGCGTTTTAAAACTGGCGGCCAGTACTTTGGTGTGCGGGGCATGCATTTTCAGTAAGGTCTGCAGATCGGTCACCGTCTGAATGCCGTCCCCCCCCTGCGCATCCACACGGTTAACGTATGGCGCAACGTATTCGGCCCCCGCAAGCGCAGCTAATAGCCCTTGAGCAGCGCCGTATACCGCGGTACCCAACGTCGGGATCCCTTCTTCTTTCAGCAATTTAATGGCCGTCAGACCTTCTGCCGTGACCGGCACTTTGACCACGATATCCGCAATGATTGCCCGCAGCTTACGCGCATCGCTGACCATGCCTTCGGCGGTGGTCGCCATTACCTGAGCAAACAAGCGTCCTTCCCCTCCCATCGCTTCCTGCAGTTGCGGCAGTAACACGTCCAGCGTCTGCTTACCTGCCGCCACAATGCTTGGGTTAGTGGTCACCCCTGCCAGCGGAAAAACCCGCGCCAGAGCTTTTACCGCGTCAACGTCAGACGTATCTAAATAGAGTTCCATAACCTTTCCTCAAACGAATAATTAGCATGAATAAAAGGTAGCACGGCGAAACCTCACGGTTAGTTGACGTACGTCAATATAACTTTCATTCGAAAGTAATTTAATCTTTATACGAAAGATGAGAGGCCGCTTATGATTTTCAATATCCAGCGCTATTCCACACATGATGGTCCCGGTATCCGTACCGTGGTGTTCCTTAAGGGATGCTCTCTGGGCTGTCGGTGGTGCCAGAATCCGGAAAGCCGCGCCCGCACGCAGGATCTGCTCTATGACGCGCGTTTGTGCCTCGACGGTTGCGATCTCTGTGCTCAGGCCGCACCGAAGGTGATTGAACGCGCGCTGAGTGGATTGCTGATTCATCGCGAAAAACTGACCGATGATGCGCTCACGGCGCTGACCCACTGCTGTCCAACCCAGGCGCTGACCGTCTGCGGAGAGGAAAAAAGCGTGGACGACATCATGGCGACCGTAGTGCGTGATAAACCGTTTTACGATCGCAGCGGCGGGGGTCTCACCCTGTCTGGCGGTGAACCCTTTATGCAGCCAGAACTGGCGGCAGCGCTGCTCAAAGCCAGCCACGATGCAGGTATTCATACAGCGGTTGAAACCTGTCTGCATGTCCCGTGGAAGTATATTGAACCGTCATTACCTGACGTCGACCTGTTCCTGGCCGATTTAAAACATGTCGCCGACGCGCCGTTTAAACAGTGGACCGATGGCAGCGCCTCTCGCGTACTGGAAAATCTGAAAAAACTGGCCGCCGCCGGTAAAAAAATGGTTATCCGCGTCCCCCTGATTCAGGGGTTCAACGCTGACGAAGCCGCTATTCAGGCCATTACCGATTTTGCTGCCGACGAGCTTCACGTCGATGAGATCCATTTTTTGCCCTACCACACGCTGGGCATCAACAAATACCACTTACTCAGTCAACCCTACAACGCACCGGATAAACCGCTTGATGCGCCTGCGCTGCTCGAATTTGCCCAGCAGTACGCCAGCCTTAAAGGTTTAACCGCGACCCTACGAGGATAATCGCCATGACCACTCTGAAACTGGACACACTCAGCGACCGTATCAAAGCGCATAAAACGGCCCTGATCCACATCGTGAAGCCGCCGGTTTGTACCGAGCGCTCCCAGCACTATACCGAGATGTATCAACAGCATCTGGATAAACCTATCCCGGTTCGCCGCGCGCTGGCGCTGGCCCATCATCTGGCGGAACGCACCATCTGGATAAAGCATGACGAACTGATCATTGGTAACCAGGCAAGCGAAGTGCGTGCCGCGCCAATCTTCCCGGAATACACCGTGTCGTGGATTGAAAAAGAGATCGATGACCTCGCCGACAGGCCGGGCGCGGGCTTTGCGGTAAGCGAAGAGAACAAACGCGTGTTGCACGAGGTGTGTCCATGGTGGCGTGGTCAGACCGTGCAGGATCGCTGCTACGGGATGTTTACGGACGAGCAGAAAGGGCTGCTGGAAACCGGCATTATCAAAGCCGAAGGTAACATGACCTCTGGTGATGCACACCTGGCGGTAAACTTCCCGCTGCTGCTGGAAAAAGGTCTCGACGGCCTGCGCCACAAAGTTGATGAACGTCGTTCCCGCATCAATCTGACATGTCTGGAAGACCTTCATGGCGATCAGTTTCTGAAAGCGATTGATATCGTGCTGGAGGCCGTCAGTCTGCACATTGAGCGCTTTGCCGCGCTGGCACGTAAAATGGCGGCCACGGAAACTCGCGCCAGTCGTCGTGATGAACTGTTGACCATGGCGGACAACTGCGATGTGATCGCCCATGAGCCGCCAAAAACGTTCTGGCAGGCGCTACAGTTGTGCTATTTCATCCAGTTGATCCTGCAAATTGAATCGAATGGTCACTCGGTGTCGTTTGGTCGCATGGATCAGTACCTCTATCCGTTCTACCGTCGTGACGTAGAACTGAACCAGAGCCTCGATCGTGAGCTCGCCATTGAGCTGCTACACAGCTGCTGGCTGAAACTGCTGGAAGTGAACAAAATCCGCTCCGGCTCCCATTCGAAAGCCTCGGCGGGTAGCCCGCTGTATCAGAACGTGACCATTGGTGGCCAAAACCTGGTTAACGGTCAGGCAATGGATGCCGTCAATCCGCTCTCCTACGCCATTCTGGAATCCTGCGGCCGCCTGCGTTCTACTCAGCCAAACCTGAGCGTGCGTTATCATGCAGGGATGAGTAATGATTTCCTGGATGCCTGTGTACAGGTGATCCGCTGCGGCTTCGGGATGCCTGCCTTTAATAACGACGAAATCGTCATACCTGAATTCATTAAGCTTGGCATTGAACCGCAGGACGCCTATGACTATGCGGCCATTGGTTGCATCGAAACCGCCGTTGGCGGCAAATGGGGCTACCGCTGTACCGGTATGAGCTTTATTAACTTTGCCCGCGTGATGCTGGCAGCGCTGGAAGGTGGTCGCGATGCCACCAGCGGTAAAGTATTTCTGCCACAGGAAAAAGCGCTCTCGGCTGGTAACTTCAACAATTTCGACGAAGTGATGGACGCCTGGGATGCGCAGATTCGCTACTACACGCGTAAATCTATCGAAATTGAGTATGTCGTCGACACCATGCTGGAAGAGAACGTACACGATATTCTGTGCTCTGCGCTGGTAGATGACTGTATTGAACGCGCGAAAAGCATTAAGCAAGGCGGTGCGAAATACGACTGGGTATCGGGTTTGCAGGTGGGTATTGCCAACCTCGGCAACAGCCTGGCTGCGGTGAAGAAACTGGTCTTTGAACAAGGCGCTATCGGTCAGCAACAGCTGGCCGCCGCGCTGGCCGACGATTTTGACGGTCTGACCCACGAACAATTACGCCAGCGGCTAATTAACGGCGCACCGAAATACGGCAACGATGACGATAGCGTTGATACGCTGCTGGCCCGCGCTTATCAGACCTATATCAATGAGTTGAAACAGTATCATAATCCACGTTACGGACGTGGCCCGGTTGGCGGCAATTACTACGCGGGTACCTCATCGATCTCCGCAAACGTACCGTTTGGCGCGGCAACGATGGCCACACCGGATGGTCGTAAGGCGCACACTCCGCTGGCAGAAGGCGCAAGCCCGGCTTCCGGAACGGACCATCTCGGCCCAACAGCGGTAATTGGCTCGGTGGGTAAACTGCCGACCGGTTCAATCCTCGGCGGCGTGTTGTTAAACCAGAAGCTGAACCCGGCCACGCTGGAGAATGAATCCGATAAGCAAAAGCTGATGATCCTGCTGCGTACCTTCTTTGAAGAGCACAAAGGCTGGCATATTCAGTACAACATTGTCTCCCGTGAAACGCTGCTGGAAGCCAAAAAGCACCCGGATCAGTATCGTGACCTGGTGGTCCGTGTAGCAGGTTATTCGGCCTTCTTCACCGCGCTGTCTCCAGATGCGCAGGACGATATCATCGCACGTACTGAACATATGCTGTAATCCCCCTTACCCGGCGGCATTTCGCTTGCCGGGCATTCTTCTTTCGAATGAAATAAATTTGTGCTTTAGCTCACATTGTTATTAAAATGTTTCTGGTCGCAGTTATGAGCCAGGAGCAAGTATGACCATCAAAGTTATCGTCACCGATATGGACGGAACTTTTCTCGACGACGCCAAAAAATACGATCTTGCACGTTTTATGGCGCAGTATCAGGAACTGAAAAAACGAGATATTGAATTTGTCGTGGCCAGCGGCAATCAGTATTACCAACTGATCTCCTTTTTCCCGGAACTCAAAGATGAGATCTCTTTTGTTGCCGAGAACGGGGCGTTAGTCTTTGAACATGGCAAACAGCTGTTTCACGGTGAGCTGACCCGCCACGAATCCCGCATTGTCATTGGCGAACTGCTCAAAGATACGCATCTCAACTTTGTGGCTTGCGGCCTGCAAAGCGCCTACGTTAGCGAAAATGCCCCCGAGTCCTTTGTCGCATTGATGTCAAAACACTACCATCGCCTGAAACCCGTGAAGGATTATCAGGACATCGATGATGTGCTGTTCAAGTTCTCGCTGAATTTACCGGACCAACAAATCCCATTAGTGATCGATCACCTTCATTCTGCCCTTGACGGTATAATGAAGCCCGTCACCAGCGGCTTTGGGTTTATCGACCTGATCATTCCAGGCTTACATAAAGCCAACGGAATCAGCCGTCTGCTAAAGCGCTGGAACCTGTCCCCGCAAAACGTGGTCGCCATTGGCGATAGCGGCAACGACGCAGAAATGCTGAAAATGGCGCGCTACTCTTTCGCTATGGCCAACGCGGCAGAGAGTATCAAATCGATTGCCCGCTATCAGACCGACGACAATAACCATCAGGGCGCGCTGAACGTGATTCAGGCGGTGCTGGATAACACTTCCCCTTTTAATTGCTAATCCTGCCCAACCGGGGTATCCCCTTGCCCCGGTTTCCACGCTTTTTCATGTTTCTCACACCATCAAATTTTAAACTTGCGTTAACTAAATTTTAACTTATATTATCACCTGTAAGTTAAATGAGTTTCGAATGAAAGTTAATGCGAGGTGGATATGGCTTTTACTTTTACCAGCGACACGTTGCCCACCGATCACAAAGCGGCAATCCGGCAGATGAAAAAGCAATTGCGTGAACAGCTTGGAGATGTTCAGTCGATTTTCAATCAGTTGAGCGAGGCCATTGCTAATCGCGTGGCGGAAATCAACGCCCTCAAAGCGCAAGGCTCTCCGGTATGGCCTGTGTTGTCCTATGCGGATATCAAGGCAGGTCGCGTGAGCGCTGAGCAGCGTGAAGAAATTAAGCGTCGCGGATGCGCGGTCATTAAAGGCCATTTCTCTCGCGAACAAGCCCTCGATTGGGATAGGTCAATGCTGGACTATCTGGACCGCAACCATTTTGACGACGTTTACCAAGGACCGGGCGATAATTTCTTTGGTACCCTGAGCGCGTCGCGACCTGAAATCTACCCCATCTACTGGTCCCAGGCGCAGATGCAGGCCCGTCAGAGTGAAGAAATGGCAAATGCGCAGTCATTTCTCAACCGTCTTTGGACATTTGCAGGCGAAGATAAGCAATGGTTTAACCCGGATGTCAGCGTTATCTACCCCGACCGCATACGCCGTCGTCCACCGGGAACGACGTCCAAAGGGCTGGGCGCGCATACGGATTCCGGTGCGCTGGAACGCTGGCTTCTGCCGGCATATCAGCAGGTCTTTGCTAATGTTTTCAATGGTAAGCTGGAAGATTACGACCCGTGGCAGGCCGCGCATCGCACTGAAGTAGAAGAGTACACGGTGGATAACACCACCAAATGTTCAGTATTCCGTACCTTCCAGGGCTGGACTGCTCTCTCTGATATGCTGCCAGGTCAGGGGTTGTTGCACGTGGTCCCTATCCCTGAAGCGATGGCCTGGGTACTGTTACGTCCATTGCTTGACGATGTGCCGGAAGATGAACTTTGCGGCGTAGCACCCGGCAGAGTTCTGCCTATTTCTGCGCAATGGCATCCGCTGCTGATTGAAGCGTTAACCAGCATTCCGCAACTGGACGCCGGAGACTCCGTCTGGTGGCATTGCGATGTGATCCACTCCGTCGCGCCGGTAGAAAATCAGCAGGGTTGGGGCAACGTGATGTACATCCCTGCCGCACCGATGTGCGAAAAGAATCTGGCCTACGCCCATAAAGTGAAGGCCGCGCTGGAAAAAGGCGTATCGCCGGGTGATTTCCCACGCGAGGATTATGAAACTCACTGGGAAGGACGCTTCACGCTGGATGATTTGAATATCCATGGCAAGCGTGCGCTGGGGATTATTTAATCTGTAACTTACACAAGTTTCCCTAAGTATTTCGCGTTACAGGAAGGCGGCCAGCCTGTAAATCCCCGCAAGCTTACACAAGTAAGTGACCGGGGTGTACAGGTGCAGCCAACACACCTGTAACACGAAAGACGACGGGAAAATTATTCGACGCCCTTGCTACGCAGGTAATCTTCGTAGTTACCGGTGAAGTCGATTACGCGTTCCGGCGTAATTTCAATCACGCGGGTTGCCAACGAACTGACGAACTCACGGTCGTGAGAAACGAAGATCAGCGTGCCCTGGTACATTTCCAGCGCCATGTTCAGCGACTCGATAGATTCCATATCCAGGTGGTTGGTCGGTTCATCCATTACCAGTATATTCGGTTTCTGCATCATCAGCTTACCGAACAGCATGCGTCCTTTTTCACCACCGGACAGCACTTTAGCAGGTTTCTTGATATCGTCCTGACTGAACAGCAAGCGACCAAGGAAGCTACGTACTACCTGCTCATCATCGCCTTCCTGTTTCCACTGACTCATCCACTCGAAGACCGTCAGATCGTTTTCGAATTCGTACTCGTGATCCTGCGCGTAGTAACCAACCAGGGCGTTTTCAGACCATTTCACAGTACCGTTATCCGGCTGTAATTCGCCGACCAGCGTTTTCAGCATGGTTGATTTACCCACCCCGTTGGCACCCAGAATGGCAATTTTCTCACCGACTTCCAGCAGCAGGTTAAAGTTTTTAAACAACGGACCTTCATCAAACCCTTTCGTCAGCGCTTCCACTTCCAGCGCGTTACGGAACAGTTTCTTATCCTGTTCGAAGCGGATGAACGGGTTCTGACGGCTGGACGCCTTCACTTCGTCAAGCTTGATCTTATCAATCTGACGCGCACGAGAAGTCGCCTGACGAGATTTAGATGCGTTGGCGCTAAAGCGGCTGACGAAGGATTGCAGATCGGCAATCTGCGCTTTCTTCTTGGCGTTATCGGCCAGCAGACGTTCACGCGCCTGGGTTGCCGCCGTCATATATTCGTCGTAGTTACCCGGATAAACACGCAGTTCGCCGTAGTCCAGATCCGCCATGTGCGTACAGACCATGTTCAGGAAGTGACGGTCGTGCGAAATGATGATCATGGTGCTGTCACGCTCGTTCAGCGTCTGTTCCAGCCAGCGGATGGTGTCGATATCCAGGTTGTTCGTTGGTTCGTCGAGCAGCAGAATGTCCGGGTTAGAGAACAGCGCCTGTGCCAGAAGCACACGCAGCTTCCAGCCGGGGGCGACTTCGCTCATCGGGCCGTAATGCTGTTCTACCGGAATACCTACGCCCAGCAGCAGTTCACCCGCACGCGCTTCCGCAGAGTAGCCGTCCATTTCGCCATACTGAACTTCAAGGTCAGCAACTTTATAGCCGTCTTCTTCGCTCATTTCGGCCAGGGCGTAAATGCGATCGCGCTCCTGCTTTACTTCCCACAGTTCACCGTGACCCATGATCACGGTGTCAAGCACGGTGAACTCTTCAAAGGCGAACTGATCCTGACGCAGCTTACCAATACGCTCGTTCGGATCGAGGGAAACGTTGCCCAGCGTCGGTTCGAGGTCGCCGCCGAGAATTTTCATAAAAGTGGATTTACCGCTACCGTTCGCGCCAATCAGGCCGTAACGGTTGCCGCCGCCAAATTTGACGGAAATATTTTCAAACAGCGGCTTACTGCCGAACTGCATGGTGACGTTGCTGGAAACTAACACTGGCGTATCCTGAAAGAGAAAGAAATATGTGACGAACCGCTTATTATGCCATAAGTCTGCAATAAGATCGCGCCTTGATGCTGAAGGGATAAAGTGAAAGCAAAAGGAAAAAAATGTGATTTAGTACACATCCGAATTCCTTGTTGCTCAGATTGCACATATAATGCGTGCCCAACACTACATAAATCTCAACCCACTAGCCTGCCTGGCACTGAATCTCGCATACATGAACATGAATATGAAATTAACAACGCTTTTCGCGGCGGCACTCGCAATAGTTGGTTTTTGTAACACCGCTTCTGCCGTCACGTACCCGCTGCCTACCGATGGCAGCCGTTTGATCGGCCAAAACCAGGTCATCACTATTCCTGAAGGCAACACCCAACCGCTGGAGTATTTTGCGGCGGAGTATCAGATGGGTCTGTCTAATATGCTGGAAGCCAACCCGGGCGTGGATACCTTCCTGCCGAAGGGCGGTACCGTACTGAACATACCTCAGCAATTGATCCTGCCGGATACCGTGCATGAAGGTATTGTTATTAACAGCGCTGAAATGCGTCTGTACTACTACCCGAAAGGCACCAACACCGTTATTGTTCTGCCGATCGGTATTGGCCAGTTGGGCAAAGACACGCCAATCAACTGGACCACCAAAGTAGAACGTAAAAAAGCGGGCCCAACCTGGACGCCAACGGCAAAAATGCATGCGGAATACCGCGCTGCGGGCGAACCGCTGCCAGCTGTTGTTCCGGCAGGTCCGGATAACCCGATGGGCCTGTACGCGCTGTATATCGGTCGCCTGTACGCCATCCACGGCACCAATGCTAACTTCGGCGTCGGCTTACGCGTCAGCCACGGTTGCGTGCGTCTGCGTAACGACGACATCAAATTCCTGTTTGAAAATGTGCCGGTCGGCACCCGCGTACAGTTTATCGATGAGCCGGTAAAAGCCACGACTGAACCAGACGGCAGCCGTTACATCGAGGTACACAACCCACTGTCCACCACTGAAGCACAGTTCGAAGGCGGGGAAATCGTACCGATTACGCTGAACAAGAGCATTACCAGCATCACCGGTCAGTCTGACGTCGATCAGGCCGTCGTTGAGCAGGCGGTACAGAACCGTTCAGGTATGCCGGTTCGTCTGAACTAAGCATCAAAACTGCCCTTTCGCCTTATCCGGCCTACTTAACCTGTAGGCCCGATAAGCGCCAGCCCCATCGGGCACAATCCTCAAATCACCTGCAATAAACCATACCCTACCAGCGCCGCCCATATCAGCATCGGCACCGAATACCAATGAAAACGCCACCAGATCCGTCGATCGTTTGCCATCCGTAAAGCAATAAGATTCGCCAGCGATCCCGGCAACAACCCAAAACCGCCCACATTGACCGCCCAGGCCAGCAGCAGCGTTGGCGGGACGTAGTTCAGCAGCAAAATCGTGCTGGGAACATTACTGATAAACTGCGACAGGCCAATGGCCGTCAACCAAAGCCCCGGCGCTGAAAGCGTGCCAATCTGGTGGGTAATCTCCTGCAAGGCCGGGAGCTGCGTCAGCAAGTGCACATCAATGAACATCGCCATAAACACCAACAGCAGCGTCCAATCCACGCTGAGGATCACGCGGCGAGCCAGCACCATGAATCCTGCCGCGACGATCGCCAGGCCCCACAGCTCTTGTTTTAACTCCAGTGCCGCCAGGAAAATGATATACAGCCCCAGACAGCTCCACACCAGGCGCGGTTGCCAGTCAGGCGCGCGCGTACCGGTATGATAATGCAAAGCTTTATGCGGGAAACTGAACCAGCACAGTGCCACCAATGTCAGCATCATGGTCCCCGCAAGCGGCGCCATCTGCCAGGTAAACGCGGTAAACGATAAGCCGGAGCGTCCCCACATCAGAATGTTTTGCGGATTACCTATTGGCGTGAGCAACGAACCGGCGTTTACCGCCAGCGCCTCAAAGATAATCAGGCGATTTACAGGAATGGCACACAATTTTTTCAGGGTGATCGTCAGCGGAACAACAATAAACAGCGCAACATCGTTGGTCAGAAACGTCGACAGCAGCGCCGCCGCCAGCACCATAAATATCGCCAATTGACGTTCGGTGTTAAAGCGCCGGGTCATCTTGCGCCCTAACACATCGAAGTAACCGCTTAGCTCCACGCCTTTGGTCAGTAACATCAGGCCGCTAAGCGTAAAAATCGTGTGCCAGTCTATCGCCCCCGGCCACGACCTTGGCGTAAACGGCACGAACAGGCTCAGTACAACCCCGACGATGATTAACAGCTGAAAAAAGCGATCGCGCTGTAAGGCGCGTAGTAAAGGAAAACTCATTCAGAGCCAGCACCTTGCTGTTGCGTAAACCGGCTAAAAGCCTCCAGCGTTTCCTTACTGACGTGATGCTCCATTCCCTCCGCGTCGCGACGGGCAATTTCCGGGCTGATACCTAACATCAGCAGAAAATTCTCCACAATCTGGTGACGCTCCCGACTCTCCTGAGCCAGTCGTTCACCTTCTGCGGTTAAAAACACGCCCCGCCAGGGGATCATTTCAATCAACCCAACTGAAGCAAGACGCTTAAGCATTTTAGCAACCGTCGGCTGGGAAACCCCAAGCCGTGCTGCCATATCTACCTGGCGCGCTTCACCCACCTCAATAATGAGATCGGAAATCAGCTCTACGTAGTCATCAATCAGCTCACGGCGATGTGCCTCCCGGACCTGACGAAATCCTTCAACGTGTTCTTCGACATTCACCAATTGCGTCACTTTTTTTGTTGTTGGCATACCTGCGCGACGACTCATTCTGCTTCCTCGTTACTGTGACGCGTTAACGGCATCTGATTAGAGAACGCTCATTGTAAACCAGAGTTGCGTGGGCACAAAAAATTAACGTTTTAGCAATAGCTATATAATATAGCCTGTGCTATATCTGTATATAATAAAGACATCCCTCAAGGACTGATGGGATCGTGAAGTCAGGAGGTTTATATGAATGAATTTAAGAGGTGTATACGCGTGTTTAGTCACTCTCCCTTTAAAGTACGGTTAATGCTGATCTCTATGCTGTGCGACATGATTAACAGCAAACCAGAGCAGGATAAACCTGCAGATAAATAATGCGGCGTCGCGGTACGCCGCTTCATTTTCCTGCCGTAACTCGGATACGGTGATCGTTTTCGTGCCAATAACCCTTCTTTTTGTCAGTTTTGCCACGCCCCTCGCAAAACAATTTCTTAGTAGTAGTTGACCTTCTCTTGCACACACTCTATCTTTTCGCAGCCCTGCATATATTGCGGCTCGCGGATGCGGACCCTATCCCCCTTCTCGCTCTCTCAGGCAGGCAATGACCCTTAGCGCCAGGGTAAGCACATGGCGTTTTTGTAACAGTGGCATATGAATTTAACCCTCAAAGATTCAATCATTGCTCGTAGCCGGGCGATTAGTCCGTGGACTGGCCTCTATTTCTTACAGTCTCTGCTGATCAACCTTGCGCTGGGCTATCCGCTTAGCCTGCTCTATAGCGTTGCTTTCACCTGTATATTGATGCTGCTGTGGCGCAGCGCGCCGCGTGCGCAGAAAGTGCTGATTGGCATTTGCTCGCTGGTAGCGGCAATGTACTTCCCGTTTGGCCAGGCTTACGGTTCACCGAACTTCAATACCTTGCTGGCGCTGCACTCAACCAATATGGAAGAGTCTACTGAAATCCTGACCATCTTCCCCTGGTACAGTTATCTGGTTGGGGTGTTTATTTTCGCCCTCGGTGTTATCGCCGTACGCCGTAAAAAAGAGGTGCAGCAGCGTAGCTGGAACAAGTTCGACAGCATTTGTTTGCTGTTCAGCGTAGTCGCGTTCTTTGTAACCCCGGTGCAAAACCTGGCCTGGGGCGGCGTGTTCAAGCTGAAAGACACCGGCTATCCGGTTTTCCGCTTTGCCAAGGACGTTATCGTTAATAACAACGAAGTGCTCGACGAACAAGAGCGTATGGCGAAGCTGGCGAGCGTGAAAGACAGTTGGACGGTAACTGCGGTGAAGCCGAAGTATCATACCTACGTGGTGGTCATCGGCGAAAGCGCCCGCCGCGATGCGTTAGGCGCTTTTGGCGGCCACTGGGATAACACCCCGTTTGCCAGTTCCGTTAACGGCTACATCTTCGCGGATTACATCGCGGCAAGCGGTTCGACACAAAAATCACTCGGCCTTACGCTAAATCGGGTGGTCGACAATAAACCCCAGTTCCAGGATAACTTTGTCACTCTGGCCAACCGCGCGGGATTCCAGACGTGGTGGTTCTCCAATCAGGGACAGATTGGTGAATACGATACGGCCATCGCCAGCATTGCGAAGCGAGCTGATGAAGTTCAGTTCCTCAAAAACGGTGATTTCGAAGCGGATAAAAATACCCGTGACGAAGCGTTGTTGAAGATGACCGCCCAGGTGCTGGCAACCGAGCGCACTCAGCCACAGCTTATCGTGCTGCATTTAATGGGCTCGCATCCGCAGGCCTGCGACCGTACGCAGGGTAAATACGAGACTTTCGTCCAGTCGAAAGAGACATCTTGCTATCTGTACACCATGACGCAGACGGATGACCTGCTGCGCCAGCTTTACGATCAGTTACGTAACAGCGGTAACAGCTTCTCGATGGTCTATTTCTCCGATCATGGCCTCGCGTTTAAAGAGCGGGGGAAAGAGGTGCAGTACCTGGCGCATGACGATCAGTTCCAGCAGAATTTCCAGGTACCATTTATGGTGCTGTCGAGCGATGATAAAGCGCACCGGGTGATTAAAGCCCGTCGCTCCGCCAATGATTTCCTCAGCTTTTTCTCGCAGTGGACGGGGATAAGCGCGAAGGAAATCACCAACAGCTATCGCTTTATTTCAGAGAAAAAGGCTGGCCCGGTGTACATCACCAACTTCAAATTGCAGAAGGTGGACTACAACCATCTGGGTACCGACATCTTTGAGATCAAATCTCGTTAATCTCTGAATTGCGCACAAAAAAAATCCGCCCCGAGAGGCGGATTTTTTGTATCACCGAAGTGATTAGAAGCGGTAACCCACGCCAGCGATCCAGGTGCCAACGTCAACGCTACGAATACGGCTCTGCTCGTAGGAGAAGTCCAGAGCAACGTTTTCGATCGGGTTGAACTGCAGACCAGCACCGTAAGAGAAACCGTAGTCACTGGTGGTGTGGTTATCAGCCGGGGATGCTGCGTTCTGGAATTTACCGTAGCCAACACCCACTACACCGTAGATGCTTGCCCAGTCGTTCAGACGGTAAGCCGGACCAGCAGTGATGCCGTAGTACTGGGTTTTGTTGTAGTCGCCAGACGCATCGGTACGATCTTTTTCAGTGTAAGTGAAGGAACCGATAACACCCAGCGGGTTGCTGTCCTGCTCGTAGCGATACTTCAGGTTAAAACCGTTCATTTTGTTCGCTGCGCCCTGAGCATCGCTCTGAGCGTAACCACCGGTAACGGTAGAAGTCGCAGCTACAGCAGTACCTGCGGAGAAAGCCAGAACAGCGGCCAGTGCTGAAAGACATGCAATTTTTTTCATAACCACCTCAAATGTGCTTCAAGTAAATCCTAAGTTTTAAATATACCAAAAATTGATGGGAAACTCTTTGCGATTCGCGATGTCTAACGGGGTCTTTCATGTAACAGAACGTTTCAGAAACCCGCTATCTCTTTCAATTAACATCACTTTTCTAACCTAAAATGCCATTATTGCGCGCACAATATGGCACATTCATCCAGAATATTCCTAATCACACAGATTATTAATCCATCACTTTCATGCCATTGTACGGAACTGAGCAATTTTTTTTTCAACGAATACTCAACCAGCGGTGCGTATTTCCATTACACTCGCTGTTTTACTTTTCTATACATCACGTCATCCGTGTCGTAGCAAGTTTGCAACGTCGCGCAGATGAAGGCGTGTAATTATCATTTGACAGGAGAAAGGATGCCGGGGTCGTCACGTAAAGCGCCAGTCTGGTTGCCTATTTTGGTTTTGCTTATTGCTATGTCCTCCATTCAAAGCGGAGCATCTCTGGCAAAATCGCTATTCCCACTCGTCGGTGCGCCGGGCGTTACCGCATTGCGCCTTGCGCTGGGCACCCTCATCCTTATTGCCTTCTTTAAACCCTGGCGTTTGCGATTCGCCAAAGAACAGCGCCTGCCGCTACTGTTTTATGGTCTGTCTCTGGGCGGGATGAACTATCTCTTCTACCTGTCAATCCAGACCGTCCCGCTGGGAATTGCCGTAGCGCTGGAATTCACCGGCCCGCTCGCGGTAGCGCTGTTTTCATCCCGACGTCCGGTGGATTTCATTTGGGTTGCACTGGCTGTACTCGGGCTTTGGTTCCTGCTGCCGTTAGGTCAGGACGTTTCTCACGTGGATTTAACCGGTGCTGCGCTGGCGCTGGGCGCTGGCGCCTGCTGGGCAATCTATATTCTTACCGGGCAGCGTGCCGGCGCGGAACATGGTCCGGCGACCGTCGCGGTAGGGTCATTAATTGCGGCGCTGATTTTTGTACCCATCGGCGCGCTCCAGGCTGGGGAAGCCTTGTGGCACTGGTCCATTCTGCCGTTAGGCCTGGCCATTGCGGTCCTCTCCACTGCGCTTCCCTACTCGCTGGAGATGATTGCGTTGACGCGGCTGCCAACGCGCACTTTTGGTACTCTGATGAGTATGGAACCCGCACTGGCTGCGGTTTCAGGAATGATCTTCCTCGGTGAAACGCTGACGCTTGTCCAGACGCTCGCTCTGGGCGCCATTATTGTCGCATCAATGGGTTCGACGCTCACTATTCGCAAAGAACCACAAATTAAGCAAGTTGACGTGAATTAACCACTTAATATTCTGCATGGTTTGCATAATCATGCAGAATATCCAATCGTAAATCTGCGTGATAATTATTCTAATAAATATAATTTTCTCATCTGCATATTTCTTGAAATTTTTACATTAACATAAAAATAACACACCTCCATTAATAACCATCATATCCATATGATTTTATTGATTATTTCAAACCAACCCCTCTCTTCGCTATTAAAGTGATAGGTAACACCAGAAAAATAAATCCAAAATTCACGCTATACTTATTCCCGTTGAAGAGCTGGGACATAATTATCAAGAGGATATGAAAATATGAGTACCGCAAAACTGGTAAAAACAAAAGCATCTGCCCTCCTTTATACCCGCAACGATGTAACAGATAGCGAAAAGAAAGCGACCGTAGAGCTGCTGAATCAGCAAGTGATCCAGTTCATCGACCTGTCTTTGATCACCAAACAGGCTCACTGGAACATGCGCGGCGCGAACTTCATTGCTGTGCATGAAATGCTCGATGGCTTCCGTACTGCTCTGACCGATCACCTCGATACCATGGCTGAGCGCGCCGTACAGTTAGGCGGTGTGGCATTGGGTACCACCCAGGTTATTAACAGCAAAACGCCTCTGAAAAGCTATCCGCTGGAAATCCATAGCGTACAGGACCACTTAAAAGAGCTGGCCGATCGTTATGCCGTCGTCGCTAACAGCGTCCGTAAAGCCATTAGCGAAGCAAAAGACGAAGATACAGCAGATATCTTCACCGCCGCTTCACGCGACCTCGACAAATTCCTGTGGTTTATCGAAGCCAACATTGAATAACAGCAGACATAAGAATTACCTATATAACCCTCGCCCTGGCGGGGGTTTTGCACATCTATGGTGCATGACATTGATCGTTCGTCACTCCAAAGTAAATTATTTGTAATAATCACTTCACACAATCGTTAACGAAAGATTGTTTTATCAACAATTTTTACGCTAAATAGTCATACCGTTTGCACCGTGTCAGGTACGCACCAAATGAGTGCCCCAAAACAGTGCAGATTACCCACTTTGCCCTACTTATTGTGCAGAGAAACGAGACACCCTCTTGTTAAAACAATGAGTTGCAAAACTGGCACGATTTTTTCATTAAGCCATATGTTCTCGCAGGGGATCGCCCCGTGGATATAAAAGGAAATCCTATGAAGTCTGTATTAAAAGTCTCACTGGCTGCACTTACCCTGGCTTTTGCGGTGTCCTCCCATGCCGCAGATAAGAAACTGGTTGTCGCAACCGACACCGCGTTTGTACCGTTCGAATTCAAACAGGGTGACAAATACGTTGGTTTTGATGTGGATCTGTGGGCTGCCGTGGCCAAAGAACTGAAGCTGGATTATGAACTGAAACCAATGGATTTCAGCGGCATCATCCCGGCTCTGCAAACCAAGAATATCGACCTGGCGCTGGCGGGTATCACCATCACTGATGAGCGTAAAAAAGCGATCGACTTCTCTGACGGCTACTACAAAAGCGGTCTGTTAGTGATGGTCAAAGCGAATAATAACGACGTGAAAAGCGTGAAAGATCTGGATGGTAAAGTCGTCGCAGTGAAGAGCGGCACGGGTTCCGTTGATTACGCGAAAGCTAACATCAAAACCAAAGATCTGCGTCAGTTCCCGAATATCGATAACGCATATATGGAACTGGGCACCAACCGCGCAGACGCCGTGCTGCACGACACGCCAAACATTCTTTACTTCATCAAAACCGCTGGCAACGGTCAGTTCAAAGCTGTAGGCGAATCCCTGGAAGCCCAGCAGTACGGTATCGCCTTCCCGAAAGGCAGCGATGAACTGCGCGAGAAAGTGAACGGCGCGCTGAAAACGCTGAAAGAGAACGGCACATACAACGAAATCTACAAAAAATGGTTCGGTACCGAACCTAAATAACAAGAACGTTCTGTAACGCCCGGTAGCGCCAGCGCCGCCGGGCCTGCAATTTTGAGTCATCGCGTTATGGCTCATTACTTTTCTCACCACGGTAACAGGAACGAAATATGCAGTTTGACTGGAGTGCCATCTGGCCCGCCATCCCGCTTTTGATTGAAGGCGCCAAAATGACCCTGTGGATCTCGGTCCTCGGTCTGGCAGGCGGTCTGATAATCGGGCTTGCAGCAGGGTTTGCGCGTACTTTCGGCGGTTGGATAGCCAATCACGTAGCGCTGGTGTTTATCGAAGTCATTCGCGGTACGCCAATCGTTGTGCAGGTGATGTTTATTTACTTTGCCCTGCCAATGGCATTTAACGATTTACGCATTGATCCCTTTAGCGCCGCCGTTGTCACCATCATGATCAACTCCGGCGCCTATATTGCGGAAATCACCCGCGGCGCGGTGCTCTCAATCCATAAAGGATTCAGCGAAGCCGGACTGGCGCTTGGGCTTTCACGTACAGAGACTATCCGCCACGTTATTTTACCTCTCGCGCTGCGTCGTATGCTGCCACCGCTGGGCAACCAGTGGATCATCAGCATTAAAGATACCTCGCTGTTTATTGTCATTGGCGTAGCTGAACTGACCCGTCAGGGCCAGGAAATCATTGCCGGTAACTTCCGCGCACTGGAAATCTGGAGCGCCGTTGCGGTGTTCTATCTGATCATTACGCTGGTGCTGAGCTTCATTCTGCGTCGTCTGGAAAGAAGGATGAAAATCCTGTGATTGAATTTAAAAACGTTTCTAAGCACTTTGGCCCAACCCAGGTGCTGCACAATATTGACCTGAACATTCAGCAGGGCGAAGTGGTGGTAATTATCGGACCATCCGGGTCCGGCAAATCAACCCTGCTGCGCTGCATTAACAAACTGGAAGAGATAACCTCTGGCGATCTGATCGTCGATGGTCTGAAGGTAAACGATCCAAAGGTAGACGAGCGGTTAATCCGCCAGGAAGCCGGGATGGTGTTTCAGCAGTTCTACCTGTTCCCGCATCTGACGGCGCTGGAAAACGTCATGTTCGGACCGCAGCGCGTACGCGGTGCGAATAAAGAACAGGCCGAGAAACTGGCTAAAGAACTGCTGGCGAAAGTAGGTCTGGCCGAGCGTGCGCATCACTACCCTTCTGAACTGTCTGGCGGTCAACAGCAGCGTGTGGCGATCGCCCGTGCGCTGGCGGTGAAGCCGAAAATGATGCTGTTTGATGAGCCAACCTCAGCGCTGGACCCGGAACTGCGCCACGAAGTTCTGAAAGTTATGCAGGATCTGGCGGAGGAAGGGATGACCATGGTCATTGTGACCCACGAAATCGGCTTTGCCGAAAAAGTGGCTTCACGCCTGATTTTCATCGATAAGGGACGTATTGCCGAAGACGGTAATCCGCAGGCCCTGATTGAAAATCCGCCCAGCCAACGTTTACAGGAATTCTTGCAGCACGTTTCCTGATAGCTCTCCCTCCCTTCGCCTGAAGGGAGGTTTTTCACCAGAATCCTCTCATTTCATTTCTCCCCCGCCCTGACATCTATACTTATCCTTTTGAATTTATTTTCTCATGGGAGGAGTCATGCGCTGGATCCTGTTCATCTTTGTTTGTCTGGTGAGTCTCCCGACTCAGGCGGTGACGATACCTGGCGTCACTACGCCAACGTCAACCAACGCGCAAACCGCGCCGGCGAAAGAGCCGGATGTTGAACAGAAGAAAGCGGCCTACGGCGCACTGGCTGATGTGCTGGAAAATGATGCCTCGCGCCAGGAACTGATCGGTCAGTTACGCAAAGTGGCGACAGCGCCCCCTGCCGAACCGGTGCCAACCATTGTTCCGCCCACGTTAACGGAAGAAAAAACGGTGCTGGAAAACGTCACGGATGTCACCCGCCACTACGGTGAGGCGCTCTCCAGCCGCTTTGCTCAGCTTTACCGCAATATTACCGATGCACCACACAAGACCTTCAACCCGCAAACGTTCACCAATGCCCTGACCCATTTTTTAATGCTGGCGGCGTCAGTGTTCGGTTTTTTCTGGCTGCTTCGCCTGTGCGCGCTGCCGCTGTATCGCAAAATGGGGCAATGGGCACGACGGAAAAACCGCGAACGCAGCAACTGGCTCCAGCTTCCGACGATGATCGTCGGCGCATTCATTATCGATTTGCTTCTGCTGGCGCTGACTTTGTTTGTCGGGCAGATACTGAGTGACAGAATGAACGCCGGTAGCCGCACTATCGCCTTTCAGCAAAGCCTGTTTCTCAATGCCTTTGCGTTGATTGAGTTCTTCAAAGCCATTCTGCGCCTGATATTTTGCCCAACGGTGGCCGAACTGCGCCCGTTTAACATTCAGGATGCCGGTGCGCGCTACTGGAATCGCCGTTTAAGTTCATTGAGCAGCCTGATTGGATACGGACTTATCGTTGCCGTTCCCATTATCTCGAATCAGGTCAACGTGCAGGTCGGCGCGATGGCAAACGTCATCATCATGCTGTGTATCACGCTATGGGCGCTGTACCTGATTTTCAGAAACAAGAAAGAGATAACGCAGCATTTGCTGAATCTGGCGGAAAGATCGTTAGCGTTTTTCAGCCTGTTTATCCGCGCCTTTGCACTGGTATGGCATTGGCTGGCCAGCGCCTACTTCATTGTGCTGTTTTTCTTCTCGCTGTTTGATCCTGGCAACAGCCTGAAATTCATGATGGGCGCTACGCTGCGCAGCCTGGTGATCATTGGGATCGCCGCTTTTGTTTCCGGTATGCTTTCCCGCTGGATAGCCAAAACTATTACCCTTTCGCCACACACCCAGCGCAGCTATCCGGAATTACAAAAACGGTTGAATGGCTGGCTGTCGACGGCGCTAAGCGTGGCCAGGATCCTGACGGTGTGCGTCGCGGTAATGCTGCTACTGAATGCCTGGGGATTGTTCGACTTCTGGAACTGGCTGCATTACGGCGCAGGAGAAAAAACGGTGGATATCCTGATCCGTATCGCGCTGATTTTATTCTTCTCCGCCATCGGCTGGACGATCCTTGCCAGCCTGATTGAAAATCGTCTGGCTTCCGATATTCACGGTCGCCCGCTCCCCAGCGCCCGTACCCGCACCCTGCTGACGCTGTTTCGCAACGCGCTGGCGGTGATCATCAGCACGATCACCATCATGATTGTGCTATCCGAAATTGGCGTCAATATCGCACCCTTACTGGCCGGGGCCGGGGCGCTGGGGCTGGCTATCTCTTTCGGCTCGCAAACGCTGGTAAAAGATATTATTACCGGGATCTTTATTCAGTTCGAAAATGGCATGAACACCGGCGACCTGGTGACCATCGGTCCACTCACCGGTACGGTTGAACGGATGTCCATCCGCTCTGTGGGCGTCCGTCAGGACACCGGGGCGTACCATATCATTCCCTGGTCATCGATAACGACCTTCGCCAACTTTGTGCGCGGGATTGGATCGGTCGTCGCCAATTACGACGTAGACCGCCATGAGGATGCAGATAAAGCGAATCAGGCGTTGAAAGACGCTGTGGCTGCAGTGATGGAACAGGACGATATTCGCGGGCTGATTATTGGCGAGCCGTCGTTTGCCGGGATTGTGGGGTTAACCAATACGGCCTTCACGCTACGGGTCTCATTTACCACATTACCGCTGAAACAGTGGACGGTACGTTTCGCGCTAGACAGCCAGGTGAAGAAATACTTCGATCTGGCCAACGTACGCGCGCCGGTACAGACCTATCAGGTCTTGCCTGCACCGGTGAATGGCCCTGCGTCGGCAGCAAGCGAACCGCTGCCGCCAACCGAGCCAACGCTTTAGCGTTTACGCGCCATAAAACGGCGACGCTGATCGTTATCCATAAAGGTCCAGGCAATAAAGCGACTCTGCTTTTGCCCCTGGGCCATCTCTTTCTTAACCACTTTCACCGCACCCGCATCCGTTAACGCGTGGTACAGCGGAGGCAAATTCTCACCACGCGAAACCAGCGTGGTGAACCACATCACCTGACGGCCAAAGGCCTGGCTTTCGGCGATCATTTTTTTGATGAACGCCACTTCACCGCCTTCACACCACAGCTCCTGCTGCTGCCCGCCAAAGTTCAGCGCATCATCTTTATCCTGCCCCAGATTACGACGTTTGCGCTCGCTTCCGGCGCGGGCTGAAGCCGCAGAATCATGGAAAGGCGGGTTACACAATGTGGCTTCATATTGCTCATTCTTGTGAATGATACCGTTGAAGATTGCCGTAGCATCTT
Source organism: Citrobacter sp. Cb041 (assembly GCF_030336655.1). Classification (NCBI taxonomy): domain Bacteria; kingdom Pseudomonadati; phylum Pseudomonadota; class Gammaproteobacteria; order Enterobacterales; family Enterobacteriaceae; genus Citrobacter; species Citrobacter sp. Cb041. The sequence goes on along the minus strand of NZ_JAOWDD010000028.1, from coordinate 642,941 downwards.
TCTGGCGACGCAGACGAATAGCACGAGTTAACCTCGGATTGGCATTTACGATCGCCTGAGCGCTGTTAAACGCTTCGCTACTGGTCTCACTACCGGTGAATCGCCAGCCATATTCATGCACGCCGATCAGCGGATAAATACAGTTTGCCCCAACTCCCACGTCCAGCACGCTCGCATTTGCCGGAATGGTTCCGCTGGTTTCACCTAACAGGTCGGCCAGATGGTGAATGTAGTCAGCGCGACCAGGAACCGGCGGGCACAGAAAACCGTCTGGAATATCCCAGTTTTTCACCGCATAAAAATGCGCCAGCAGTGCTTTATTGAGCGCCTTCACTGCCTGCGGATTCGCGAAATCAACACTCTGCTCGCCGCCTGGCGTGAGGGTGAGAAATTGCGTCAACTCGGGTGTAACCTGGCATAAAGTCGCAAGATCATAACGGCCATTGTGGCGGTTACGTGGGTGTAATCCCGGTTTCTGGGGGGACATAGCATTCTCCTTTTAACAGCGGCGTAAGATACCCGCATAACGCCACGCGGTAAACACACAGCAAGGAAATTTGCTTTTTTTATACCTATTTGATGGCTTGCTGATTGTTCAAAAAACAGACAGCTCATCACCAGTTTTTTGCGGTAAATGTCATCCGCTGACGGCCTAAACTTATCAGGCACGACCTGTTGTTTCTCAGAGGATATCACCATGAAGAAATGCCTCACATTCCTTGCCGCTACCGTACTGACCGGCATGACATTTGCGTCCTTTGCTGCACAGCCCTACACCAGCCCTCAAACCGGCCAGCTACAAGCTTCCGGCACTGTTTTCGCTACCGGAGCTTCTAACCTGAGCGATCTCGAAGACAAGCTGGCAGAGAAAGCGAAAGAGCAAGGCGCAAAAGGCTTTGTCGTCAATTCTGCGGGCGGTAAAAACCAGATGTACGGCAGCGCAACTATCTATAAGTAGTCCCTCACCTTAGCCCAACTGCATTCACCCCGAATGCAGTTTGCTACCTGCTGTTCACGTCGTTCACCGCTCAAATTGTAATCATCGTGTAGCAATTTTGAATCCAATGTAAATAAATGTATTTATTTTTGAATTAATGAATGCTAAAACGTCGCACTGATTAGTAATGCTTATCAAAATCATTATCAATTACACATTCACTCCCGCGAGGCCTGCAGGGTATAACATCCACAGAGATGTCCCTTCGCGCGAGTGAAACCGTCTACTCAAAAAATAATAAGTCACTCACTAACATGGATAAAAATCGCAATTTGCCTGCCAGTAGTTTTCATTCACTGACTTTTTTTGCCGGTCTGTGTATTGGCCTGTCTCCGGTAGCTCAGGCTGTCGCCGCGGGCGATCAAGATAAAAAACAAGAAGATACGTTGGTTGTTGAAGCGGCCAAACCTTCGTTATACGCCCCAACGCAGTCTGCCGACCCTAAGTTCTCCCGCCCGGTAGCGGATACAACCCGCACCATGACAGTGATTTCTGAGCAGGTGATTAAGGATCAAGGTGCAACCAATCTGACCGATGCGCTGAAAAACGTACCGGGCGTTGGCGCGTTTTTCGCCGGTGAGAACGGTAACTCCACCACCGGTGACGCGGTGTACATGCGTGGTGCGGATACCTCGAACAGTATTTATATCGACGGTATCCGAGATATTGGCAGCGTTACGCGCGACACTTTCAATACCGAACAGGTTGAAGTGATCAAAGGCCCCTCCGGCACCGACTATGGCCGTAGCGCGCCAACGGGCTCCATCAATATGATCAGCAAACAGCCGCGCACTGACTCAGGGATCGATGCCTCGGCCAGCGTCGGTAGCGCCTGGTTCCGCCGTGGTACGCTGGACATTAACCAGGTCATCGGCGAGACCACCGCTGCACGGTTAAACCTGATGGGTGAAAAAACGCATGATGCCGGTCGCGATAACGTTAAGAATGAACGTTATGGTGTGGCCCCCTCCCTCGCCTTTGGCTTAGGCACTGAGAACCGACTGTATCTGAACTATCTGCATGTCACCCAGCACAACACCCCGGATGGTGGTGTCCCCACCATCGGTCTGCCGGGATATTCCGCGCCTTCCGCGGGGACTGCTGCACTGAATCAGTCAGGAAAAGTGGATACGCATAACTTCTACGGTACCAACTCGGATTACGACGATTCAACGACCGATACCGCAACGATGCGTTTTGAACATGACCTGAACGACAGCACCACTATTCGCAACACCACCCGCTGGTCACGCATTAAGCAGGATTATCTGATGACGGCGGTGATGGGCGGCGCGACTAACATCACTCAACCCTCCAGCAGCGTCGACACCTGGACCTGGTCACGCCTGGCAAATACCAAAGATGTCAGCAATAAGATCCTGACCAACCAGACCAACCTGACCTCAAAATTTTACACGGGAGCCATCGGTCACGACATCAGCACCGGCGTGGAGCTAACGCGTGAAACGCAAACCAACTATGGTGTAAACCCGATCACCCCGCCGCCGGTAAATATCTATCACCCCGACAGCAATGTGAATATCGGCGGATTGTCTCGTAACGGCGCTAATGCTAACGGGCAAACCGATACCTTCGGTGTATACGCCTTTGATACGCTACAGATTACCCGTGAGTTTGAACTGAACGGTGGTATTCGCCTCGACAATTACCGCACGGAATATGACAGCGCCACCGCTTGCGGCGCTTCTGGTCGCGGCGCGGTCGCGTGTCCGACAGGCGTGGCGAAAGGTTCTCCGGTCACCACCGTGGATACTGCCAAATCAGGCAATCTGGTGAACTGGAAAGCGGGCGCGCTGTATCATCTGACCGATAACGGTAACGTTTACATTAACTACGCCGTTTCTCAGCAACCGCCGGGCGGCAGCAACTTTGCCCTCGCTCAGGGCGGAAGTGGTAACAGTGCGAACCGTACCGATTTCAAACCGCAGAAAGCGAAAACCAGCGAGATCGGCACCAAATGGGAGGTGCTGGATAAGCGCCTGCTGTTAACTGCCGCGATTTTCCGTACGGATATTGAGAACGAAGTTGAGCAGAACGACGACGGCACATATTCCCAGTACGGGGAGAAGCGCGTTGAAGGTTACGAACTCTCGGTAGCAGGGAACATCACTCCCGCATGGCAGGTTATTGGGGGTTACACCCAGCAGCGCGCGACGATCCACAGCGGCAAAAACGTTGCTCAGGATGGTTCTTCATCCCTGCCGTACACGCCAGAACATGCGTTCACGCTGTGGAACCAGTATCAGGCTACCGATGATATCTCCGTTGGCGCGGGCGCTCGCTACGTGGGCAGTATGCATCGCGGTTCCGACGGGGCCGTGGGTACGCCATCCTACACCGAAGGTTACTGGGTCGCCGACGCGAAACTGGGTTATCGCGTGAATCGCAATCTCGATTTCCAGTTGAACGTCTATAACCTGTTCGACACCGATTATGTATCCTCCATTAACAAGAGCGGATACCGTTACCATCCGGGCGAGCCAAGAACCTTCCTGCTCACGGCAAATATGCATTTCTGATCTTTTACGTGGGGCGTAAGCCCCACTTTCAGGAGAAACACTGATGATGTATCACATTCCCGGCATTCTGTCGGCGCAGGATGTCGCTTGGTTTCGCGAACAACTGGACGCTGCCGACTGGGTTGATGGCCGAGCAACCACCGGAGCTCAGGGCGCGCAGGTTAAAAACAACCAGCAGGTGGATACGCAAAGTGAGCGTTACGGCGTTTTACAACAGGCGGTACAAAACGCGGTGAACAACAGCGCGTTATTCTTCGCCGCTGCATTACCGAAAACGCTTTCCACACCGCTGTTCAATCGCTACCAGGACAACGAGACCTACGGTTTTCACGTTGACGGCGCGGTGCGTAGTCATCCGCAAAACGGCTGGATGCGCACAGATCTTTCCGCCACCTTATTCCTGAGTAATCCCGACGATTATGAGGGAGGAGAGCTGCTGGTCAATGACACCTACGGCCAGCATGCGGTAAAACTTCCGGCAGGCGATCTGGTACTTTACCCTTCCAGCAGCCTGCACTGCGTTACGCCGGTGACCCGTGGGGTTCGGGTGGCATCCTTTATGTGGATCCAGTCGATGATCCGGGACGATAAAAATCGCGCCATGCTTTTTGAACTGGATAAAAACATCCAGTCCCTGAAGACACGTCATGGGGAGAGTAGCGAGATCCTGTCGCTTCTCAATCTCTACCATAACCTGCTGCGCGAATGGTCCGAAATCTGATACCGCTGACGCGTGGTCGTTTTTCAGCCATCACATTCGCTATACTTATTTTGTAGACATCAGCAGGAGGTAGGTATGGCATCCGGATGGGCAAATGACGACGCTGTTAACGAACAGATCAACAATACTATTGAAGATGCTGTTGCCCGCGCCCGCGGTGAGTTACCGACGGGGGAAAGTCTGTATGAATGCGAAGAATGTGGCAATCCAATCCCTCAGGCCAGACGGAAGGCGGTGCCCGGCGTACGCTTGTGCATCACATGCCAGCAGGATAAAGATTCACATAGCGCAGCATTTTCAGGATATAATCGCAGAGGTTCGAAAGACAGCCAGCTACGTTGACTTATCTTTACCGAAAGTTTCAGCGCATACGATTTCCTTTACGAGCACGCTTTTTTGCACTCTGTGTAGCAAAATGTGCCGTTGTCGGTTTCTCTGTAAAGCGCAATGACAAGAACTGTAAATCCCTCTTTCGAATTTATTAATATTCAATAAGTTATTTGTCATTCAATTTTTTTGATTGATGTCGTCAATTCTATTCGATTTTATCTCGCATAAAAAAACGTGATACTTCTCACATCGACGAAACAACGTCTTCTTAAAGAACACTGACTAACAGAACAAACCTGCGAGAAATTAATCATGAAAAATATCAAATTTGCTGTTGCCGCCATCGCTCTGTCTACCCTGTCATTTGGCGTTTTTGCTGCCGAGCCAGTTTCCTCTACTCAGGCGCAAAACATGAACAAAATTGGTGTGGTATCTGCTGACGGCGCCACCACGTTGGACGGCCTGGAAGCAAAACTGGCTGAAAAAGCGACCGCTGCTGGCGCAACGGGTTACAGCATCACTTCTGCTATCGGCAAAGACAAAATGAGCGGCACCGCGGTTATCTATAAATAACCGAAAGATTACCTGTACGACCCAATGCTCCAACCCTCATTGACCCTGTTTGTTACCCTTTGTTTGCCCGTCCGCCACTGGACGGGCTTTTTTTTGCTTAGTGTTCCAGTCGTTGACGGAATTCCTGCAACATGGCGTCTGGCATCCCTATTTGCAACGCCGCCTCGCAAATCGCCTGCCAGCTTCCGGCATCCAGCGGAATACCTTGCTCCAGCCGTTCTTCACGAGTATTCACCTCCCACTCCCCTGGCAACAGGATCGGGGCATCTTCAGCATGGGGGGACGCTTTCACCCACTTAGCAAATGCCGCGACCTGGTTGTCGCAGTCCGGCGCGCCAAACAGTTCCGGATTCATAATGATGGTCGTCATACAGTTAATGATGGCGTCCGCGCTGGTCTGCAGGCTCTCTTCATGTGTGGTTTTACCACCAGAAAGCGCTCCCCCCATAATTTCGCACATTGCCGCCAGCGCATAACCTTTGTGTTGGGCGAAGGTCAGCAACGACCCCAGTGGAGAGACCTGCATTACGGCAGGATCGGTTGTGGGTACCCCATTAGCATCAATCAGGCATCCCGGAGCCACCGGCTCACCCTTGTGCCATGCCACACGAGTTTTGCCAAACGCGATGGCGCTGGTTGCATAGTCCAGCAACAACGGGAACGTATTTTTACGCGGGAACACCACGCAGAAGGGGTTAGTGCCAAATCGACTATCGCGGCCATGAAACGGTGCGACCATCGGGATCCCTACCACATTCACAAAGTGCACCGAAACAAAACCCGCCGCCGCACATTGCTCCGCCCAGTAGCCAATGCGTCCAATATGGTGCGAATTATGTAATGCCACGGCAGCGATACCGTACTGGCGCGCTTTTTCGATCCCAAGCGTAATTGCCTCGTGGGCCGCCACCTGACCAAATGCGCAGTCGCCGTCAAGCGTAATCACCGCTCCCGCATCGTTGACCACTTTGGCATGGCGGTTGATCTGCAGGTGTCCCTGCGAAAATGAGCGAATATAGCTTGGGATCATGCCGATACCGTGGGAGTCGTGGCCGGCGAGGTTAGAGGCTATCAGATGATCTGCTACCAGCCGCGCCTCCAGCTCATTGCTTCCCATCTGGTGAAAAACGGCCTGGATAAAGGCGTGCAGCGTTGGCACATGGAAGCGATGTCCACTGTTCATTGTTATCTCCTGTTGTGTCGCGTGTTGATTGTGTTTCTTATTTTTCAACAAACTATGCTGCGCCACAGCGCTCAGGAGATCAATAAACGTGCAGAAATTTCACGTTGCCGGAAGGCGTGAAGCGACGGGCCAGGCAAATGACCCGTCGAGAGAAAGAAAAATCAGAAGCTTTGCTCGACGCGGCCAAGTCCTTCAGCCAGCGTCGCGGATTCACCGGTTGCTACCAGGCAGCAGGCCATCTGGATTTTCAGCGATGCCGGAACCGGCTCACTGCCCGCCAGACAACGCTCAATCCAGCGCGCGGTAGTTTCCGGGTCTTTAGCCACCGGCAGTGGGACCGGCTCATCGGGCATCTCGCTCTGCCGGTCCTGTAGCACTCGCACGCCGGACGAATCTATCAGGCTTATCTGCGGGCAGCGCTGCGGGTTGGCGTACACTTCACCCTCGGTACCGTGCATCAACAGGGCACGCCCACCGATATCGCCGAAAAATTTCGCCACGCGCGATACGTATTCCGGGTGGGAAACGCTGGAAAGACGCAGCGCGGCATCTTCGGCAAACGGCGTGGCTAATTTAGCCAGCGTATGCGCACTGTTACGCACGCCCATTCGCCAGCGCATCGCCAGCTGTTTTTCCAGCGGAGGACACAGCGCACTCACCGGGATAAACACCGGCTCATGACCATCCAGCTTTGCCTGCGCCTGCCCGGCATGCAGCGTCGGCGCAATCCCCATCAGTTCAAAAATGGTTTCAGTCAGCACGCGGGTTGGATCCTCGCTGACGCCGTGCACCACCACCGGGAAGCCCAGTTTATGCAGTAAAATCGCCAGCAGCGGAGTCAAATTTGCCTGCTTGCGCGCGCCATTGTAGCTGGGAATGACAATCGGCATGGGTTTGGCCACTGGCGGAGTCAGGCGAATGGTGTGGTTCTGCATCGCTTCGTAAAAGCCCAGCATCTCCGCTTCGCCTTCGCCTTTAATACGCAGCGCAATCAGTACACCGCCCATCTCAAGATCGGGCACCTCGCCGTTCATCATATGGGTATACAGTCCGCGAGCAGTATCCTTATCCAGGTCACGCGCGTGATTTTTTCCTCGCCCAATCTCTTTGATGATTTTGCGGTAATCCATCGATAACTCCTTGCCTGTTGCTCGCATCGTTAACGCCGACGGCGACGCGTGGGTTTCGCTTTTTCTTTTGGTTTTACTATAACGTCTGGCACAGCAGGTTGCTCTATCGGAAATATGGGTAATGCGTTCAGTAAACGCTTGCCATAGCTTTTGGTCAATAAACGCTTGTCATAAATAACCACTTCTCCCCAGCAGCCGTGGCTACGAATGAGTCGCCCAACCTGCTGGATCAAATTGAATGACGCCGCGGGCAAGCTCTGCACCTCAAAGGGGTAGCGGTTCAGGCTTTTCAGCCACTCGCCCTCGGTGATCACCACCGGGCTGTCGATAGGCGGAAAAGCAATTTTGTGAATATGCACCTGGGTCAGCAAGTCGCCTTTCAAATCCAGACCTTCGGCAAAAGATTGCAGCCCAATCAGTACGCTACGCTCGCCGTTGGTCACCCGCTTGCGGTGCAGCTCCACCAGTCGATAGCGCGGCTGGTCGCCCTGTACCAGCAACAGCAGGCGCAGATCGGTAACGTGCTCAAGAAAACGCTGCATTGCCCGACCGCTGGCAAAGAGTACTAGCATGCCCTGATGCTTTTTACTTTCCAGCTGTTCGCGGAAATAGGCGGCCATTTCCGCGATATGCTGCTCTTCGTTATCAATTGACGGTTCGTAGCGCATCTGCGGAATGACGATTTTGCCTTGCTCAACGTGATTAAACGGTGAATCCAGCGCGATAAACCTGTCCCCTGCTTTTTCTTTCAGCCCGCTCATCTCCTGCAAACGCGAGAAGCTGTTGAGCGAACGCAGCGTGGCGGAGGTCACGATAATATGCGGTACGCTGCGCCACAGCAGTCGTTCAAGCTGATCGCTCACACGGATCCCCACACAGTGGAACCAGACGTGGATCTGCCCGTCACGCACTTCGCGCGTCGCCCATTTACTCACCGGCGCGCCTGAAGACTGCGCGAGCGAAGCCAGCCGCCACAGTTTGCTTTGCGCCTCAAACATGCCCAGCGCCCGATTCATCTGCAAAATAACCCGATGCAGACGCACAATATCGTGGGTGCCGGTTTTTTCGCTGAGATCGTTGAGGAACAGTTCCGCCAGACCGCGCAGCATTTCTGTTAGCTTCGCCAGACGCTGACAAATCTCCATCACTTCCGCAGGCAGTTCGCCCATCGCGAAGCGGTGTTCCGCCTCCTGGGTCGCAGGCATGTACAGATTAAGAATGTTATTGAGCGATGAAATCAGCTCATACAGTTCCTCACAGTGACCGCTCAGACGCTCGGCATTCGCCAGCGGCGGCGTGGTTTTTGGACGAAACTGTTCCAGGCAGGTGGCTACTAATTTGCAAAACAGATCCAACTGCAGCCGATACCAGGGGGCGCTGATTTCTGCGCTCATCTCCAGCGCATCGCGCGCGACGTCCGGCAAATGGTGACCTTCATCAAGGACCAGCAGCAGGTTCTTCGGCTCCGGCAAAACAGCTTCGCTTTCCATGGCCGCCATCACCAGCGCGTGGTTAGCCACCACCACTTCGGCTTCCTGAATCTCACGGCGGGCGACAAAAAAGGGGCATTCACGATAGTAGTGACAGTTACGATTCAAACAGCTGGCTTTATCAGTGCTCAGGCGTTGCCAGAGTCCGTCGTCGATAGCGATATCCGTGTGATCGCGCAGCCCGTCCCACTTGTAGCTATCGAGATCGCCTTTTAGCCTGGCGCAGCGCTTTTGTTCTTCCTGGTTGTTGGGCGTCAGGTCATCGTCGAGAAAGGCCAACAGATCCTGCTGATTGGGTTCGCTACTGGCCAGCGCCGCTAAATTACGCGGGCAGACGTAACGCCCGCGACCAAACGCGGCGGTAAAACGCAGATCGGGGATAATTTTGCGCAGCAGCGGTAAATCTTTGCTGTAGATCTGATCCTGTAAAGCAACGTTGGCGGTACTGACCACCAGCGTTTTTTGTTCTTCACGCGCTATGGCAATACCGGGAATCAGGTACGACAGCGTTTTCCCCACCCCGGTCGGCGCTTCAATCGCCAGATGCCGCCCTTCTTCCCCGGTGAGCGTTTTCGCGACGTCAGCAATCATCTGCCGCTGCGGCGCACGGGGAATAAAGTCGGGGATCTGTTCCTGAAGCGCCTTATACCAGGCGGCAATTTGCGCTTTTAGCGCAGCCGTTAGTGCCATGAGAAAACCTGAAGTACTGTATAAACAGCCACTATTGTGGCACTTTCTGATACGTGTCGCAAAAAGAAAAGCCCGACCTTTCGGCCGGGCTCGCAATTACTGCGCTGTAGACGGTTTGCGCGGACGGCGCGGTGGACGAGGCTTATCGCCCGCCGGTTTGCCTTCGCCGCTACGCGGTTTCGCTTTTGGCGCACCGCCATCCTGACGACGCGGCTGCTGACTACGCCCTGCTCCACCCTGACCGCGACCACCGCCGCCACGCTGCTGGCGACCATTCTGGATCGGCTCGGCTTTGATGGACGGGTCTGGCTCGTAGCCTGGCATCGCAATTCGCGGGATCTCTTTTTTCAGCAGCTTCTCGATGTCACGCAGCAGCTTGTGTTCATCGACGCACACCAGAGACAACGCTTCGCCGGTAGCGGCCGCACGACCGGTACGACCAATACGGTGCACGTAATCTTCCGGGACGTTTGGCAGCTCGTAGTTCACCACGTGCGGCAGCTCTTCAATATCCAGACCGCGCGCGGCAATATCGGTCGCCACCAGCACACGAATATCACCGGATTTAAAATCAGCCAGCGCACGCGTACGCGCCCCCTGAGATTTATTACCGTGGATCGCCGCGCTGCGAATGCCGTCTTTATTCAGCTGTTCCGCCAGATGGTTTGCACCATGTTTGGTACGGGTAAACACCAGCACCTGCTGCCAGTTGCCCTGACCGATCATCTGCGACAACAGTTCACGTTTACGCTTTTTATCAACGAAATGAACGTGCTGAGTCACCTGCTCTGACGCGGTATTACGGCGCGCCACTTCGATTTCCAGCGGATTGTGCAGCAGCTTTTCGGCCAGCGACTTAATATCATCAGAGAACGTTGCTGAGAACAGCAGGTTCTGGCGTTTTGCCGGCAGTTTCGCCAGAACGCGACGGATATCATGAATAAAGCCCATATCCAGCATGCGGTCAGCTTCATCCAGTACCAGAATCTCAACCTGATCCAGTTTCACCGCATTCTGGTGTTCCAGATCGAGCAAACGACCAGGCGTGGCGATCAGCACATCCACACCGCCGCGCAGCTTCATCATCTGTGGGTTAATGCTCACGCCGCCGAAGACCACCAGCGAGCGAATATTCAGATACTTACTGTAATCACGTACGTTTTCGCCAATCTGGGCCGCCAGTTCGCGGGTTGGCGTGAGGATCAGCGCACGCACCGGACGACGGCTTTTGCCATGCGGCTGATGGGTAATCAGGTGCTGCAACAGCGGCAGGGTAAAACCTGCCGTTTTCCCCGTACCGGTCTGGGCGCTGGCCATCAGATCGCGGCCTTCCAGCACGGCAGGGATCGCCTGCTGCTGAATAGGGGTAGGTTCACGGTAACCCTGCTCGGCAACGGCACGTAAAATTTCAGGGTTTAAACCAAGGGAATCAAAAGACATAACAACTCCGAACCACCCTGACCGTTACCGGTGTCGTTTTCAGGGAGATACATATAATAAAGATGACAAAAACCACAATGTCATGAAGGGGCGGAGTGTAGCAGTTTTTGTGATGTGCCGCATAAATTATCCCTGCGCTGAAAAATAACGGTCCGGACTGGACAAGGTTACACATCAGTCATAATCTTAATCAATCGATTGATTAAGATCTGAGTCGTGCTATGAATACACCCACCATGACAACCAAAGGTGAACAGGCGAAAAATCAGCTCATTGCCGCCGCGCTGGCGCAGTTTGGCGAGTATGGTCTGCACGCCACTACTCGCGATATCGCCGCGCAGGCCGGGCAAAATATTGCTGCTATCACCTACTATTTTGGCTCAAAAGAGGATTTATATCTCGCCTGCGCCCAGTGGATTGCGGATTTTATCGGCTCACAGTTTCGCCCGCACGCTGAAGAAGCCGAGCGTCTGTTTGCTCAGCCGGAACCGGATCGTGGCGCGATGCGCGAACTGATCCTCCGCGCCTGCAAAAATATGATCATGCTTTTAACCCAGGACGATACCGTTAACCTGAGCAAATTTATTTCGCGCGAACAGCTTTCCCCCACCGCGGCTTATCAACTGGTGCACGACCAGGTTATCAATCCGCTACATACTCACCTGACGCGCCTGATTGCTGCCTATACCGGCGGCGATGCCAACGATACCCAAATGATCCTGCACACCCACGCCCTACTCGGCGAGGTACTGGCCTTTCGTCTGGGGAAAGAAACCATTCTGTTGCGTACGGGCTGGTCACAATTTGATGAGGATAAAACCGCGCTGATTGACCAAACGATCACCTGTCACATCGATCTTATTCTGCAAGGTTTAACGCAAAGGAGTCTGGAGTCATGAAAAAACCTGTCGTTCTCGGGCTGGTCATCGCGGCCCTCGTTGCCGTGATTGCCGGTGGAACGTGGTGGTATCAAAGTCGGCAAGATAACGGTCTGACGCTGTACGGCAATGTCGATATCCGTAGCGTCAACCTGAGTTTTCGCGTCGGCGGCAGGCTGGCCTCGCTGGCGGTTGACGAAGGCGATGCCATTACCGCCGGTCAGGTGCTGGGCGAACTGGACCGTGCACCGTACGAAAACGCATTAATGCAGGCAAAAGCGAATGTTGCCGCCGCCCAGGCGCAATACGATCTGATGCTGGCAGGGTATCGTGAAGAGGAGATCGCGCAAACCGCAGCGGCAGTCAAACAGGCGCAGGCAGCCTATGATTACGCGCAAAACTTTTACAATCGGCAGGTGGGATTGTGGAAAAGCCGCACTATCTCCGCCAACGATCTGGAAAACGCCCGTTCATCACGCGATCAGGCGCTGGCCTCTCTGAAATCCGCACAGGATAAACTCAGCCAATACCGCAGCGGTAATCGTGTGCAGGACATTGAGCAGGCGAAAGCCACGCTCGAACAAGCTCAGGCCGAGCTGGCCCAGGCAGAGCTTAATTTGCATGACACCACGCTGACCTCGCCGTCTGACGGCACTTTACTCACCCGTGCGGTCGAACCCGGCAGCATGTTGAACGAAGGGGGCACGGTACTGACGCTGTCACTCACGCGTCCGGTATGGGTTCGCGCCTACGTTGACGAACGAAATCTGAGCCAGGCGCAGCCAGGACGCGAAATCCTGCTTTACACCGATGGCCGTCCGGACAAACCGTATCACGGTAAAATCGGCTTCGTGTCGCCCACCGCCGAGTTTACCCCAAAAACAGTCGAGACCCCTGACCTGCGCACCGACCTGGTTTATCGCCTGCGTATTGTGGTGACTGACGCGGACGATGCGCTGCGCCAGGGAATGCCGGTAACGATAAAGTTCAGCGATGAGGCACGGCATGAATGACGCCGTCATTACGCTGAATGGACTGACGAAAAACTTTGCCGGAATGGATAAACCGGCCGTCGCCCCACTCGACTGTACCGTTCATGCGGGCTACGTGACCGGGCTGGTCGGGCCGGATGGCGCTGGCAAAACCACGCTGATGCGAATGCTTGCAGGGCTGTTGAAACCCGACGCCGGTAGCGCAACGGTAATTGGTTTTGATCCCATCAAAGACGACAGCGCGCTGCATGCGGTACTGGGGTACATGCCGCAGAAATTTGGTCTGTATGAAGATTTGACCGTCATGGAGAACCTCAATCTCTATGCAGATTTACGTAGCGTTACCGGTGAAGCGCGAGAAAAAACCTTTGCCCGACTACTGGAATTTACCTCGCTGGGGCCGTTTACCGGACGCCTGGCCGGCAAGCTTTCCGGCGGCATGAAACAGAAGCTCGGACTTGCCTGTACGCTGGTCGGTGAACCCAGCGTGTTACTGCTGGATGAGCCTGGCGTGGGCGTCGACCCTATTTCCCGTCGCGAACTGTGGCAAATGGTTCATGAGCTGGCCGGGGACGGCATGCTGATCCTCTGGAGCACGTCGTATCTGGATGAAGCTGAACAATGCCGTGATGTGCTGCTGATGAACGAAGGTGAATTGCTGTATCAGGGCGATCCCACTCAGCTTACGCAAACCATGTCGGGTCGCAGCTTCCTGATGAGCAGTTCGCAGGAAAATAACCGCCGACTGCTGCAACGCACGTTAAAACTGCCGCAGGTTAGCGACGGGATGATTCAGGGGAAATCCGTCCGCTTAATCCTGAAAAAAGAAGCGACGGCCCAGCAGATTCAAAACGCTGACGGCATGCCGGAGATAACCATCAACGAAACCGCCCCCCGCTTCGAGGATGCCTTTATCGATTTACTCGGCGGGGCCGGAACATCGGAGTCACCGCTGGGCGCTATCCTGCATACCGTGGAAGGCACGCCAGGTGAAACGGTGATCGAAGCCAAAGCGCTGACCAAAAAATTTGGCGATTTTGCCGCTACCGACCACGTAGACTTTGCCGTGCAGCGCGGCGAGATTTTTGGTTTGTTAGGGCCCAACGGCGCGGGCAAATCCACTACCTTTAAAATGATGTGCGGCCTGCTGGTCCCCACCTCGGGTAAAGCGCTGGTGCTGGACATGGACCTGAAGGTCAGCTCCGGTAAAGCGCGCCAGCATCTGGGCTATATGGCGCAGAAATTCTCCCTGTATGGCAACCTGACGGTTGAACAGAATCTGCGCTTTTTCTCCGGCGTCTACGGCCTGCGCGGTCGGGCGCAGAAGGAGAAAATCGAGCGGATGAGCGAGGCATTCGGCCTGAAGAGTATCGCCTCCCACGCCACCGACGAACTGCCGCTGGGTTTTAAACAGCGTCTGGCGCTGGCCTGTTCGCTGATGCATGAACCCGACATTCTGTTCCTCGATGAACCCACTTCCGGGGTCGATCCCCTCACCCGTCGGGAGTTCTGGTTACATATCAACAGCATGGTGGAAAAAGGCGTCACGGTGATGGTGACCACCCACTTTATGGATGAGGCAGAATACTGCGATCGCATCGGGCTGGTGTATCGCGGAAAACTGATTGCCAGCGGTACGCCGGACGACCTGAAAGCTCAGGCTGCTGACAGTGAGACGCCAGACCCGACCATGGAACAGGCCTTTATCACGCTAATCAATGACTGGGATAAGGAGCATACGCATGAGTAACTCCGTTCTCTCCTGGCGTCGCGTACGCGCGCTGTGCGTGAAAGAGACGCGCCAGATCGTCCGCGATCCCAGCAGTTGGCTGATTGCGGTGGTGATCCCGCTGCTGCTGCTGTTTATCTTCGGCTACGGGATCAACCTCGACTCCAGCAAGCTGCGGGTAGGGATTCTGCTCGAACAGCAAAGCGAAGAGGCGCTGGATTTTACCCATACCATGACCGGTTCACCGTATATTGACGCCACCATCAGCGATAACCGTCAAGAATTGATTGAGAAAATGCAGGCCGGGCGCATTCGCGGGCTAGTGGTGATCCCGGTGGATTTCGCCCAGCAGATGGCGCGACCCAACGACGTGGCGCCGATCCAGGTGATCACCGACGGCAGTGAACCGAATACCGCTAACTTTGTACAGGGTTATGTCGAAGGCATCTGGCAGATTTGGCAACAACAGCGGGCGGAAGATCGCGGAGAATCATTTGAACCTTTGATCGACGTGCAGACCCGCTACTGGTTTAACCCGGCGGCCATCAGCCAACATTTTATTATTCCCGGGGCGGTAACCATCATCATGACGGTCATTGGCGCTATCCTCACCTCATTAGTGGTGGCGCGCGAATGGGAGCGCGGAACCATGGAAGCGCTGTTGTCTACCGAAGTCACCCGCGTCGAACTGCTGTTGTGCAAACTGATCCCCTATTACTTTCTGGGCATGCTGGCGATGCTGCTGTGTATGCTGGTGTCGGTGTTTATTCTCGGCGTGCCTTATCGCGGTTCGTTGCTGATCCTGTTTTTTATTACCAGCCTGTTCCTGCTCAGCACGCTCGGCATGGGGTTGCTTATCTCCACCATCACCCGCAACCAGTTTAACGCCGCGCAGGTCGCGCTAAACGCCGCCTTCCTGCCTTCGATTATGCTGTCGGGTTTTATCTTCCAGATAGACAGCATGCCGGCGATTATCCGGGCAGTAACCTATATTATTCCGGCTCGTTATTTCGTCAGCACCCTACAAAGCCTGTTTCTGGCGGGAAATATTCCGGTGGTGCTGATTATCAACGTGCTGTTTTTAATCGCTTCGGCGGTGATGTTTATTGGCCTGACGTGGCTTAAAACCAAACGTCGGCTGGATTAAGGGGACGGGCATGTTTCATCGCTTATGGACATTAATTCGTAAAGAGCTGCAATCGCTGTTACGTGAACCGCAGACGCGAGCCATTCTGATTTTACCGGTGCTAATTCAGGTTATTCTGTTCCCGTTCGCGGCCACGCTGGAAGTCACCAACGCCACTATCGCTATCTATAACGAAGACAACGGTAAACATTCGGTGGAACTAACCCAGCGCTTCGCTCGCGCCAGCGCCTTTACGCACGTTCTGCTGCTGAAAAGCCCACAGGAGATCCAGCCCACCATCGACACGCAAAAAGCCCTGTTGCTGGTGCGCTTCCCGGCCAACTTTTCGCGTAATCTGGATACCTTCCAGCAGGCTCCCATGCAGATTATTCTCGACGGGCGTAACTCTAACAGTGCGCAAATTGCCGCGAATTACCTGCAACAAATCGTTAAGGAGTATCAGCAGGAGCTGATGGACGGCAAGCCGAAACCGAACAATAGCGAGCTGGTGGTGCGTAACTGGTATAACCCGAATCTGGATTACAAATGGTTTGTGGTTCCGTCGCTGATCGCCATGATCACCACCATCGGCGTCATGATCGTCACTTCGCTCTCGGTTGCCCGCGAGCGCGAGCAAGGCACACTGGATCAGTTGCTGGTCTCCCCGCTTACCACCTGGCAGATATTCATCGGTAAAGCGGTGCCCGCGTTAATTGTGGCAACGTTTCAGGCCACCATTGTGCTGGCGATCGGCATCTGGGCTTATAACATTCCGTTTGCCGGTTCATTGGCGCTGTTCTATTTCACGATGGTGATTTACGGGCTGTCGCTGGTCGGCTTTGGTCTGCTGATTTCATCACTGTGCGCCACCCAGCAGCAGGCGTTTATCGGCGTGTTTGTGTTTATGATGCCGGCGATTTTACTTTCAGGCTACGTCTCGCCGGTCGAAAATATGCCGGTCTGGTTACAGAATCTGACGTGGATAAACCCAATCCGCCATTTTACGGACATCACGAAACAGATTTACCTGAAGGATGCGAGTCTGCAGATTGTGTGGGGAAGTTTGTGGCCGCTGTTGGTGATAGCGGCCACGACCGGCTCAGCGGCGTATGCGATGTTTAGACGCAAGGTGATGTAGCTTTTTGTCTTTCGCCAACAGCGAGACCACGGCGGGTCCGGCAAGGATCACCAGCCCCGCCAGGGCCAGCAAGACGTTGTTTTGCAGCACGCGCGACAGCAACCACAGTACGATCATCGCGGCACCGAAATACCACGTGGTAGTCAGCTCTTCCAGCACATCAGCTACGTCGCGCCAGCGCTGTTCATGGTGACGTTGCAAGGCCAGCATTAATAAAACCGTTACGCCGTAAACGACGCATAATCCCAGGCCGACGCGCACCAGCGTACCGCTCATCCAGCCCATTACCAGCAACGCCACTACCAGTAAATGCAACACAATCTGCCAGCAACTTAGACCCGTTGCGACACGAACACGTTGTTGCCACCTCATGGCTTTTCTCCTGAAGGATTTTCAACTAATTATTCAGAGTACCGGACTTTACGGAAAATTCCGCAACACCGCATCTTTTTGTGACGACGACTACACTATTTTATTTAGGAAGTGACGCCAACGGGAGGCTCATGAGCGGATCGGGAGTTCAATTTTCATTCAATGTGCTCACCATTAATACTCACAAAGGGTTCACCGCCTTCAACCGGCGTTTTATTTTGCCTGAGCTACGGGAGGCTGTCAGAACGGTCGGTGCAGACATTGTGTGCCTGCAGGAAGTTATGGGCGCGCACGATGCTCACTCGCTGCAGATTGAGAACTGGCCGGATACCACCCACTACGAATTTCTGGCGGACACCATGTGGAGCGACTTCGCCTACGGGCGTAACGCCGTGTACCCGCAAGGGCATCACGGTAACGCGGTGCTGTCGCGTTATCCCATTGAACATTATGAAAATCGCGATGTGTCCGTCGGCGCGAGTGAAAAGCGCGGGGTCCTCTACTGCCGCATCGTGCCGCCAATGCTCTCGCACCCAATCCATGTCATGTGCGTGCATCTCGGTTTGCGTGAAGCACACCGTCAGGCCCAGCTCGCTATGCTGGCTGGCTGGGTCAATGCCCTGCCCGACGCGGAGCCCGTGGTGATCGCCGGAGATTTTAACGACTGGCGGCAAACGGCCAATCACCCGTTGAAAGCCAGGGCCGGCCTTGACGAGATTTTTACCCGCGCCCACGGTCGCCCGGCGCGGACGTTTCCGGTGCAGTTTCCCCTGCTGCGTCTGGACAGGATCTATGTGAAAAACGCGAATGCCAGTACCCCAACGACGCTGGCGCTGCGTCACTGGCGACATTTGTCCGATCATGCCCCCCTGAGTGCGGAGATTCATTTATGAAAAATGGCTGGCGTGAAGGCAATCAAATTCAACTACTGGAAAACGGCGATCAATACTATCCCGCCGTCTTTGACGCCATTGCACAAGCACAGAAAAAAATTATCCTTGAGACTTTTATCTGGTTTGAAGATGCGGTCGGAAAACAGCTGCATGCCGCCTTGCTCGGAGCCGCCCAGCGCGGAATCAAAGCAGAGGTGCTGCTGGACGGTTACGGTTCGCCGGATCTTAGCGACAGTTTTGTCGAAGAGTTGACCGTAGCTGGCGTTATTTTCCGCTACTACGATCCGCGCCCGCGTCTGTTCGGTATGCGCACCAATCTCTTTCGCCGTATGCATCGCAAAATTGTGGTCATTGATGATCGTGTTGCCTTTGTCGGCGGTATTAATTATTCCGCTGAACACATGTCTGATTACGGTCCCGAGGCCAAGCAGGATTACGCCGTTCGCGTGGAAGGTCCTGTCGTGGCCGACATCCTGAAATTCTTGCTGGATAACTTACCAGGACAGAGCGCCGTACGACATTGGTGGCGACGTCATCACCGGGCAATTGAGAATCATCGGCCTGGCGAAGCTCAGGCGCTGTTTGTCTGGCGCGATAACGAAGAGCATCGCGATGATATTGAACGCCACTATTTGAAAATGCTGACCCAGGCCCGGCGGGAAGTGATCATTGCCAATGCCTATTTCTTTCCGGGTTATCGCCTGCTGCATGCCCTACGAAAAGCTGCGCGACGCGGTGTTCGGGTAAAACTCATCGTCCAGGGTGAACCGGATATGCCGATTGTGAAAGTGGGTGCCCGCCTGCTGTATAACTATCTGGTTAAAGGCGGCGTCCATGTCTATGAATACCGGCGTAAGCCCCTGCATGGTAAAGTCGCGCTGATGGACGATCATTGGGCGACGGTAGGTTCCAGCAATCTCGACCCGCTCAGTCTGTCGCTCAATCTGGAGGCAAATCTTATTATTCATGACCGCACGTTTAACCAGGCCCTGCGTGACAACCTGAACCCCATTATTGCGCAGGACTGCAAGCGAGTTGATGAATCAATGCTGCCAAAACGTACCTGGTGGAACCTGACCAAAAGCGTGCTGGCCTTCCACTTTTTACGCCACTTCCCGGCGCTGGTCGGCTGGCTACCGGCGCACACCCCGCATCTGGCCGAGGTAGAACCCCCCGCACAGCCAACTCTGGAAACCCAGGATCGTATTCCGACTGAGGATGCAGGAGGGGAAACCTGATGCCAAAAAACCACCGACGCTGGCGCTTAGCGAAAAAGATCCTCACATGGCTATTTTTTATTGCGGTCATCGCATTGCTGGTCGTTTATGCCAGCAAGGTCAACTGGCAGGAAGTGTGGACGGTAATCCGCGATTACAATCGGACCGCCCTGCTCAGCGCCGTAGGGCTGGTGATTGTCAGTTATTTACTTTACGGCTGCTATGACCTGCTCGGGCGCTACTACTGCGGGCACAAGCTGGCAAAACGCCAGGTCATGCTGGTGTCGTTTATCTGTTACGCCTTCAACCTGACGTTAAGCACCTGGGTGGGCGGTATTGGGATGCGTTATCGTCTCTACTCGCGTCTCGGATTGCCGGGGAGCACAATTACGCGAATTTTTTCACTGAGCATTACCACTAACTGGCTGGGCTATATTCTGCTGGGCGGTTTTATTTTCACCTTCGGCGTCGTTGAACTGCCCGCGCACTGGTATATCGATGAAGGTACGCTACGCCTCTTAGGCATTGCGCTGCTGCTGATGATTGTTGTTTATCTGTGGTTTTGCGCTTTCGCCAAACATCGCCACATCACCATCAAGGGCCAAAAACTGGTACTGCCCTCCTGGAAATTTGCCCTCGCGCAAATGGCGATATCCGGTACTAACTGGATGGTAATGGGGGCGATTATCTGGCTGTTGCTGGGTCAGAATATCAACTATTTCTTCGTGCTGGGCGTGCTGCTGGTGAGCAGTATCGCCGGTGTTATCGTGCATATTCCGGCGGGGATTGGTGTGCTGGAGGCGGTCTTTATGGCGCTGCTGGCAGGAGAGAATACCTCTCAGGGGACAATCATTGCCGCCCTGCTCGCGTATCGCGTGCTGTACTATTTTATTCCGCTGCTGCTGGCGCTGATGTGCTATTTGCTGCTGGAGAGTCGGGCGAAAAAGTTGCGGGTAAAAAACGAGAAGGCGATGGCGAAATAATTCACCGGATGGCGGCTTACGCCATCCGGCAACAGAGAGTTAACGACGATTGCCGAAGATACGCAGCAGCATCAGGAACAGGTTGATGAAGTCCAGATACAGCGTTAAGGCCCCAAGAATTGCGTATTTACGCAGATTTGAGCTGTCACGCAGGTCGATCTGCTCACCGATATTTTTCAGCTTCTGCGTGTCATAAGCGGTCAGGCCGACAAACACAATCACCCCAATATAGGTCACCGCCCACATCAGCGCTTCGCTCTTCAGCCAGAAGTTAACCAGCGAGGCCAGCACAATACCGATCAGCGCCATAAACAGCATATTGCCGAAACCGCTGAGATCGCGTTTGGTGGTGTAGCCGTACAAACTCATGATCCCGAACATCCCGCCGGTGACCACGAAGGTGCTGGCGATAGACGAGTAGGTATAGACGATAAAAATGCTTGATAGCGTCAGCCCGGTTAATGCCGAATAGAGCATAAACAGCGTGGTCGCCATTCCCGCGCTGAGCCTTTGCACCATGCCGGACAGGACGAACACCAGCGCTAGCTGGGCGATGATCAGTCCAAAGAAGGTGATTTTGCTGGAGAAGACAAACATCATCACCGCGGGCGTATTTGCTGCATACCAGGCGATAAACGCCGTCAGCAACAATCCGCAGGTCATCCAGCCGTACACCTGCGCCATATACGTTTGCAGGCCGGAACGGGCCTGTACAATAGAATCGGATCGTGGGAATCGGTCCATGACAATCTCCTGAATCAGTATGAGCCTACACCAATTGTACTCTACCAGCGTTTTGCTGCTAGCTTATCGCTGTCGCGGGCATCAACCCAGCGCTCACCTTCTGGCGTGGCCTCGCGCTTCCAGAACGGTGCGCGGGTTTTCAGATAATCCATAATGAACTGCCCGGCATCAAACGCGCTGCTGCGATGCGCACTGGTCACGCCAACAAAAACGATTTCGTCACCCGGCCACAGTTCGCCAATGCGATGAATGACCGTTACTCGTCCCAGCGGCCAGCGCGCACGCGCTTCGTCGACAATCTCCGCCAGCGCTTTTTCGGTCATTCCCGGATAGTGTTCCAGCGTTAACGCCTGCACGCTATCGCCGAGATTGTGATTGCGGACTTTACCGGTGAAAGTGACCACCGCGCCATCTTCATCGCGTTCGGCCAGCCAGGGATACTCATCCCCGACGCTGAACGGCGCATGACCAACAACAATTCGCGTTTCAGCCATCTTAGCCTCCGGTTACCGGTGGGAAGAAAGCCACTTCGTCACCCGCATTAAGGGGATGGTCAAAACTGACCAGCGTCTGGTTTACCGCTGCCAGCAGCTTGCCGTCTTCCAGCGCCAACGCCCAGCGATCGCTTTTTGCCGCAAGACTCCGGCGCAGCGCTTCTACCGTTGCAAACTCAGCGGCGACTTCTATCGCATCCGTGTTCACCAATTCCCGTACCTGAGCAAAGAAAAGAACCTTAATCATGCGCATCCACCTTAAAATCTCCCGATTTGCCGCCGCTTTTAGCCAGCAGACGCACCGGACCAATCACCATATCCTTTTGCACCGCTTTGCACATATCATAGATGGTCAACGCTGCCACGGAGGCCGCCGTTAACGCTTCCATTTCGACGCCGGTTTTCCCGGTCAGGCGACACAGCGTTTCAATGCGTACGCGGTTGTGTTCCGGCTCGGCGTGCAGATTAACTTCAACCTTGCTCAACATCAGCGGATGGCACAGCGGGATAAGATCCCAGGTCCGTTTGGCGGCCTGAATACCGGCAATACGCGCCGTGGCGAAAACGTCGCCCTTATGGTGGCTGCCGTCGATAATCATCGCCAGCGTTTCGCTACGCATGGTAACGAATGCTTCTGCACGCGCCTCGCGTACGGTTTCCGCTTTGGCGGAGACATCCACCATATGCGCTTCGCCAGCGGCGTTAATATGAGTCAGTTGCGACATACTTATTTCTTCAAATGTGGGTGGAAATTACACGGACGCGTACGGGCATCGAGCTGCGGCGCAATGATATTTTCCCATGCGGTACGACACGCTTTAGTCGACCCCGGCATGGCGAAAATCAGCGTTTTGTTGGCCACTCCAGCAATCGCCCGGGATTGCAGCGTCGCGGTGCCAATCTCTTCAAACGACAGCATACGGAATACTTCACCAAACCCTTCGACTTCTCTGTCGAACAGCGGTTGCAGCGCTTCTGGCGCCTGGTCCCCTTCGGTTAAGCCCGTGCCGCCTGTAATGAGCACAACCTGCACATCCTCACTGGCAATCCATGCAGAAACCTGGGCGCGAATGGCGTAGCGGTTCTCTTTGACAATCGCCTTGTCGACAATCTGATGCCCCGCCTCTTGCGCCGAGTCACGCAGATAATGGCCGGAGGTGTCATCTTCTTCGCCGCGACGGTTGGAAACAGTAAGAATAGCAATGCGTGTCGGGATAAATTCAGCGCTTACCTGACTCATGAAAAACTCCTTTTAGCGATCAGCCGCCAATGTAAGATAAGTTTTGCGTAATACCGGTATTGTTCTGATGCAGGAAATGAGTCTGCTTTTTCTCCAGCAGCGCGGCTGAAATGCGTTCTTCCAGCGCCGACTGCTGAGTGTCATCTTCCAGCAAATCACGCAGGCTTACACCGCCTTCACCAAATAAACACAGATGCAGTTTGCCGACAGAGGAAACGCGCAGACGGTTGCAGGTGGCGCAGAAGTCTTTCTCATAAGGCATGATCAGACCAATTTCACCAGCATAGTCAGGATGACAGAAAACCTGAGCCGGGCCGTCGCTGCGCTGTCGGATCTGGTGGATCCAGCCGCGACGCAGCAGCTCATCGCGCAGGACCTGGCCTGAGATATGGTGTTTACGGAAGAGAGAGCTGCCCTCACCCGTTTCCATCAGTTCAATAAAGCGTAGTTGGATAGGACGGGGCTGAACCCACGCCAGGAAGGTGTCCAGTTGATGATGGTTTACGTCGCGCATCAGCACGGTATTGACTTTCACTTTTTCAAAACCCGCATCAAAGGCTGCGTCAATGCCTGCCATCACCTGCTGAAATTTGTCCTGCCCGGTAATGGCGTGAAACTGACGGGCATCGAGGCTGTCGACGCTGACGTTAAGTGCGGTCAGTCCGGCATCGCGCCAGGCAGCGGCATCACGCGCCAGACGATAACCATTAGTGGTCACCGCAATCTGACGGATGGCATCGTTTTCGCGCACGGCGGCGATAATGTCGGTAAAGTCGCGACGCAATGAAGGTTCGCCCCCTGTCAGACGCACTTTTTCCGTTCCCAGACTGGCGAACGCGCGCGTGACGCGGCGAATTTCATCAACGGTCAAAAAGCCGTTATTGGTGACACCGCCGGGCTTATAGCCATCCGGCAGGCAGTAGGTGCAACGAAAGTTACACACATCGGTAATCGACAAACGTAAGTAGTAAAACTTACGTGCGAAAGCATCGGTAAGTTGAGAGCCCATGTACACCTTTCCAAATACGGGAGACGTAGTCATTTCTTCCTACGCCCTGGTGACAAACTTATTCAAGTATTGTCACGGCCAAAGCACCGTATCATTTGACCCAGGTGCAGAGGCTAGAGTGTTTATTCTCGTCATACTTCAAATTGCAGAAGCGTGGGCTTTGCTCGTTCCCCCCAGTCACGTACTTATGTCCGCTTACGGGGGATTTTCTCGCTCACTGCCTTCCTGCAACTCAAATTATTCAGAGTACATTGTGGTTATGCCGATACTAGCGTGTAAATGACGCTTTTACCATGTACACTTTCGCTGTATAAACACATATATAGCGACATGATCGTGCAATTTCGCTACAGAATAAGCAAAAACCACAGTTTTGCATTGATATACATCATCTTGCCGGCAGGTGCATCTCGTCAGAAAGGAGTAGATCGCAGAAAAAAATTACGCCAGATTCCGCCTGGATAATTGCTGAAAACACACTATTTACGTTACTGTAGCGCCGATCAATTGATATCAGGAAAATATATGCGCACTCGCACGCTGGCAGATCTGGACCGCGTTGTCGCTCTCGGCGGAGGGCATGGACTGGGACGCGTTCTCTCCTCTCTTTCCCC
Organism: Citrobacter sp. Cb041; assembly: GCF_030336655.1. Classification (NCBI taxonomy): domain Bacteria; kingdom Pseudomonadati; phylum Pseudomonadota; class Gammaproteobacteria; order Enterobacterales; family Enterobacteriaceae; genus Citrobacter; species Citrobacter sp. Cb041. The sequence goes on along the minus strand of NZ_JAOWDD010000028.1, from coordinate 618,418 downwards.
TTTAGGTTCACGCCTGACGGGGATCGTCACCACGACCGATAACGGCGGGTCGACAGGTCGTATTCGTCGCTCTGAAGGAGGCATTGCCTGGGGAGACATGCGTAACTGTCTGAACCAGTTAATTACTCAACCCAGCGTTGCATCCGCCATGTTTGAGTATCGTTTTGGCGGTAATGGTGAGCTTTCCGGGCATAACCTCGGAAATCTGATGTTAAAGGCGCTCGATCACCTCAGTGTGCGACCTCTGGAAGCCATCAATTTAATTCGTAATCTGCTGAAAGTTGACGCGCATTTAATTCCGATGTCGGAGCTGCCGGTGGATCTGATGGCTATCGACGATCAGGGACATGAAGTCTATGGCGAAGTGAATATCGATCAGCTCACCATCCCGCCTCAGGAACTGATGCTGTCGCCAAAAGTCCCCACCACGCGGGAGGCAGTTGAAGCTATCGCCGAAGCGGATTTGATTTTGATCGGACCCGGCAGTTTTTACACCAGCCTGATGCCGCTCCTGTTGCTCGACGAATTGGCGCAGGCATTACGTCGCACACCTGCCCCGATGGTCTACATCGGCAATCTGGGTCGTGAATTAAGCCTGCCAGCAGCCAGCCTGACGCTTAACGATAAGCTGGCAATCATTGAACAGTACGTTGGCAGGAAAGTGATTGATGCGGTGGTTGTAGGCCCGAAAGTGGATGTATCCACCGTTACCGACCGCGTTGTTATTCAGGAAGTGCTGGAAGCCAGCGACATTCCCTACCGCCATGACCGCCAGCTATTGCATTACGCGCTGGAGAAAGCGGTACAGGCGCTGGGGTAAGTGGAATTACCTGATGGGCTGCGCTTATCAGGCCTACAAACGCGATCTACTCCCACAGGCCGGATGAGGGGGTTCCCCCGCCTCCGGCACAATCTTACGATGCCGCGATAAACAACTCGCGCAGCTGATGCAACTGGTCGCGGATTGTCGCAGCCTCTTCAAATTCAAGATTCTGCGCATGCTGCATCATCTGCCCTTCCAGCTCATGAATCTTCTGCTGCAGCGCTTTTGGCGTCATATCCAGTTCGACAATTTCAGACTTCGCGCCTGCGCGTGACTTCCCTTTGCCTTTCGCCTTAGTCTTCGCAATATTCTGACCCAGCGCCAGAATATCGACCACTTTCTTGTTCAGCCCCTGCGGCGTAATACCGTGTTCTTCATTGTAGAGCTGCTGTTTCTCACGACGGCGTTCAGTTTCACCTATCGCCTTAGCCATTGAGGCGGTAATTTTGTCGCTGTAGAGAATAGCCTTCCCGTTGATATTACGCGCCGCACGGCCGATGGTCTGAATAAGCGAACGTTCAGAACGCAGGAACCCTTCTTTGTCTGCGTCCAGAATCGCCACCAGTGAGACCTCAGGCATGTCCAGACCCTCACGTAACAGGTTGATACCCACCAACACGTCAAACTCGCCCAGACGCAGGTCACGAATGATTTCCATACGTTCCACGGTATCGATGTCTGAGTGCAGATAGCGCACCCGCTCACCGTGCTCTTCAAGGTATTCGGTGAGATCCTCTGCCATCCGTTTCGTGAGCGTAGTGACCAGCACACGTTCGTTAATCGCCGCACGGATGCGGATCTCAGACAGCAGATCGTCAACCTGCGTCGCCACCGGGCGTACCTCAATGATCGGATCCAGCAGGCCGGTCGGTCGTACTACCTGATCGACGACGTCATCACCGGATTTCTCCAGCTCATAGTTGCCCGGCGTCGCTGAGACGTAGATGGTCTGCGGGGCCAGCGCTTCAAACTCTTCAAATTTAAGCGGACGGTTATCCAGCGCCGACGGCAGACGGAATCCGTATTCGACCAGAGTCTCTTTACGCGCCCGGTCACCACGATACATACCGCCAATTTGCGGGATAGTGACGTGGGATTCATCCACCACCAGCAGGCCGTCGGCAGGCAGGTAATCAAACAACGTCGGCGGCGGCTCGCCGGGGCCACGCCCGGACAGATAGCGGGAGTAGTTTTCAATCCCCGAGCAGTAACCCAGCTCATTCATCATTTCCAGATCGAACTGCGTACGCTGACTTAGCCGCTGTTCTTCCAGCAGTTTGTTATTTGCCAGCAGGACCTTGCGCCGCTCTGCCAGCTCAACTTTGATTTCTTCCATCGCCTGCACGATACGTTCGCGCGGCGTCACGTAGTGCGTTTTAGGATAGATGGTGTAGCGCGAAATCGTGGATTCAACCTGCCCGGTAAGCGGGTCAAACAGCGATAAACGTTCGACCTCTTCATCAAACAGTTCCACGCGCAGCGCGATATCGTCGGATTCAGCCGGGAAAATGTCGATCACTTCACCACGCACGCGAAAGGTTCCGCGCTGAAATGCCTGATCGTTGCGGGTATATTGCAGTTCCGCCAGGCGGCGCAGGATCGCACGCTGGTCGATAATCATCCCCACCGTCAGATGCAGCATCATTTTCAGATACAGATCCGGATCGCCCAAACCATAGATAGCGGAAACTGACGCGACGACGACGACATCCCGACGTTCCAGCAGCGCTTTGGTCGCCGACAGACGCATCTGCTCAATATGTTCGTTAACCGAGGCATCCTTCTCGATGAAGGTGTCAGAACTTGGTACGTAGGCTTCCGGTTGATAATAGTCGTAGTAGGAGACGAAATACTCCACCGCGTTATCCGGGAAGAACTCTTTCATCTCACCGTACAACTGCGCGGCCAGCGTCTTATTGGGAGCCAGCACCATGGTAGGCCGCTGCAAGTCCGCAATTACGTTAGCGATGGTGAATGTCTTCCCCGAGCCCGTCACCCCCAGCAGCGTCTGATGCGCCAGACCATCCTCCAGCCCTTCTTCCAGACGGCGAATAGCCTCAGGCTGATCGCCAGAGGGTTTAAAAGCGGAATTTAGTTTGAACGGTTTACTCATGAGCAGCTACCTGAAGCAATGGGCGGGCAGGTGTGTAATTTTACTCGCAGTCGTATATTTTGCCAGTAAAATATACTGGATGAAAAAACAGTAACGCACCAGAATATTTCTGATACGCCATCAGAATGACCGTGACCGCAGGCTAAAATTTGGCCTCAGACAAGATAAAACACCAGCAAAAACGTGTTATCCCCAAAGCAATGACTTTTTTAACATTTGTCAAGCCGCCCGATGAAAGTTTTGTGGCAACGCATGACACTTCTGCGACAGCCATTGATTTTATCTAACATTCTGTAATTTAATGACTATTATCCCGAGCCGTCTTTCGCATCAATTTAGTCGCAGGCCGCGTCTTCTCTCGCTTACATTGTGTTTTCTAACTCTAATACACAAGGTTATCCACAGGAATAGTGGATAACTGCCTCCAGCCCGTATGGACTGTAGCCTGGCAAAAACGCCCTCACTCCCTTTTCCGAAGGGATAAAAAAAATTTATCGCTATTTTTTGATATTTATCAGCTAACGAAGCGGCCAGGAATGGCCGGGATCTTGCTCGCATTTTCATCATTTTCTTGCCTGCACCATTACGACACCGCCAGGCACTGGCAATGTGCACAAAACAACGCCAGCCCTCCGGCCAGCCAGACGTTACCGCCTGCGCGGCACACTCTCCTGCTGTTTTTTGACCCCAATCCCTCTTCTGGCAAGAGAATTGCAATTTTCTTCCGACGACCTGTACGTGGGGCGGATAGCATCATGCTGGAGGAATCTATGTTGAGTCTTCGCGCAGTGAATCATTATTACGGTAATCAACACTCCCTATGGGATGTGGATCTCGACCTGCTGCCCGGTAAATGTACCGGTGTGCTGGGGCTTCCAGGAATGGGAAAGACTACGCTGACCAATTGCATTATCGGCAATTTACCGATCGAAAGCGGCACCATGTTCTGGCATCAGGCTGGCGCGCCGCCGCGCGACCTGAGTCCCATTCCGGCGGCAAATCGCATCGCGCTGGGCATTAACTACGTTTCACAAGAGAGACGGATTTTTTCGCAATTGACGGTAGAGGAAAATCTGCATATTGCGCGCCAGGCGGTTGAGGAAAGCGAAACGATGAACAGCAGTGATATTTACCGCCTGTTTCCACAGTTGTTCGTACTGCGTCAGGCCAAAGGGGCGGCATTATCGGAAGATGATCAGCACCAGCTTGCGCTCGCCAGCGCGCTGGTCACACGCCCGCGCCTGCTGATCCTCGATGAGCCCACGCGGGGAAGTGGCCAGGCATATATCCACAAGCTGGGGAACCTGGTGGTAAGGTTAAGCCAGGAGCTCGGCATCGCCATAATGCTCGCGGAGCAGAGCCTGCCGTTTATTCGTCGGGTCGCTGACTGCTACTGCCTGTTACACCGTGGGCGCAACGTGGCTCAGGGGCAAATCACACAACTCAGCAACCCGCTAATCAACGACTGGGTGACGCCACAGACAAAACGCTAAGATCGATATAACGTCCTGTTGATGCCCGCTCCGGCTCTTCTGCCAGCCAGGGAATCTCCCCCAGCAGCGGAGCCGCAAGCATACGCCTGAGCGTTGCCATATATTCAGCATGACGCTTGCCAGGTGGCGTCACATCATTGGCGACCCATCCGGCAAGCGTCAGTCCGGCCTGCTGCACCGCCTGGGCGGTCAGCATAGCGTGGTTGATGCAGCCGAGCTTAACGCCAACCACCAGAATAACCGGCAGCTGCTCTGTTTTTACCCAATCAGCAAAACTCAGCGTTGGCGAAAGCGGCGTAAACCACCCGCCGGCACCTTCCACCAGCACCCAGTCAGCCTGTTGTTCCAGCGCGCGTAAACCCGCAGACATTACAGAGGCCTGAATGGGGCGACCTTCGTCCGCGCTGATGATATGCGGTGAGGTAGGTTCCGCGAAGGTATAGGGGTTGATAGCCGCGTAGTCCACCGTCACAACGCTGTTGCGCTGTAATGCCAGGGCATCGCTATTGCGCAGACCTTCAACCGTCATTTCACTACCCGACGCCACTGGCTTATAGCCGACGGTTCGCAATCCCCTCTGCCCCGCCGCCTGCAGCAACGCGCAGCTGGCGATAGTTTTCCCTACTTCGGTATCCGTCCCGGTGACAAAAAAAGTGTTAGTCACGTTGAATCACTCCCAAAAATAGATGATAGGTCAGCGGATATTTTCCCTGCTGGCAGGGCCAGGCTAGCTGTAGCTGGCGCAACTGTGAGCGGGTGAGGACGCGCGGCTCGCGGCCATCATGCAAATGCGTCGCGCCAATGCCCTTCAGCGAGCGCATGGCGCTCAGCGCATCGTCAAACCACAGCGTGACGGCATGAGACTGGTATTCAACGTCCCACCCATGCAGGGCGTTTTCCAGTTGCTCCACGGGCAAAAAACGATTGGCGTGCTCCCGCTCATCAACCGCTCGCCACGCCTGACGAAGTTCCGGCATTGACCCCTGCGCCAGGGTACTAAACGCCACCGTCCCGCCAGGACGCACCACCCGGTAAAGCTCACGTAACGCGCCGCGCAGATCGCTGCACCACTGTACGGCCAGATTGCTCCAGGCGAGGTCGAAAGTAGCAGCAGCCTGCGGAATGGCTTCAATATCTGCCAGCAAATAGCGGTGGGCGACATCGTGACGCTGTGCTTCAGTCAGCATTTGCGCCGACAGATCCAGCGCGCAGACCTCGCTCCCCTGCTCCCGCCAGTAACGGCTCATACGCCCGGGTCCGCAGCCCGCATCTAAAACCTGAGAGAATGCCCGACCATCGAGTCGCGCCAGTAACGCATCGGCGCTCTGACGCTGGAGTTCCGCGTGTTGCTCATAGTGAGTAGCCGCGCGGCCAAACGCGGCAGCAATCGCCTGCTTATTGACCTGCGCCATGCAGCACCTCCAGTAAGCGATCGATATCCTGGACTTCATGCGCCTGGGTCAGCGTAAGCCGCAGCCTGGCCGTACCAACCGGCACCGTCGGTGGGCGAATAGCCGTCACCCAGCATCCCTGTTGACGTAATGCCGCCGCCAGCTGCAAGGCTTTATGATTGTCGCCCACGATCAGTGGCTGAATGGCGCTGTCTGACTGCGCCAGCGTTAAGTCCGGCGTATTCACCCCAGCGCGAAAACGCTGGATCAGCATCGCCAATTTTTCTCTGCGCTCATCGCCTTCGCGGCTGCGGATCACCTCCAGCGCGGCGCGCAAGGCCTGGGCCTGCGCCGGAGGCATACTGGTGCTGTAGATCAGATGACGGGCAAACTGCAGCAGATAATCGGCCACGCTGTCTGAGCACAAGATTGCCGCACCGCTGACGCCAAACCCTTTGCCAAACGTCACCACTAACAGCTCGGGTTTCACCTGCTGTCGGGAGCACGAGCCGCGCCCTTCCTCACCGCTCACGCCAATCCCGTGCGCATCATCCACCAGCAACCACGCGCCATGCCGCTCAGCTACCGCGTGAATTTCCGCCAGCGGTGCGCTATCGCCATCCATGCTGAACACCCCTTCAGTGACCACGAGTTGTTGCCCCGGACAGGGGGTGGTCAGCAGACGTTCCAGATGTTGGGGATCGTTATGGGTAAAGCGACGTAGCACGGCAGGGCTAAGGCTGGCAGCTTCCAGCAGTGAGGCATGGCTGAGCCGGTCAGCAACAATCCGGTCCTCTTTGCCCATCAGCGCGGCAATAACCGCCTGATTAGCGGCAAAACCGGAGATAAACAGTAGCGCCCGTGAATAGCCGAGCCATTGCGCCAGCTCATCCTCCAACGCCTGATGAGCAACGGAATAACCGCTGACATGACCCGAGCCGCCGCTGCCGACGCCAAAACGCTCAGCGCCTTGCTGCCACGCGCAGATAATATGCGGATGGTGGCTTAAGCCAAGGTAGTCGTTGCTGGAAAAATTCAGGTATTGGCGACCGTCGGCCTGCAGCCAGCGACCGGCACCCTGCGTCACCGCATAGCGCCGACGCAACGCATCAGCACGACGACGCGCCGTTAACGCATCGTCTATTTTTTGCTGCCAGGTCATACGGTTGCCGCGTTGTAGTATTCGTCGGTATCTGGGGTACGCAGCGCCTGCTCCAGGCGTTGCTGCTGTTCGTTATCGCCCGCCAGCACCGCCGTTTGCTGCGGATTGAGGCCCAGTTTGCGAAACAACAGCAAATCCTTATCTTCGTTCGGGTTCGGCGTGGTCAGCAGTTTGCAGCCGTAGAAAATCGAGTTAGCCCCGGCCATAAAGCACATCGCCTGGGTTTGTTCGTTCATCTGCTCGCGTCCGGCTGAAAGACGGACATATGAAGTCGGCATCATGATCCGCGCCACGGCGATAGTACGAATAAAATCAAAGGCATCCACATCGTCATTATCGGCAAGCGGCGTGCCTTTCACTTTCACCAGCATGTTGATCGGCACGCTTTCTGGCGGCGTTGGCAGATTCGCTAATTGCAGCAACAGACCCGCGCGGTCGGTCACCGTTTCCCCCAGTCCCACAATCCCGCCGGAGCAAACTTTAATGCCCGCCTCACGCACTTTATCCAGCGTATCCAGGCGCTCCTGGTACGAACGGGTTGTGATGATATTGCCGTAGAATTCCGGCGAGGTGTCGAGGTTATGGTTGTAGTAGTCCAGACCCGCATTAGCCAGCCGCTGGGCCTGATTTTCGTTCAGCGTACCCAGCGTCATACACGCTTCCAGCCCCAGTTCTTTTACGCCCTGAACCATCTGTTCCAGGTAAGGCATGTCGCGTTCGTGTGGATTCTTCCACGCCGCGCCCATGCAAAACCGCGTTGAACCGGCCTGTTTCGCTTTACGCGCAGAGTCCAGTACCTGTTCAACCTCCATCAAACGTTCCGTTTCCAGACCGGTTTTATAGCGGGAGCTTTGCGGGCAGTATTTGCAGTCTTCCGGGCAGGCACCGGTCTTAATCGACAGCAGCGTACTGACCTGAACCTGCCGCGGATCAAAGTGCTGACGGTGAACCTGCTGCGCTTCAAACAGCAGATCCAACAGCGGTTTTTCAAATAATTCGGTGACTTGCGACATTGTCCAGCGAGAAGAATGAGCCATATTGGTATACGTTTCGTTATGAGTTTGGTGTAGACTCGTAAACCTAAATCTTTTTAATTTGGTTTACAAGTCGATTATGACAACGGACGATCTTGCGTTTGACCAACGCCATATCTGGCACCCTTACACCTCCATGACCTCCCCGTTACCGGTTTATCCGGTGGCGCGTGCCGAAGGTTGCGAACTGATTTTAGCCAGCGGTGAGAGGCTGATAGACGGCATGTCATCCTGGTGGGCGGCGATCCACGGTTACAATCACCCACAGCTGAACGCCGCGATGAAAACGCAGATTGATGCCATGTCACATGTGATGTTTGGCGGCATTACCCATGCCCCGGCCATTGCGCTGTGCCGCCAGTTGGTGGCGATGACGCCAGAGGCGCTGGAGTGCGTTTTTCTCGCGGATTCAGGTTCGGTCGCCGTAGAAGTAGCAATGAAAATGGCGCTGCAATACTGGCAGGCCAAAGGCGAATCCCGTCAGCGTTTCCTGACATTTCGAAACGGTTATCACGGCGATACCTTCGGCGCGATGTCGGTCTGCGATCCCGACAACTCGATGCACAGTCTGTGGAAGGGTTATCTGCCGGAGAACCTGTTTGCGCCCGCCCCGCAAAGCCGCATGGACGGCGAGTGGGACGAACTGGATATGGTGCCTTTTGCCCGCCTGATGGCCGCGCATCGCCACGAGATTGCGGCGGTGATCCTTGAGCCGATTGTGCAGGGCGCTGGCGGCATGCGCATGTATCATCCCGAATGGTTAAAGCGCATCCGTAAGATGTGCGACCGTGAAGGTATCCTGCTGATTGCCGATGAAATCGCCACCGGATTTGGTCGTACAGGCAAGCTTTTTGCCTGTGAACACGCCAATATAACTCCGGACATTTTGTGCCTCGGCAAAGCGTTAACCGGCGGAACGATGACCCTTTCCGCCACCCTGACCACGCGTCAGGTCGCGGAAACCATCAGCAACGGTGAAGCTGGATGCTTCATGCACGGTCCAACCTTTATGGGTAATCCGCTGGCCTGCGCCGTCGCCTCCGCCAGCCTGTCGTTACTCGAAACCGGCGAGTGGCGCTCACAGGTGGCGGCTATTGAAGCCCAACTGCGGACAGAACTCGCCCCGGCGGCAGACTCCAGTTGGGTAGCCGACGTGCGCGTACTCGGCGCCATCGGTGTGATCGAAACCACGCATCCGGTGAATATGGCGGCGTTACAGAAGTTCTTTGTTGAACAGGGCGTGTGGGTACGACCGTTTGGCAAACTGATCTATCTGATGCCGCCGTACATTATTCAGCCCGATCAGTTGCGTCGTCTGACCCAGGCCGTAAACGAGGCTGTGCGCAGTGCAACATTTTTTAGCGATTAATCAGCGCCCGGTCCGGACGTGGAAAAGTGGAACAGCCCGGATTATTCGATGACTGATTAAGTAACAATATTTAGACATGAAGGCCGGATTATTCCGGCCTTTTTTTATTTGCATCAAAGAAATTGCAAATCGTTTTATATCAATGCTGAGCAAAAATTGACGGGTGATTTAGTAAGCGATAGCGTGAATTTGTCACGTAAGTGATTAAAGTGAAAGGATTTTATGAGATTTTCCTTAAATGGAGTTTTAAGAAAATGGCTATTCCAGCTTATTTATGGCTCAAAGATGACGGCGGCGCTGATATCAAAGGTTCCGTCGATGTTCATAGACGTGAAGGCGGCCCGCTTGAGGTTGTACGATGAAACGGCTCGCATTGTTGCTACTACTTCCGTTTATTGTGGCCACTTCAGCAGCTGGCGAAGTGAACTGGCCCGATGCGCTGAAAGGCGTGGCTACGGGCGATCAAGCGTGGCTGAATAAAACGCCAGAACTCGCGGCTGCGGCAGATGTTAAGCAGGCCATTAAACTGGAAGATGCTTTATCTGCTGCCCTAACAGCAAATACAACCGGCGCTCTTGATGCGCTCAGCGTCATTGACGCGGGAAAATGGCCGCACATGATCGGGACTGATATTGTCTGCGGAGTGCCTGTTGAAGCTCCAGCAACCGTTGAGGATTTTTATCAGCGGACACGTCCTGCGTTGTTAAGCACTGATAAGGGCGCTCGCTGCTTGTGGTTCCTCGAAGCAACATATGAGGAATGGAAAGCAGACAACGCCCGTCAGGTTAAGTAAGATAATTAACCCGGTCAATATGGCCGGGTCCTTTCCTCCGCTTCCCTTTGATTTTTCGTGCCGCAGCCGCTCCCTGAATACTCAACACCACACAATAACCGCTCATGCAGTGGGTTTAACCGACAGCACCGGCACGCCGCACACGTTCCGGCACCCAGTAAGGATTATTAAATGACATTTCACGTCCCAACCGTTGCGAAAAGTACCGACCGCCAGTTACGCGATATTCAGAACGCGCTACCCGATGAGAACGCCGACACCAGCAGCGACAGCGACTACGCCGTCCGGGCTAATGCTGTATCAGGCGTGGCGGACGATCTCTACGCCTATCAGGGCTGGATTATTCGCCAGATTTTCCCTGACACCGCCGAGAAGGAGTATCTGGAGTTTACTCGATGCCGCACTGGCTGGACTGGTCACCAGTGCGAATAAAGTACCCTACTTCACCGGAGAGGATAAGGCAGCGCTGGCTGATTTAACTTCTGTTGGTCGTGACATTATCAGCAAGAACGCTATTGCCGACATTCTCACATACCTTGGTTTGCACGAAACCGGATTTGCCACCCTTGATTGAACGCAAAACAGTCCGGAATATTTCGCCACGCTACATACGGTTCCTGGCTACACTTTTTGGCTAACGAGAGGAGTCAGCATGAAACTAATCAGTAACGATCTGCGCGATGGCGAAAAGCTTGCGCATCGCCACGTCTTTAACGGCATGGGGTATGACGGGGATAATATTTCCCCGCATCTGGCGTGGGATGACGTGCCAGCAGGGACCAAAAGCTTTGTCGTGACCTGCTACGATCCTGATGCGCCAACCGGCTCCGGCTGGTGGCACTGGGTGGTGGTAAATCTGCCAGCAGATACCCGCGTACTCACGCAAGGCTTCGGCTCCGGGCTGGTTGCTCTGCCGGATGGAGTGATTCAGACCCGTACGGATTTTGGTAAAGCAGGTTATGGCGGTGCTGCGCCGCCGAAGGGGGAAACCCATCGCTATATCTTTACGGTTCACGCGTTGGATGTGGAGCGTATTGATGTCGATGAGGACGCCAGCGGCGCGATGGTTGGCTTTAACGTTCACTTCCACTCGCTCGCCAGCGCCTCGATTACGGCGATGTTCAGTTAAGCTGTGTTGTGCCGGATGTCGGCTTCGCCGCATCCGGCCTACTAAACAAGGCTTATCTACAGAAATTCAGGCATCAATTTCAACAACGTCCCCTGGGCTAACAGTTCGGTTGTGCACTCAATATCCGGAGCAAAAAAGCGATCCTGCGTATAGTGGGCAACCTGCTCGCGCAGAGCCTGGCGCGCCTGCTCCAGCAGCGGGCTTGAGGTTAACCCTTCACGCAGGTCAATCCCCTGACACGCCGCCAGCCACTCCACGGCAATCACGCCGCGCGTATTCGCCGCCATCTCCCACAACCTGCGCCCCGCTGCCGGCGCCATAGACACATGATCTTCCTGGTTGGCGGAGGTCGGCAAGCTGTCCACGCTGTGCGGATGCGCCAGCGCTTTGTTCTCGCTCGCCAGCGCGGCCGCGGTTACCTGAGCAATCATAAAGCCGGAGTTCACCCCGCCGTTTTTCACCAGGAACGGCGGCAACTGCGACATATGTTTGTCCATCATCAGCGCAATGCGTCGCTCTGATAACGCCCCGATTTCCGCAATCGCCAGCGCCAGATTATCTGCCGCCATCGCCACCGGTTCAGCATGGAAGTTGCCGCCGGAAATGACATCGCCCTCTTCGGCAAACACCAGCGGGTTGTCGGAAACCGCGTTGGCTTCTACCAGCAAGACCTCCATTACCTGACGCATTTGCGTCAGGCACGCCCCCATCACCTGCGGCTGACAGCGCAAAGAATACGGATCCTGCACTTTTTCACAGTTATGATGCGACTGAGAAAGCGCGCTGGTGTCGGTCAACACGTGGCGGTACAACGTTGCGGCATCAATCTGCCCACGCTGTCCTCGTGCGGCATGAATACGGGCATCAAACGGACGACGAGAGCCCAAAACGGCTTCGGTGGTCAGCGCCCCACACACCGTCGCAGACGCGAACAGCTCCTGGGCTTCAATTAACCCGCGCAGCGCAAAGGCTGTGGAAGCCTGAGTACCGTTGAGCAGCGCCAGCCCTTCTTTCGCCTCCAGCGTAATCGGCTCCAGCCCGGCCTTTTTCAGCGCTTCGGTCGCCGGAAGCCATTCCCCCTGCCAGCGCGCTTTACCTTCGCCCAGCAGCGTCAGAGACATATGCGCCAGCGGTGCCAGGTCACCCGATGCGCCCACTGACCCTTTCGCCGGGATCAGCGGATACACCCCGGCATTCACCAGCGCAATCAGCGCTTCAATCACGCTGAGACGAATACCCGAAAAACCCCGCGCCAGGCTATTGATTTTCAGCACCATAATCAGGCGTACCATCGCGTCATCGAGCGCCTCACCAACGCCTGCCGCATGGGAAAGCACCAGCGAACGCTGTAAATTCTGCAAATCTTCCGTGGCGATACGGGTCTGAGCCAGCAGGCCAAAGCCGGTATTAATGCCATACGCCGTACGGCCTTCAGCGACAATATTATTGACGCAGGCGACGCTTGCGTTGATCGCATCAATCGCCCCGGCATCCAGGCTCAGTTTGACCGGATGCTGCCAGATGTCGCGTAGTTGCGCAAAGCTCAGGTGACCCGGCGTTAATGTCATGGTGTTCATATCAGCGTTTCTCCTGCGTCGCCGCGACCATCGGCAAATTCAGCCCTTCTTCGACGGCGCAATCCACCGCAATGTCATACCCGGCGTCGGCGTGGCGCATCACCCCGGTAGCCGGATCGTTATGTAATACCCGGGCGATACGCGCTGCGGCTTCATCAGTGCCATCGCAAACAATCACCATCCCGGCATGCTGGGAGAAGCCCATTCCTACCCCGCCACCGTGATGCAGTGACACCCAGGTTGCACCGCTGGCGGTGTTAAGCAGCGCGTTCAGCAGCGGCCAGTCGGATACTGCATCAGAACCGTCGCGCATGGCTTCGGTTTCGCGGTTCGGGCTGGCGACGGAGCCGGAATCCAGATGATCACGGCCAATAACAATCGGCGCAGACACTTCGCCGCTGCGCACCATTTCATTAAACGCCAGCCCCAGTTTTTGACGCCATTCCAGACCGACCCAGCAGATACGCGCCGGTAATCCCTGGAAGTTAATCCGCTCACGCGCCATATCCAGCCAGTGGTGCAGATGTTTATCGTCAGCCACGATCTCTTTCACTTTGGCATCCGTTTTATAAATATCCTGCGGATCGCCGGAAAGCGCCACCCAACGGAACGGGCCAATGCCGCGGCAGAACAGAGGGCGAATATAAGCAGGGACGAAACCAGGGAAATCAAAGGCGTTTTCCACGCCCATCTCTTTGGCCATCTGGCGAATGTTGTTGCCGTAATCAAACGTCGGTACGCCCATTTTGCTGAACGCCAGCATTGCCTCGACGTGCGTTGCCATTGAGCGTTTCGCCGCCTGTACCGTGCCCTGCGGATCGGACACCGCTTTCGCCTGATACGCTTCCCAGCTCCAGCCGGACGGCAGATAACCATGCAGCGGATCGTGGGCGCTGGTCTGGTCAGTGACCATATCCGGGCGCACACCGCGCTTCACCAGTTCCGGCACAACGTCGGCGGCGTTAGCGCATAGCGCAATGGAGACCGCTTTCCCCTCACGTGTGTACTTTTCGATACGCGCCAGCGCGTCTTCAAGCGATGTCGCCTGCTCATCCACGTAGCGGGTACGCAGACGGAAATCGATCCGGCTTTGCTGGCACTCAATATTCAGCGAGCAAGCACCTGCCAGCGTTGCGGCTAACGGTTGCGCCCCACCCATGCCGCCCAGCCCGGCGGTCAGCACCCAGCGTCCGCTCAGGTTACCCTGATAATGCTGACGCCCGGCCTCAACGAAGGTTTCATAAGTCCCCTGCACGATGCCCTGGCTACCGATGTAGATCCAGCTCCCGGCGGTCATCTGGCCATACATCGCCAGCCCTTTGGCGTCCAGCTCGTTGAAGTGTTCCCAGGTAGCCCAATGTGGCACCAGGTTGGAGTTGGCAATCAGTACGCGCGGCGCATTGTCATGGGTTTTGAAAACGCCAACCGGTTTACCGGACTGGACCAGCAGGGTCTCATCGGTCTCCAGTTTGGTCAGCGCGTTGACGATGGCGTCATAACATTCCCAGTCCCGCGCGGCGCGACCAATCCCGCCGTATACCACCAGCTCATGCGGATTTTCCGCCACATCGGGATCCAGGTTGTTCATTAACATGCGCAGCGGCGCTTCGGTCAGCCAGCTTTTGGCCGTTAAAGTGGTGCCGCGTGGGGCACGAATATCCTGCTGACGGTACTTGCTATGAGACATGGTAGAGCACTCCTCGCGAACGATCGGACAGATAAGTAACATATACTTGTCTATACAAGTTGTCGCAAGCGTGCTTTTAACAAAAAAGATACAATTTTATTATACTGCGGCAGCAATCACGCTTTTCAGGACATAAACCGCCCTTGCAGGCGATAGCGGGAACCCGGGAAGAGCAAACGGGCATGAGAGACAATGGATGACGCAGACCAGGTTTTACGGCGGATCAGCAGGCAGGGATCGTGTTCTTTGATATTCAGCAGCGCGCACTCTTCGGCACTGGCGCGTACCGCTTCAACAATATGCTCGCCTTCCGTTAAAGGGGCTATCAGCGACAGATACGCGTGCGGCGTAGTCTGGCTGTAATCCTGCGCCAGATACGCTGGCACAATTTCGGCATTCACGCAGCGATCTTCAATCTGCACCGGCAGTTCGTTCTCGTAGTGCACCATGACAGAGTGAAAAATGGAGGTGCCTTCTTTGACGTTTAACACCAAAGCCTGCTGCGCGCTTGCCTGGGTTCGTTCCAGCGTGATCACCTCGCAGCGGTGCTGATGCTGACGGGCGTTGATTTCATCCGCGATGCTGCGAATTTCAAACAGCGCAGACTGGCCCTTCGGCTCGGCGACAAACGTCCCTACGCCCTGCAAACGAACCAGTAACCCTTCATCCGTTAACTCACGCAGCGCCCGGTTGATGGTCATGCGGCTGAAACCATACTGCGCCACCAGCTCCGCCTCAGAGGGAATGCGATCGTGAGGTTGCCAGATACCGCTGGCAATCTTTTCGCTGATCTCCTGTTTGACCTTTTCGTAAAAAGGTGCCGGAGCAGAACGGGATGGGAGCATGCGTAAGCCTTCCTTAAGCTGAGAATGTGAGTGGGTACAGTTTACAGGCATTACCCGAACCTGATAAGCGTAACGCCATCAGGTATATCAGTGCCACCAGTGCGCGATTTGCCAACCTAATCGCGCCGCAACGCGCGCCGCTCTGCCATCATCGTCAAAGCGTGGATTAAATTCAACCATATCCACCGCCTGCAGTTTACCGCTACGACACAGGGGTTCAATCAGATTCAGCAGCGTCGCCAACGGTACGCCCAGCGCAGCGGGTGCCGACACGCCGGGCATTTCCCACACCGGCAGCACGTCGAGATCGATAGTCAGATAGATAACATCCAGGTTGGCGACAAACTGCGCTAACTGCGCCTGCGCCGTTGCACAGTACAGATCCTCCACCACGGTCACACTGAGCCGTTGCGCCTCATCCCATAGCGCCTGGGTGTTTGCCGCCCGACTGACACCGATACAGGCATAGTGAAATTCACGCTGCTGTTCATCGCAAAGCTGCGCCAGTTGGCGAAACGGTGTACCGGAAGTAGCCTGATCGGCATGGCGCAAATCGAGGTGCGCATCGAAGTTAACGATCCCCACTTTCGCCTGCGGGAACGCATCCAGCACGCCTGCGCCGTGCGCAAATGCGGTTTCGTGTCCTCCTCCCAGAACAAAGGTACGTATATTCTCCTGCTGACAGCGCTGCACCGCATTGCGTAGCGCCTGCTGCGCGCCCTCAAGATCGGGGGCCTGCGCCACAATATTTCCCAGATCTACCAGCCGATGATGCCCATCGTGGCTGGCTAAATTCGCCAGCGCCTTGCGCAGCACATCGGGCGCTCCGGCGGCTCCCGTCCGGCCCTGATTACGTTTCACGCCTTCGTCGCAGGCAAACCCAAGCAGCGCTATCTGCTCGCGATACATTTCTGGGCTAAATGTCGGGCTCAGCGTGATCGTCTGAAACAGGCGCAGCGCATTCGGCGATTCGGCGCGATCATCACGTCCCTGCCACAGCGCAGGTGAAACAGGTTGCCAGTGAGTCATACTATTTGTCCTTTGAATACGCGTTGGTAGAGCGGGTTGCGCCCCGGTTCATACAGGATCTCGACCGGGAGAGTGGCATCCCACACCACAAAATCGGCCACAAACCCGGCCTTCAATTGACCATGAGTGGCATGACGTCCCAGCGCCCGGGCCGCATGACGGGTGACGCCCGCCCATGCTTCTTCCGGCGTTAAGCCAAACTGAACGCAGGCCATATTCATCGCCCAGTGCAGGCTGATAAACGGGCTGGTACCTGGGTTAAAATCTGTCGCCACCGCCATCGGTACCTGATATTGACGCAGCAACGCCACCGGCGGACGCTGTTGCTCTTTAAGGAAATAGAATGCGCCGGGCAGCAGCACGCCGACCGTACCGCTTTGGCTCATCGCCGCCACGCCCGTTTCATCGAGATATTCAATATGATCGGCGGATAACCCGTGGTAGCGGCTTACCAGCTGTGCGCCACCCAGCAATGACAGCTGTTCAACATGGCCTTTAATCGGGATGCCCAACGCCTGCGCGGCCTGAAACACCCGCTCGCTCTGCGCCAACGAAAAACCCACGCTTTCACAAAACAGATCGACGGTCTCGAACAGCCCTTGTTCCCACAGCTGCGGCAAAATGGTCTCGCACACCAGCGTAATATAGCCGTCAGGATCATCCCGGTATTCTGCTGGAGTCGCATGGGCAGCCAACAGCGTGGGGCTTATTTCAATGATATTCTCCGCCGCCAGCGCCGCTGCCACGCGCAATATTTTCTCTTCTGTCTGCAAATCCAGGCCGTAACCGGATTTTATTTCCAGCAACGTAACGCCTTCTTTGATTAGCTGTTCCATACGCTGATGCGCTAGATGTAAGAGTTGTTCATCACTGGCGCTGCGGGTCGCTGATACGGTGGCATTGATACCCCCACCCTGGGCGCTTATCTGCTGGTAGGAGACACCGTTTAGCCGCTGCTCCCATTCGCCTGCGCGGTTTCCACCAAAGACCAGATGCGTATGACAGTCAATCAGGCCAGGTGTAATTAGCCTGCCCTGCATATCAAAGGTATTGTCATGTGTGAGATAGAGCGATGACTCCGGAACGATATCGCGAATCTTCCCCTGGCGGACGATCAGCGCATGACCCTCTACCAGCCCATACGGGGTGTTACGTTCGGGATCCATGGTCGCCAGGCGAACATTGCGCCAGATAACATCATCAGGGAAGAATTGCTGCATTCGACTCACCACTTGTCATAGGTTGTATAGACATTTATTTTTGATTATACGGATGTTGTCAACCTGAAGGACCGTAATTGTTATGTATTTGTGATATAAGAACTCTCCGCGCCGGGCATTACGGCGATAAAAACAACTTTTTACCTTTTAACCTTCCCGTTTCGCTCAACTTAGTATAAAAAAGCAGGCTTCAATGGATAACTTTCAAAGCCCGGAGCAACCTGTGAACATATCATCAGTTTCCCGTCTGGCGCTGGCAATGGCTTTTGGCGTGACGCTGACCGCCTGTAGCTCTACGCCGCCCGATCAAATTCCTTCCGATCAGACCGCGCCAGGTACCTCTTCGCGCCCGATCTTGTCGGCCAATGAAGCGAAAAACTTCGTTGCTGCGCACTATTTTTCCGCGCTGACGCCAAACACCGCGCCGTGGAGCCCTTCTGCTATTTCTCTGCCTGCACAGCCTGACTTCGTGGTTGGCCCGGCAGGGACTCAGGGCGTCACCCATACCAGCATTCAGGCTGCGGTTGATGCGGCAATCATCAAACGTACTAACAAACGTCAGTACATTGCGATTATGCCGGGCGAGTATCAGGGCACGGTATATATCCCGGCAGCAACGGGAAGTCTGACGCTGTACGGTATGGGCGAAAAACCGCTGGATGTGAAAATTGGCCAGGCTATTGATGGTGACATGAGCACCGCAGACTGGCGTCGTACGGTGAACCCGGGCGGTAAATACATGCCGGGTAAACCGGCGTGGTATATGTTTGATAATTGCCAGAACAAGCGCGGCACAAATATTGGCGTGATGTGTTCTGCCGTCGTCTGGTCGCAAAATAATGGTCTGCAATTGCAGAACCTGACCATCGAAAACAATCTGGGTGACAGCGTTGATGCGGGTAATCACCCGGCCGTTGCGCTACGTACCGATGGCGATAAAGTGCAGATCAATAAGGTCAACATCCTCGGTCGCCAGAATACGTTTTTCGTGACTAACAGCGGCGTACAAAACCGTCTGGAAAACGATCGTCAACCGCGTACTTTGGTAACCAACAGCTACATTGAAGGCGATGTGGATATTGTTTCCGGTCGCGGCGCCGTGGTGTTCGATAACACCGATTTCCGCGTTGTGAACTCCCGTACTCAGCAGGAAGCCTATGTGTTTGCACCAGCGACGCTGTCAAACATCTACTACGGCTTCCTCGCCACAAATAGCCGCTTCACGGCGAGTGGTGATGGCGTGGCACAGTTGGGCCGCTCGCTGGATGTCGATTCAAACACTAACGGTCAGGTCGTTATCCGCGACAGCGTGATCAACGAAGGCTTTAACATGGCAAAACCATGGGCTGACAGCGTTATCTCGAAGCGTCCTTTTGCCGGTAATACCGGTGCAGAAGATGACAAAGGTGAAATCCAGCGCAACCTGAACGACACCAACTTCAACCGCATGTGGGAATACAACAACCGCGGTATCGGTAGCAAAGTGGTTGCCGAACCGAAGCAGTAATCACAGCCATCAAACCGCTGGCGGGAACACTCCCGCCAGCCCCCTTCACCGCTTTCAACGTCTTTTCTTCACACAGGTAATATTTTCACCAACGCAGGTTTAAATTGATCGCGTGAATCAATCTATTTATAGCCATAATAATTCGAGTTGTATGAAGGCAAGCCCAGGCGCTTACCTAAGTAAGTTACAGTAACGTTTAACTGGACAAATATTGTTTTGCCGCTAAACTCACTTTTTAACCTAAAATAGATAAAAAGCCAAGCCATATTAATTTTAATGTATGAGCATTGTCAATATATATCACTCTCCGGAAAAGGAAAATTACCGTAACTTTTTCTAAAAATAAATCAAAAAACCCGTTACGATATTTCCAATATATAATATATATATTGTGAAATTTTATTAAAAAATAACTCATCAGACCAGTCACCTTTATTCCTAATTATCCCATCACAGCTTTTAGCTTCTGGTGATTTACGAAAAATGCCGCATATAATCTTTTGGCACAGTGAGTGCAGGGTTAATTTTTTACAGCAACTAATATCTAAGGATTTATGGATATGAAAAGCATGATTCATTCATGGAAAAGGAAATCAGCGCAGTATCGTGAGCTGAAAAAGCAGAAAGGCGTAACGCTGCTTGAAATTATCATTGTACTGGGCATTATCGGTATTATCGCCGCAGGTGTGATTATTCTGGCACAGCGTGCGTTTAAAGCGCAGGATATTTCTGGGATTATTGACAATACCAACTCCGTTCGTGTTGCAATGAGTGAAGCGTATAAAGACCAGGCAGAATATCCAGTCCCGACAAATAGTATCACTGGTTTGACGAAAGCAAATATCGCCACTGAAGATAGCGATACCCCAATTTCTACCCTGGTGAAAATGGGTAAAGTTGATGTACCAGAAGCCTTTAACGGAATTTCCAGCGATGCGTTTGAAATTGGTGCGGCAAAAATCGCTAGCACTGGTACAAATAAAGGTTTCTATCTTGTTATTAACGGTCTGGAAGTAGAAGACTGTCGTAACCTTGCATCGCAGATAGGTGCCCAGTGGGATTACGTTGCAAGCAGTACAGCAATCGCAGGCGCAGAAGCTGGTGCTGGTGTTATTGACATGAGTGGAGCCGTTAGTTCGACTGTTCTGAAAACCCTCTCAACGGATAACCTGAATCCGACAAACATTGCGAATGCAGACTTCTGTAACGCTACGCCTGAGGGTGCCAGTGCTTTAATCCTGGGTAGTCGCTAATACGCTTATATTTTATGTAGTACTTGTTCTGCCCCCTGAAGGGGGCAGTTTTGCTAAATGGATTTAATAGATGATAAGTAAGCGCAACGCTAATATTTACGAACGTCAGGCAGGCGTCACCCTTCTTGAAATGATTGTTGTGCTTGCCATTATCGGCATGTGCCTGATGACTTATGCCAATTATAAACTAAAAGAAGCCCAGCAAAGTCACCAACTGATTGTCGCTGATATGATCGCCCGTGATATTTCCGGCGTGATGCGATTTGTGGCACAAGACAAACTGGCTACCACAAATAGCGCACAACAAGCCAACCCACTGTACGGAAAAAATACTCACGTCAATATCGCGAATTATGATAACCGCGTTACTAACAGGACATTACAGGATTCACCCGACACGGATGATAATAATTTTTATTCCGGTTGGTCTGCTGCTGTGTCAACACAAACCGATGTATCGCCCACCCGGGGTTCTCGCTATCTGTTTCTGGGTAGCGAATGTAGAAATGGCAATATTGAGAAAGGGAAACTGCCCTTCAAGCTTACGGAGTCTATGCTGCCGTGTGAACTGCGCCCTGGCGCCGAATCGCTGGAGTTAGTGCTGGAACGCGTGGACTTCGTCAACAACAGTCGCACCAGCGGGTTGGGCATTGAACGTGTCGACTTCTATCTCGTCTACCAGACAGATGCCGAGAACGAAGGTCTCCATTTTGCCGGATTTATTAAGCCGCTGGAAAAAGCGCTGAAAAGTGTCGATCTCGGTTATCTGCAGGCGGTGGTGTTTGAAATCGAGGGTAACGGTAATTTTAACCTGGTAACAACGGCCTCAGGCCAACCGCTGCAGATGGGTGACGTTCCCAATCATATGAGCAGGCTTGATACGAATAAACGTTACGGCATTCGCTTAAGCTTAGACAAAAGCAGTGAAGATATAGCTGCCGATGGTTCTGTTCCGGCTGCCAAGCTGTGCTGGAACGATGCCAAAGGCGAGGCCGGACCGTGTATTACGGCGATTGATGAAGACCGCCTGCTGATTACCAGCAGCGATGCAACGGGCAAAGATAAAAACGAACCGGCGATGTGCTGGAGCAGAGAGCAAAACAAGAGCACGCTGTGCCTGGCGGCAATGAACAGCAACGGCGTCAATCCGGATGGCAGGCTTAATCCAGACGGCACGCCGTATAATCCGGACGATCGCATTCTGCATCTGCGTACCAGCGCGGATAAAACAGACGGTAGCGAAGTGGATCCTGCTTCGCCGAGCTCGCTCAAAGGCACCACCGGCACGCTGTACGCCAATATCGTGATGGAAAATACCTCGCGCAAGCATCCGGAAAAATGGTATGTGGCTTACAATGGAACTGATGCTGACAGGCTTAAAAACGGTATCCAGGATGATGATGATACCAGTAGCTTACCTAATCAATTTGCAGATGCTTTCCATGGTCAGTATGAGCTGGTGACGCCCACCACCACCTTTTATCAGTCATTCAAAAACGATTACCCGCAGGGTAAAGGTCCGACAGGAGCTGATCCTGTTTATACAGCCGCAAATGATAGTACAAATTACAACAAGCTCTTAAGTGAGCCGGGCGTGATTCGTTTACCGTTGCAAACGTGTCCTAAAGTAACCGGTATCGATAAAGACCGTAAAACCAAGCTGCGTAGCCTCTATCCCCGCCTGTCGGTCGCCATATCATCTGTCGCGGCAGATGAGGATGATGGGGCAAACAAAACCGGTGGCTATTTCGACTATACCCAGCAGGGGGCAACCCGGACGAATAGCTACAAGAGTCAGAACGATCCGAAACCTGTGGGCGCGGTAGCCGCTGTGGCGATCCAGGCCAACATCGTGGTGAACAAAGATATTGTCTCTGCCAACGTCCCGGATAAAGTGAACGTAAACGGAATCTTTGAAGACTGGATCGCGGAGAAATGGTTTAAAGGCACAGGTAATAATCTGGACGAGCCCTTCTGGTTAATCAGCGCCGCGTCGGCAACAATTACCCCAGGTGGCAAAAAAGATGTGAATAAAATAAACCCACAGTCTCTCTCGGTGGTAATTAACCAGTGGTGCAGCACAATCCCGCAGGGGGGAATGATTTCATCCGAAGGTTACGCCTGGACTGAGGCGGAGCCGAATAAGTATGTGCTCCATTCTCTTGTTGCGGAAGATAACGATCTTAAATTTTATAAAGAAAACGGTGATGAACTTAAGATTCCGGACCATGAAAGAAACACCTATTAATCATTGGAAGAGTAAGATGAAAAAAAAATGGATAATTGGGGCTGCCGTGTCCGCATTATTAGGCAGCCAGGGAAGTTTTGCCGCCAGCGCGCCAGCCGGGCAAAAAATTGACGCAGGGATGTTAACCACCACGCCAGTGAAAGAAAGTACAACCACGCCGCGAAATCCCTTTTCCGGAGATGATACGGTGAAAAGCGTCGCGCCTGTCAGTGCTCCAGTGGTGGAAATAAAAATTGATTTACTGGAAGAGGAGTTATTAAGCCAGCAACTCTCAAAATGGGCGCAGCAAAATGGCTATAAGTTGCTCTGGAACAGCTCAACTGATTTTGTTATTTACAAGGCAATTCATTTGCAGGGTAAATCAACACAGGATGTGCTGGTTAAGCTTGGACAAGTATTTACGTCAGAAAACTACGGGCTGGTGATAAAAGACTACCAGGCGAATAACGTACTGATCATTGATGAGCAGTAATTAAGCAAGGGAATAATGCTATGAAAATTAAAGTTTCGCTTCTGGCGTTGACGCTGGCTCTTCAGGGTTGTACGTCTATTGATACCAAGTACGATAAAAGTATTGTCCCGCAGGAAACCGGCAACCCGACCACTGCGGATGAAATGAAAACGACCGGTTATATGAAATATAACGAGCCTTATCTGGGCAAAAAGGTTGAATATAACTCCCGTAAACAGGCGCTGCTGCGTAAGCAAGTGAGTATTCAGTCTTACGAGCCTACCGATCTGGCGACAATTCTTGAGGCGGTGACCGCGCAAACCGGTATTAGCTACCGTATTAATACTTCCGTTCCCGGTGGAAAATCGGATGCGGGGGAACCGGAGTTCCGTAGCGTTAAATTCAACGGAACGTTTGAGGAATTTACCCGCTATATTTCCGCGCTGTATGACGTGAATCCGCTGCTGGATAACAACGGCGTACTGGTCGTCTCTTATTTCCAGAACTATGTGCTAAAGCTCGATTTTTACGGCGAAGACAACAAGTTTGAGACCAGTCTCGATCTGTCCGGTAATGAAGCCACTTCCGGCGGCGGTCTGAAAGGCAAAGCCGAAACCAAGTTTGAATCCAGCTTCTGGGACGACGTTGAGGATATGGCGGATAAATTCGTCTCCAGCGGCGTTTACAGTATTTTCAAAGACGCCTCGATTCTGACGATCACCGCGCGTCCTTCGGAATATCACGCGCTGAATGAGTCACTGAAAAAATTTCAGGCGGATAACACCCGTCAGTTTGTCGTGACTTACAAAATATTCACCCTTGATAAGCGCAAAACGAAAGAGCTGGGCGGTGGGGTCAATATGACCTTCAACGACGGGACCTCCTCTTTTGGTATCGACAGCTCAGAAATGCTGATGAAGCTCTCCGGCGGCTTAACCGCAGGCTGGACCAATCAGCATATGAATATCAGCTCTCAGTTGGATGCCCTGTACGAACTCACCGGCAGTAAGGTGATCCAGAGCGGTTCGTTTATTACCCGTAATAACATCCCTATTCCGCTCAACATGACCACGTCGCAATATTATGTCTCCAGCCGTACCAGGGAACAAGATTCCAATACAGGAGACGTCAGTACGGAGGTGGAAACCACGGAACTGGTCACCGGCACCAGCTTTATTCTTACCCCGCGTATCTTAACCGACGGGCGAATTGAAGTGGCCAGCGGCTTTACCAAGCGCTACCTCAACTCAATCGATACCTTTGATGAAGTTCAGTTGCCGTCGGTAAGCACGACGGAAATGTTTAACATTTCCACAATTACGCCGGGTAGCCTGCTGCTAGTCAGCAAATACGAAGCGAAAGAGGATTCTGACGGTCAGGGATGGTCGGTGCTGGCAGGCTCAGTTACCAACAACGAGCATGTCGAAACCGTGGTGATGGTAGTCGGTATTGATAATTACCGTGCCCCAACGCAGACCCGATGAGGGCATCATGCTTAAGCACTTATCAGAAAATCGGGTATTAATTGATCTGGTCTGGAGCTACGAGCCCACCTCTCACGAACCTTATTATCTTGACTGGCTGGCACATATACGGCGAACCCATCGCCAGTTAACGATCTTGTCGGATGAAGGGGAAATGGTTACGGGTTTCTGTACTAAACACTCCACCTTATATGAGCCTTTCGCTCTGTGGATGAAAGCCCTGTACGGTAACGGTATTTATTACTATGAGCAGGCGGAAAGCTACTATTTCCTGATTATCTCGCACGGTGTTCCCGTTTCGGGCAGCGACCGTCTGGTCTCCAGACGCTTCTGGATGAAGCTGAAAGAGCAACTGAAAGAATCGCCACAGTATGCGGATCTACCGTTAATTCAGTTAACGGAACAGCACATTGAGGCGGTGATTGAAGGCTGTACTGAACATCAGCGGCGGCAGAAAAAGCGGCGACAGATGATGATCGGCGCTCTGATAGCAGGCGGCATCGTATTTTTACTGGTGTTTATGACACTACTGAAATT
The DNA here is from genome assembly GCF_030336655.1 of Citrobacter sp. Cb041. NCBI lineage: Bacteria > Pseudomonadati > Pseudomonadota > Gammaproteobacteria > Enterobacterales > Enterobacteriaceae > Citrobacter > Citrobacter sp. Cb041. The sequence goes on along the minus strand of NZ_JAOWDD010000028.1, from coordinate 593,273 downwards.
ATTTATAAAAGGATGAGAACGTGGCGGTCTCTGAAAATCTCTATTTCTGGAAGCGTCGTAATATAGGGGGCGGTTCTACCGGGCGAGGAGGTAATATTATCGTCTGGGTTGTTACGCTACTGATTTTATTAGCTGGCGGCGGATCGGGCTATTACTATTTTATCTGGAAACCGGAGCAGGAACGATTGGCCAGAGTCCAGGCTGAACAGGCTGCCCGCCAGCAAAAAATCAAAGCTATCGAAGATTTTTATCGCAACTCGCTCACGGGCGGCAGCATTTCTGATGCCAGCCTGCTGCTGGAGCAGCTCTTGCTGGCGAATAAAAAACTGTCGCAGGTGGGCTTTGCGCCAAAAAGTATTGAATGTACCAGTACGGGCTGTTCACTCAGCTATGCGCTGAATCCAGGGCGGATATTTAGCGTGGCCGATATTAATCTCTGGAGCAAAACCTGGTCGCCCAGTTTTTCAAAAAACACGCTGGACTATACGGGCATTGAGTCCGGGATGAATAAACACCCGTGGCTCAGCGCGTGGCAGAGTAAAAAAACGGTCAATCTGCCGGTCTGTACCGATGTATTAAGTTATATCAGCACCTGGAACTCATTAGGCGGACGAAATACCGAACTGGTATTAACGGGGATGCCCTCCTCTGCCGTCGGGCAAAATGAAAGCGCGCTGAAAAGTGCGGTAACGTCATTCGGCATGCTGTTCGCCGGTTGGACGATCACCTCACCGACCAAAATGGATTTCTCAGGCGTGTCGTTGGTGTTGAATAAACAACCCTTTGCCGACGCGTTTATTATCAAATCAATCGTATTCAATGAAAACTCAACGCTCGTTACCGGAGGACTGGCATGCAAAAAGGGAAATTAATCATTGCGGGAATAGTGTTGACGCTTTCACCTGCTCTTTACGCCGCAGATACGGCAGAAATCATCCCCGCGCAGCAGGTTGTGCAAGCGGAAGGCACGCCGCCGTTAAGCGACGTATCGCCGATGCAGGATCACGTTGTTGAGATGATAGAAAAAGATTTCAACTTCGAGAGCCAGTACCGCGAGCTGGCGAATCAGCTTGCGCTGGAAAAAGTCCGCAGCGAGCTGCGTAAGCTGCGCGGTGAGAAAAAGGCGGATAGCGCAGCGGTTATGCCGATGAGCACCGCCAGCACAATGGATGATATTAGCGCTTCCCCAGGAGCAACGTCAGAATCTGCGCCAGGGCTGCGGCCGCTGCTGATTTCCGAAATCGCGGGCCAAAAACGCGTGGCGATTGCCGGCGCCGACGGCGGCGTGAAGATGGTGCCGCTGAATCAGCGTTTTAGCTACGGCGGTTATGACTATATTGCGCGTCATAACAAGGCAAATGACGTGACGGTCGAGGTTGTGGGTAAGTGATCGATTATATCCAGTTTAACGAGGAGAACATTCATTCTCAGGAGTGGCAATTCCAGGAGTATGACGGCGATATTCTGGTTGCTGAGCATGCGGATGAAGCCTGGTTACTGGTATCCACGCCTTTGATTGATAATCTGGCACCAATGCAGGCGGTGTGCCACCGCCTGCAGGTTTCCCATAATATTCAGGTTAAGGGAATAGCGCAGGTTACTGAGAAAAATTATTACCTGATCGTAGAACAGCTACTGTCGGCGGGAAGTAAGCTGCTTGAGCAGGAAAGCAGTAACACACAGCTTGCGCTGGAAGAGATGCTGAAAAAGGCCGTGGGGTTAAAGGCCAGCGACCTGCATATCACCCGTAATGATATGGTGGCGAATATTGAGCTGCGCATTAACGGCGTGCTTTGTCCGTTTATACAGATGAAGGCGTCACGCTGCGATGAGCTGGTGTTCGTGCTCTACAACGTTGAGGCAAGCACCCGCGACACCACCTGGAACCGCAATATTGCGCAAAACGCCAATATCCTCTATTCGCTGGCGGGGAAAAGCTACCGCTTCCGCTATGCGCACTATCCGATATTTGGCGAGACCAGCGATTGCTATCACGCGGTATTGCGTATTATTCCATCGGGTCTGGACAGAGCCAGCGTCGCGAGCCTGGATAAGCTTGGCGTTTCCGATGAGGAAATTAGCGACCTCAAAAGGATCCTGAGTAACCCCTACGGCGCATATATTATTGCCGGAACAACCGGTTCGGGAAAATCCACCACCCTGAAAAATCTGATGGAGTGGATGCAGATCAACCGCTACGACAATCGCGGCTGTTTTCTGACCGTAGAGGATCCGGTCGAATATCAGATCTATGGCGCAACGCAAAGTTCGGTATTAAGCGGCGAGTCAGGAGGATTCCATTCGGCGATCAAATCCTCGCTGCGTCGCGACCCGGACGTACTGATGGTGGGGGAAATTCGCGACAATATCTCTTCTAACGCGCTGGCCGGGGCGGTGGAAAGTGGTCACTACTGCTTTACCACCGTGCACGCAGGCAACATCGTTTCGTTATTGCAACGCTTATCCGCGCTCGGTATTACCAGCGATAAGCTTTCAACGCCGGGCTTTATTGCGGGCTTACAGTGCCAGAAGCTAATACCGGTACTGTGCCCGCAGTGTAAAACGTCGTTACGGACCGCCGCCATTAAGGGACGCGAGTTCCAGCTTTATGAAAAAAACGCTGAAGGCTGTCCGGCCTGTAAACACACCGGTATTGGCGGACGCCAGTTGGTGATGGAGTATTTGCTGCCAGTGTATGACGAGCTGGAGGCCATTGCTGAACAGAAGTGGCTTAAAGTTTATACCGTCTGGCGCGCGAAGCGATTAAAACAGACCGGCCTGAGCGAAGGATTCGAAATTAAAGAAAAAACGATGGCGGCGGTACTTCAGGGACGCGTGTGCGCGACCTGGTTTCAAATGGAATTTGGGCAAGTCGTTCAGGAAGAGCTGGAGGTAATAGTTGAAAAAATTCGGTAAGAAACAGCGTATTTATCTTTATCAGTTTTGCGCAGACATGATTAACGCTGAGCTTCCGCTGTATGATGCGCTGCAAAAATTACGCGCGGAAGGGGAAAAACTGCTCGGCAAAGGATTTGCTAAACGTCTGGAAGAGCTAACTGCGAAAATGGCGAAAACCACCTCTATTGCGATGGTTTTCGAGGGGCTGGTCCCTGAATCTGAACTGAGCGTGATTAACGCAGCGGAACGCAGCGGCAGCCTGGCTGACGGTTTTATCACCCTGGTAAACGTGATTAATTATAACGATGAACTGCGCAAGAAAATCGTCGGCGCCATCACCTTCCCGCTCATTATGCTGGTCCTGTCGCTGGTGGTGATAGGCGGTTATGCTTATAAAGTGTTCCCGGCTTTTGAAGGCGTTGTACCGGTTGAAAAATGGCCTGGCGTCACCAGCGCTCTCTATATTTTTGGGATGGCGCTGTGTAAAGGGCTGTGGATATATATCCTCATTGGTTTTATTGCGCTGGTTACCGTGATCAAAATAGCAATGGGCAAAATGACCGGGAATATTCGTAATCAGTTTTTTGACCGAATTATGCCGTTCTCAACGTATAAGCAGTTGACTGCCTCTATTTTTCTCAACAACCTGGCGCTGATGTTAAAAAACGGCATTCCGCTCAATGATGCACTCAGCATTATTAACCTGAACTCCAGCCGCTGGCTGCGCTGGCACCTGGCCGGGATGCAGAAGAAAATGGCGGCGGGCGTCAGCTATGGGGAGGCGCTCAACTCGGGTTTACTGAACACGGAAACGCTGCTTAATATCAGCCTTTACGCCGCGCTACCTTCGTTTAATGAGGTGCTGCTGGCGGTATCGAATAAATCACGTGAACACATTCGGGAATATATCACTAAACTTTCCGGGTTATTAAAAGCGCTCTCCACGCTGATATTAGGCGGTTGCGTAATATGGGTTTTTGCCGCGTTGTTTTCGCTCAGCGACAAGCTGGCGGCGATGGGCGCCAGCGGTTCTTTTTAGGAAAATTAAATCATGGAACTGTTAATGCCATGGATGGTGGCTATTTTTATCCCACTTGGATTGCTGTTTGGCAGCTTAGCCAACGTGATTATTTATCGTCTGCCGCTGATGCTTGGCGTAATAGATGAGGATGATTCAGAAGGGGCGGCGGTTAATTTGTGGTGGCCGCCGTCGCACTGCCCTGCCTGTAAATCGGATATTAAGCCCTGGGATAATATTCCGGTTCTCAGTTGGCTGTTACTGAAGGGCAAATGCCGCCAGTGCGGCATTGCGATCCCGGTTATTTATCCGATTTCTGAACTGGCGATGGGGTTGGTATGGGGGGCGCTGGCCTGGTTTTACCTGCCGCAATGGTCTCCTCAGCTCGCGCTGGCATATGCGCTGTTGTTTATGGTGCTCTACAGCGCGGCGGTTATCGATTTTAAACATCTGATTCTGCCGGACGCGCTGGTCTTCACCGTGCTCTGGGGCGGGCTGCTGCTTGCCGCATCGGGCTACTCCATGGTGCGGGTGAAGGACGCAGTTTACGGCGTCGCCGCCGCCTGGCTGCTGCTGTGGGGCGTGATGAAGCTGTGGGAGACGTTGTGCAAACGCGACGGTCTGGGCTACGGCGACGTCAAGCTCTACGCCGCCTGCGGGGCATGGCTTGGCTGGCAGCGCCTGCCGGAATTACTCTGCTTTTCGGCGCTGGCCGGGCTGCTGTTTTACGTCTGCGTGCGGTTCTTTTATACGCAAGAGGATGACAAACATCGCTTTTATATTCCGTTCGGTCCGGCTATCGCGCTGGTCGCGTTTTTACTGCTGCTCTGACGGGGGTCGATCGTGTCGTGTCTGATATGGAGCGTATGGCTAACAATAGCGCCGCTGGCGACGACCAGCTGCGAGCAGGCCTGGCAGCAGGCTTTCGTTCCGTCATTACAGGTGGCGCAAGTGTGGTCAGAAGAGAACCTGAAGATATCGTCCAGCGCTGCGGCGGTGGTTGATGATAACGCGCCGGTACGCTTTATCTGGCCCGTGGCAAAGCGCCAGATCAGCTCAGGATTTGGACAACGCCTGCACCCTGTGCTGGGGCGCATGATGCAGCATAAAGGGATGGATATTCCTGTGCCATTCGGCAGCAGCGTGCATGCAATTGCCGACGGCGAAGTGGTGGAGAGCGGCTACGGTCGCGGCACCGGATACTTTATCACTCTCCGTCATGCAGACGGCTGGCTGAGCCGCTATTTTCATCTCGCCTCTGCGCGGGTGCGTAAGGGCGAAAAGCTGACGGCGGGCGAAGAGATCGCCGCATCCGGCAGCAGCGGTTTTAGCACAGGTCCGCACCTGCATCTGGAAATTGCCTGGCGGGGCGTGGCGCTCGACCCACAGCCCTTGCTGAACAACACCCCGCTGCTGGCGCGCTCCGGGCGGGCGTCCACGGAAGAAAAATCCGACGCTCAGCCTCGGGTGGTGCTGGTTTCTCAGGGACCGGGCGGAACACGGATTACCGTCCGGTTTAACAACAAAACGCGCACCGTGGCACCAGGTAGTATGGTGTTTGGCAACTATCAGGTCGTGCTGTTGCGCAGTGGTAAATATCAGATTATTTCCGCTGTATAACAAGGAGCTACACAATGGAAAAAAAGAAAAGGATCGCTTTATCGGCGGGGTTGCTGGCGGCAGCGCTGCTTTTTAACCCTGGTGTGTTGGCAAGTGACGACACTCAGGAGCCAGAGAACAGCAAAGGGCATTTTGGCTTTCTGCCTCCGCAGCCACCGCTGAAACTGCCGGGATCACATTATTTTCTCGTTAAGGTTTCGAGTGATTTTAACAGTCTGGGTATGCCATCGCCTGGACGCTATCAGACCACAGGCGTGAATGTTTACTGGAAAACCAAGGGAATCGATCAGGAGCGGGGGCGTCCGCGATTTTCTTTTATTGGACCAAATCTGCCAAATTGTCCATTTTCGTCCAGTGCGCCCTGTAGCGTTACTTTGGCTAATGCTGATGGCGATAATGAGGACACCGTTGATGGTAAAAAACTGTATCAAATAGGATCAACGGAGCATCTGGAAGGGTTAGTCTGGGTTTATTCTAACACCGGTGCGACTAATGGAAACGATTGGTTTGGTTCCCCCTCACAGAACGAGGACTTTCATTGCTACGACCCAGCGCTATATCGTACTGATTATAGCAGGAGAACGCGATTTTTTCGGGGGTTTTATTGGGGATTTAAAGATTGCGGAAATAACATAGAAAACAAAGCAGACATCGTGTTCGATTCTAATGGTCAGTTTGTTCGCACGACTGAGCCTGATAATGATGTCCAGCTTTCTGCTATGTTCAATACGCAAGATCCAGAACTCTGCGAAGATGCGGGTTCCTTATACTGTGGTGGTTATCAACGCCCCGGTACTGCGGGAGGTAAACCCAGCGGCTATATCTATATCCCCAGTAATAATCTCGAGTATATGATTATTGAGGTAATGGGGTTTGAAGCTAGACTGGGTAATCCAGGTGCTCAGTATACTTTCCCCATTATAGCGATGAAATATACCAGCGTGAGTCCAGAAAACTATGAGATGGAATTTCTCTCAACGCATGACTCGGACAATTCGAATCCGCCCCCCATCCTGAAATCGTTTTATCAGAAAGGTTTTACCTCTTTCAGAAACATGAATCCAGAGGCATCCAACCTCCACTTGAATGAACCGGAACGTAACGACAGCGACGGATACGGTCGCATTTTGGATTTCAGAAATATTGACTATCTGGAGGTGGACATTAAATCTGTCGCCCATATGGAGATACATGGTGACCCCCCCATGGCAAGGGATAATTACACGGGTTCGGGTAGGGGCGGAGTCGGGGTTAGTCTTCGCAAATATGACTGGAAATGTTCAGAAGGCCCTGAAGTAGTCCCTGACGGAGCAGAGCTTAATGGGGCAACAGAAGAGGAATACCTTAAGGCTAATTGTGCCTACAAGATGCGCTATTAATTGCTGACCGGCGGCGTCTGCGCCGTATGAGTTAATTTTTTCCCCGCGAGGTTCACACGGATGTGAACCTCGCTTTTTATCTTTGAACAGGCTTTTCCTGTTCTGACTGGTGGCGTTAGTACGCGTTCACCACGACCCACATCGGGCCCTGCCCCACAGCATAACGCCCCTTCTCTGCCAGCAGCCCCTGCTCGCCAGCAATCTCATACACCGCGATATGGTGCGATTTTTGCCCGGCGGCAATCAGGTATTTACCGCTGTGATCGATATTAAAACCGCGCGGCTGAACTTCAGTAGGCTGGAAACCCTCTTTGGTCAGCACGCTGCCATCTTCAGACACGCTAAAGATCGTAATCAGGCTGGCGGTGCGGTCACAGGCGTACAGATGACGACCATCCGGTGTAATGTGAATATCCGCTGCCCAACGGGTATCAGTGAAATCAGCCGGCATCATATCCAGCGTCTGCACACATTCAATCTTGCCGTACGGATCTTTCAGCGCCCAGACGTCAACGGAGCTGTTCAGCTCATTCACACAGTAGGCAAATTGCTTATTCGGATGGAACGTCATATGACGCGGGCCAGCACCTTCAACGGTGGTCACTTCTGCCGGTTCCTGCGCCACCAGATGTCCATCATCGCTTACCTCAAAGAGACAGATACGATCCTGTTTCAACGCCGGAACCCACAGGATACGGTTATCCGGTGAGATGTTGGCCGAGTGGCAGCCGTCCAGACCTTCAACCACGTCAACCTGTTCCACCGGCAGGCCATCTTCCAGACGCGTGACGCTCACGCTCCCGGCGTTATAAGAGCCGACAAACACGAAACGTCCCTGATGATCGGTAGAAATATGCGTCGGGCTACCCGGCAGCGCAGACTCCGCCGCGAAGGTCAGCGCACCGTCATCAGGCGCAATGCGGTAAGCCAACACGCGAAACTCCGGGCGCACGCCAACATAGAGGTAGCGCTTATCCGGGCTGACGACCATCGGCTGTACCTGACCCGGCACATCAACCACCTGCGTCAGCGTCAAAGAACCATCATGATTCAGGCTCCAGACGTGGATTTGCTGACTTTCAGGGCTGGCGGTATAAACGGTTTGCTTCATGAATACTCCTTTGCTTTTTGGCAGGTGGCTGCAATTGCCTGACACACGCCTAAGGTAGACGCTTTTAACGGTGAATGCTTAATTAAGGCGCAGAATTTTGTCCGGCTCCCGTCTCGGTGTACCATTCCAGCAGACAAAATTCTCAACCTTAATCTGGAAATAACTATGACCGCACGCGTGATTGCCCTGGATTTAGACGGTACCCTGTTGACCCCGAAAAAAACCTTGCTGCCATCCTCTCTTGAAGCGCTCGCGCGCGCCAGAGAAGCAGGATACCAACTTATCATTGTCACAGGTCGCCATCACGTTGCTATTCATCCTTTTTATCAGGCACTGGCGCTGGATACACCTGCAATTTGCTGCAACGGCACCTACTTGTATGATTATCAGGCAAAAACGGTACTGGAATCCGATCCCCTTCCGGTAAACCAGGCATTACAGCTGATCGAAATGCTGGATGAACATCAGATCCACGGGCTGATGTATGTGGATGAGGCCATGCTGTATGAGCGCCCAACCGGGCATGTGGTGCGTACCGCTAACTGGGCGCAAACCCTGCCGCCGGAACAGCGCCCGACCTTCACCCAGGTACCTTCGCTAGCGCAGGCCGCACATGACGTTAACGCCGTCTGGAAATTTGCCCTCACCGACGAAGATATTCCGAAACTGCAGCAGTTTGGTAAGCATGTTGAACAGCAGTTGGGGCTGGAGTGTGAATGGTCCTGGCACGATCAGGTCGACATAGCCCGTAAAGGCAACAGCAAAGGACGACGCCTTACCCAGTGGATTGAAGCACAGGGCGGGTCAATGGAAAACGTCATTGCCTTTGGTGACAACTTTAACGATATCAGCATGCTGGAAGCCGCAGGTACCGGCGTGGCGATGGGTAATGCGGACGACGCGGTCAAAGCCCGCGCCAACATCGTAATTGGTGACAACACCGCCGACAGCATCGCGAAATTTATCTACTCCCACCTGCTGTAATCACGCGGTAATCGATACGCTCTTAATTTGCGCGTACAGCCACAGGCCAGGTTTGATACCCAGTTCATCCCTGGCCCACGGGCTGATCCTCGCCCACAGCGTTTTACCGCCCACTTCAAGCTGAACCTCCACCTGACCATTATCGTCATAGCACTGCGCGACTTTCGCCCGCAGCACGTTACGAATACTGGTCTGCTGCGGCGGTTGAAGCACCAGCGAAACATCAGATGCCTGAATACGAATACGCAGCGCAGTTTGCAGCGGTTGATCCAGCTTATTGACCCATAGATGCTGATCGCCAAGCGCCAGTGCAGTCATTGCGTAATGTGGATGATGTTCCAGCACGCTGACTTTCAGAATGCTGCTTTGCTGTTCCTTTGGTAGCCACGGGTGCATCACGCTGCTGCCCCAGACATCTTCCAGCGAACCGAACGCTTTGACCTGCCCGTTTTCCAGCACCATCACTTTGTCTGCCAGGTGCAAGATTTCATCGAGCGAGTGGCTGACGTACAGCATCGGAATATTAATTTCACCCGCCAGGCGTTGCAGGTAAGGCAACAGTTCGCGCTTACGCGGGATATCCAGCGAGGCTAACGGTTCATCAAGCAACAACAGTTCCGGCGCGGTAAGCAGCGCCCGACCGATGGCTACGCGCTGTTTTTCACCGCCAGAAAGACCGCCGGGCAGACGGTCAAGCAGCGATTCAATGCCCAACAGGGCCACCAGCTTATCAAACTGTCCGGCCATACTTTTCGCCATACCGTAACGCAGGTTGCCGCGCACTTTATAATGCGGAAACAGGCGCGCATCCTGGAAAACATAGCCCACCCGGCGTTTTTCGGGCGTTAAACAGATACCGTTCTCGACGTCGTTCAAAACCCGTCCGTTAAGCACGATGCGCCCGGACTGCGGCTGCGTCAGGCCGCTGATGGCGTTAATCAGAGAGGTTTTACCCGCGCCGGAAACGCCAAAAATAGCGGTGATCCCACTGGCTGGCAGCGTTTCGTTGAGCGTCAGGCAATGCGTCCCCAGCGTTTGGGAGAAATTAAGTTCCAGCATGATTACCGCCCCGTCCGTTCACGGCTAATACGCGCCAGCCATTCAGAAATCAGCAGTGAAATCAGCGCTAACACAATAGAAATGATACATAACCTTGCCGCCGCGCTTTCGCCGCCAGGGGTCTGGATCAGGGTATACATCGCCGACGGGATAGTGCGGGTTTCACCAGGAATATTGGAGACAAAGGTAATCGTTGCGCCAAATTCCCCGAGGGAACGCGCGAACGCCAGCACCGTACCGACAATAATGCCAGGTAGCATCAGCGGTAAAGTAATCGTGACAAATACGCGCCAGCGTCCAGCGCCCAGCGTGCGGGCCGCCTGCTCCAGCTTGACATCGACACCTTCCAGCGCCAGACGAATAGCCCGAACCATAAGCGGGAAAGACATCACCGCCGCAGCCAGTACCGCACCGCGCCAGCTAAAGGCAAAGGTAATGCCAAACCAGTCGTACAGCCATTCGCCAATGAATCCGCGGCGTCCCATGGCGACCAACAGCAGATAGCCCACCACGACCGGCGGCAGTACCAGCGGCAAATGCAGAACGCTGTCGAGCAGCGCTTTGCCCGGGAACTTGCATCGCACAAGCAGCCAGGCAAAGAAGATCCCAAACGGCAGACTAAACAACACAGCCAGGGAAGAAACTTTCAGGCTCAGTATGACGGCCTGCCATTCAGGATCGGTCAGTATCATTACTTGGTCGTAAATCCATAACGTTTAAAGATTTCAGCAGCCTGCGGTCCTTTCAGGTAATCATAGAACGCGCTGACCGTTGCGTTTTTGTGCCCATCAACAATTGCGATAGGGTATTCCACTTTTTTGTGTGAATCTTCCGGGAAAGTCGCAACAACTTTTACGCCCTTGCTGGCGACAGCATCGGAACCATAGACGATCCCCAGCGGCGCTTCGTTACGCTCTACCAGCGCCAGCGCACCGCGCACATCTTCGGCAGGTGCCAGTTTCGGGGCCAGGGTATCCCATGCCCCCAATTTTTGCAGCGCTTCTTTAGCATAAATGCCCGCCGGAACATGTTCCGGATCGCCAACGGCCAGACGCCCACCATTTAACAAACGAGTCCAGTTGGTTTTGCTGTCGATGGTGAAGTCTTTCTGCGCACTGTCTTTCGGTGCGACAACCACCAGGCTGTTACCCAACAGCGTTTCACGCGTGGCGGTATCAACCGACTTTTTGTCTACCGCGTAATCCATCCATTTCTGATCGGCAGAGATAAACAGATCGGCCGGAGCGCCTGCTTCAATCTGGCGCGCCAGCGTGGAAGAAGACGCAAAAGAGGAGACAACATCAACGTTCTTCTCTTTTTTGTATTGCGTCGCAATATCCTGCATCGCGTTAGTCAGTGAAGCCGCTGCGAAAACAGTAATTTTTCCTTCATCCGCCAGCGCATGCCCGGCAACAGTAAGAGAAAGTGTTGCCCCGGCAAACAAGCGTAACCATGTACGTGCCATCTGTAACTCCCTTGCGTTTCGTTATGTAGTCGCAAATATAACGAGTAAACCAGGATTTTCCCAGTGGTTATTGATACCAATTTGAGGTTACACGAAGAAAATATCGGCAGGGAAAGCAGGATCTTGAGAAACGGTAGACAGAGAAAACGGGTTGGAAGGCGTAAAAAATATAAACGCCCGACTGAGCGGGCGTTTGGGGAATCAATGATTCTGTCTGGACTGGTCTTTTTGACCGATACCGGAGAAAATGTTGAACACTTCACCCAGTCCGTAAATCAGACCCAGAATGATGGCCATTACCACAGGTACCATGATTACGGCGAATACCAGACTTTTCAATAACTCTAACATGGTCAACTCCAGATGTAGTCCTTAGCTGTATTCTAACCACATAACGCAGAAAAGCACTCCCCTTTTGTGCGGTCGGCTTTGCTCAGGCACGGTTTTCCGTCACAATACCCTCTTTTGCCAGGAGCTTGTGATGCAGGCCGAAATCCTTCTTACGCTGAAACTTCAGCAAAAACTGTTTGCCGATCCCCGTCGCATTTCTCTGCTTAAGCATATTGCGCTTTCCGGCTCCATCAGTCAGGGCGCGAAGGATGCAGGTATTAGCTACAAAAGCGCCTGGGATGCGATTAACGAAATGAACCAACTCAGCGAGCAAACGCTGGTTGAGCGCGCCACAGGCGGCAAAGGCGGCGGCGGCGCGGTATTAACGCGCTACGGCCAACGCTTAATTCAGTTGTATGATTTGCTGGCGCAGATCCAACAAAAAGCCTTTGATGTTTTGAGCGATGACGATGCGCTACCGCTCAATAGCCTGCTGGCGGCTATCTCTCGATTTTCACTGCAAACCAGCGCCCGTAACCAATGGTTTGGCACAATCACCGCCCGCGACCACGATCAGGTCCAGCAGCATGTCGACGTCCTGCTGGCCGATGGCGAAACGCGCCTGAAAGTGGCGATCACTGCGCAAAGCGGCGAGCGTCTGGGTCTTGAGGAAGGCAAAGAAGTACTGATTCTGCTGAAAGCGCCGTGGGTAGGAATCACTCAGGACGACGCCATCGCTCAGGCCGCCGATAACCAGTTGCAGGGCACGATTAGCCATATTGAACGCGGTGCGGAACAGTGTGAAGTGCTGATGACGTTACCAGACGGCCAGACGCTGTGCGCCACCGTTCCGGCCCAAGACGCCGCAACGCTGCAAGAAGGCGCTAACGTCACCGCCTGGTTTAATGCTGACAGAGTGATTATCGCCACGCTGTGCTGAGTAGATTGACATCAGCCTGAAGAACACGTATCCCTGTTATTAATCGCTGCAAATAATGGGATATAAAATGTCATCGTTGCAAATTTCGCAAGGCACGTTTCGTCTTAGCGTCACAAAAACGCTCCAGTTAGATGCGTTGACGTTAAACGCGGGTGATAGCTGGGCATTTGTTGGCGCTAACGGGAGCGGGAAATCCGCGCTGGCCCGCGCACTGGCGGGAGAGCTGCCGCTTCTAAAAGGCGAGCGCCACTGTCAGTTCACGCGTATTACCCGACTCTCCTTTGAGCAGCTACAAAAGCTAGTCAGCGACGAGTGGCAGCGAAACAACACCGATCTTCTTAGTCCCGGTGAAGACGACACCGGGCGCACCACCGCCGAAATCATCCAGGATGAGATCAACGATCCCGCCCGCTGCGCTGCGTTGGCGCAGCAGTTTGGCATTTCTTCCCTGCTCAACAGGCGTTTCAAATACCTTTCCACCGGTGAAACACGCAAAACCCTGCTCTGTCAGGCGTTAATGTCCGCGCCGGATTTACTGATCCTTGATGAGCCCTTTGACGGGCTGGACGTGGCGTCACGCCGTCAGTTAGCAGAACTGCTCGCTGAGTTGCATCAGGCTGGCTTTACGCTGGTGCTGGTACTTAACCGCTTTGATGAAATTCCCGAGTTCGTGCAGTTTGCTGGCGTACTTGCCGATTGCATACTGACAGAAACCGGCGCAAAAACCGACCTTCTGCAACAGGCATTAATCGCTCAGCTTGCCCATAGCGAGCGGCTGGAAGGAATTCAGTTACCTGAACCGGACGAGCCTTCGGTGCGCCGTACGTTGTCAGATAACGAGCCGCGAATTGTGCTTAACGATGGCACGGTCTCGTATAACGATCGCCCTATCCTTCACCATTTGAGCTGGCAGGTAAATCCGGGGGAACACTGGCAAATCGTCGGCCCCAACGGAGCGGGAAAATCAACTCTGCTCAGTTTAATCACCGGCGATCACCCCCAGGGCTACAGCAACGACCTGACCCTGTTTGGCCGTCGCCGTGGCAGCGGTGAAACTATCTGGGATATCAAAAAACACATCGGCTACGTCAGCAGCAGTCTGCATCTGGATTACCGGGTGAGTACCACAGTTCGCAACGTTATTCTCTCTGGTTATTTTGATTCAATCGGCATCTATCAGGCCGTTTCCGACAGGCAGCACAAGCTGGTGCAACAGTGGCTGGATATCCTTGGCTTCGATAAACGTACCGCGGATGCGCCATTTCATAGTCTTTCCTGGGGACAGCAGCGGCTGGCACTGATTGTTCGCGCGCTGGTTAAACACCCGACGTTGTTGATCCTTGACGAGCCTTTGCAAGGGTTAGATCCGCTCAATCGCCAACTGATTCGCCGTTTTGTGGATGTGCTAATCGGTGAAGGTGAAACTCAACTGCTGTTCGTCTCTCACCACGCCGAAGATGCCCCAGCCTGCATTACCCATCGACTGGAGTTTGTGCCCGAGAACGACATCTACGCCTATCGACTAACATCTCTGCGTTAGTTTTCATTGCAGGGCGTTTATCACGCCCTTTTTTTCTGCTTTTTTTCAGACAAACGCTGAAATAACAACCCAACATAATGATTTAAAATAGAAAAATCATTACAAATGCGTGAAACCCACGGAGTGTAAACGATTCCACTAATTTATTCCATGTCACACTTTTCTCATCTTTGTTATGCTATGGTTATTGCATACCATAGGCTTAACGGAGCGAATTATGAGAGTATTGGTTACAGGTGGTAGCGGTTACATTGGAAGCCACACTTGCGTGCAGTTGTTGAAAAACGGTCACGAGGTGGTGATCCTGGACAATCTCTGCAACAGCAAACGCAGCGTTTTGCCCGTCATTGAGCGTTTAGGTGGCAAGCAGCCGACCTTCGTGGAAGGGGATATCCGTAACGAAGCGCTGATAACCGAAATTCTGCACGATCATGCCATTGACACGGTCATTCATTTTGCGGGTTTAAAAGCCGTTGGAGAATCCGTTGCCAAGCCGTTGGAGTACTATGACAACAACGTCAATGGCACCCTGCGTCTGGTGAATGCAATGCGCGCCGCCAACGTGAAAAACTTCATTTTTAGTTCCTCCGCGACCGTCTATGGCGATCAGCCGCAAATTCCTTACGTTGAAAGCTTCCCCACCGGCACGCCGCAAAGTCCGTACGGCAAAAGCAAGCTGATGGTAGAACAAATCCTGACCGACCTGCAAAAAGCACACCCCGACTGGAGTATCGCCTTACTGCGCTACTTTAACCCGGTTGGTGCTCATCCGTCGGGCGATATGGGGGAAGATCCGCAAGGTATTCCCAACAACCTGATGCCTTACATCGCACAAGTTGCCGTGGGCCGCCGCGAGTCCCTTGCCATATTTGGCAACGACTACCCAACTGAAGATGGCACCGGCGTTCGCGACTACATCCACGTGATGGATCTCGCCGACGGCCACGTCGTCGCGATGGAAAAACTGGCGGGCAAACAGGGTGTGCATATTTACAACCTCGGAGCAGGCATCGGCAGCAGCGTACTGGACGTGGTCAACGCCTTCAGCAAAGCCTGCGGTAAACCCATTAATTACCATTTCGCCCCGCGCCGTGATGGCGATCTTCCAGCTTACTGGGCAGATGCCAGCAAAGCCGATCGCGAGCTTAACTGGCGCGTGACCCGCACACTGGATGAAATGGCACAAGACACCTGGCACTGGCAGTCACGCCACCCGCAAGGATATTCGGATTAAGGACCAATCATGACGCAATTCAATCCTGTCGATCATCCACATCGCCGTTTTAACCCGCTCACCGGGCAGTGGATCCTCGTATCACCGCATCGCGCCAAACGCCCGTGGCAAGGGGCGCAGGAAACCCCGTCTAAGCAGGTACTGCCTGCACATGACTCGGACTGTTTCCTGTGTGCTGGCAATACGCGCGTTACCGGTGATGTAAATCCGGATTACACCGGGACCTATGTTTTTACCAATGATTTTGCGGCGCTGATGTCCGATACCCCGGACGCGCCGGACAGTCACGATCCGTTGATGCGTTGCCAGAGCGCGCGCGGTACCAGCCGCGTAATTTGCTTCTCGCCCGATCACAGCAAAACGCTGCCAGAACTCAGCGTCCCTGCGCTGACAGAAATCGTAAAAACGTGGCAGGAGCAGACCGAAGACTTAGGGAAAACCTATCCCTGGGTGCAGGTATTTGAGAATAAAGGCGCGGCGATGGGGTGCTCGAACCCGCACCCGCACGGTCAAATTTGGGCCAACAGCTTTTTGCCCAACGAAGCTGAACGTGAAAATCGCCTACAGAAAGCATACTTCGCCGAACAGGGTGCGCCGATGCTCGTTGATTACGTCCAGCGTGAACTGGCAGACGGCAGCCGTACGGTCGTTGAAACTGAGCACTGGCTGGCGGTTGTCCCTTACTGGGCCGCGTGGCCGTTCGAAACGCTGCTGCTGCCGAAAGCGCATGTGCTGCGTATTACCGATTTGACCAACGAGCAGCGTGCTGACCTGGCGCTGGCGTTGAAAAAACTGACCAGTCGTTACGACAACCTGTTCCAGTGCTCATTCCCCTACTCCATGGGCTGGCACGGCGCGCCGTTTAACGGTGAAGAAAACGAACACTGGCAGTTGCACGCGCACTTTTACCCGCCGCTGCTGCGTTCCGCGACCGTGCGTAAATTTATGGTCGGTTATGAAATGCTGGCAGAAACCCAGCGAGATCTGACCGCAGAACAAGCGGCTGAGCGACTGCGTGCGGTCAGCGACATCCATTTTCGCGAATCCGGAGTGTAAATAATGAGTCTGAAAGAAAAAACACAATCTCTGTTTACAGAAACGTTTGGCTACCCTGCCACCCATACTATTCAGGCACCGGGTCGTGTAAACCTGATCGGCGAACATACCGATTATAACGACGGCTTCGTTTTGCCCTGCGCCATCGACTATCAAACCGTCATCAGTTGCGCGGCGCGCGACGATCGAAAAGTACGCGTCATCGCCGCTGATTACGACAATCAGGTTGATGAGTTCTCTCTCGATGCGCCGATTATCGCCCACGATAGCCAGCAGTGGTCAAACTACGTGCGTGGCGTGGTAAAACATCTGCAAAAGCGCAATAACGCCTTTGGCGGCGCGGATCTGGTGATCAGCGGTAACGTCCCGCAGGGTGCAGGCTTAAGCTCTTCTGCCTCACTGGAAGTCGCTGTTGGTACGGTATTCCAGCAGCTCTATCATCTGCCGCTCGACGGCGCGCAGATTGCCCTGAATGGCCAGGAAGCTGAAAACCAGTTTGTCGGTTGTAACTGCGGCATCATGGATCAGCTGATCTCCGCGCTTGGCAAGAAAGATCATGCGCTGCTGATCGACTGCCGTACGCTGGGCACCAAAGCCGTTTCTATGCCTGAGGGCGTAGCGGTGGTGATCATCAACAGCAACTTTAAACGCACGCTGGTCGGTAGCGAATACAACACCCGTCGCGAACAGTGTGAAACCGGCGCGCGTTTCTTCCAGCAGCCAGCGCTGCGTGATGTCAGCCTCGAAGCGTTTAACGCTGTCGCCCACGAGCTGGATCCGATTGTTGCCAAACGCGTGCGCCACGTCATCACGGAAAATGCGCGTACCGTTGAAGCCGCGCAGGCACTGGAAAAAGGCGACCTGCTGCGCATGGGCCAGCTGATGGCGGAATCTCACGCCTCAATGCGCGATGACTTTGAAATCACGGTGCCGCAAATTGATACGCTGGTAGAGATTGTCAAAGCGACCATCGGTGATAAAGGCGGTGTGCGGATGACCGGCGGCGGCTTCGGCGGCTGCATCGTGGCGCTGATCCCGCAAGATTTGGTTCCTGCCGTTCAGCAGGCTGTCGCCGCACAGTACGAGGCAAAAACCGGTATTAAAGAAACATTCTACGTCTGCAAACCTTCACAAGGAGCCGGACAATGTTAAACGAAATCCCCGTGCAGGCTCCGGACGGTCAACCGTTTCGCCTGCTCACCCTGCGCAATGACGCAGGGATGGTAGTCACGCTCATGGACTGGGGGGCTACCCTGCTCTCTGCGCGTATTCCGCTTAGCGATGGTAGCGTGCGCGAAGCATTACTCGGCTGCGCCAGCCCGGAACAATACCCGGAACAGGCTGCATTTCTGGGGGCTTCGATTGGCCGCTACGCGAACCGTATCGCCAACAGCCGCTATACCTTTGCTGGCGAAACCGTTGAATTACTGCCGAGTCAGGGCAATAACCAACTGCACGGCGGGCCGGACGGTTTCGACAAACGTCGCTGGCAGATAGTCAATCAGAATGACCGTCAGGTGCTGTTCGCCTTAACGTCTGACGATGGCGATCAGGGCTTCCCAGGCCATCTTTGCGCCACCGCGCAGTATCGCCTGACTGATGATAATCGTATTTCGATAACTTATCGTGCCACGGTCGATAAACCCTGCCCGGTGAATCTGACGAATCACGTCTATTTTAACCTCGACGGCGATAAAACGGATGTGCGTCAGCATAAGCTGCAAATTCTGGCGGACGAGTACTTACCGGTTGACGAAATGGGTATCCCGCATGATGGACTGAAATCCGTCGCCGGTAGCACGTTCGATTTCCGCACCCCTAAAATCATCAGTAGCGAATTTCTGGCCGATGACGATCAGCGCAAGGTGAAAGGTTACGATCACGCCTTCCTGCTTCAGGCACAGGGCAACGCGCGTACGCCGGTCGCTCAGTTGTGGTCACAGGATGAAAAACTGCAGATGGTGGTCTACACCTCGGCCCCGGCATTGCAGTTTTACTCCGGTAACTTCCTCGGTGGTACGCCTTCCCGCGGGCCAGAGGCCTACGAAGACTGGCAAGGCCTGGCGCTGGAAAGTGAATTTCTGCCGGACAGCCCGAACCACCCTGAGTGGCCACAGGCGGATTGCTTCCTGCGTCCGGGTGAAGAGTATGCCAGCGTGACGGAATATCAGTTTATTCCAGCCTGATGTCGTCCTCAATGTAAAATGCCCGGCGATGTAAACCGCCGGGTAATTCATCACAGATCGCGATAGGTTCCCAGCCGGAATCCCAACTCCACCACTGCACGTTGCAGTGCAGGCGAAGTCAGTACCTCCAGTTCATCCAGTCGCGGAAAACAATAACTGCTGGCCATGCCTGTTTTGTCGATAAAAGCAGGATGACACATCAGCTCGACAGATTGTTCATCACCCAGTGTTGCCCGTCTTAGCGCTTCAAGAACGAAGCGATCAGAGACATTTTCAGCATAAAAATCATTGATAAAGCGTTCAACTCCGCGTACCCCTTGTACCGGGATATTTTGCTGCCGAATCGCCTGCCAGTCGAGGCGTACTGGTACGCCTTTTTTACGAGCAAAATCTGACACATGCTGCCAAACCTGAGGAATAAAATGGACATGATGATGGCTATCAATATGGGTTGGCTGACGCCCAAAAAGCGAGACAAAGCGATCAAACTGCTGGTGTAATTCAGCCACAATATCCTCATCCGCCAGTGAGCCCTGTTTTGCTACCTCCCACACCCATTTCCCTAAATGACCTTCTCTCACCAGGGAAGGCATCGCGGACAGTGGCCTGCCATAACTGAGAACAAAATGTAAACCAACACCTAGCAAGGGATAATCAGCGCTGATCTCCGCCGCATGTTCGATACCCCCGGCATTCATCATTGCTGTCGTTGAGGTAACTAAGCCATGGCGATGTGCCTCAATAATGCCGTAATTTACCCCCGGGCTTAGTCCAAAATCATCGGCATTAACAATCAATAATTTCATCATGTCGCTGGTCCTTTGGTTGATTGTCTGGTTGCAGGAATAAGTGAAAAGCATCAGCAAACTGGGGCAAATACTGTTGATTAGCCAGCAGCATTTCCCGCGCCAAAACTTCAGCGCCCAGGTCTGAATTCACCAATGGATTGAGATTCAACGCCAGCAAAATGTCGTTAAACTGACCGCTCAGGGAAGCATGTGAAGCAGCGATTTCAAACGCTTTTATGGTGTGGATCAACCCCAGTACTTTCTCATCAAAATGCGTAATACGCGGGTGCGGTGTAGCGCCATGCTTACCCAGCAAACAGGTCATTTCTACAGCCCAATCCGCTGGGATATTATCAATATGTCCATGATGCGGTACATTAATATAATGTTCAGTTTGCTTATCGTTATAAATAGCATTAATTACTTCGCAAGCCGCATCTGAATAGTAAGCTCCCCCACGGGCTTCAAGTTCCGCAGGTTTAGTATCCAACTGAGGATTTTTATAGATTTCAAATAGCTGTTTTTCCAACTTCTGAACTATCTGTGCGCGAACGTTACCTTTGTAATACTCACCTATTTCTATCGCCAACATCTCTTTATGTTTGAAATAATAGAGAAGATATGAACACGGTAGTAAATTAAGTGAACGCAACAAACCTTCACTAAACGGTAGACTATAAATATTTTTGACTGAACTGCCGCCAATCGTTCCCGAAGCAACCCGTTCCATTACCTCAGCAAAACGTGATTGCCCATTTACCCAAACATCACGAATGAAAACCAAATGATTCAACCCAAACAGATCAAGAGAAACGTCATCTTGTTTGGTTAACGCCAATAGATCTTCTAACAACATCCGCATTCCTATCGGGACATTGCAGACACCAATAAAACGTTTAAAATCGGTATAGCGATATACAGCTTCTGTTACCATTCCTGCAGGGTTGGTAAAGTTAATAATCCAGGCCTGAGGACAAATATTCTGTACATCTTGCACAATATCTAAAATAACAGGTATTGTACGTAGCCCCTTGAATAGCCCACCGGCACCATTGGTCTCTTGCCCCAGATACCCCTGTGACAACGGTATACGCTCATCCTGTTCACGTGCTTTTAGCTGCCCAACTCGAAATTGTGTAGTAACAAAATCCGCATTATGTAACGCTTCCTGCCGGTTAAGACTTTTATGGATGGTCATCGGCACGCCCGCCTTCGCCACCATACGCTGGCATAACGCGAAAATGATATCGAGTTTGGCTTGACCTTCTTCAACATCCACCAGCCATAACTCGCTGACAGGTAACTCGTGATAGCGCTTAATAAATCCATCGAGCAATTCCGGAGTATAGCTACTGCCTCCCCCAATGGTGACTACTTTTAATTTTTTCATTTCGACTCCTGAAAGCAGTCTCCTGCAATCTGTTGTTATTTACTTAACTCACTAGCGCCTGATACCAAAAGTGCTAATGATTGGTGTTGACCAACTGCCTGCGATAATTACCCGGCGTAAATGATGTCAATTTTTTAAAATTATTAATAAAAATCCCTGGACTACTGAAACCTGCTTCAAAAGCAATATCCGTCACAGAAAAATTAGTTGTCTCCAACTGCTTCTTACAATAATCAATACGAATATCATTAATTATTTGCCCAGGTGTTTTCTGGTAATAACGATTTGTTGCACGCGTAAGATACGATTGGGTTTTTCCGGAGAGTCTGACCATGTTATTTAATGCCTGATCTGCAAACATTGATTTTTTGTGCATTTCTCTTATCAGTTGAGATAACCAGCCGGGCACGGAATCTGACCGTGGATTGTCTTCATAATGCTGTAGCCGATTGACGATATAAAAAGTAAGTAATTTATTGAATTCATCGCACTCGCTCTGATGTACGCCCAACGTTGATAATGTAGATTCTATGCAGGTCAAAAATGCATTTGACATCGTATAACGTTGTGATGCCACAAAACATGAGGGCAGCATATTCAAATAATGTTCATCAAAATAGCACTTACTGACTCCCATATTTAAAATGCGAGTAACACCGTAATCATAAAAAGTTTGATGATATGACCCCACAGGAATAAACACAAAATCACCACGCTCCATTATAACGTGTTTACCATTAATCTCCTGACAACAACTTCCCGTCAGCACAAGGGTAAACTCATAATAATCATGCTGGTGTAATCCACTAATACTCTCCGTTTTATCAAGGATAAAGAAGTAAAAGTCCTTACCCTTTAAAAACTGATTTTCATGAACAGTGTTAATTTCCATGGTAGTTCCTCATTAAAACTTCAAAGCATTAGCGATATCTTCCTCGCTCTCTTCCTCATCAATAACGTTTTGCGCTTTATTAGCAATAACAACAAATGGCAGATAAATTATCGTTGCCATGGCAAGATTCACTAATGCCATAATCAAAGCGGCAACACTACCATTTGAATTGAAAAATGCTCCCAGTCCAGGCGGCATCGTCCACGGTGCAAAGTTTGTGGATGGAGGGATAATACCTAATGAATACACCAGCAGGGTGATTCCCGCCAGGATTGGCTGAATAAGCACAAAGGGGATCATCAACACTGGATTCATAATGATTGGCAAGCCAAACAAAATAGGCTCGTTAATATTAAAGAGTCCCGACGGCAGCGCCATTTTGGCCACCTGACGATAATCCGCACGGCGCGAGGCAATAAAAATGGCAACAATCAGACCAAGCGTCGCTCCCGTTCCCCCAAGGTAAACATACGATTCCAGCATTGGGCCTGTCCAAAAGTGGAAGCTTTTACCCGCGGCCAGTGCTGCATCGACAGAACCAAAATGGGTGTAGGTCTCCATGTTTTCCATTCCCCACGGGCCGAGGATACCGCTATTCAGCGCAGTTAGCGCCAGGCCTCCGTGCACGCCGAAAAACCAGAGTAATGAATTAAATATGACATATGCCCATCCCACAATACTGCCAAGTGACGCCAGTGGAGTGGAGATCGAATTAATAATCACCTGGTGGAAATGGGTACCCGCCAGAGAAAGCCCCCATGACATGAGCCCCATAATTAAAAGAATGATGAAACCGGGGAGCAAAGCAGTAAATGAACGAGAGACTGACTCCGGTACGCTATCGGGTAGCTTGATAACCCATTGACGGCGGATAATAAAAGCAAACATCTCAGCAACGACCAAACCTATTACAATCCCTGAGATAATATTCGCGCCGCCAAGCCAGTTTGCGCCAATGGCACTCGCCTGCTCTACGGTAAATGGTGTTACGGTCATAAAAGACGCGATTGATAATAAGCCAGCGGCCAGAGCATCGACTTTACGCTCTTCAGCAAGTGCCATACCAATAAAAAATGGTGTCATTAATGACATTATCCCCAGCGTGCCGTTATAAACGCTGCCACCAATGACTTTTAATTGTTCCAGAGAAACAATTGTTCCTCCATCCAGTCGCACCCCCATTGACCAGAAGAATGATCCTTCACCAAAATTAAGTAGCACATTGTTAATAAGAACAAACATTGCCCCAACCAGCGTTAAAGGCATTAACCTGATAAAGCCATTTTTAATGGCATTGACATGTACCTGTTTTCCCAGTTTTACGGCAACAGGTAAGATCACCCTTTCCAGAGAGCTTATTGCACCTGACATGATAAATATCCTCAAATATGAAATCTGATAAGGAAATGAATTATTGTGAAATTCTTTGACGGAAAATTAATCGTTCGAACATTTACTCAGAAATTATGAATAGCATACTTGAAGACATTCAAAGGCAGTAATGAGTAAGGTACTTGAATTCCGTTTGATTGACTTTTTGGTATGAGGATTTTCACATTTTGAACAATTTTCAGGCTCTGCATTCACTGAAAATCTCGCCCCTTTTCTCTCAGGTGCTCAGTCACTCACCTTGCTCTCCCTACATAACCTCTCATTTACATGTTTCTTACATTAATGACTAATTTTCGCTATTGTATAAGGATAAGCATTGCCGCTGACGGATTACGGCAATATAATGAGAATTATTATCATTCGATATGATTTATAGGAGTGAATGTATGGCTGTAACTAAGCTGGTTCTGGTACGTCACGGTGAAAGTCAGTGGAACAACGAAAACCGTTTTACCGGTTGGTATGATGTTGATCTGTCCGAGAAAGGCGTGGGCGAAGCAAAAGCGGCAGGAAAACTGCTGAAAGAGGAAGGCTACAGCTTCGATTTTGCTTATACCTCTGTGCTGAAACGTGCCATCCACACCCTGTGGAACGTACTGGACGAACTGGATCAGGCCTGGCTGCCGGTTGAGAAATCCTGGAAACTGAACGAACGCCATTACGGTGCGCTGCAGGGTTTGAACAAAGCAGAAACCGCGGAAAAATACGGTGATGAGCAGGTTAAGCAGTGGCGTCGCGGCTTTGCGGTTACCCCGCCGGAACTGACCAAAGACGACGAGCGTTATCCGGGTCACGATCCGCGTTATGCGAAGCTGACCGACAAAGAGTTACCAGTTACCGAAAGCCTGGCGCTGACTATCGATCGCGTTATCCCTTACTGGAATGAAACCATTCTGCCGCGCATGAAAAGCGGTGAGCGCGTAATTATCGCCGCTCACGGTAACTCTCTGCGTGCGCTGGTTAAATACCTGGATAACATGGGCGAAGATGAGATCCTTGAACTGAACATCCCGACCGGCGTACCGCTGGTGTATGAGTTCGACGAAAACTTCAAGCCGATCAAACACTACTATCTGGGTAACGCTGACGAGATCGCAGCAAAAGCGGCGGCCGTTGCGAACCAGGGTAAAGCGAAGTAATTTTCGCGGTAAGTTAAAGAAAAAGCGTGGATTTCTCCACGCTTTTTTTATTTCGACACGACCAGAAAATGTAGGCCGGATAAGACATCGCCCCATCCGGCAGTCTGCACCGGAATGCCTGATAGCACTACTCTTCTCAGGCCCAGGGGACTTGGTTAACCGCGACGCGCTTTTACCGCATCCGCCAGTTGACGCAACACCGCATCGGTATCTTCCCAACCAATGCATGCGTCGGTGATACTCTTACCGTAGGTCAGCGGCTCACCGCTATCCGGATTCTGATTACCTTCCACCAAATGGCTTTCGATCATCACGCCAATAATTGCTTTTTCGCCACCGGCGACTTGTCCGCAAACATCTTTCGCAACATCCATCTGCTTTTTGAACTGCTTGCTGGAGTTGGCATGGCTGAAGTCGATCATCACTTGCGCAGAGAGTCCTGCTTTGACCAGGCCTTCTTTCACGTCCGCAACGTGCTGGGCGCTGTAGTTCGGCTCTTTGCCACCGCGCAGAATGATATGGCAATCGCCATTACCACTGGTATTCACGATCGCTGAATGACCCCATTTGGTGACAGACAGGAAGCAGTGCGGTGCCCCTGCAGCGTTGATTGCATCAATCGCCACTTTGATGGTGCCATCGGTTCCGTTTTTAAAACCAACCGGGCAGGACAGACCCGATGCCAGCTCGCGGTGCACCTGAGATTCTGTTGTACGTGCCCCAATCGCGCCCCAGCTCATCAGATCGGCGAGATATTGTGGGGTGATCATATCGAGGAATTCACCCGCTGTCGGCAATCCGCTGTCGTTGATATCCAGCAGCAGTTTACGCGCAATGCGCAGCCCATCATTGATCTGGAAGCTGTTGTCCATGTGCGGGTCGTTGATAAGCCCTTTCCAGCCAACGGTGGTACGCGGTTTTTCAAAATAGACGCGCATGACGATTTCAAGCTCACCTTTTAACGCTTCGCGCAGCGCCAGCAGACGAGTGGCATACTCTTTGGCAGCTGCCGGATCATGAATAGAGCATGGCCCAATCACCACCAGAAGGCGATCGTCGCTCCCTTTCAGAATTTTATGAATCGCCTTACGGGCATGAGCCACCGTATTGGCGGCATTTTCAGTAGCGGGGAATTTTTCCAGCAGTGCGACTGGTGGTAATAACTCGTTGATCTCTTTAATGCGTAAATCGTCGTTCTGATAATTCATGATTATTCCAGCGTTGCCATACTTATATAAATGAATGCAATCCCTCCAATCTATATCTTCAGTCATAAAGTGTAAACGGGGTTTTACACTTTGGACGGATTAATCCTGGAATTGGCCAAAAAAACGCAATAAAGTAGCGAAAAACGAGATCCAAACTACAATTTCTAACTGTAACAGCTTTAATTTTCATAGATTTCAAGATTCTATGCTGGTTTTAATTTCCATAGCAAAACGATTAACCACATATTAATGATGTAACTGGCACATGCACTGTTGGAAGACGTTATCCGACATATCGACCTTAACAGGAGCATAATATGCATATGACAAAGCTGGCTTCACTCTTCCTTACCGCTACACTCAGCCTCGCCAGCGGCGCGGCACTGGCTGCTGAAAGCAACGCGCAGTCCAATAACGGTCAGGCAAATTCCTCGGCTGATGCAGGACAAGTCGCCCCAGACGCCCGCGAAAACGTGGCGCCAAATAATGTCGACAACAGTAACGTGAATTCAGGTGGCACAATGCTGCACCCGGACGGTTCATCAATGAACCATGAAGGGATGACCAAAGATGAGATGCACAAAAACACGATGTGTAAGGACGGTCGCTGCCCTGATGTGAATAAGAAGGTTGAGACCGGAAACGGCATCAACAATGATGTTGACACAAAAACTGATGGCACCACGCAGTAACGCTGAAATTAAAGCTAATAACGGGAGAGCAATAGCTCTCCTTTTTAATTTTATCATCCCAAAAACGGTATGATGGCATACAGTAAAGATGAGAATAACAAAGGGATGGCATAATGGCGCACGCACATACTCATACTTCCTCTGAGCAACCCAAGGACAATAATGCCCGCCGACTGATGTTCGCATTCTGCATTACAGCCGGATTTATGTTGGTTGAAGTGGTGGGTGGAATACTTTCTGGTTCACTGGCCTTGCTGGCCGACGCCGGGCATATGCTCACGGATGCTGCGGCGCTGCTTTTCGCGCTGCTGGCCGTCCGGTTTTCCCGTCGCCCGCCCACAATACGACACACCTTCGGCTGGCTGAGGCTCACGACGCTGGCCGCATTTGTTAATGCCATCGCATTGGTCGTTATCACCATTTTAATCGTCTGGGAGGCGATTGAGCGCTTCCAGACGCCTCGACCCGTGGCTGGCGGCATGATGATGGTTATTGCTATCGCGGGTCTACTGGCCAACGTGCTCGCTTTTTGGGTTTTACATCGCGGCAGTGAAGAGAAAAATCTGAACGTCCGCGCCGCGGCGCTGCATGTGATGGGCGATTTACTCGGCTCGGTCGGGGCAATCATCGCTGCGCTGATTATTATCTGGACGGGCTGGACACCCGCGGACCCAATTCTCTCGATTCTGGTTTCCGTGCTGGTGCTGCGTAGCGCCTGGCGATTGCTAAAAGATAGCGTTAATGAATTACTGGAAGGTGCCCCGCTGACGCTGGATATCGCCGCACTGCAGCGCCATCTCAGCCGGGATATCCCTGAAGTCCGCAACGTTCACCATGTCCATGTCTGGATGGTGGGCGAAAAACCGGTAATGACGCTGCATGTTCAGGTGATCCCGCCACACGATCACGATGCGTTGCTGGAGCGTATTCAGCATTTCCTTATCCATCACTACCAGATTGAACACGCCACAATCCAGATGGAGTATCAGCCGTGCAATGGGCCGGACTGTCACCTGTATCAGGGCGTGTCCGGCCATTCACATCATCACCATTAATGAGAAAGCGCGTGGGAACCCCGCTCACGCGCGCTGTTAATCCACATCCTGCTACCGTTCAGGGCGATAACCGTCAGGATCATATATTCCAGCGACATGGCATATACGCCTTGCAGGGCAAAGATCACCACGCTAATGACGTTAATGATCACCCAGAGCAGCCAGTTTTCAACGTATTTGCGCGTCATCAGGATCATCGCTGCAATCGACAGCACCATCATGCAGGAGTCCCAGAACGGGAATGCATCGGGTTGTAGTTCAGGCACAACAACATGTAATCCCAATGCCTGCATAATATTCACCGCAATGCCTGTCAGGAACGCAAAGACCGGATCGATATAGATCGACATCAGGCCGATCGCCACCACGCAAGCCGCCAGCCAGCCGATCGCTTTTGGAAGCGGTAGCCAGCGAATTTTCAGTTCCGCTTCATGCTGGTTGGTTTGCCGGGACCAGGCATACCAGCCGTAGATGTTTGCGGCAAAGAAGAAAACTTGCAGCAACAAGCTGGCATAGAGCTGGATCTGAAAGAAGATAATTGCAAACAGCGTGACGTTTATCAGACCGAAGAAGTAATTGCTGATTTTCTCAAGGCTCGCCAGGCCAATACACAGCAACCCGGCGATCGTTCCCACGGCTTCGATCCACGACAAATCGTAACCACCCGCGCCAATCGGAATATGTACCAGAATGTTCTGCGTGCTAAAAAAGTCCATCTTTTCCCCCAGAGCAAAAATAAATAATTACGCTCGAAGTGTAGCCGCAAATTCCAACATACGGTTTAACGGCAACAGCGCCCCTTCTCTCAGCGAGTCCTCAACATGTATCTCATGAGCCGCGCCGCCATGTTCCAGGCCCTCAGCAATCGCCTTCAGGCCATTCATCGCCATCCACGGACAATGCGCACAGCTGCGACAGGTTGCCCCCTCGCCAGCCGTCGGAGCTTCAAGCAGCTCTTTATCCGGAACGGCCTGCTGCATTTTGTAAAAAATGCCCCGGTCAGTCGCCACAATCAACTGCTTATGCGGTAACGATTTAGCCGCGTTGATGAGCTGGCTGGTTGAGCCAACCGCATCTGCCATATCAACGATAGACTGAGGGGACTCCGGGTGCACCAGCACCGCGGCATCAGGGTAAAGCCCTTTCATGCGTGTTAAAGCCTGGGTTTTAAACTCGTCGTGGACGATACAGGCCCCCTGCCAACAGAGCACGTCTGCGCCGGTCTGTTTTTGCACGTAGTTGCCCAGATGTCTGTCCGGAGCCCAGATGATTTTTTCACCTAAACTATCAAGATGTTCAATAAGTTCAACCGCGATACTGGAAGTCACGACCCAGTCCGCACGTGCTTTAACGGCAGCAGAGGTATTGGCGTAAACCACCACGGTACGATCCGGATGCGCGTCGCAAAATGCGCTGAACGCGTCAATCGGACAGCCCAGATCTAATGAACATTCCGCCTGTAAGGTCGGCATCAGGATGGTCTTTTCCGGGCTGAGAATTTTGGCAGTTTCTCCCATAAACCTCACGCCCGCAACCAGCAGCGTAGAGGCAGAATGCTTTGCACCGAACCGCGCCATCTCCAGAGAATCAGAAATACAGCCCCCGGTCTCTTCCGCTAACTGCTGAATTTCAGGATCGGTGTAATAATGCGCGACCATAACGGCATCACGCTCTTTCAGCAGGCGCTTGATTTTTTCACGATAAAATTGCTTTTCATCCACACTTAGCGGTACTGGCTTCGGCGGAAACGGATAAATTGCTGCTTCTGGATCAAACATCACGCTCATCTTGCTTTCTCGTTTCACTGGCTTAACGAAATAACCGATTAAAAGCGTGACGCACGCCATATTCGGTTTGATTTGTTTTGTATGCTAAACAAGATAGCGGATTGGCGCAGAAAAGTCACAATAATTGCGTGTGATGAATGCCGGATGGCGTCTGACGTCTTATCCGGCCTACAGGAGTAGTGTCGTCTGTAGGCTGAAAAGCAAAGGACATCAGGCAATCTTATAAATCGCAGATAGCAAAAAGGCGCCTTTAGGGCGCCTTTTTACACTGGTGGGGCGTGCAGGATTCGAACCTGCGACCAATTGATTAAAAGTCAACTGCTCTACCAACTGAGCTAACGCCCCCGTATGGGGTTTACTGCTTCAATTATTCAGGATGGTGGGTCGTGCAGGATTCGAACCTGCGACCAATTGATTAAAAGTCAACTGCTCTACCAACTGAGCTAACGACCCGCTCGGATGTCACCTGAAAAATTCTCTACTCGACACCAACATAACAATTGATATGGCGGCGTGCAGGATGACTCGACTTCGTCTCGCCCTAACGGGCCGTTGCTAAAGCAACGTTATCCTTCACGTTTAACACCTAAGTACAATGTTAAAGTTGGTGGGGCGTGCAGGATTCGAACCTGCGACCAATTGATTAAAAGTCAACTGCTCTACCAACTGAGCTAACGCCCCGAGTGGTGGGTGATGACGGGATCGAACCGCCGACCCCCTCCTTGTAAGGGAGGTGCTCTCCCAGCTGAGCTAATCACCCGATACTACGCTGGATACTGCATTAAGTGGTGGGGCGTGCAGGATTCGAACCTGCGACCAATTGATTAAAAGTCAACTGCTCTACCAACTGAGCTAACGCCCCACTTTTTTCGCCGCTTTCGGGCTGTTTGATATCCCTTGGCAACGGCGGCATATATTACTGATTTCAGATTTTAGCGCAACAAAAATTTCGATGTAAATAACTCAACTGCTTAGGAATCACACGACACGACCAGAAATAACACGATTTCTGGTCGCATGGTGGTCATTACATCGCGCCAAGGCGTTTTTGCGCTTGTTTCGCGCCATCAGTGCCAGGATATTTAGTGATAACCTGCTGATAAACCGCTTTAGCTTTTGCTGTGTCACCTTTGTCCTGCATGATGACGCCGACTTTATACATCGCGTCTGCAGCCTTAGGTGATTTTGGGAAGTTTTTAACTACCGAAGCAAAATAGAACGCAGCATCATCTTTTTTACCCTTGTTGTAATTCAACTGACCCAGCCAGTAATTCGCATTGGGCAGGTAAGTCGAGTCCGGGTACTTTTTGATGAAGTTCTGAAATGCTTCAATTGCGTCATCCTGGCGGGATTTATCCTGCACCAGAGCAATCGCTGCATTGTAATCGGTATTCGCATCGCCAGTTTGCACGGGAGCCCCTGACGTTGCTGCAGCTCCCGCATCAGGTGCAGGGGTTGCCGCCCCACTCTGATCGCCACCTGTAGACTGTGCCGCAGGCGCACTACCGCTGCCAAGATTATTCATCTGCAGCAATATCTGCTTCTGTCGCTCAACAACCTGATTCAGCTGATATTGATTTTCCTGAATTTGACCACGCAGTGAATCGATATCGGACTGATTATCGGAGAGTTGTTGCTGGAGTTGGGTTAAAAGCTGACTGTGAGCGTTAGAAATACGCTCGAGTTGAGTGACACGGTCTTCGACCGAGCCTGAGCCGACACTACTGATTGGCGCCTGTGCAAAAGCGGCCCAGGGGGCCGCTATGCCAACCAGTAACGACAGACTCAACAGGTGATGTCTGAAGTTACTGCTCATGCAATTCTCTTAGTAAACCAGTACGGCGCGACGGTTTTTGGCGTAAGCCGCTTCGTCATGACCCAGTACTGCAGGTTTTTCTTTACCGTAAGAAACGATGGAGATCTGGTCAGCAGAAACGCCTTTACCCTGCAGGTACATCTTAACGGCGTTCGCACGACGCTCACCCAGGGAGATGTTGTACTCAGGAGTACCACGTTCGTCCGCATGACCTTCTACGGTGACTTTGTAAGACGGGTTGCTACGCAGGAAGTTAGCGTGAGCATCCAGCATTGCAGCGAAGTCAGAACGGATATCGTACTTGTCGAGATCGAAGTAAACGATGTTGTTCTGCTGCAGCTGTTGCATCTGAAGACGCGCTTGCTCTTCAGAAGACATGTTGCCGCTGCCGTTTGCATCCATACCAGTGCCGGCACCCAGCATGCCTTCGCTGCCGTCATTGCTGGCGTTCTTGTTAGAAGAACACGCTGCAATAGCCATAACAGGCAGAGCAATCATCAGCCCTTTCAGCACTTTGTTCAGTTGCATTTCAATGATTCCTTTATTAATCAATTATTTATTATCACAGATACGGCGACCAGGCAGGGAATTTAACCTGACCATCAGTTGCCGGAAGACGCGCTTTGAAACGCCCATCTGTAGAAACCAAATTCAGCACGGATCCCATCCCCTGAGAAGAGCTGTAGATTACCATAGTGCCGTTAGGTGCCAGACTTGGCGTTTCATCCAGGAACGTTGACGACAGGACTTGTACGCCACCCGCTACCAGATCTTGTTTGGCAATGTGCTGCTGACCATTGGCTGAGCTTACCATTACCATAAACTTACCGTCGCTGCTCACATCCGCATCCTGGTTTTGCGAACCTTCCCAGGTAATACGCTGCGGAGCACCGCCGTTGACGTTAACTTTATATACCTGCGGACGACCGGCCTGGTCAGAGGTAAAGGCCAGGTTTTGGCTGTCCGGGAACCAGGTAGGTTCCGTGTTATTGCTGCGACCATCCGTCACCTGACGGATCTGACCGGAACCAATGTCCATGACATACAGGTTCAGGCTACCGGTTTTAGACAGGGCAAACGCCAGTTTGCTGCCATCCGGAGAAAACGCAGGTGCACCGTTGTGACGTGGGAACGACGCTACCTGACGAACCGCGCCATTAGACAACGTCTGAATAACCAGCGCAGAACGACCGCTTTCGAAAGTGACGTACGCCAGTTTTGAACCGTCCGGAGACCATGCCGGAGACATCAGCGGCTGCGGAGAACGGTGTACCACGAACTGGTTGTAGCCATCATAGTCGGATACACGTAATTCGTACGGGAACTGGCCGCCGTTCGTCTGAACAACATAAGCGATACGGGTACGGAATGCACCTTTAATACCGGTCAGTTTTTCAAACACTTCGTCACTTGCAGTATGGCCCGCGTAACGCAACCACTGCTTGTTCACTTTATAGGTGTTCTGTGCCAGTACGGTACCCGGTGCGCCACCGGTATCTACCAGTTGATAAGCAACGCTGTAGGAACCATCCGGATTAGGCGTAACCTGACCTACTACCACGGCATCAATACCCAGCGCAGACCATGCGGCAGGTTGAACTTCCTGTGCGGTACCCGGCTGCTGCGGCAGGCGAGAACGGTCTAACGGATTAAATTTACCGCTGTTACGCAGGTCAGCGCCTACGATACCACTGATATCTTCAGGTGCAGCACCCGGCCCTGCCCACTGGAAGGGGACAACACCAATCGGGCGTGCCGAGTCCACCCCCTGGGTGATCTCGATACGTACTTCTGCGTGCAGCACCGCTGCCCACAGCATCAGAAAACCAAATGCTACTCGTAATGCCTGCTTCATCATATCTCCCTTATCTGGACGGAAAGCCCACGATAATTTAGCAGAATGTTAACAAACTCAAATACACAAAACTACCAGAACGCTGTCTCAACCTTAGACCGTTTCCCCTGAATTCTCAGGGACGTTATTACAGTTTAAAGTCCAGCTTGGCATCTTTTACTTTTTCATAAACAGCCTGGCTAGGCGGTTTAGGAATTCTGGCTGTTTTCGCAGCCGTCAGCGCAGCCTGACACAATGCCGGATCTCCGCCCTCTTCGGTCACATCCAGTAACAGACCATCGGGTGCTAACTTGATATGTAATACGCAAGATTTACCCGCATACAAATCGGCACCATACAGACGGCTCTGGATCGCATTACGAATTTGAGATGCGTAAGCACTGATATCAGCGCCAGATGCACCGCCATTTGCACCACTTGTACCACTATCTTTCGCCGGTTGACCGTTTCCTTTCGCTCCACCACCCGATTTCGGTGCATTCTTACCGGAGCTTAAGTCGCCCAACAAGTCGTCAACGCCAGAGGCTGCAGCTGCTTTTTCGGCCGCAGCCTTTTTCGCAGCCGCCGCTTTATCTGCCGCAGCTTTCTTATCGGCAGCGGCTTTCTCGGCTGCAGCTTTTTTATCTGCTGCTGCTTTTTCCGCTGCGGCTTTCTTATCAGCCGCAGCCTTTTCAGCAGCGGCAGCTTTCGCGGCAGCGGCTTTTTCTGCTTTCTCTGCAGCAGCTTTCTCGGCTGCTGCTTGCTTAGCGGCTTCAGCCTGAGCTTTCTTCGCAGCGTCTGCGGCAGCCTTAGCAGCTTGTGCTTCGGCAATTTTCTTCGCATCAGCGGCGGCTTTAGCGGCTTCAGCCTCTGCTTTTTTCTGTGCGTCCGCAGCGGCTTTCTTCGCGGCATCTGCCGCTTGTTTCGCCTGAGCATCTGCTTTGGCCTTCGCGTCTGCAGCAGCCTTCGCCGCAGCTTCTTCAGCCTGTTTCTGTTGCTCTTGCGCTTTCGCGGCGGCGGCTTCGGCCTGTTTCTGCTGTTCCGCCTGTTCGCGCACTTTTTCCTGCGCGGCTAAACGTTCTTTTTCAAGTTGCTTCAGTCGCTCTTGCTCGGCCGCCTGCTTCTCGCGAAGCTCTTCAGCTTGCTGCTGCGCCTGTTTTTCACGCTGCTCTTCTGCACGTTTAGCACTTGCCTGCTGTTGCTGCTGCCTGTCGTACTGTTGCACAACGGCGCCAGGATCGACCATAACGGCGTCGATGGACGAACCGCCACCGCCGCCGGCTGAAGCATCAATGTGCTCATCGAACGAACTCCAGATCAGCGCTGCAAATAAAATGACATGCAGCACCGCTGAAATAATTATCGCCCTTTTGAGCTTGTCGTTTTGTTCGGTTGCCTTTGACACTCTCGGTTCCCAAAAAACTGTTCGCCTGTTACGCGCTATCTTTCAAGCCAGCAAAACGCAGTCATCAGATTGGCTGCGTCATCAAGCCAACCGATTTTACGCCTGCACTGTGTAACAAGTTCAGCGCTTTAATTATTTCATCATAAGGCACGTCTTTCGCACCACCGATTAAAAAGACCGTTTTCGGATTGGTCTGCAGGCGACTTTTCGCTTCCGCGATAACCTGCTCCGGCGGCAGTTGATCCATACGATCTTTCTCAACGACCACGCTGTATTGCCCTATCCCGGAAACTTCAATAATGACCGGCGGTTCGTCGTTACTGCTGACAGCTTGCGATTCGGTCGCATCCGGCAGGTCAACTTCCACACTCTGCGTAATAATCGGCGCGGTTGCCATAAAGATCAGCAACAGCACCAGTAGTACGTCGAGCAGCGGTACAATATTGATTTCGGACTTGAGTTCGCGACGACCTCGTCCACGCGTTCTGGCCATGGCTTACCCCTTGTTGCTCTCGCTAACGGTAAACGCCTGGCGGTGCAGAATCGCGGTGAACTCTTCCATAAAGTTGTCGTAATTCAGTTCCAGCTTGTTCACGCGCTGATTCAGTCGGTTGTAAGCCATAACCGCCGGGATTGCCGCAAACAGACCGATAGCCGTTGCAATCAACGCTTCCGCGATACCCGGTGCGACCATTTGCAGCGTTGCCTGTTTTACCGCGCCTAACGCGATAAATGCGTGCATGATCCCCCAAACGGTACCGAACAGACCGATATACGGGCTGATGGAGCCGACGGTGCCAAGGAATGGAATATGCGTTTCCAGCGTTTCCAGTTCACGGTTCATCGAGATACGCATCGCACGGGATGCCCCCTCAACGACCGCTTCCGGCGCATGACTATTCGCCCGATGCAGACGCGCAAACTCTTTGAATCCGCTGTAGAAAATTTGTTCCGAACCCACCAGATTATCACGACGCCCCTGGCTTTCCTGATACAGGCGCGACAATTCAATGCCGGACCAGAACTTGTCTTCAAATGCTTCAGCTTCACGTGAAGCCGCATTAAGAATACGGGTCCGCTGGATAATAATGGCCCAGGATGCGATTGAGAAACCAATCAAAATCAACATGATAAGTTTAACCAGAAGGCTTGCCTTCAGGAACAAATCAAGGATATTCATGTCAGTCACTGCTTAAACTCCGCGACAATAGACTTGGGAAGCGCACGAGGCTTCATTTTGAGTGGATCAACGCAAACAATCAGAACTTCGGCTTCATTCAGCACGGTGTTCTCTGCGTTGACAATGCGTTGCGTGAAAACCAATGAGGTGCCACGCATTGACGTAATTTCGGTTTGGACTTCGAGCATATCGTCGAGCCGGGCAGGCGCAAAATACTCCAGCGTCATCTTGCGCACCACAAAGGCTACACGTTCGGCCAACAGGACCTGCTGACTGAAGTGATGATGACGCAGCATTTCTGTGCGTGCTCTTTCGTAAAAAGCGACGTAGCTGGCGTGGTATACCACCCCACCGGCATCGGTGTCTTCATAGTAGACACGAACCGGCCATCGAAACATATACTTGTTCATTCTTACTGCCTCTTTGTTGGCTTCGCCCACTCACACCGGTCGCTTAACTTTGTAGGCGCCTGGTGACTCGCGTTCTTGCCGCCGCGATGCTTCAAGAATGTCGTTGTATATCGCGCTGTATTCACTTTACATCCCGGTAATGCAATTAAGTTGCGTCCTGATGGTCCAGTGTCGCCACCGCACACAACTCCAGGGCACAACCTTAGGTTAATGCTTTCAAACTTCGCTACTATACGCGCGGGAATGGTGCTTTGGAATGGGGGAAAGTAAACGGAGAGTAAAAATTTATGGGCTTATGCAAGCCCATAAATATTTAAGGATGTTTCTTATTCAAAAGAAGAAGAAAATCAGACCAACAACCAGGACGATATCCGCGATTAGCGGGCAGAAAATGCCCTGCCAGTGTACGGCGCGAGGACGAAAACCAACGCCGTGAATGATGCCTGCGCAGACCGCCCACATCAGCAGGAGACCATGCCAGATTTCCAGCTCACTGGTTTTGGCCGCGAAACGTGACGGATCCCAGAATATGCAGCCAGCCAACACGATTGCCAGCACAAAGGAAAGCGCCCGCAAGGGGCGCTTATCCATCGCGTTATACTGCATCGCGATAATGTTGGTCATCAGCTATCTTCTTGTCCGGCTTTGCCTGATTCAACGTGCTCAAGCGCCAGCGCTGTGATTATCCCAAATGCACAGGCAAGAAGCGTTCCCAAAATCCATGCGAAATACCACATTTTAAGCTCCTTACTTAGTACAGAGAGTGGGTGTTGCTTTCAATATCTTCTTTGGTGATGCGACCGAACATCTTCCAGTAACACCAGCCGGTGTACAGCAGAATGATCGGAACGAACACACAAGCTACATACGTCATCAGATTCAGCGTCAGCTGGCTGGACGTTGCATCCCACATGGTCAGACTTGCGTTCATCATGGTGCTGGATGGCATCACAAACGGGAACATTGCGATACCAGCCGTCAGGATGATGCAGGCTAACGTCAGTGAAGAGAAGACGAACGCCCATGCCCCTTTCTCCATACGAGAAGTCAGGATGGTCAACAGCGGCAGAACCACGCCCAGTGCAGGAACCAGCCACAGGATAGGTGCATTGTTAAAGTTCACCATCCATGCGCCAGCCACGCGAGCCACTTCTTTGGTCAGCGGGTTAGAGGCGGCATGATGATCCAGTGCTGAGGTCACAACATAACCGTCAATACCGTAAATCACCCACACACCAGCCAGCGCGAAGCAGACCATAGTGACCAGTGCCGCAACCTGCGACGTTGCACGCGCACGCAGATGCAGTTCACCTACCGTACGCATCTGCAGATAGGTCGCGCCCTGGGTGATGATCATCCCAACACTCACGACACCCGCCAGCAGACCAAACGGATTCAGCAACTGGAAGAAGTTACCGGTGTAGTACAAACGCATGTAGTCGTCTACGTGGAACGGAACCCCTTGCAGCAGGTTGCCGAACGCCACGCCAATAACCAGCGGTGGAACGAAGCTACCAATGAAGATGCCCCAGTCCCACATGTTGCGCCAGCGCATGTCTTCAATCTTGGAGCGGTAATCAAAACCGACCGGACGGAAGAACAAAGACGCCAGTACCAGGATCATCGCCACATAGAAACCGGAGAACGCAGCGGCATACACCATCGGCCAGGCAGCGAACAGTGCGCCACCCGCGGTGATGAGCCAAACCTGGTTACCGTCCCAGTGCGGGGCGATGGAGTTAATCATAATTCGACGCTCGGTATCATTACGACCGAGGAAACGGGTGAGCATGCCCACCCCCATGTCGAAGCCATCAGTGACCGCGAAACCAATCAGCAGAATGCCAACCAGCAGCCACCAGATAAAACGCAATACTTCATAATCGATCATTTGACGACTCCTGTCTTAGCGTGCCGGCTGAGAAGTCACAGTGGACTGCTCGTAGTGATAACGACCGGTTTTCAGGCTACTCGGCCCAAGGCGTGCGAACTTGAACATCAGATACAGTTCAGCCACCAGGAACAGGGTATACAGGCCGCAAATCAACAGCATCGAGAAGATGAGGTCGCCAGCGGTCAGCGAAGAGTTCGCTACGGCTGTTGGTAACACTTCACCAATCGCCCACGGTTGGCGGCCGTACTCTGCAA
This sequence comes from Citrobacter sp. Cb041, assembly GCF_030336655.1. Lineage (NCBI taxonomy): Bacteria > Pseudomonadati > Pseudomonadota > Gammaproteobacteria > Enterobacterales > Enterobacteriaceae > Citrobacter > Citrobacter sp. Cb041. The sequence continues at coordinate 555,317 of NZ_JAOWDD010000028.1, read as the reverse complement.
CAAACCAACCGGATTCAATGGCAATCCACGGCAGAGGAATCGCATACAGCGCGGTGCGCAGCAGCCATTTTTTCTCACCGATACGGTTACGAATCACGGTCCAGAAGGACACTGCGATGATTGCCAGCATCAGAATGCCGCACGCCACCATAATACGGAAAGCGAAGTACAGCGGCGCAACGCGAGGAATAGAATCTTTCGTTGCCTGCTGAATTTGCGCTTCGGTCGCGTCGGTGACGTTATCCGTATAGCGTTTCAGCAGCAGACCATAACCCAGGTCTTTCTTCATGCTGTTGAACTGGTCGCGAACGGCCTGATCGGTAGTACCCGCACGCAGTTCTTCCAGCAGTTGATACGCTTTCATCCCGTTACGGATGCGCTCTTCGTGCTGCACCATCAGGTCTTTCAGACCAATGACCGGTGTATCAACAGAGCGGGTGGCAATGATGCCCAGCGCATAAGGAATTTGAATCGCAAAATGGTTTTCCTGCGCATCCTGGTCCGGAATACCGAACAGGGTAAAGGAAGCCGGTGCAGGCTGCGTTTCCCATTCTGCTTCAATAGCAGCAAGTTTGGTTTTCTGCACGTCGCCCATTTCGTAACCGGATTCATCACCCAGAACGATAACAGACAGAATAGCAGCCATACCAAAGCTGGCGGCGATTGCAAAAGAACGTTTAGCAAACGCGAAGTCACGACCGCGCAGCATATAGTAGGAGCTGATCCCCAGAACGAACATCGCGCCACAAACATAACCAGATGCCACAGTGTGAACAAATTTCACCTGTGCTACCGGGTTGAGCACCAGTTCAGAGAAGCTCAGCATCTCCATGCGCATGGTTTCAAAGTTGAAATCCGCGGCGATTGGGTTTTGCATCCAGCCGTTCGCAACCAGAATCCACAGTGCGGACAGGTTAGAACCCAGGGCCACCAGCCAGGTGACGCACATATGCTGGACTTTACCCAAACGGTCCCAGCCGAAGAAGAACAGACCTACAAAGGTGGATTCGAGGAAGAAGGCCATCAAACCTTCGATCGCCAGCGGCGCACCGAAAATATCCCCTACATAGTGGGAGTAGTAAGACCAGTTAGTCCCGAACTGGAACTCCATGGTCAGACCGGTTGCCACACCCAGAGCGAAGTTGATACCAAACAACTTGCCCCAGAACTTGGTCATATCTTTATAAATCTGTTTGCCGGAAAGGACGTAGACCGTTTCCATGATGGCCAGCAAGAACGCCATACCTAGCGTCAGTGGCACAAACAGGAAGTGGTACATCGCGGTCAAGGCAAACTGTAAGCGCGACAGTTCGACTATATCTAACATCATGACTCCTTGCTCATCGCATGAAGACTCCGAGAGTGAACCCCGTTAGAAAGGGTCACACGCATGCCCCAATACAAATTTATCTGCTTCCCTCCGCCGCTGCTCTTTCTTCTCATTTGAAGAAAGGACAATGATGAAAGGTTACAAACATGTTAATAAAACACTCAAATTGATCCCGCAATTATATTACGCCGTAAAATCCTTACAATAAACAGGTTTTTATCGAGGTAAATTTGCATTTTTCGATAGTGATCAATTTATAGCTAATTTATCACTTTCAGACCAATTTGATCTGCAGCAATTTAACCTCTTTTGAGGTTGTTTACCAAGATTTAAACATTGATTTAAATCAATTTTCAAATTTAATGTTAATAGTGTTTAACAGTCAGGCGACTAGTGAACGCCATGTTAACGGTATGTTTTTCAATGAGTAATTGCCGTTACTACAAATGATAGGATATTTATTTAAATCTACACGATCTTTTAACCCGCCCGACTGACAAAATTGCCAGCAGATAAAGAGTCACTATTGCCGGGTAGCTCACAGTTTTTTGTTTAGCAAGTCATGGAATTGTTATTTCATACAAATTATTCATTTAAATTTTACTTATAATTAACACCAAGATGTAACTATCTCAAATGGAAGCGAAAGCGTCCCTCATTGACAGACGCATTGGGTTTGACGTCCTCAGCACAGCGCAGGCGTTTCGCTTAAAGCATCACTGAAAGTTATCACTCACTTCTCTTTTTCTCTTATGTGGCAACGTTTAAATATGCCACAAACAATTCATTATCATTTTTATCTTAAATTTAACAAAATATAATTATGTCATATAAGATTAAAAAATAAAAAACCGTTATCCCGTTCACAAGTTATTTAGTAAAGGTAATTTTTTAAATTATAAAAAATGACGCATAAATGAGGCGCACAACAAAATAAGATTTCGATCACAAACATGGCAAGTCATTTATTCGTCATTTTCATGGTAAATTAAAAAAAGCCGCAAAAACAACATTCAAACACCTGATAAACAAGGGTTTTTACAAATAAAAAATATAACAATCATTTTGCGCAGGATATTTTGAAAATAGATCAATTGCTTCCTTTTCCGCTTACACAGAAACTCCGACCCTATTAAGAGGTTGTCACAAGCCATGTTCTAAATATTAGAAAATAATTTTCACTTATTGACCATCAGCCCTACAGAGGATTACCCATGAAGAAATCTACACTTGTTATTGGCGTCATCGGTGCTGACTGCCATGCAGTAGGTAATAAAGTTCTGGATCGCGTTTTTACTGCTCATGATTTTCACGTAATCAACCTCGGGGTGATGGTGAGCCAGGATGAATATATTGATGCCGCGATTGAAACAGGCGCCGATGCCATCGTGGTGTCCTCTATCTACGGTCATGGCGACATTGACTGTCTCGGGTTACGTGAGCGCTGCATCGAACGCGGCCTCGGCGACATTCTGCTGTACGTCGGTGGCAACCTGGTAGTTGGTAAACATGACTTCGGCGATGTGGAAGTGAAGTTTAAGGAGATGGGTTTTAACCGCGTCTTCGCACCAAGCCACGACCTGGAAGATGTCTGCGCGCTTATCACCAATGATATTCGCCAACACAATGGCCTCGAGCAGCGTTGCCTGGAAGAGGCTATCTGATGCAAACAGTTTCTGTCGATATCGGCTCGACATGGACCAAGGCTGCCCTCTTCGCCTATGAAGGCGAGGAATTAACCCTGGTAAACCATGTCCTGACCCCAACCACCACACATCATCTGGCAGACGGTTTTTTTGCCAGCCTGAATCAGGTGCTGAACGTTGCCGATGCTCGCCCGTTACTGAAAAGTGGTGAAGTGCAGTTGAAATACTCCTCCTCGGCCAAAGGTGGACTCGCCGTTGCAGCAATGGGGCTGGTGCCTTCCATTACGCTGGAATCAGCAAAAGTTACCGCCCATTCGGCAGGAGCGAAAATCGCGCAATATTATTCGTACAAACTGAACCGGCATGACATCCAGGAGCTGGAATCATCACCGCCAGACATTCTGTTGTTTACCGGCGGTACAGACGGTGGCGAAGAAAGCTACGGCCTGGCGAATGCGCACGCGCTGGCAGGCTCAACGCTTGATTGCGCCATTATCTACGCCGGAAATCGGGACATTCAGGACGAAATACAAACGATTCTGGGACATAAAGATCTGACCACGGTAGACAACATTCTGCCTGATCTCGATCACCCAAATCCGTTTGCCGCGCGCCAGGCGATTTGCGATGTGTTCTTGTCACGCATTGTCAAAGGTAAAGGTCTGGACGTCATCGTCGGCGAAACCGGCGAAGAGCCAATGCCGACGCCATGGACGGTATATGAGTTAGTCAAAGCCATTAGCGATTACGACAGCGCATGGAAGGAATTCATGCTGATTGATATGGGCGGAGCCACCACGGATGTCTATTCGGCCAGCGCGAATACCCTCTCCCCCGATACCGTCCTGCATGGTGTTCCTGAACCGTTCGTCAAACGTACCGTTGAAGGCGACCTGGGAATGCGCGTTTCCGCCGTCGTGGTGGGAGAAAGTACGCAGGATATGGTGAAAGTCATCTTCGCCCAACAACCGCAGCGCGAGGAAGCGTTTTACCGCTACCTACGTCATCTGGTTGGGCAACCGGATTACCTGCCGCTCAGCGAGGAGGAGAAGTATTTCGACACCCTGCTGGCAGGTTTGTGCGTGGGCTATGCCGCTGAGCGCCACGCGGGCACTAAAAAGCAGGTTTGCACCTGCGTGGGTAACGTGGATTTACAGATGGGTCGCGATCTCACCACCGTACGCAAAGTCGTCGGTTCAGGGGGATGGCTCTCTCGCGCCAGCCAGTTCGATATCCATAGCTGGCTCAAATACCGGGAGCTGGACGACCAGGGTAAAAGAATTTTGTTACCGAATCAGTTTGAGTATTACCGCGATTCAAATGGCCTGCTCCCGCTACTGGCAAACGTCGCCAGGCTGTACCCGCAAGCCGCTGCTCGCACCAGCATTCAGTGTTTAACCCTATAAAACTTAAGGCAGCTACGAATGGAACTTCGAAATAAAAAATTGACCCATGACGAATTCATGACCGAAAGGCATCAGGTATTACAAACCTGGGAAACCGGCAAAGACGTTGAGAACTTCGAAGATGGCGTGAAGTACCAGCAATCAATCCCGGATAATAAGCGCTTCTCCCTTGCTCTGCTGAAGGCCGATCAGGAAGGGAAAACCCTGAGCCAGCCGCGCGCAGGCGTAGCATTAATGGATGAGCATATTGCGCTGCTCAAAACATTGCAGGAAGAGTGCGACCTCCTGCCGAGTACTATCGATGCCTATACCCGTCTGAACCGCTATGAAGAAGCCGCCGTCGGGATCCAGAAATCTATCGAAGCAGGTACTTCCAAGCTGAATGGTTTACCGGTCGTCAATCACGGGGTTGCTGCCTGCCGTCGTATGACTGAAGCGCTGGAAAAACCAATCCAGGTTCGTCACGGCACGCCGGATGCGCGCCTGCTGGCAGAAATCGCCATGGCCAGTGGCTTTACCAGCTACGAAGGCGGCGGCATCTCCTACAACATTCCTTACGCTAAACGTGTCACTCTGGAAAAATCCATCCGCGACTGGCAGTACTGCGACCGCCTGATGGGCATGTACGAAGAGAACGGTATTCGTATCAACCGTGAACCGTTTGGCCCACTGACCGGCACCTTGATCCCGCCGTTTATGTCCCACTCGGTGGCGATTATCGAAGGTCTGTTGGCTCTGGAACAAGGCGTGAAGTCAATTACCGTTGGCTACGGCCAGGTCGGTAGCCTGACGCAGGATATTGCAGCGATTCAGGCGCTGCGCGAACTTTCCCACGAATATTTCCATAACCACGGCTTTGACGATTACGAACTGAGTACCGTTTTCCACCAGTGGATGGGCGGATTCCCGGAAGATGAAGCAAAAGCCTTCTCCGTTATCGCCTGGGGCGCAGCGGTTGCCGGTATGTCAGGTGCCACCAAAGTGATCACCAAAAGTCCGCACGAAGCGTTCGGTATCCCAACGGCAGCAGCGAACGCCCAGGGTCTGAAAGCTTCGCGCCAGATGCTCAACATGGTCAGCGACCAGAAATTCCCGCAGTGCGCTGCCGTGGAGCAGGAAGTTGATCTGATTAAGAGCGAAGTCCGCGCGGTGCTGAAGAAAGTCTTCGAACTGGGCAATGGCGACATTGCGCGCGGTACGGTGCTGGCCTTTGAAGCAGGCGTACTGGATGTACCTTTCGCGCCCGCCGCCTGTAACGCCGGTAAGATCCTGCCTGTTCGCGATAACACAGGCGCCATCCGTATTCTCGAAGCCGGCTCCGTTCCGCTGCCGAAAGACATTCTCGCCCTGCACCACGACTACGTCGCAGAGCGCGCGCATTTCGAAGGCCGCAAGCCTTCTTTCCAGATGGTCATTGATGACATCAACGCCGTATCCCACAGTAAATTAATAGGAAGACCATAATGAAAATTAAACAGGCCCTTTTCACAGCTGGCTACTCCTCATTTTATTTTGACGATCAGCAGGCCATCAAAAACGGCGCCGGTCATGACGGGTTTATCTATACCGGCGCTCCGGTAACGCCTGGATTTACGTCTGTTCGTCAGGCGGGTGAATGCGTATCCGTACAGCTGATTCTGGAAAACGGCGCAGTAGCAGTGGGCGATTGTGCAGCGGTGCAATATTCAGGTGCAGGTGGACGCGATCCGCTGTTCCTGGCTGAAAACTTCATTCCGTTCCTTAACGATCACATCAAACCGCTGCTGGAAGGCCGTGACGTTGATTCGTTCCTGACCAACGCCCGTTTCTTTGACGAACTGCGTATTGACGGCCATCTGCTGCATACCGCCGTACGTTATGGTCTGTCTCAGGCGCTGCTCGACGCGGCGGCACTGGCTACCGGTCGTCTGAAAGCAGAAGTGGTTTGTGATGAATGGCAACTGCCGTGCGTCCCGGAAGCCATTCCATTATTTGGCCAGAGCGGCGACGACCGTTATATCGCTGTCGACAAGATGATCCTCAAAGGTGTGGACGTCCTGCCGCATGCGCTGATCAATAACGTAGAAGAGAAGCTGGGCTTCAAAGGCGAAAAACTGCGTGAGTACGTCCGCTGGTTATCAAACCGCATCCTGAGCCTGCGCACCAACGAAACCTATCACCCGACGCTGCATATTGATGTCTACGGCACCATCGGTCTGATCTTCGATATGGATCCGGTGCGTTGCGCCGAATACATCGCCAGCCTGGAAGCCGAAGCTCAAGGCCTGCCGCTGTACATTGAAGGCCCGGTAGATGCCGGTAACAAGCCGGATCAGATCCGCATGCTCACCGAGATCACTCAGGAGCTTACCCGTCTGGGTTCCGGCGTGAAAATTGTTGCGGATGAATGGTGTAACACCTATCAGGATATCGTGGACTTCACCGACGCGGGCAGTTGCCACATGGTGCAGATCAAGACCCCGGATCTGGGCGGTATTCACAACATCGTTGATGCGGTGCTGTATTGCAACAAACACGGAATGGAAGCCTATCAGGGTGGTACCTGTAACGAAACGGAAATCAGTGCGCGTACCTGCGTACACGTCGCGCTGGCTGCGCGTCCAATGCGCATGCTGATCAAGCCGGGTATGGGTTTCGATGAAGGTCTCAACATCGTGTTTAACGAAATGAACCGCACCATCGCGCTGTTGCAAACTAAGGATTAAGAGATGGCACGCACATTTAAGATCTTATCGCCTACGGCTATCCTGGGTTATGGCTTCCCGGAAGAAAGTTTTCGTAAAGCCATGGAAGAGTCACCGGATCTTATTGCTGTTGACGCAGGTTCCTCCGATCCAGGCCCCCACTATCTGGGGGCGGGTAAACCCTTTACCGACCGGGCCGGTGTGAAACGCGATCTGCGCTATATGATCGTGGCAGGCGTGAAGAACAACATCCCGGTAGTGATCGGCACGGCCGGTGGTTCTGGCGCAGCTCCGCATCTGGAGTGGTGTCGCCAGATAATCCATGAGATCGCACAGGAAGAAAAACTGTCCTTCTCAATGGCGTTAATCCCGTCTGATGTCGACAAAGAAATCGTTCATCAGGCGCTGGATAACGGCAAAATCACCGCGCTCGATTTTGTGCCTGAACTGACTCACGATGCAATTGAAGAGAGCACCTACATTGTCGCGCAGATGGGCGTCGAGCCTTTTCAGCGTGCGCTCGAAGCTGGCGCGCAGGTGGTTCTGGGCGGACGTGCCTACGATCCGGCCTGCTTCGCCGCGCTGCCAATAATGCAGGGCTTTGATGAAGGTCTGGCACTTCATTGCGGGAAGATCCTTGAGTGTGCTGCCATTGCTGCCACCCCTGGCTCCGGCTCAGATTGTGCGATGGGGATCATTGATGACAACGGCTTTACGCTGAAGGCGTTCAATCCCAAGCGTAAGTTCACTGAAACTTCCGCTGCGGCGCACACCCTGTATGAGAAGTCCGATCCGTACTTCCTGCCAGGACCAGGCGGCGTGCTGAACCTGAAAGCGTGCACCTTTACCCAGGTTAACGAGGGCGAAGTGTATGTCAGTGGTTCACGTCATGAAGAAACACCGTATGCGTTGAAACTGGAAGGCGCGCGTCAGGTTGGCTTCCGTTGCCTGACCATCGCCGGAACGCGCGACCCAATTATGATTGCCGGGATTGACACCATTCTCGAAGAGGTACAAGCAAGCGTGGCGCGTAACCTCTCACTGAATGACGACAGTATCCGCATGACGTTCCACCTGTATGGTAAGAACGGTGTGATGGGCAACCATGAACCGATGAAAACCGCCGGTCATGAGCTGGGGATTTTACTGGATGTCGTTGCGCCGACGCAGGATATCGCCAACAGCGTTTGCTCGCTGGTACGCTCTACCCTGCTGCACTACGGCTATGAAAATCGCATTGCGACTGCGGGCAACCTCGCCTTCCCGTTCTCGCCATCTGATATTCAAAGTGGACCGGTGTATGAGTTCTCGATCTATCACCTGATTGAAGCGAGCGATGCGCTGCGATTTGATTTCCACATTGAACAGGTGACGCCAGAAGGAGTTCAGGCATGAAACACTCAATTTGTTCACTGGCGCAGGTTATTCGCTCCAAAAACGCCGGACCGTACGAACTGGTTTTAGATATTTTATTTAAAACCAGGGAAGACTATCAGCGGGTAAAAGCCTGCGAGCAATTAACGCCGCAGCTTATTGCCAGTTTATATAATGTTGAACCTGACTTCATTCACAATATCGTGTGGTTCGATCCGGCGAATGCCGTAAAAATCGTCATGCCGCGCGATATTATTTCCGGCAACGTCGGTGACAATGATGTTTATGGTGCTCAGCAACACGCTCCATTATTAAGTATTGAGTTCGACTTGTAACAAAACACACAATAACAACCATTGGAGCACTGAATTCAGCGGTATCACAGTGCTTCGAATTATTCATGCGGTTGGTCACAACAGGCGTGCGTCTGAGCTGCTGTCCAGGCTCAGGCGCACGCCACCCTACACAATTCAAATTACCAGCCTTTATCCGATGGAGTACACATGAAGAAAATAAGTTTAACGAAGATGATCATATTAGGCCTGATACTCGGCATGATTGCCGGGGTGGCCATAAATAATATGGCCGCGGCTGAAACAGCAAAATCCTATGCAGCAGATATTTCTATTTTTACCACCATATTCTTACGCATGGTAAAAATGATTATCGCGCCATTGGTTATTTCAACTCTGGTTGTTGGTATTGCCAAAATGGGCGATGCCAAAACGCTGGGACGTATATTTTCGAAAACCTTCTTCCTGTTTATTTGCGCCTCTCTGGTGTCAATTGCACTGGGTCTGGTTATCGTTAACATCTTCCAGCCAGGCGCGGGGATCAACTTCGTGCCACATGACGTCGGGGCCGTTGCCGCCGTTCAGTCAGAGCCATTCACGCTGAAAGTGTTCATCTCGCACGCGGTACCGACCAGTATTGTCGATGCGATGGCGCGTAACGAAATTCTGCAGATCGTGGTGTTCTCAATTTTCCTCGGTTGCAGCCTGGCCGCAATTGGTGAAAAAGCCGAGCCTATCGTGAAGGTTCTGGATTCACTGGTACACGTGATGCTGAAGCTGACGGGCTACGTCATGCTGTTTGCACCACTGACCGTTTTTGCCGCTATTTCTGGTCTGATTGCCGAACGTGGTCTGGGTGTGATGGTCAGCGCCGGGATCTTCATGGGTGAATTCTATCTGACCCTGGGTATGCTGTGGGCAATCCTGATTGGCCTGTCAACCATGATAGTCGGGCCTTGCATCGCGCGTTTGACCAAATCAATCCTCGAGCCTGCACTGCTGGCCTTTACTACCTCCAGCTCAGAAGCCGCCTTCCCGGGCACCCTGGACAAGCTGGAAAAATTCGGCGTTTCTTCAAAAATCGCCAGCTTCGTTCTGCCTATCGGTTACTCCTTTAACCTGGTCGGCTCCATGGCGTACTGCTCATTTGCCACCGTCTTTATTGCTCAGGCATGCAACATTGAGCTGAGCATGGGCGAGCAAATTACCATGCTGTTAATCCTGATGCTGACCTCTAAAGGGATGGCGGGCGTACCGCGTGCATCAATGGTGGTTATCGCCGCAACCCTGAACCAGTTCAACATTCCTGAAGCTGGTCTGATCCTGTTGATGGGCGTCGATCCGTTCCTCGATATGGGTCGTTCTGCTACCAACGTCATGAGTAACGCAATGGGTGCTGCCATTGTAAGTCGCTGGGAAGGTGAACACTTCGGCCAGGGTTGTCGTGGCACTGCGCCAGTGAAGACCCCGGAACAAGAACGTCCGGTTACCGAAACAGAAGTCGCGTTGTCCTGATACGACGTTATTGCCGGATGGCGCTTGCGCTTATCCGGCCTGCATAACGTTTCACTATCCGTTGGCCGGATAAGGCGGTACACCGCCATCCGGCACCATGATGAGTACACCAACAGGATTGCACCATGACTAAAACTCTTCTCGGCGTGAGTATTTTTTCCTTCAGCGTTTTGTTCAGCGCAACGACTCTCGCGCAAACCACGCCGGATTACGCAAAGCTTATCGACCAGGCACATCAAAAATATAAAAGTAACCACGATGGAAAAGTCGCCGACTACATCCCTGCCCTGGCGACCTACAGCCCGAATAACTTTGCCATTACCATTGCCACGGTGGACGGCAAGATCTACCAGGTTGGCGATGTTAACAAACCCTTCCCCATGGAATCCCTGAGCAAAGTCTTCACCATGGCGCTCGCCATGGAACAGCACGGCCCTCAGGTGGTGCTGGATAAACTCGGGGCCAATGCCACTGGCATGCCCTTCAACTCCGGTTTAGCGGTTGAGCTGACCAAAGGCGCACCTGAGAACCCGCTGGTAAACGCCGGGGCGATGAGCACCGTTAGCCTGATTGAAGCTAAAGACAAAACCGATCGCTGGAACAAAATCCTCGACAACCTGAACGTCTGGGCCGACGCCACGCTCACGGTTAATGAGCCGGTCTTTAAATCCGAGATGGAAACCAACCAGCACAATCAGGCGCTGGCGAAGCTGATGGAATCCTATAACAGCTTCTATGGCAATACCGACGAAGCTGTCGAAATTTATACCCGTCAGTGCTCGGTGGATATCACCGTTGAGCAACTGGCCAAAATGGGGGCGGTACTGGCGAACAAAGGCAAATCTCCATTCAACGGCAAGCAGTTGCTGAATGAAAAATATGTTCCGCAGGTGCTGGCAGAAATGGCGATTGCCGGACTATACGACGGCAGCGGTAAATGGCTCTACACCGTGGGCATCCCGGCAAAAAGCGGCGTCGGCGGCGGAATGGTCGCCGTTGTCCCGGGCGAATATGCGATTGCCGTCTATTCTCCGCCGCTGGATGAAGCCGGTAACAGCGTTCGCGCCCAGAAAACGATCGAATATGTCGCCGAAGCGACAAAAGCCAATGTCTTTTTAGCGCATTAAGCAATTACGGATGGCGTGAGCGCCATCCGACATATTAACTAAAAGGTGAGATGTAAACATGTCTAAACCATTTGTCTGGCAGGAACTCTTTGTTCAGAGTAAAGATAATACCGAATATGAATTACTGAGTAACCAGCACGTTGCGGTAACGGAGTTAGACGGAGAGGAAGTGATTAAGGTTGCGCCAGAAGCGCTAACCTTATTAGCCCAGCAGGCATTTTATGAGGCTTCATTTTTCCTGCGCGCCGGACATTTAAAACAGATAGCCAGCATTCTGCACGATCCGCAGGCCAGCAGTAACGATAAGTACGTCGCATTGCAACTGCTACGCAATGCTGAGGTTTCGGCCAAAGGCGTCCTGCCCAACTGCCAGGATACCGGGACGGCAACCATTGTGGCCTGCAAAGGACAGCATGTCTGGACCGGCGGCGATGACGCAGAAGCATTAAGCAAAGGCGTGTACACCACCTTCACTGAAAACAACCTGCGTTACTCGCAAAATGCCCCGCTGGACATGTATACCGAGGTCAATACCCAGACTAACCTGCCGGCGCAAATCGACATCAGCGCCACGCCGGGTAACGAATACCGTTTCCTGTTCGTCAACAAAGGCGGCGGCTCTGCTAACAAAGCGGCGCTGTTCCAGGAAACCAAATCTATTCTGCAGCCGGAAAAGCTCACCGCGTTTCTGATCGAAAAAATGAAATCACTGGGTACAGCCGCCTGCCCGCCGTATCACATCGCTTTCGTCGTTGGAGGCTTGTCCGCCGACCAGACGCTGAAGGTTGCCAAACTGGCTTCAACTAAATATTACGATAACCTGCCCACCAGCGGGAACGAACTGGGTCAGGCATTCCGCGATACAGCGCTGGAAGCCGAGCTGCTCAACGCCAGCCGCGAGTTTGGCATCGGCGCGCAGTTTGGCGGCAAATACTTTGCCCACGATATCCGGGTGATCCGCCTGCCACGCCACGGCGGCTCCTGCCCTATCGCCATGGCTCTCTCCTGCTCAGCCGACCGCAACATCAAGGCCAAAATCAACAAACACGGAATCTGGCTGGAGAAACTCGAGCATAATCCGGGCAAATTTATTCCCGATTCACAGCGGGTAGAAAATAGCGCCCAGACCGTACAACTGGATCTGAATCGTCCGTTGCGCGAGATCCTGCAAGATCTCACCACTCTGCCAATTGGGACGCGTTTATCGTTAACCGGCCCGATTGTTGTGGCTCGCGATATCGCGCATGCCAAAATCAAAGAGCGCCTGGATAACGGCGAACCAATGCCAGATTACATGAAAAACCATATCGTCTATTACGCGGGCCCGGCTAAAACCCCCAGTAATCTGGCCTGCGGTTCGCTAGGTCCCACAACCGGCGGGCGCATGGACGGTTACGTCGATGCTTTCCAGGCCGCGGGCGGCAGTCTGATCATGTTGTCGAAAGGCAACCGCAGCGCGCAAGTCACGGATGCGTGTCGCAAACATGGTGGTTTTAACCTTGGCAGCATTGGCGGCGCCGCAGCCTTGTTGGCGCAGCAGTACGTGAAGAGCCTGCACTGCCTTGAATATCCCGAGCTGGGAATGGAAGCGGTGTGGATGATGGAAGTTAAAAATATGCCGGCCTTCGTATTAGTGGATGATAAAGGCAATAACTTCTTTAGCCAGTTTGAGCAGCAGCATCGCTGCGCAACCTGTCCGGCAGGACATTAAGGAGTCACCATGGAAGCGCGAGCCAATAATGACAGACACCGCCAGCGTCAGCAGAAACTGAAAGAACAGGTTGATACCCGCGTGGCGGCGGCAACGGAGAAGAAAGGGATCCTGATTGTCTTCACCGGCAACGGTAAAGGAAAATCCACCGCAGCCTTTGGTACGGCAACGCGCGCGGTTGGTCACGGAAAAACCGTTGGCATCGCGCAGTTTATTAAAGGCCAGTGGGATAATGGCGAGTACAACACGCTGCAACCGCTCGGTGTCGAATTTCATATTATGGGCACCGGATTTACCTGGGAAACCCAAAATCGGCAAGCGGATATCGAGGCAGCAACGGTAGTCTGGCAGGAAAGTAAGCGCATGCTGGCTGATCCGCAGTACGATCTGGTGGTGTTGGATGAGCTTACTTACATGCTGGCTTACCACTATCTGGACACCCAGGAGGTTATCAGCGCCATCGAAAATCGCCCTGCGGAACAAAGCGTCATCGTGACCGGGCGCGGATGCCATGCGCTGTTACTGGAACTGGCCGATACGGTCAGTGAAATTCGCCCGGTCAAGCACGCGTTTGACCGCGGGATTCAGGCACAGATTGGAATCGACTGGTAGCCGTTCTTTTGCCGGATAACGATGCTAACGCGTCTTATCCGGCCTACCAATCGTTGTAGGCCTGATAAAGCGCAAACCACCATCAGGCAGCCGACACCACGGACTTACTGAGCAACCAGTTACGAAATGTCTGTAAATGCGCAGACTCCGATTTCTCTTCACGCCACGTCATAATGAAACGGTTTCCGGTGCGCATTGGAACATCGCAAGGAATGACCATATCACCATTATCCAGATCGTGCTGAATGGCAAAACGAGGAAGCAGCGCAACCCCCAGATTAGAACGGACCGCCGCAATCAACATCGACAACAGATCAAATCTCGGGCCTTTATTTACCAGCGGACTGCTGACGTTGGACAGCGCAAACCATTCCTGCCAGCCTTTGATTCGCGTACTCTGGTGCAACAGCGGGTATTCGTTCAGCAGTTCGTGGACTGACAGTTTCCGTTCCGGTTCAGCCAGCAGACAGCGGCTGCATACTGGCAGAATTTCCTCTTCAAACAGGTACTCAACCTCTGACCACGGTGAGTAGAAATCTTCGCGCATAATTGCCGCATCATACTCACGATTAAGAAAATCACCGATATTCGCCAGCGAATGGATGTTCACAATAATATCAGGATTGAGTTTGTTAAACTCGCGCAGGTTGGGGATCAACCAATGCGTACTGAACGTCGGATTTACCGCCAGCTCAATAACCTGTACGGTCGGTTGCCAGGTCATTATTGTGGTCGTATCGCGCTCGAGTTTATTTAACGTTTCTTTAACGATACTTAAATAGTGTTTGCCGGCCGCATTTAAAAAAATGCGTTTTTTGGCATGATTAAATAGCGCGGTATTAAGAAAATCCTCCAGTGCATTCACCTGGCGGAAAACAGCACTTTGTGTTAACGCCAACTCTTCAGCTGCCCTGGTATAACTTTCGTGACGCGCAACCACTTCAAAAGTTACCAGCAACTCCGTCTTGGGTATTTTTCCTCTCATAACCTCTTCCATATGCAGCGTACAAAAATAGTTTAATTTATAAAAAATAATTCAAGGCACCCAGATAAGCACCGAGAGTTATATTTTATTTTCTCCATTGATGTCATTGATCCAATCCATGATTTGCTCACACTGATGGCGGATAAATATTAACCAATAATACTCAAGCACAACAATAAACACAATTTAAATAAGGTTAAACTTAAGTAAATAGTGCCAATAAGTTCTTAATAATTTTTCAAGTCTTCTTGTTTATTGCAGAAAAAACTTTGCGAGATTAATCAATATTATCCACGCGCTAATCCTGGATAATTTCACGTTATAACTTACGGGCAAACGACTGCTTTTAATCATTTATTGATGTCGTTTGTGCCATTTTTTGACAGACGTGATAAAGGACACATTGTGAAAACTTTCGGAAAGGTCTGGCTCGTTGGAGCAGGTCCTGGTGATATTTCATTACTGACCCTCAAAGCAATGATCTGCATTAAACAGGCCGACGTCATTATTTACGATCGGCTGGTCAATCCTAAAATTTTAGAATGGGCATTACCTGACTGCCTGCTTATCAATGTCGGCAAAAATCCAGGATTCCATTGCGTTCCCCAGGATGAAATCAACGCACTGCTGGTCCAGTATGCCCAAACACACCACAACATTGTGCGCCTCAAAGGTGGCGATCCGTATGTATTTGGCCGTGGGGCTGAAGAAGTTGAGGATCTGGTTGAAATGGGCATCCCTTTTGAAGTTGTACCGGGTATTAGTTCTACGATTGGCGGCCTGACCTATGCCGGTATCCCGGTGACGCATCGCGATTTTGCCTCCGGCTTTCACGTGGTGACTGGCCACACGCGGGAAGGCAATCAGCAGCAGGACTGGCGTCAACTGGCGAAACTTAATGGCACGTTGGTCATCGTCATGGGTATCGCCAATCTGGCGTTTATCTGTGAAGAGTTGTTGATGGGCGGGAAATCAGCAGACACGCCCGCCGCACTAATTATGTCCGCGACCCGAGAAAATCAACGCCGCCTGACCTGCACGCTCGGTTCATTATTGAGCAAGGCGCAGGAAGCGAATATTGTTCCACCGGCGCTGATTGTAATCGGAGATGTGGTGACCCTGAGCGATCGACTCTCTTTTATACCTGAAGCCATCACGCTGCCAGACAATCTTTACTGCGAAAGTCTGGCGTGACGAAAAGACTGGGGCGACGTTTGATGCGCCGCCCGGAAAACGCGGCAAAAGTAACTGGTTTGCGCGTATTGCAATTTCCTGGCAATACTGTCTATGGAATGAACCGGATCGTGTAATAACTCCCCTGCTTTTTGCATTTTTTTCTGACTCACCCAGGTTTTAAAATTAACACCCTGGCGTTTCTTGAAAAACCGGCTGAAATAGTTCGCGCTTAAGCACACATGAGCCGCGACAGATTCCAAAGACAATTCACCATACAAATTCTCGTCAATATAACGCAGCGCCGCCATAAGTTTTTTCTCGTGACGTGAAGGCTCAGTGAAATAATGATGAGCGTAACGGGTTGCCGGAACAACAATCTTCTCAGAGATCAATTGTTCTTTCTCAAAATTATCAACAATAAAACTTAACAAATTTGCTGACGCCACCAGTACATTATTATCCACCATCGCAGACTGGCCCCACTCAGCTTTAATTTCGGGGTTATTAATCCATGAGTTTTTGTTATCAATAGCGATAGTTTTATATTCCTGATACTTTACCCGCACCTGCCCGCAGATAATAAAACCGTAAAGGTTTCCCTCATGAATTAATGGCATCGAGAACAGGCTTAGCCCTGCATGACAGGTGAGTATTCTGGGTTTAAGCTGTTTTAATGCCTCAAAAGCACAGTACTTGTCGCACTTTTGGCAACCTGCTCGATAGCGCTCATCCGCACGCATTAATGTGCAAAACGAATTAAAATTATGACATTCAGACAACGCTATACCGTTAATATCAACGACGACTGTGGCTAACCCAGTGGCTCGGGAGAAGAGTTCTGCGATAGAGAAAAAACGGTGTAAATAGTCATCCTGGATTTTCAGCGGCACGTTATCCTCCGGCATTAACAATATTAAGGCCGCTAATATGCAAAAATTAGCCTCAGGAAAGAATGATGCTTACCGCAAAAAATAATCTCATTTGTGCAGATGATTATGATCAATTGGCAAGAAAATTATAGCGACCACGATAATACTCTGCAGCACACCGCGACTTCGCTTTCTCAAAGATTAACGAATCTTCACACTCTCTTGTGAGACTCTTTTCGCAACACTCAACACCTAACTTCATTATTTTCAATAAATTACCCGTTTTTAATCTGAATTGATGATGTGCTTATTTGTGATAATCATCATGTGAATGTGAAAGGCCCTCCTGAATAATATGTTCAATTAGCAAACAATCTGAACGGAGTTGATCCATGGCCGTCACCACAGGCGTTATCGCCGACGATTTTACCGGCGCAACGGACATTGCAAGCTTTATGGCGCAGCAGGGGTGGCGCGTCGCGCTTCTGCCCGGTATGCCCGATACCGCGCAATGCTGGAATGAAGAGGTTGACGCTATCGTCATCTCGCTGAAAAGCCGCTCATTACCCGCAGAACAGGCCGTCGCCCAATCCCTGTCCTGTGCCCGCTGGCTGAAACAAAATGCAGGTGTCCGCCAGATTTATTTTAAATATTGTTCGACGTTTGACTCCACGCCAACAGGCAATATTGGCCCGGTCAGCGATGCATTGATGAACGACCTGCAGGTTCCGCTGATCGTCCACTGCCCTGCTCTGCCGCAAAACGGACGCACGGTGGTGCATGGTCATCTTTTTGTACACGGCATACTGCTTAACGAATCCGGGATGGAAAAGCATCCGCTCAATCCAATGAACGATGCCAGCCTGCCGCGTCTGCTGAGCGCGCAAACGCCAGGCGCGGTTGGTTGCATCAACCTCACGACCCTGCGTCAAGGTGTGGAAGCGGTCACTTACGCCCTGGCCCAACTTCAGGCTGAAGGTACGCGTCACGTTATCGTCGATACGCTGGATGAAGCAGATCTCAACACGCTGGCGCAAGCTCTCCATGCCAGCCCTCTGTTAGCCGGAGGCTCCGGGCTCGGCGGCGCGCTGGCCGCCTGCACCGGAGGCCAGCAATCCATGCCGCCGGACTCTTTTCCACTGCCTGCCAAAACGGTGGTGTTCTCCGGTAGCTGTTCGGCAATGAGCAATCGTCAGGTTAATCGCTACAAGGCCGCGGCAGCGTCTCATTTGCTTGATGTGTCCCGCTGCCTGTCTGATGCCGAACGCTACACCGATGAACTGAGCGCCTGGGCGATGACGCATATCAGCGACCCATTAGCGCCATTGATATACGCCACCCAGCCGCCAGACGTACTCAAACGTATTCAACAGGAGCACGGCGAACAGGCCGCCAGCCAGGCAATCGAACACGCTTTTGCCCGGCTGAGTTCAAAGCTACGAACTGCGGGTGTAAACACCTTTATCGTCGCGGGCGGAGAAACCTCCGGCACCGTTGTGGAAGCCTTGCAGGTGAAGCGTCTGTCCGTCGGCAAAGCCATTGCGCCAGGCGTACCGTGGGTATTTTCCTCCGGTCTGGCGCTGGCGCTGAAGTCAGGCAACTTTGGTGACGACGATTTCTTTTTTACTGCCCAGGAGTACGCATTATGAATTCGGTGAGTGAACACCAACTGCGCGAACTACTCGTCCACTATGGCCGTTCCCTGTTTATGCGCGGTTACAGCAGCGGCGGTTCCGGCAATCTTAGCGTCAAAATGCCGGATGGCGGCTATCTGGTGACCCCGACCAACTCTTGTCTGGGCGAGCTTGATCCTGCCACGCTAAGTCGGCTGGATGCCAACGGCGTTCATCTTAGCGGCGACAAACCCTCAAAAGAGGTGCCCATGCATCTGGCGTGGTATCGACATCGGCCATCCTGCGGCGCGGTCGTGCACCTGCATTCTCCATGGCTGACCGCGCTCTCCTGCCTGCCGTGCACCACGCCGAAAAACTGCCTGCCGCCGTTAACACCGTACTATGTGATGCGTGTCGGGCAGTTACCGCTGCTGCCCTATTTCAAGCCTGGCCATGAAGGCATTGCCAGCGCACTGAGTGAAATCGCGGCAGACCATACGGCCGCGCTGCTGGCCAATCACGGGCCGGTAGTAAGCGGTCGCTCGCTGCGTGAGGCGGTGTTTAACGCCGAAGAACTGGAAGACAGCGCCCGCATCTGGCTGACGTTAAAACCGCTTGGCTATGTTCCGCTCTCAGAAGAAGCGGTGGCCGAACTTGAACATTCCCGGCAAGCGTGAGGTGACATAATGATCCCCGAGCAACGACGTGATTTTATCTACCGCTACGTGCACGAAAAAAATGCCGCCTCATTTAATGAACTGGCAGATTTGATGAGCGTGTCGCATATGACCGTGCGTCGCGACATCCAGTTGCTGGAAGAAGAAGGCAAAGTTATTGCCATTAACGGCGGAGTGAAGCTCAATAACCTGCTGAAATCCGAGCTGCCATGGCGGGAAAAAGCCGAGTTGAATCATGACGTGAAACGTAAAATGGGCCAGCTCGCCGCCATGCTCATTGAGCCCGGACAAACGCTGTATCTGGATGCCGGAACGTCGTTGTTTGAAGTGGCGAAAGCGGTCGCCGCCAGCCACTGTTTCAATCTGACGGTAGTAACCAACGATTTTTCCATCAGCCACTATCTGATGGATATGCCGCACATAACGCTCTATCACACCGGTGGTCTGGTGGATCAGCGTAACCGCTCATGCCTTGGAAAAAGCGCCGCCAGTTTTCTGCGCACCATTAATATTGACGTGGCGTTTCTGAGCTCCTCATCGTGGGATACCGAACGCGGCATGTCGACGCCGAGCGAAGGGAAAGCTTCGGTTAAAGAAGCGGTACTCACCGTTTCCCGGCGTCGGGTGCTGGTCTGCGACAGCAGTAAGTTTGGCAAATACGGCATGTTCCATATCTGTGGGCTGGAACAGTTAACCGACATTATTTCTGATAACCGGTTACCGGAAAACGCCCAGCAAACTCTTGCCAGCCAGGGCGTTAAGCTGCATCTGGTTGATAACCGGGAGGGTGCGCGCCATGCTGAAGTTAGCGGCTAACCTCGACTGGTTGTTTACAGATTTACCGATAGCGGCGCGATTTGCGGCGGCGCAGGCGGCTGGTTTTCGCGGCGTTGAAGGGCTATTTCTCTGGCAGCACCCGCTGGCGCATTTGCACGCTGCACAGCGGGAAACATCCCTGCCGGTGGTGCTGATGAACGCACCGGCGGGTAACTGGGCACAAGGTGAGCGGGGACTAGCCGCACAGCCCGGTCGAGACCAGGAATTTCACCATAGCCTGAACGTGGCGCGTGATTACGCCACGGCGCTGGGCTGTCGTCGGGTTCACGTTATGGCCGGTTCGCGCTGCGACGATCTGACGCTTCACGCTCAGCGCACTCTCCTGGCCAACCGGCTGCGTATCGCCTGCGATATGATGGCTGAAGCGGAAATCGATGTGCTGATTGAACCGTTAAATTCGCAGGATATGCCCGGTTATTTTATTGACAGCTTTCCGTTGGCCGAATCTATTATTCAAGAGGTTGGCAAAAAAAATATCGGTTTACAGTTTGATATTTACCACTGTCAGAAAATTCATGGCAATGTGGCAAAAAATATTGAACGCTACTTCACCTTAATTAAACATTTTCAAATTGCTTCTGTCCCCTATCGCCATGAACCGGGAACAGGTGAATTAAATGAAACATGGCTATTCGATTTTATTAGAAAAATGAATTACCAGGGCTGGATTGGCTGTGAATATCAACCATCAACATCAGGGCCCGACTCATTAAACTGGATAACGCCTTACCTATAATTTAAATATCTCTGTACCGGAGGGAAATATGTCGGATACTGTTATTATTTCGCTGGCACCCGTTGCCGCGGATTGCCCCAGAGTTATACCCGCAGAACTGGCGCAGGAAATACTCGCCAGCGTAGAGCATGGCGCGTCCATCGTGCATTTACACGTTCGCGATAAACAGGGTCGCCTGACGCCGGATACCACCGATTTTCAGGCGACCATTGATAGCGTCATGCGCCATTCAGACCTGATTATTCAGGCATCTACCGG
This sequence comes from Citrobacter sp. Cb041, assembly GCF_030336655.1. NCBI lineage: Bacteria > Pseudomonadati > Pseudomonadota > Gammaproteobacteria > Enterobacterales > Enterobacteriaceae > Citrobacter > Citrobacter sp. Cb041. The sequence goes on along the minus strand of NZ_JAOWDD010000028.1, from coordinate 534,468 downwards.
CGGCGTCTCTTCAATGTCCATCGCCGAACGCTGCGCGCCACTCTCCTGCCCCGGCGTAGAGATGGCTTCGCTGAACGTCGGTTCCGTCAACCTCGGAGATGCGGTGTACTTTAATCCCGGTCCGGACGTGGAATATTGCTCCCGGCAAATAGTCGAGCGCAATATTATTCCCGAGTTTGAAGTTTTTGAAATTGGCATGATTAATAACATCCTGAACCTTGAAGATAAAATAAAATTCCAAAAACCCATGCTCTTTAATATCGTCCTCGGCCATCGCGGCAGTACGCCAGCAACCATTGACGCTTTAATTGCTCTGCGTAGCATGATCCCGCGCGATGCCTTATGGGGTATTACTCATTTTGGCAGAAAGAATTTCGATATTATTGCCGCCGCCGTCGGCATGGGAGCCAGTGAAGTACGAATCGGCTTTGAGGATAGCTATTATTTAAGCGCTGAAGAAAAAGCACAGCATAATTACCAGCAGGTTGCCAAACTCGCCACGCTCATTCGCAGCATGGATAAAAAAGTCGCCACGCCAGAAATTGCGCGGCACATGTTATCTATTCCATCCCGGCAGCAATAACAACAGCAAGGACATTTCAACATGACTATGACCACTGTTATTCACAAAACCGGACTCGGTATCAGCGTTGCGGGCGCGGCGCTGGCGATTATCGGTGCGCTAATCCAGTCCGCGGCGCTCTGGCAGCCCGGGCTGGTGATGTTCACCGCCGGATTCGCCGCCGGTGCAGGCTACTGGCCGGGTCTACGCAGCTATCAATTTACGCTATGGATCATCGCCGGATTTGTCGCCGCCATGACCTGGTCTACGGATCTGATCGTCTGGGGCGGTTTCAATATCACCCATAAATGGATCGTGTTCCTCGTCATTCAGGCCACCATGTTTAGCATGGGCACTAAGCTAACGATCCAGGATTTTATTGACGTCGCCAAAATGCCGTGGGCGGTGTTTATTGGCACCTTCTGCCACTTCGTCATCATGCCTCTGCTCGGCCTGAGCATTACGCTTATCTTTAACTTTCCGCCTGAGGTGGCGGTCGGGATTCTGCTGATTGGCGCCTGCCCAAGCGGACTCTCCTCTACCGTCATGGTCTATATCGCGAACGCCAACCTGGCGCTGGCGGTCTCGATCGCCGCAGTCTCAACGCTGGCGGCGACGGTGATGACGCCGCTGTGGGTTAATCTGCTGGCGGGGTCGATGATCGATATCCAGCTCACCGCAATGGTAATGGATGTGGTGAAAATCGTATTGATCCCCATCGGCGCGGCAATTCTGCATGACTATCTGAAAACCTATGCGGGCGTGCGCGGACGCCGTGTCGTCCAGATGCTGGCCGGGATCGGCGCTCTTTGGCTGCTGTATATGATTGCTGGCGGCTGGGACGCGCTGTTTGGTCACGCCAGCGCCGACGCGCAAATGTACGCGGTGGTGCTCAACTTCGTGGCAGGCGGTCTCGTCTGGGCATTGTTCTACAACTGGCTGTATGGCCGCGTGGCGGGCGTGAAGAAAATCATGCCGACCATCTCAATGATGGGGATCATTTTCTTTACGACCACCGCAGCCGCAGCCGGGCGCGAGAACCTGGTGCAGGTCGGCTTCCTGCTCTGCTTCGCCATGTTGATGCATAACCTCGGCGGCTTCCTGATTGGCTATCTGATGAGCCGCTGGATCTTCCGCATGGACGTACAGTCTGCCCGCACCGTAGCCTTTGAAGTCGGCCTGCAAAACGGCGGCATGGCGTCCGGGCTTGCCGCAGCGATGGGCAAACTGGCAACGGTTGGCCTGGCCTCGGCGGTGATGACTCCACTTGGCAACGTCAGCGGCTCGCTGCTCGCGAACTACTGGCGCAAGAAAGACGCCAGACAGGCGCAGGCCGCCGCAGCCAAAGATCCCGTTCAACCCGCTTGCGAAAATCTGTCAAAAGGATAATCACGATGACAACTCTCACTCTGGGGCATGCCCTGCGCGCCGTGGCCTCTGCGCTCGACCTCGCCGAAACATGTTACGCAAAACGCCCGTTAAGCGTGGCCGTATGCGATGCCAATGGCGAACTACTCAGCTTTGCGCGGATGGATAACGCCAAACTGTTAACCATCGAGTTAACCCAGCGCAAAGCACGCACCAGTAGCCGCCTGGGCTGTACCACACAGGCATTTTTACAGCGACTGCAGAAAGAGCAACTGGATATTGGTTATTTTGCCGACCCGCTGTTTACGGCGCTGCCGGGCGGGATCCCGATTCTGCACCAAGGAAAATGCCTTGGGGCCGTCGCGGTAGGCGGTTTATCCGCGCAGGAAGATCATGATGCGGCGCTGGCCGTCGCGGAAACGTTACTTAAGGAGATTGCCCAATGAAAAAGGTCGCCATGCTGCATACCAGTGCCGCCACGCTTACGATGATGCAACAACTGATTACCGACATCATGCCGGATGTGGAAGTCATGCACCTGGTGGAAGAATCCATGATCAAGCAGGTAATGAAGGCCCAGGGCGTGACGCCCAATATTGCCGCCCGCATCGCCGACTATGTGCATATTGCCGAAAAGGCGGACTGCGATATCTTTATTACCGCCTGCTCCTCAATTGGTACTGCGGTGGAGCAATGCCAGTTTATGACCCCACTGCAGCTCGCGCGCATTGACTGCGCAATGGTGGAAGAGGCGATTGAAAAAGGTGAGCGGATCGCCGTACTGGCGACCGTGGCAACCACGCTGAAGCCAACGCTGGATTACGTACAGCGCAAAGTGCAGCAGAGCGGTAAATCGCGAACCATCACGCCTATATTAATGGAGGAGGCATTCCACGCGCTGCTGGCGGGAGACATGGATACTCATGACCGTATCGTCAGTGAAGGGTTACAGAGCGCCTTTACCCAGGCGGATGTTGTGATGCTGGCGCAAGCCTCGATGGCGCGCGTTTTACAGCAGCTCCCTTCCCCGCCGGTGCCGGTAATGACCTCGCCGGAAAGCGGAATTCGCTGGTTGAAAACACTGGCATCATCCTGATAGCGGCCGGTCAGCGCCAGCATAAGATTGCTGGCGCTGACTCATCACTTCTTTCAGGCCAGTTTCAGACTAAACGTCCGCGACTGCCCTGGCCGAAACACGCCGTTAATTCCCTTCGTATCGCTCTGCTCGCCAGCGGGTATTTCATCCATCCCGGTTTCGCGGCAATGCATTACGCTTTGGCTAAACGACACGGCGGCATCGCAGCTGACGCTGTCAGAGGGATTAAATAAACGCAGGATGATTTCATCTCTGTCCTCTGCTTTTTTTAACGCGCTAAGCTGACAGCCGACCGGTGACATACTCAACAGGCTGTAGCTATCGGGAACAGTAAACGCTGCTTTGTTGAGCTTCATCGCATCCCACGGGATTTTGTTATAACACTGGACAGGCGTCAGCCAGGCACGCGCCTGCTGAGCCAGGCCAACGTTAAGCGGCGTCCCGCTATAACTAAACAGGCAAAAGCGCCCGTGCAGCACGCCGCGCATCTGGGAATCCGGTACCGCCATTTTTATGCCTGACGGCCTGCCGGGACGCAATAAGAGATCCTCTTTTCCGAGTAAGCCGACGCCACGGAGCAGCGTGAGGGCAAACGTTTTTTTCTCCTCACCCACTACCTCAAATTCACGCAATCCTTCGCTAAACACCGCGAGTCCATGACGCCCCTCCTGCAGCGCGGCGTAGTTGAGCAGATTCCAGACCGGCACCGGCGCTTCTTTCCATCCCTCAGCCTGCCAGTTGGCCATCGCTTCATCGTGAACAGGCCGTAGCAGTGAACCAAACTGGGTATCAGCCAACACGTCATTAGTGTGAAATGGCGTGGGGATAAGCACCCGAATTCGGTGATCGTCAGCCTGATTGTCAATGCGAATATCAACCTCAATCCGCCGGCTGTTATGGCTCAGCGTAACACCTATTTCGATGCTAACTTCACCATTGCGCTGACGTGACGCGCGCGCCTCCAGATCCGCCGGAACCGCCATCCGATAGCGAATGATTGCCCGGTCTTGCCATCCCTCGCGGATAATTTCATGCTCAAACGCAACGCCCGCAGACGTGAGGCGCCAATCCTCGCGCGAGGGGGAGTAATCGTACTCATCCCCGTCGTCGGCGCTTTCTTCAATCTCCAGTACGCGTTGATAAACAATCCCTGAGTCCTTATCGCGTAGCTGTAGCGTTCCATCGTCATTGAGATCGATCAGCCAGAACGCGTTCTCCAACAGTGCCTGGGTCGCCGGAGCGGGTATCGCCTGACGGCCAGCAACGTGCGGTTCGATATACAGCGTGCAGTACCCCATCGAAGGTAGAATCTGGTTGAGCTGAATATCAAACTCCATAAACGGCTCGTAGTTGCCGTAATGGACGATTTGCCGGTCGATAAGACCAGGATCAAGCTCGTGCACGCCACGAATAAAATAAGGGATTTCATTTCCTCTGCCATCAAGCAGGCGGAACTGGCTGGCGCGAAGACGTACGGTCGTATTGATCACCGCCTCACGCGGCCAGGGCATCAGGTTGAACATCACCAGCTTGTCTTCTTCACTGTGCGCCATGTTGTCAGTGATTTTACGCAGGTAAAAACGAATCAAATTGTCGGCCATATCTTCGGCCAGCACGAAGCGTGAAACGATTTCACGATGCACTTTATCGCTACAACAACAGCCGATGCTGTCGTGGGCATGATTCTTTAAAATCTCTTTCCACATTTTCTCCAGCAGACCGTGGTGATATTCAAAACCTAAACTCCAGGCCAGCGTGGCGAGCGGTTCCAGCAGGTTAACGATTTTATTCTCAATACGCGCATGGATAATTTTGATATCCATTCGTGTGGAGCCAATCGTACGATGCACGCGCATATATTTACCGTCGATAAACTCGCCGTGCAGGGTAGCCAACGTCTCCCGATGCGCTTCGATATGAGCAAAAACCTCCTCGAAGCGGCTCATGACAAATTTTCGCTGCGGGTAGATTTCACGCAGTTTATCCATCACCGCAAAGATGTTTTGCTGTAACGGCATCTGGTCATGCCCGTTGGGTAATAGGATTTCTTTAGTCACCGAGGCGTTCTCCAGCACCTCGAAGTAGCCGTCAAGTCGCTTCCGCAGCCCGGCCTCATCCTCGGGTAAGTACTTACCAATCGCATAGCCCAGCGGCAACACCTGTGTCGTGACCTGGCTACCGTCAGCGCTTTGCCATAAAAATTCGGTTTTATCGGTGCCATGACGTTCAGAGCACCCACGCCAGAACAGAGCCCGGTTGATACCAAAACCATTATAAATATGCGGCATCTGCCCGGACATCCCAAATGAATCAGGTAGATAACCTATTTTCATCGGTTCGCCAAAGGCCATACAATCGCGGATGCCGTACATCAGATTGCGGACAATTGACTCACCGGAAACGAGGGTCGTATCCGTTTGCGTGTACCAGGGGCCGATAATAAGCTTCCCGGCCTGCACCAGCGCTTTAACCCGCTGCCGGTTTTCAGGTTTCACCGCAAAATAGTCTTCCAGCACCGCCGTTTGACCATCCAGCACGTAATATTTGTACTCTGCATCCTGCTCAAGGCGAGTCAGGATCTCTTCCATATTGTTAACCAGCAAAATACGCGACTCTTCGGTGGTGAAGTACCACTCACGGTCCCAGTGCATATGCGGCGTAATGTGAACGCGAGATACTGCTTTCATCGTCATTTCCTGTTGAGTAAGTGCTTACGGCATCACGCTATCGGTGACGTATTTCCCCTGTTTAACCGCTTGACGACGCCAGAGCAGTAAAATCGCCGTGGAGATAATCGTTCCAATCAGCGCAGCGCCAAACCAGCCCGCGGCGGCCATCACCGCGCTTAGGTCTGCGGGGATAAGTAAAAAGAGCGAGAAAATCCCGGCACCTGGGGTCGAAAGCCCAATCCCCATGGCCCCAACGATGGCTCCGGTCGCCATCGACCCCATCACTAAAGAGCCAATCACCCGAATCGGGTCCTCAATCGCCAGCGGAATCGCGCCTTCGGTAATCCCGGCAAGGCCGAGCAGCCAGGTGGATTTACCGGTCTCAATCTCAAACTGTTTGAACAGGCGTGGCGCCAGCATGGTTGAGGCGGTGACGGTAAAAGCAGAAACCATTTTTACCGAAGCGAAAATGGCGTAGGGACCGAATACGCCGTTGGCCATCGCGCCCAGACAAAAGGCATACGCCGCTTTATTGACCGGACCGCCAAGATCAAACGAACACATAAAGCCCAGGATCATACCGAGCAGTAGCGCGTTGGTGCCTGATAACCCATTTAGCCAGGCCGTCAGCGAGGTATTGATCCAGGCGACAGGCTCGCCAATCACAAACAACATCAGGCTACCCGCGCCCAACGTGCCAATCACCGGATAGAGGTAGAACGTTAAAAAGCCATTGAATTTGCTGCTTAAACGCAGATGCTGTTTCACCCAACGCATGAGATAACCGGCAATCAGGCCACCGGCAACACCGCCAAGAAAACCCGAGCCGATTAAGTTCGCCGCCAGACCCGCCGCAAAGCCTGGAGCCAGCGCTGGTTTATCCGCCAGCGAATACGCGGTATAGGCCGACAGTACCGGAACCATCAGCGTGCCCAGCATCCCGCCGCCGAGTTGGCGATACATCCACAGCCAGGACTTCTCTAAGCTGTACACATCCTGTAGGCCGAAAATCTGTGCAATCAATACCGCCACCGCCAGTACCGTCCCTCCGGCGACGATTAACGGCACGGCAAACGAAATTCCGCTCAGCAGTGCTTGTTTCAGGTCGGTTTTCAGCCCCTTTTTCACCTCTGTCTGTGGCTGAGAAACACGCTGGCTTTGCAGAGGCTCCAGCGCTAACGCCTGTTCAATCAGCGCTTTTGCGTGGCGCAACGGTTCGGCAACCGGAACGGAGATCGCCGGGATACCGTTGAAACGTTCACTTTCTTTAATAGCGACCTCTGCGGCGAAAATGCAGGCGCGCGCATCATTCAGTTGTTGAGCCGTTAAGCGGTCTTCAATGCCATTGGCCCCCTGTTTTTCCACCACCACGTTAACGCCCATTTGCCGACCGGCTTTCTCCAGATACTCAGCCGCCATATAGGTATGCGCAATCCCCGCCGGACATGCGGTAACGCAAACAATCGTTGGCGCATCCGCCGTCGCCACTGCGGCCTGCGGCGGTGTTTCGACCACTAACGCCGCCAGCACCGCTTCGGCGCTGGTCGCCGCCATCACGCGAGCACGCAGACCCTCATCCGCAAGGCAGGTGGTCAGTTCGGTCAGGATTTGGATATGAGTTGAACCGGCTTCATCTGGCGGGATCGCCAGCAAAAAAATAAGTTCAACAGACTCCGGGCCATCAATACCTTCCCAGTCCATCGGTTCACTCAGCGTCGCCACCGCGAAAGCCGCCTCTTTCACGGCCGACGATTTACCGTGCGGTACCGCCAATCCTTCGCCAAGCGCCGTAGGTCCCAGCGATTCGCGGTGAAAAACTTCCGCCAGATAAGCGTCGGCATCGGTGATTTTGCCTAATTCGGTCAGCCGCTGCGTAAGTTGGCGAATGGCATCGTCACGATCGGTAAATCTCGCCTGCACACAGACTGCGCGAGGGTGGGACAGTATTGTCAAATTCATCATGGTCCTCAGAGGATTGTCATTATTATGTGCCGCGATTGTCGCAGACAAAACAATACCTTTACGTGATCAATTTCACTAACGAGACAATATTTGTATTTAATTTGTATTATTTACTATTGATAAAATGTACGCATAATTTGTCTTGAATATCTGACTTTATTGCCGACAAAAGCGAAAAGAGATGAGCAAAAAACCGATGTACCGCCAGATAGCCGACGTTCTGCGCGAACAAGTTGCAAAAGGTGAATTAAAACCAGGTGATGCACTTCCCACAGAATCTACGCTACAGAGCCGTTTCGAGGTCAGCCGCGTGACCATCAGGCAAGCACTCAAGCTGCTGACGGAACAGAATATTATCGAGAGCATTCAGGGCAGCGGTTGGTATGTGAAAGAGGAGCGCGTCAATTACGACATTTATCAGCTCACCAGTTTTTATGAGAAGCTTGCCGACCGTCAGGTTGAAACGCACAGCGAAGTGAAGGTCTTTGAGGTCATTCCAGCAGGAGAGATGCTGGCCGAGTGGCTACAGCTGGCGGCTGAAGATAAAGTCTGGCATGTAAAACGGGTTCGTTTTATTAAGCAGAAAGCCGTTACCCTCGAAGAGACATGGATGCCGCTCGCCCTCTTTCCCGATCTCACCTGGGAGGTGATGGAAAATTCTAAATATCACTATATAGAACAGATCAAAAAGATGGTTATCGATCGCAGCGAGCAGGAACTGATCCCGGTTATTCCGGATGAGGATACTGTAGAAATGCTGGGCATGCCGCAGGGGAAACCGGTGCTGGAGAAAATCTCTCGCGGGTTTCTGCTCGATGGACGCGTTTTTGAATACAGCCGCAACACCTTCAAAAGCGACGATTATAAATTTACGCTGGTGGCAAAACGACGCCATTAAAAAAGGCCATCATCAGATGGCCAACCATGTCGAAACGGGACCAGCCCTTGACTATGCAGAGAGTCAGGGCTGTTTTTTTCTTACTTAATCACTGTTTTCAGCGCTTCGCCGATATCGGCCAGGCTACGAACGGTTTTCACGCCAGCGGCTTCCAGCGCAGCGAATTTCTCATCCGCCGTACCTTTACCACCTGCGATGATCGCACCAGCATGACCCATACGTTTACCTTTCGGCGCAGTCACACCCGCGATGTAACCCACAACCGGCTTGGTCACATGATCTTTAATGTACGCCGCCGCTTCTTCTTCCGCGCTACCGCCGATCTCACCGATCATGACGATCGCTTCGGTCTGCGGATCTTCCTGGAACAGCTTCAGGATATCGATGAAGTTAGAGCCTGGGATCGGGTCGCCGCCGATACCCACACAGGTAGACTGACCAAAACCGTAGTCGGTGGTCTGCTTAACCGCTTCATAGGTCAGCGTACCGGAACGAGAAACGATACCGACTTTACCAGGCTTGTGAATATGGCCCGGCATGATGCCGATTTTACATTCGCCAGGGGTGATAACACCTGGGCAGTTCGGGCCAATCATGCGTACGCCAGCTTCATCCAGCTTCACTTTCACAGTCAGCATATCCAGCGTTGGGATACCTTCGGTGATGGTGATGATAAGCTTGATGCCAGCATCAATAGCTTCCAGGATGGAGTCTTTGCAGAACGGAGCCGGAACGTAGATAACGGTGGCGGTTGCGCCGGTCGCTTCTACTGCTTCACGTACGGTGTTGAACACCGGCAGACCCAGATGCGTGGTGCCGCCTTTGCCCGGCGTAACACCGCCGACCATTTGCGTACCGTAAGCAATCGCTTGTTCAGAGTGGAATGTCCCCTGGCTACCGGTGAAGCCCTGGCAGATAACCTTGGTATCTTTATTAATTAAAACTGACATTATTTCCCCTCCACTGCGGCAACAACCTGCTGAGCTGCATCCGTCAGACTTTTCGCTGCAATAATATTCAGGCCGCTATCAGCCAATTTTTTCGCGCCGAGTTCAGCGTTGTTACCTTCAAGACGTACCACGACCGGAACGTTAACGCCCACTTCTGCTACCGCGCCGATGATACCGTCCGCGATCAGGTCGCAGCGTACGATACCGCCGAAGATGTTAACCAGTACGGCTTTAACATTGTCGTCAGAGAGGATAATTTTGAACGCTTCGGTTACACGCTCTTTGGTCGCACCGCCGCCAACGTCAAGGAAGTTAGCCGGTTCGCCGCCGTGCAGTTTAACGATGTCCATGGTGCCCATTGCCAGGCCCGCGCCGTTAACCATACAACCGATGTTGCCGTCCAGAGCGACGTAGTTCAGTTCCCACTGTGCGGCCTGTGCTTCACGCGGATCTTCCTGAGACTGATCGCGCATTTCACGCAAGTCAGCCTGGCGGAACAGCGCGTTGCCGTCAGCGCCCAGTTTGCCGTCGAGGCAGATCAGATCACCCTGCTTGGTCACCACCAGCGGGTTGATTTCGATCAGCGCCAGATCGCGCTCAAGGAAGATAGTCGCCAGACCCATGAAGATCTTGGTGAACTGCTGAACCTGTTTTCCTTCCAGACCCAGTTTGAACGCCAGTTCACGACCCTGATAAGGCATCGGACCGGCCAGCGGATCGAGCGCTACTTTGTGGATCAGGTGCGGCGTTTCTTCCGCCACTTTTTCAATTTCCACGCCGCCTTCGGTAGAGGCCATGAAGACCACGCGACGGGAACTACGGTCAACAACTGCGCCGAGGTAAAGTTCTTTACCAATGTCGGTCGCTGCTTCAACCAGAATCTGATTTACCGGTTGACCATGGGCGTCTGTCTGGTAAGTGACCAGACGTTTACCCAGCCAGTGTTCAGCAAAAGCGCGAATGTCTTCTTTGCTGTTCACAACCTTCACACCGCCCGCTTTACCACGGCCACCAGCGTGAACCTGACATTTCACTACCCACGGGCCTGCGCCGATTTTAGATGCAGCTTCTTCAGCTTCACGCGGAGTAGTACAGGCATAACCCACCGGTGCCGGTAAGCCATAGCGGGCAAAAAGTTGTTTTGCCTGATATTCATGTAAGTTCATGTGTTCTGTCCATCCTTCAGGTAATCGTTATCTTTTACCCGTAGGCCTGATAAGCCTCCAGACCTACGGGGCAGGTGATACTCTTATTTACTACACGTCCAGCAGCAGACGCGTCGGATCTTCCAGCAACTCTTTAATGGTTACCAGGAAGCCTACTGACTCACGACCATCGATCAAACGGTGGTCATAAGACAGCGCCAGATACATCATCGGCAGGATTTCAACCTTGCCGTCTACGGCCATCGGACGATCTTTGATGGCATGCATACCCAGGATGGCGCTCTGCGGTGGGTTGATGATCGGGGTAGACATCAGGGAACCGAACACGCCACCGTTAGTGATGGTGAAGTTACCGCCCGTCAGATCGTCGACCGTCAGCTTGCCGTCGCGACCTTTAACTGCCAGCTCTTTAATATTTTTCTCGATGTCAGCCATACCCAGCAGATCCACATCACGCAGGACCGGCGTGACCAGGCCACGCGGCGTGGAGACCGCCATGCTGACATCAAAGTAGTTGTGGTACACCACGTCATCACCGTCGATGGACGCGTTCACTTCCGGATAGCGTTTCAGCGCTTCAACAACCGCTTTCACGTAGAAAGACATAAAGCCCAGACGGATACCGTGACGTTTCTCGAACGCGTCACCGTACTGCTTACGCAGATCCATGATTGGCTTCATGTTGACTTCGTTGAACGTGGTCAGCATGGCGGTGGAGTTTTTCGCTTCCAGCAGACGCTCAGCTACGCGTTTGCGTAGACGGGTCATCGGAACACGTTTTTCGCCACGAGCGCCCAGTTGAGCCTGTGGTGCAGGCGCGGCGGCCGGCGCTTTGGCTTCTGCTTTCGCAGCCGGTGCTTTGGCCAGATGCTTTTCAACATCTTCACGCGTGATACGACCACCGACGCCGGTGCCATTGATGGCGCTGGCTTCGAGATTATGCTCACCCAGCAGGCGACGGATCGCCGGGCTCAGGGCATCGTTGTTCTGTTCAGCAAGAGATGCCTGCTGGCGTTGTGCCGGAGTAGAATCTTTCTCTTCAGACTTGGCGCTGGTCTCTTTGCCAGAGCTGTTGCCTTCACGCAGGCGACCGAGGATCTGGCGAGAAGTGACGGTTGTCCCTTCATCTTCCAGAACCGCATCAAGAATACCGTCCGCTGATGCCGGTACTTCCAGTACCACTTTGTCAGTTTCGATTTCTACCAGTACTTCATCACGACGTACTGCATCGCCCGGTTTTTTGTGCCAGGTTGCAACCGTTGCATCCGCTACGGATTCAGGCAGGTCGGGAACAAGAATATCTACGCTACTCATTATTTATCCTTTATTTAATCGACGTTCAGCGCGTCATTAACCAGATCTTGTTGCTGCTTCTGGTGAACGGACATATATCCTACTGCCGGAGAGGCAGAGGCCGGGCGACCTGCATAACGCAGAGCTGACCCAAATGGAATTACTTCACGGAAATGATGCTGGCTGCAGTACCATGCGCCCTGGTTGAGCGGCTCTTCCTGGCACCAGACAAAATCATGTACATGAGCAAACGGTTTCAGCGCTTCCTGCACCGCTTTATGCGGGAACGGATAGAGCTGTTCGATACGCACAATGGCGACATCTTTTTGGTCGTTCTTGCGGCGTTGCTCCAGCAGGTCGTAATAAACCTTACCAGAACACATCACGACACGCTTCACGCCTTTAGGATCAAGTTCATCTACTTCGCCAATGGCTGGCAGGAAGGTGCCATTTGCCAGTTCGTCCAGCGTGGACACCGCCAGCGGATGACGCAGCAGCGACTTCGGTGACATCACTACCAGCGGACGACGCATTCCGCGCAGCGCCTGACGACGCAGCATGTGGTAAACCTGTGCCGGGGTAGACGGGACGCAAACCTGCATGTTTTGCTCAGCGCAAAGTTGCAGATAACGTTCCAGACGCGCGGAGGAGTGCTCCGGGCCCTGACCTTCATAGCCGTGTGGCAGCAGCATAACCAGACCGCACATACGGCCCCATTTCTGCTCGCCGGAAGAGATGAACTGGTCGATAACCACCTGCGCACCGTTGGCGAAGTCACCGAACTGCGCTTCCCAGATAGTCAGGGTGCGCGGTTCTGCCGTGGCATAACCGTACTCGAATGCCAGCACCGCTTCTTCAGACAGCACGGAGTCCCATACGCGGAACGTGCCCTGGCCGTTATGCACATGCTGCAGCGGAGTGTACGTTGAACCATTCGCCTGGTTATGAATCACCGCATGACGGTGGAAGAAGGTTCCGCGGCCAGAGTCTTCACCCGACAGACGTACCGGAATACCTTCATCAACCAGCGTGGCGTAAGCCAGATTCTCTGCGCCACCCCAGTCGAACAGCTTCTCGCCTGCGGCCATGGCCTGACGGTCGCCGTAAATCTTGGCAACACGCGACTGCATTTCCACCGCTTCAGGCACGGTGCTGATGCGTTTTGCCAGCTCCTGCAGACGCTTCATCTCAACTTTGTTCGGGTAGTTTTCATCCCATTCGTGGTTGAGGTACGGCGACCAGGTGAAGGAGTGCATATTCATTGGACGCCACTCTTTCACCACGCATTCGCCTGCGTCCAGCGCGTCACGATACAGATTGACCATTTCGGTCGCATCTTCCAGCGTAGCGACGTTGTCCGCTTCCAGCTTGTCAGCGTAGATTTTGCGCGGGGTCGGATGCTTTTTGATTTTCTGATACATCAGCGGCTGGGTTGCGCTTGGCTCGTCGGCTTCGTTGTGGCCGTGACGGCGGTAGCACACCAGATCGATAAAGACATCGCGTTTAAAGGTATTACGGAAATCCAGTGCCAGACGCGTTACGAAAGCGACCGCTTCCGGGTCATCCGCGTTCACGTGGAAAATCGGCGCCTGAACCATCTTACCGATGTCGGTGCAGTATGGTGTAGAACGTGCATCTAGCGGGTTAGAGGTGGTGAAGCCCACCTGGTTGTTGATAACGATGCGAACGGTACCGCCCACTTCGTAACCACGCGCTTTCGACATGTTCAGGGTTTCCTGAACCACGCCTTGCCCGGTTACTGCCGCATCACCATGAATAGTGATTGGCAGCACTTTATTGCTGCTCGGCTCGTCCAGACGATCCAAGCGTGCACGTACGGAACCGATAACCACCGGGCTAACGATTTCCAGGTGCGACGGGTTAAACGCCAGCGCCAGATGCACCAGACCGCCTTCGGTTTCGATATCTGATGAGAAGCCCATGTGGTACTTCACGTCACCGGTACCGAGGTGTTCTTTATGTTTGCCCGCAAATTCGTCGAATAGATCCTGCGGCTTTTTACCCAGCACGTTAACCAGGACGTTCAGACGACCACGGTGCGCCATACCCAGTACCACTTCACGGGTACCGCTGTTACCGGCGTGGCGGATCATCTCTTTGAGCATTGGGATTAACGCATCACCGCCTTCCAGTGAGAAGCGTTTCGCGCCCGGGAACTTCGCGCCCAGGTAGCGTTCCAGACCTTCCGCTGCGGTCAGTTCGCTGAGGAAGCGTTTCTTCTCTTCACTACTGAACGCAGTACGACCAGACTCGATACGCTGCTGAAGCCAGCGTTTTTCTTCGGTGCTGGTGATGTGCATATACTCGGCGCCAATCGGGCCGCAGTAGGTTTGTTTCAGCGCGACAACCAGGTCGCTCAGCTTCATCGTGTCTTTGCCACCGGCAAAAGAACCCACGTTAAAGCTTTCCTGGAAATCCGCATCGGTCAGATCGTGGAAGGAGGGATCCAGATCGGCCACATTTTCTTGCTGCCACAGTCCCAGCGGATCGAGATTCGCATGCTGATGACCGCGGAAACGATAGGCGTTAATGAGCTGCAGGACTTTAACCTGCTTCACATTGGCATCAGGGTCGGAAATAGAAGAAGAGTAACGTGGGGTAATCAACGCCTGTCGACGGAAATAATCACGTGTTTTTGAGTGGAGTTGATCCGGTTTGACTCCGGTACCAGGTAACTGCTGGAACGTCGAACGCCAGTTAGCATCTACCGAGTCAGGGTCGGTTAAGAAGTCTTCATAGAGCTGTTCTATCCAGCTCTGGTTAGAACCAGAGAGGTAAGAAGAGTCCAACCAGGCTTTCAAAGCGCTGTTCTGCATCGTGATCCCTTAAGCATTTGTATGCTTATTTCGCCGTGGATACTACCACGCACACCGATGTGCGTGCCGGGGTTCACTTGTTGCGGACTGTCGTGTCATCTGCGTCCGCTAAGGAACCTTTAAAAACTGTCTAATAATCGTCGTCGTTCAGGCTGCGATTATTGCTATCAATGTGGCAGTTTTTAGAGGTTTCCCTGCACGGCCGGGGAATCTCTTCCCCGGCAACTACAACTACTTATGCACTACGTTTGAGCAGCATCGACTTAATATGACCGATGGCGCGCGTCGGGTTCAGCCCTTTAGGACATACGCTGACGCAGTTCATGATGCTATGACAGCGGAATACGCTGAAAGCGTCACTTAAACCTTCCAGACGGCTGTCGGTCTCGGTATCGCGGCTATCAATTAAGAAGCGATACGCGGCCAACAGGCCTGCCGGGCCAATAAACTTGTCCGGGTTCCACCAGAATGATGGGCAGGACGTTGAGCAGCATGCACACAAAATACATTCATACAGCCCATCGAGCTTCTCACGCTGCTCTGGCATTTGTAAATGCTCACGAGCCGGAGGATTTTTCCCATTATTCAACAAGTAAGGCTTAATCTTCTCATACTGTGCGTAGAATTGCCCCATGTCTACCACCAAATCGCGCACAACCGGTAAACCTGGCAGCGGGCGAATGACAATTTTCTTGCCCGGCTGATTTAGCGCAGAAATAGGTGTGATACAGGCCAGTCCATTTTTGCCGTTCATGTTCAGACCGTCGGAGCCGCAGACCCCTTCACGGCATGAGCGACGAAACGACAACGACGGATCTTTTTCTTTCAGCTGCATCAACGCATCCAGCAGCATCATGTCGCGCCCTTCTTCCGCCTCCAGGGTGTAATCCTGCATGCGCGGAGCGTCGTCAACATCCGGGTTATAGCGATAAACTGAAAACTCGAGTTTCATTGTCCTGTCTCCGCATTAATAAGTACGAATCTTCGGCGGGAATGCCGGGCGCAGCTTCGGTTCCATATTGACTTGACGTCGCGTCATGGATTCCGACTCTGGCAGGTACAGGGAATGGCACAGCCAGTTTTCGTCATCACGTTCCGGGAAGTCGAAGCGGCTATGCGCGCCACGGCTTTCGGTACGGAAGTTTGCAGATACTGCAGTGGCGTACGCGGTCTCCATCAGGTTATCCAGCTCCAGACACTCAACGCGCTGGGTGTTGAACTCGCTGGAGGTATCGTCCAGACGGGCATTTTTCAGGCGTTCGCGAATCGCTTTCAGCTCTTCCAGGCCCTTCGCCATCGCATCGCCTTCGCGGAATACCGAGAAGTTATGCTGCATACATTCTTGCAGCGCTTTACGAATTGCCACCGGGTCTTCACCGTTACGGTTACCGTTCCAGCGATTCAGACGCGCCAGAGAAGCGTCGATTTCATCTTCGGTTGCATCCAGCAGGTCACCCTGCTCTGCGATAGATTCCTGCAGATGCAGACCCACGGCACGACCAAATACCACCAGGTCAAGCAGAGAGTTGCCGCCCAAACGGTTAGCACCGTGAACCGATACGCAGGCGATTTCACCGACGGCAAACAGCCCTGGGATCACCACATCTTCGCCCTGCTCATTCACGGTCAGCGCCTGGCCGGTGACTTTGGTCGGAATACCGCCCATCATATAGTGGCAGGTTGGGATAACCGGGATCGGCTCTTTCACCGGGTCAACGTGAGCAAAGGTACGGGACAGTTCGAGAATACCCGGCAGACGGGACTCCAGCACTTCTTTACCCAGGTGGTCGAGTTTCAGTTTGGCGTGCGGCCCCCACGGACCGTCGCAGCCGCGACCTTCGCGGATTTCGATCATGATGGAACGCGCCACCACGTCACGACCCGCCAGGTCTTTCGCATTCGGGGCATAACGCTCCATGAAGCGCTCACCGTGTTTGTTCAGCAGGTAGCCACCTTCACCACGACAGCCTTCTGTTACCAGAACACCCGCGCCAGCGATACCGGTTGGGTGGAACTGCCACATCTCCATATCCTGCACCGGCACGCCAGCGCGGATAGCCATACCGACGCCGTCACCGGTGTTGATGTGGGCGTTGGTGGTGGACTGATAAATACGGCCAGCACCGCCGGTCGCCAGCACGGTTGCGCGGGCTTTGAAGTAAACCACTTCACCGGTTTCAATACACAGCGCGGTACAACCAACAATCGCGCCATCGGCATTTTTGACCAGATCCAGCGCATACCATTCGGAGAAGATGGTGGTGTGGTTTTTCAGGTTCTGCTGATACAGCGTGTGCAACAGCGCATGGCCGGTACGGTCTGCCGCTGCCGCGGTACGTGCCGCCTGCTCGCCGCCGAAATTCTTCGACTGGCCGCCAAACGGACGTTGATAAATTGTGCCATTATCGAGGCGAGAGAACGGCAGCCCCATGTGGTCCAGCTCCAGAATCGCTTCCGGACCGGTTTTACACATATATTCAATAGCGTCCTGGTCACCAATGTAGTCCGACCCTTTGACGGTGTCATACATGTGCCATTCCCAGTTATCCTCATGGGTATTACCGAGCGCAACGGTGATGCCACCTTGCGCAGATACGGTATGGGAACGGGTTGGGAACACTTTGGAGAGCAGCGCACAGGTCTGACCGCTCTGGGAAATTTGCAGCGCCGCGCGCATACCTGCGCCGCCGGCACCAATCACAACAGCATCAAATTCTCTGACTGGCAGTTTCATTACACACCCCACACCACAACAAATCCATAAATGACGTAAACCACCAGCGCAACGACGATAGCCAGTTGCAGAATCAGGCGCACGGCCAGCGGTTTAACGTAGTCGGTCAACACCTGCCACATGCCGATCCAGGCATGAATCAAGATGGAGAAAAGAGCCAGCAGGGTGAAGACTTTGGTGAATGCCGATGAGAAGAAACCGGTCCAGACTTCAAACGTCAGTTCGCCGCTGGTGGCGAAGAAGCCGACCATATAGATGATGTATAACGTCAGAACGATAGCGGTAGCACGGACCAGAATGAAGTCATGTACGCCGTTGCGTCCTAATGCGGAGGCGTTGCTTACCATACGAGGACTCCTGCGAGAAGTGAAAGCACGACAATGATAACGAAACAAATTTTGGCGGAACGTGTCCCTGCTTCGAGGGTTTCTTCGATATAGCCAAAATCCATCAACAGATGGCGAATGCCCATTACGGCGTGATATGCCAGCGCAATCAGGATCCCCCACAGAATTAACTCCACAAAGAAGTTATTCATAATGGATGACGCCGCGAGGAAACCTTCAGGGGAGGAAAGGCTGGTACCCAATAACCACAACAGAATCCCGACCGCCACGAAGGTGATCACTCCGGATACGCGATGGAGAATGGACGCTATCGCCGTGATTGGGAACCGGATCGTTTGTAGATCCAGATTGACAGGTCTTTGTTTTTTCACATTTCTTATCATGAATAACGCCCACATGCTGTTCTTATTATTCCCTTTGGACTTCGGGTACAGAAGATGAAGACACCTGTAGCCTGAAAGACGACGGGATTTCCTTCCTCCGGTCTGCGTGCGGGTCAGACAGCGTCCTTACTATAACTACGCGTCATATAAAACACTGCTTCCAGATGCTAAAACGACACGTTACAACGCTGGTTGGCTCGGGATTGCAGGGTATTCCGGAGACCTGGCGGCAGTATAGGACGTTCACAAAATCATTACAATTAACCTACATATAGTTTGTCGGGTTTTATCCCGAACAGTGACATAGGTCACGATAACAACATTATTTTAATTTTTAACCATCTAATTTGACAATCATTAAACAAAGTTGTTACAAACGACACCAGAAAAAGCATATAATGCGTAAAAGTTATGGGGTCACTCTTTCACCGGACATTTAGTTATGTAACAGTGTGGAAGTATTGACCAATACAGTCAGGACAGTTATTAGTGATAGACAGGTTTAATAATTCGGATTGCTAAGTTCTTGATTTGCAGTTTATTCGCCATGAAAAGACCGTTTTACCTGCAAGCGCCCATAGCTCTGTACCCAGGTTATCCCCTCTTTCGCAGAGCGGCGAGCCAAATAACAAACTGGTAACGGTTCATTGATGTACGAAGGCAAATGTGAGTTCCAGCAGTCTTAAGCAATAAGGCGCTAAGGAGACCGTAAATGGCTGATACTAAAGCAAAAATCACTCTAAATGGTGACTCTGCTATTGAACTGGATGTGCTGAAAGGTACGCTCGGTCAAGATGTTATTGATATTCGTAGTCTTGGCTCAAAAGGGATGTTTACTTTTGACCCAGGTTTCACCTCTACCGCATCCTGCGAATCCAAAATTACTTTCATCGACGGTGACGAAGGTATTTTGCTGCATCGCGGCTTCCCGATTGATCAGTTGGCGACCGAGTCGAACTATCTGGAAGTGTGTTATATCCTGCTGTACGGCGAAAAACCGACGCAGGAGGAGTACGACGAGTTCAAAACCACAGTCACTCGCCATACCATGATCCACGAACAGATCACCCGCCTGTTCCACGGTTTCCGCCGCGACTCTCACCCGATGGCCGTTATGTGTGGTGTTACCGGGGCGCTGGCTGCGTTCTACCACGACTCGCTGGATGTGAATAATCCGCGTCACCGTGAAATCGCCGCCTTCCGTCTGCTGTCCAAAATGCCGACCATGGCAGCGATGTGCTACAAATATTCCATCGGACAGCCGTTCGTGTACCCGCGTAATGACCTCTCCTACGCCGGTAACTTCCTGAACATGATGTTCTCCACGCCGTGCGAAAAATACGAAGTGAATCCGATTCTGGAACGCGCAATGGACCGTATCTTGATCCTGCACGCTGACCACGAACAGAACGCCTCAACCTCTACCGTTCGTACCGCCGGTTCTTCTGGCGCTAACCCGTTTGCCTGCATCGCGGCCGGTATTGCTTCCCTGTGGGGACCCGCACACGGCGGCGCAAACGAAGCTGCGCTGAAAATGCTGGAAGAAATCAGCTCTGTTAAACACATTCCGGAATTTGTTCGCCGCGCGAAAGACAAGAATGATTCCTTCCGCCTGATGGGCTTTGGTCACCGTGTTTATAAAAACTATGACCCGCGCGCCACCGTCATGCGTGAAACCTGCCATGAAGTACTGAAAGAACTGGGCACCAAAGATGATCTGCTGGAAGTGGCGATGGAACTTGAACACATTGCGCTCAACGACCCGTACTTCATCGAGAAGAAACTCTACCCGAACGTAGATTTCTACTCCGGCATTATCCTGAAGGCGATGGGTATTCCGTCTTCCATGTTCACCGTTATCTTCGCCATGGCGCGTACCGTGGGCTGGATTGCACACTGGAACGAAATGCACACCGACGGCATGAAAATCGCTCGTCCGCGTCAGTTGTACACCGGCTACGACAAGCGCGATTTTAAGTCTGATATTAAGCGTTAATTGTCTGCCGGATGGCGCCAGCGCCTGTCCGGCTTACAGCCATTAATTCTCCCGGGTCGGACAAGGCATTGAAGCCACAATCCGACCTTTTTTTTGATGCATATTATTTTATTCTCATCATGCTTTCTCTATGATTTACTGAGATTTCCGTCATTTCACTCAGGAGCATGGGATGCCTGTTTTGCAGTGGAGCCTGTTGTTTCTGCTATCGCTCCTTCTTTCCCTGTTCTTTTTGTTTATACACCTTCCAGGACCGCTGCTGCTCGGTTCGATGATCGTCGGCATCATATTCAGTATGCGCGGCATCTCACTGCACCCTCCCCGCTGCACATTTCTTGGCGCGCAGGCGATTCTCGGCTGCATGATTGCCCAAAACCTGACTGGCTCAATCTTGACGACCCTTACGGCCCACTGGCCGATGGTGATTATCATCCTGCTGGCGACCCTTATCAGCAGCGCGGTAATCGGCTGGCTGCTGGTTCGCTACAGTAACCTACCGGGAAACACCGGTGCATGGGGCTCGTCACCTGGCGGTGCGGCGGCAATGGTGGCGATGGCGCAGGAATATGGTGCCGACATCCGGCTGGTGGCGTTTATGCAGTATCTGCGCGTACTGTTAGTGGTTGGTGCGGCGGCACTGGTCACCCGAGTGATGATGGGCGACCAGGCCCAAACGGTCAGTGAGCAAATCGTCTGGTTTCCGCCGCTGAGCAGCAATCTGTTCAGTACCCTGGCGCTGGCCGCCGTTGCCGGTACGGCCGGGCGTCTATTGCGTATTCCCTCTGGCGTCATGTTGCTACCGATGTTGGCAGGCGCATTGCTGAATGCTGGTGGCGTGATGGCGATCGAACTGCCGGAATGGTTGCTGGCGATTGCCTATATGGCCATCGGCTGGCAAATCGGCCTGGGTTTTGACAAGCAGATCTTTTTAATGGCGTTGCGCCCCTTACCGCAAATCCTCTTGTCCATTTTTTCACTGATGGCGATCTGCGCCGCTATGGCCTGGGGACTGGCGCATTACATGCAGATAGATTTTCTTACCGCCTATCTGGCGACCAGTCCAGGCGGCGTAGATTCTGTTGCGGTGATTGCCGCGGGGAGTCACGCCGATATGGCGCTGATCATGGCGATGCAAACCCTGCGGCTATTCAGTATTTTATTGACTGGCCCGGCGGTGGCGCGGTTTATTTCGCTACACGCGCCAAAGCATCCCGCTTAGTGCTGACATCCCGGACACCAGTAAAAGGGTCGTGAAGAGAGCGTCGTTTTTTCGATGATTCCGCCACAGCGCTCACAGGCTTCACCATCCCGGTGAAAGACCTTAAAGCGAAACAGCGCACCGTGATGTTTGTTCTCATCCACCAGCCCGCGGGTGTTATAGGACAAACGAGGAATATCAAGCAGCGCATGCGCCAGCGCATCCAACTGCTCATCTCCGAGCATCGACGCTTTATGCTGCCCGGTCAGCCCTACCTGCCAGAGAATCTCTACCCGCAGGTAGTTACCTAATCCCGCCAGAAACGCCTGGTCCAACAGCAGGCCAGAAAACTGGCGATTGCGAAAACGCGGGGATAGCAGACGCGCTTTCACGTCATCGGGCGTTAAACGTAAATCCAGGACGTCCGGCCCAACCCGTTGCAGGAACGGGTGGGTAGCGAGCTGTTCCGGCGTCAGCATGTCGATATCAGAGGCGCTATAGAGCAGAATAGTTTTGTCATGTGTTTGCAACCTGACACGCAGTACCCGCGAAGTCTGCGGTATTTTTCCGGTATCCACTACTCGCCACACGCCATAGAGCTGATTGTGGCTGTACAGCGTCAATCCATTAGAAAAATGGGTCAGCAATGCTTTACCCCGCGTTTCAAGCTGGGTAACACTCTGCCCAATCAGTTGAGATTGATACGGTTTTAGCTGCTCAAAGGCAAACCAGACATCGGTCAGGGGTTTGCCTTTGACTGCCGCCTCCAGGTTATCCGCCGCGCGGCGGATCTCCGGGCCTTCAGGCATAATACTGTCCTTTTTTAATGTGTTGCACCGCCCGTCACTGCGATATCACTCTCCACCTGCAACGCGGTGGCAATCGCAACTTCCAGCGCCCGGCGCACCGTGTCCGCTGCCATACTTGGCGCCCCGGGGTGCTGTGCAGCCTGTTGCGGCAAATAAGGGATATGAATAAATCCTCCCTTCACCGCCGGAACGTCACGTAGTTTATGCAGTAGGCCATACATCACGTGGTTACAAACGAAAGTGCCCGCGGTCTGGGAAACCGAAGCCGGAATTCCCGCGTTGCGCATGGCAACAACCATCGCTTTGATCGGCAACGAACTAAACCACGCCGCCGGACCATCGGCCACAATCGGCACATCTACCGGCTGTTGACCCTGATTATCCGCAATACGCGCATCGTCAACGTTGATCGCCACGCGCTCCACGGTGATATCCGTGCGCCCACCCGCCTGCCCCACCGCCAGCACCAGTGATGGCGACAGCGCGTCAATCGCACCATTGAGTACGGCAAGAGACTCGCCAAAGACGCACGGCAGTTGGCGGGCAACGACGCGGCATCCGCCGATGATAGCATTGTCGAGGCCCGAGACCACTTCCCAGGAAGGGTTAACTGACTCGCCGCCAAAGGGTTCAAATCCCGTGATGAGTACTGTTTTCATCCTGTCTCCTTACAAGAACATCAGGAAATACATCAGGAACACGTTGACCAGCAACAGCAGTATGCCGGTTGGCACCTGCGCTTTAATCACCGCGTTTTTATCCGGCAGCTCCAGCAGCGCTGCAGGAACAATGTTAAAGTTTGCCGCCATCGGCGTCATTAACGTCCCGCAATAGCCAGAGAACATACCAATTGCCGCCATTACTGCCGGATTGCCGCCGTGCTGCAGCACGAGGATCGGAATACCAATTCCAGCGGTCACGATCGGGAAAGCGGCAAACGCATTGCCCATGACCATCGTCAGCAATGCCATGCCGAGGGTGTACACCGCCACTGCGATAAAGCGGCTATCCACCGCCAGGTATTCTTGCGTTAGCCAGGAAATACCGCTGCCTACGCCCGCTGCCGTAAACAACAGCCCGAGCGTGGCCAAAATCTGCGGCAGGATGAACGCCCAGCCGATGGAGTCCAGCAGACGGCGCGCCTCCTGAATCGGTTGGTGAACCCGCTCATGGGTCATTTTTATCGCCATCGCCAGACCAATCAACGAGCCTGCGGTCATGGAAAAGAGCGTCACCAGCGTGGCGTGATTACCCGGCCCAAACAGCGCATCCTGTAAGCCCGGAATATGGTTGAACATCAGCACGCCAATAACCGTTACCACCGGAATTGCCAGCGCCGGGAAAAACAGGCGATTACCCAGACGACTGGCGCTTTCTTCGCGCTGTTGCTGCGTTCGTTGATGGTAGCTTCCAAGCTTCACGCCGCCAAAACCGGCGATCAGGGCCAGCACGACCACCGCAACGCCAACGGCAATATGCACCGTGCGTTTGTCGCCAAACAGCGAATATGTCCAGTCGCCAAGCAGAAACAGTACGCCGTATATGCCCCAAAACAGGCCGGTGGTGAAGCGACGCGGGTTCGCTTTGTCCTGCCAGGACATCAGCGCCACAATCAGTAATACCGCTCCCGCCAGCCAGTAGAGATAGCTTTGTTGAAAATTCATTTCGCTTCCCCTTTCGCTGCGGCATTCGCTTTCGCCACCTCACGTTGCAAATAGCTATCCAGACGCCACAGACGCGTACCGTGGATCAGGAATGCACAAATTGCCGTAGGGATCCCCCACAAGGCAATATGCAGCGGTTCGGTCTGGATCCCACCAGACTCCAGCATAAAGTTGTGCATAAAAATGATGGCGCCGAAGGCAACAAAGATATCTTCACCGAAGAACAGTCCGACGTTATCGGTCGCAGCTGACATGGCGCGCAGACGATAGCGTACCGCCCCAGGTATCTCGCCGTGATTTTTCTCTGCGGCCCCTTCCGCCATCGGCGCCAGCAGCGGACGCACCATCTGCGGATGCCCCCCCAGACTGGTCAACCCTAACGCAGCGGTCGCTTCGCGAATGAACAGATAGACAATAAGCAGACGGCCACTGGTGGCGCTGCGGATTTTTGCAATCCACGCCTGAGCACGCTCTTTGAGTCCGTGGCGTTCCAGCAGGCCAATCACCGCCAGCGGGATCAGCAGGATAAATGGCAGGTTGCGGGTGTTAAGAAAACCTTCACCCAGCTTCTCAAGGATAGTGGCGATCGGCATATGCGCCGCCAGCCCCGTGACGATCCCGGCAATAATGACCACCAAGACCGGGTTAAAACGTAAAAGAAATCCGACCACGATGACGGCGATCCCCGTCAATGGCCAGAGAGAAATTACCTCTCCCATAATTCAGACCTGTATATGTTGTTGTGTAATATATTATTGTTTTATATGAATAAATTTATGCGCTAATTTGAATATTGCATGCATTGAATGCGGCTCGCAAGCGACGGGCAAAAGCGAGTGCGTGCTCACCATCCCCGTGAATGCATACCGTCTGGGCTGTCACGCTCGCCCACGTTCCACTCTGGCTTTTTACTCTGCCGGATTGCACCATTTCTAGCGTTTGCGCCAGCGCCTGCTCTTCATCCTCAATCAATGCGCCCGGTTGGCTGCGCGGCACCAGACTGCCATCCGCCTGATAACCCCGATCGGCAAAAACCTCCTGACGTGTTACCAGACCATAGCGTTCTCCGGCACGAATCAGTTCGCTTCCCGCCAGCCCTACCAGAACCAGCGACGGATCGCAGGCATACACCGCTTGAGCAATAGCATCCGCCAACTGAGGATCTTTCGCCGCCTGGTTATAAAGCATACCGTGCGGTTTAACATGACGCATTACGCCGCCCTGCGCACGCGTGATGGCAGCCAGCGCACCAATTTGATACAGCGTCTGCGCATACACCGTTTCCACAGGCAGGGTCATGGCGCTACGGCCAAAATTTTCCCGATCCGGAAAACTCGGATGCGCGCCTATCGCTACACCATTTTTAAGCGCTTCGCGCACGCTTAAAAGCATCGTCTGCGCATCACCGGCGTGAAACCCACAGGCGATGTTGGCTGATGACACCAGTTGCAGCAGCGCTGCATCGTTAGGGCATCCCTCACCGAGGTCTGCGTTGAGATCAATTTTCATTGTTAAGTCGCCATGTTAACTGTTCCAGATAACGCTGCCGATCCTGGCGCGCCTTAAGCGCTTCCTCCAGCGAACACTGCACAAAATGAATCGGCTGGCCGAGCGGGATCTGCGCCAGATGATACATATCTGCTTCGATGATACAGGCGATACGCGGATAGCCGCCCGTCGTCTGAGCATCGTTCATCAGCACGATGGGCTGACCATTATGCGGAACCTGCACTACGCCAGGGAGCAAACCATGCGACAATAGCTCGCGATCGGTCGTGCGCGTCAGCGACTGCCCCTGCAAGCGATACCCCATACGGTTGCTTTGCGGACTCAGCTGCCACGGGGAGCGCCAGAAAGAAGCCTGCGATACTTCGTCAAACTCCTGGTATTCAGGCCCGGGGAGCGCACGAATGTGGTTGCCCCACATCAGCTGTTTTACGCCCTGCGGCCCGCTGAATTGCCGGGTCGATGCGCCAATTGGCAGCCGATCGCCATCGCGCAGCAGACGCCCTTCCAGCCCGCCAATTCCGACTTTGAGATCGGTACTGCGCGACCCCATTACTTCGGGCACATCAAAACCGCCCGCTACCGCCAGATAGCTGCGCATGCCGTGATGTGGACGTTTTAGCGTCAGACGCTGCCCGGCTTTCACCGGCAGCCGCCATCCGCTCCATACGGGAGTACGATCCAGGTGCGCTTCACATCCCGCTCCGGTCAGGGCAAACCAGCCATCGGTTTCAAATTCCACCACCAGTTGCCCCAGTGTGATTTCCAGCGCAGCGGCATTCGCATCATTACCCACCAGCAGATTAGCAACGTTCAGCGCCGGTTTATCCAGCGCGCCACAGTGACTGATTCCGGATTGACGAAAACTATGGCGTCCCCCGTCCTGTACTGAGGTGTACATGCCAGCGCGAATGATGTTTAACATATCCCCTCCTTCTGCGGGACAAAACGCACGGTATCGCCAGCCCGTAACAGAATCGGCTCCTGCCGTTTTGGATCAAATAACGCAACGGAGGTACGGCCAATCAATTGCCATCCACCTGGCGTGGAAAGCGGATAGACCCCCGTTTGGGATCCGCCAATACCCACAGAACCTGCCGGAACAAGCAGACGCGGTTCCGCACGCCTCGGAGTATGGAGCGGTTCAGGTAAGCTCCCGAGATAGGGAAATCCCGGCTGAAAACCGATAAACCACACCACATAATCAACCGACGCATGAAGTTCGACGACCTGCTTGTCGCTTAATCCACTGTGCCGGGCGACCTCAGCCAGATCGGGGCCGAACTCACCGCCATAGGTCACGGGAATTTCAATAAAGCGCGAGTCCGGCTCCAGCGCCTCACTCTCTTCCCACCAGCGCTGCAGGCGTTCAATCGCATCCAGCGCCAGCGTTTTCGGGTCGCGCAGGGTAACCGTGATATTGTTCATTCCCGGAATAGCTTCCAGCACATTCGGGGCATCAACCAGACGCTGGGCCAGACGCCAGATGCGTTTCTGAGTCGCCAGCGTAATGGGAGGTTCCAGCTCAAGAACCACCGCACTTTCACCTAACAGATAACAACGCGCTCGCTGCACTTTCGTCCCTCTTTATTACGCTGGATTAGGAATATCGATAAAGGTTACGTCCAGATCGGTATTTTCATTCAGCCATTCGCTCAATGCGCGAATGCCGCCGCGTTCGGTCGCATGGTGACCAGCAGCATAAAAATGCAACCCCTGCTCGCGGGCTGAGTGAATGGTTTGCTCTGAAACTTCACCGGTGATAAAGGCATCGACACCAAACCGGGCTGCGCTATCAATGAAACTCTGACCGCCCCCTGTACACCAGGCGACGCGCTGAACTTTTTCCGGCCCGGTATCACCGCACCATAACGGTTTACGGCCTAAACGCGCTTCAATCCACGATGCCAGCTCCAGCCCCGGAACCGGCATGGAGAGTTCTCCCCATGGCACCAGCGGCTCGATTTCACCCATGACGGTGATCCCCAACAGCGCTGCCAGCTGCGCGTTATTACCCAGTTCCGGGTGAGCATCCAGCGGCAGGTGCCAGCCATACAGGTTGATATCATTTTCCAACAGCGTTTTCAGACGATGGCGCTTCATACCGCGAATAACCGGAGATTCGCCTTTCCAGAAATAACCGTGATGAACGATGACCGCATCCGCCTGCAGGCGTACCGCCTCGTCCAGTAACGCCTGACTTGCGGTCACGCCGGTCACGATTTTATGCACCGTCTCTTTGCCCTCAACCTGCAAACCATTCGGCGCATAGTCGCTAATGGCGGCGCTGTTCAGTTTGTCGTTGATCAGTTGTTCCAGTTCGGTGTTTTTCATCATCGTCCTCGTAGTCATAAATTCTGCCTGCCCAATCAGCAACACAGCTTAGGTTAAAATAGCGTCCCGGCTTGCGTTCGTCGATAGACATTTCACTGACACATCAAGAAACAATCACACCCGATTTGAACGCAATTTGCTTACCCCCACGCGATCTAATTCATGTATATTTATGCAATCAGACAGCATATTGCAAAAATAATCAGATCTGTATCAAAGTTAAAACTTTAAGGAAACACACTCGCGCAGCACGTTCAGCCTGTCGCGAGGCATTTACTTCGAGAAAATAATGAATAAACAAGCATCTCAACCACGGGCGATTTATTACGTCGTTGCGCTACAAATTTGGGAATACTTCAGTTTTTACGGCATGCGTGCATTGCTGATCCTGTATCTCACTAACCAGCTTAAGTACGACGATAATCACGCATATGAACTGTTCAGCGCCTACTGCTCGCTGGTCTACGTCACGCCCATACTTGGGGGATACCTGGCAGATAAAGTGCTCGGCAATCGAATGGCGGTGATGATCGGCGCATTTTTAATGGCAGTGGGGCATCTGGTATTGGGCGCCAGCGAAATGGCCCCGGCGTTCCTTTATTTGTCGCTAGCGATTATTGTCTGTGGCTACGGTCTGTTTAAATCCAACATCAGTTGCCTGTTAGGCGAGTTGTATCAGCCTGAAGACCCTCGCCGTGACGGTGGATTCTCTCTGCTCTACGCTGCCGGTAATATTGGTTCAATCATCGCGCCCATTGCCTGCGGCTACGTGCAGGAAGAGTACAGCTGGGCGATGGGCTTTGCGCTGGCGGCGATTGGCATGCTGGCGGGGCTGGTGATTTTCGTATGCGGTAATCGCCATTTCGCCCATACCACCGGCGTCAACAAGGCCGTCTTGTGTGCGAAAAAATATATGCTGCCAAACTGGGCCTGGTTGTTAGTTCTGCTGGTTGCAGCACCGCTGCTGATTACCGTTCTGTTCTGGAAAGAGTGGTCCGTTTACGCACTGATCGTTGCTACTGTTATTGGTCTGGCGGTTCTGGCGAAGATTTACCGCCAGGCGCAGACCCAGAAACAGCGCAAAGAGCTGGGGCTTATCGTTACATTGACCTTCTTCAGTCTGTTGTTCTGGGCCTTTGCTCAACAGGGCGGCAGTTCGATTAGCCTGTATATCGACCGCTTCGTTAACCGAGATATTCTGGGATATTCCGTCCCTACCGCGATGTTCCAGTCGGTTAACGCCTTTGCCGTTATGCTGTGCGGTATCGTGCTGGCCTGGGTGGTCAAAGAAAGCGTTAGCGGTAATCGTACCGTACGTATCTGGGGTAAATTTGCCCTTGGCCTCGGTTTAATGAGCGCCGGATTCTGTATTCTGACCTTGAGCGCCCGCTGGTCTTCGGCTTACGGTCACTCTTCCATGCCGCTGATGGTATTGGGGCTGGCGGTCATGGGCTTTGCCGAGCTGTTTATCGATCCGGTGGCTATGTCTCAGATTACACGTATCGAGATCCCAGGAGTGACCGGCGTATTAACGGGTATTTACATGCTGCTTTCCGGGGCCATCGCCAACTACCTGGCCGGCGTTATCGCCGATCAAACCTCACAAGGTTCGTTTGACTCAGCGGGCGCTATCAACTATTCCATCAATGCATATATTGATGTCTTTAGCGAAATAACCTGGGGCGCGCTGGCCTGTGTGGTGCTGGTACTGCTGATTTGGCTGTACCAGTCGCTGAAGTTCAGAAATCGTTCGCTGGCGGTAGAGTCCTGAGTTTACAGGCCCGATGATGTAATAAGATTCGGGCCTGTTTTTCTGGAGATTATGCATGGTTTACAGCCAAATCCGCTTCTGAAACACCGGTCACCAGTTTTACCATTTCGCGTTCTATTCCCTGTTCCAACATGGTTTGCGCTATACGTAATGCCGCTTCTTGTTTTCCTTGTTGTAGCCCTTGTTGTAGACCTTCCTGTAATCCATCTAACCGTAACCGCTCTGCAATAGTCATCAGCCTCTCCTTGTGTTGGGGGATCCGTTGTGCCATCTCTTGCATAAACTCATTAAAGCGAGATTCATCGCCAGATTGTAGAATGTAATTAAACATCGCCTGTAATTGCGTGTCATTAGCGCATCCAGTAAGTAGCAGCGTGGTCAGTTGCTCTACCAGCCCCATCAAATCCCGCCGACGGATATGTTTTTGCATTAATTCCAGCAGCGCCATTCGCCTGTGAGCCATGATCTCATCATCGGGTACTACCGTTATGTCCACCAACGGAAATGCGCTGGAATAAAGTTGTCTTGCCGCCACGGAGTCGGCAAAGGCATCCAGCCAGCACAACGAGTACGGATAGGGGCTTCGGCAGCCATGATAAAACAGCATCGGTATCACCAGCGGCAGTTCCTTATGCCCTGCGTCCAGATGGCGCTGCATCGCCGCCATCGCATAACGCAACAGACGAAAAGCCATATGCGGCTCGGCTGAACTTTGATGCTCTAAAACCACATAGACATAACCGTCGCCGTCGCGAGTGTGCAAAGACCAGAGCACGTCGGAGTAGCGCGAACGTAAATCCGCTTCAATAAAGCTTTCTGACTCCAGCTTCAGCGAATTCAAATCGCAAAGCGTCCGCAGTTCAGCTGGCAGGTGAATGTCGAGAAAATCCCGCGCAGTTTCGGGATGATGTAAAAACGTTTTAAACACCGCATCGTGCGGTGTGGATGTCGTTGGCGTTGTCATTAATTTCCGTCATCTGAATGAAGATGACGGAAATTTACTGCTGAGGGAAAACTTATGCAGCAGGGTATTCACGGTACTGAGAGCACGTTTCAGCGCTAATAACTCCCGACTGCAACATGTTCATTCTGCTGGAAGGCATTACGCAGAAATCCGTCACATACTTATCCCTTGCGCGCCACCTCATAGGCCGCCAGCGTCGCCAGTCTTGCTTGTTTATGATCGACAATCGGACGAGGATAGTTAAGCGTAACCTGCGCTTTTTCAGCCCACGTCCACGGATCATGAATGGCTTTACCCGGCACATCGCGCAGTTCCGGCAGCCACTGGCGGATAAACTCGCCGTCGCGATCAAATTTTTCGCCCTGAGTCGTGGGGTTAAAGATACGGAAATACGGTGCGGCGTCGGTCCCGGTTGAGGCCGCCCACTGCCAGCCGCCGTTATTGGCCGCCAGATCGCCATCGATCAGTTGCGACATAAAATATTGCTCGCCTTTACGCCAGTCGATCAGTAGATCTTTCACTAAAAAACTGGCCGTAATCATGCGTAATCGATTATGCATCCAGCCCGTGGCGTTGAGCTGACGCATCGCCGCATCAACAATCGGGTATCCCGTGTTCCCTGTTTGCCAGGCTTGCAAATGTGCAGGATTATTCTGCCATTGCACGCGATCGGTCCAACGGATAAACGGTTGATGCCGACACAGCGCCGGATGGTAAGTCATCAGATGACGATAAAATTCACGCCAGATAAGTTCGTTCAGCCAGACGCTGCCTTCCCCTCCTTCAAGCGCCTGCGGCTGCTCCGCGAGCAGTCGATTCAGGCACTGGCGCGGCGACAATCCCCCTGTCGCCAGGCTCGCGGATAATCGACTGGTACCGTCAACCGCGGGGAAATCACGCCGTTGCTCATATTCTCTCGCGGCCTGCTGGCAAAACTGGCGTAATTGCGCGATAGCCAGTTTTTCTTCTGCCACAAACCGCTGCGTATCAAAATCTTGCTGCGGATAGCTCAGCGTTATTGATGTTAACGGAGCGTCAAGAGCGCCGCTTTCTCTCACCTTCGGCGCACTAACGCATTCTGGAACACCCTCTTTAATCCGCTTCAGCCAGGCATTTTTAAACGGTGTAAAGACTTTATACATTTCGTGATTGCCGGTCATGACCGCCCCCGGAGGCAAGATCACGCTATCGTCAAACCCTTCACACACCACATGGGGTAGTACCTTCTCAACGGCGACATCACGCTGACGTTCGTTTATTTCGTATTGATAGTTATAAAACAATCGGCTGACGCTATGCTGTGCGCAGACGTTTTTGACGGTTTCCACGCTGGCCGCAAAATCTGCGACTTCATCAAACAGAAGCGGGATGCCTTTTTCCGCCAGCGCCGTCTGCAACGCATTCAACTGCGCACTCACAAATGCCGCCTGACGTGGGGCCATTTCGTGCGCCTTCCACTGCTCAGGAGTAGAGATATATAGCGCGATGACCTGCGCAGTACGATCCCGACAAGCCGCCGCCAGCGCGAGGTTGTCATGCAGACGTAAATCACGTCGAAACCAGACCAGATGGGTGGTCATAATACTCCCGGATATAAATTAATCATTGCCACTCGTTATCTATTACACCGACAAGTGTAGACGTCGGCGCATAAAAAAAACCGCCACATTACTGTGAGCGGTTTTCTTGAGCAAGAACGATAACTTAGTAGAAATCGCAGGTGGCTTTTTCAGCCTGCTCCATCCACACCGGTTTATCACTGGTTTTAGACCAGACGCGGTGCAGGTAGCTGTAAAAACGAGCGCGGTCTTTCCAGAACAGCATGACCGGTAGCGCCAGCACGCCCGCCACTACGGCAAAGGTACGGCGCAAGAAAACAATGTGTGCTGGATATTCTTTATAAAAGTCCATAATCCTCTCCCATATATCTGTTCGGTGAATAGCACCGGAAAAATAAACTTGGTTAACTGATGAAAATAATACCGCCTTGTGTGTAATTTTGCTACTCATCCGACCACTTATTTTTATCTATTGATGCTCCGTTTAGCTTAAAACTGTAATTAAGTTACATAAAAGTTAAATTAATACTAACCATTAGTTAAATAATGGTTTTTGCCATTTTTATACTTTTTTTACACCCCACCCGCTGATTTTTGCGAAATCTTTGCAAGCAAAAACCTACGCTCTGGTTATCACATTTATGCCACTGGAGGTGCACTGTGAGTGCAGGCGTGATAACCGGCATTGTGCTGGTCTTTTTATTATTAGGTTACCTGGTCTATGCCCTGATCAATGCGGAGGCGTTCTGATGGCGGCCCAAGGATTTTTACTCATTGCCAGTTTCTTGCTGGTGCTATTTGTCATCGCCAGACCGTTGGGATTTGGGCTGGCTCGACTGATCAACAATACGCCCCTGCCGGGTCTGGTTGGCGCGGAGCATTTACTCTGGCGCGGTCTGGGCATCTCGCAGCAGGAGATGAACTGGCGGCAGTATCTGCTGGCTATCCTTGCTCTCAATGCGCTGGGCCTGCTGGTCCTGTTTTCGATGCTGATGGCGCAAAACCTGCTACCGTTAAATCCCCAACAACTGCCAGGGCTTTCGTGGGATCTGGCGCTCAACACGGCGGTGAGTTTTGTCACTAATACCAACTGGCAATCCTATGCTGGCGAAACCACCTTAAGCTATTTCAGCCAGATGGCCGGGTTGACCGTGCAGAATTTCCTGTCTGCGGCGACCGGAATTGCGGTGATTTTTGCCCTGACCCGCGCTTTCACACGCCAGAGTATGAACACGCTGGGCAACGCCTGGGTCGATCTGGTTCGCATTACGCTGTGGATCCTCGTCCCTATTGCGTTGCTCATTGCCCTGTTCTTCATTCAGCAAGGTACGTTGCAAAACATATTGCCTTATCAGCCCATCACCACCCTTGAAGGGGTGAAACAGCTGCTGCCAATGGGGCCAGTCGCCTCACAGGAAGCGATTAAGATGCTCGGCACTAACGGAGGGGGATTCTTTAACGCTAACTCATCGCATCCGTTTGAAAACCCAACCGCACTGACCAATCTGGTACAGATGCTGGCTATTTTCTTAATTCCCACCGCGCTGTGTTTTGCCTTTGGTGATGTAGTGGGCGATCGTCGTCAGGGGCGGACCTTACTGTGGGCCATGTCATTGATTTTTGCGGTCTGCGTTGCCGTCGTGATGTGGGCCGAAGTTCAGGGCAACCCGCACCTGATGGCATTCGGTGCCGACAGCAATATCAACATGGAGGGCAAGGAGAGCCGCTTTGGCGTGCTGGCCACGAGTCTCTTTTCCGTCGTCACCACAGCAGCATCCTGCGGGGCTGTCGATGCGATGCATGACTCCTTTACCGCACTGGGCGGCATGGTACCTATGTGGCTGATGCAGATTGGTGAAGTGGTCTTCGGCGGTGTGGGTTCAGGTCTGTACGGCATGCTGCTGTTCGTGCTGCTGGCGGTATTTATCGCCGGGTTAATGATTGGCCGTACGCCGGAGTATCTGGGTAAGAAAATCGACGTGCGCGAAATGAAAATGACCGCGCTGGCGATTCTGGTCACCCCTACGCTGGTCCTGCTCGGGACAGCGATCGCCATGATGAGCGATGCCGGGCGCAGCGCCATGCTTAATCCAGGTCCTCACGGCTTTAGTGAAGTCCTGTATGCCGTGTCGTCTGCCTCGAACAACAACGGTAGCGCCTTTGCCGGATTAAGCGCCAATAGCCCGTTCTGGAACTGCCTGCTGGCCCTGTGCATGTTCTTCGGTCGCTTCGGCGTGATCATCCCCGTGATGGCTATTGCCGGGTCGCTGGTCAGTAAAAAGATCCAGCCAGCAAGCCCAGGCACGCTACCTACCCACGGCGCGCTGTTTGTCGGGTTGTTAATCGGTACGGTGTTACTGGTTGGCGCTCTCACCTTTGTTCCTGCCCTGGCGCTTGGCCCGGTCGCAGAATACCTGTCATTACACTGAGTGATGCGGAGCACATTACTATGAGTCGCAAGCAACTGGCGCTGTTCGAACCCTCTCTGGTCGCACAGGCGCTGATGGACGCCGTGAAAAAATTAAGCCCACATACCCAGTGGCGTAACCCGGTGATGTTTATCGTCTGGCTGGGCAGTTTGTTAACGACCCTGTTAACGGTGGCGATGGCAACAGGTCATATGCAGGGCAGCCCGTGGTTTACCGGCGCGATAAGTCTGTGGCTGTGGATTACCGTTCTGTTCGCCAACTTCGCTGAGGCGCTGGCGGAAGGTCGCAGTAAAGCTCAGGCTAATAGCCTAAAGGGAGTCAAAAAAACCGCCTTCGCCCGCAAACTTCGCGAACCCAAATACGGCGCGGCAATGGATCACGTTCCTGCCGATGATTTACGGAAAGGGGATATCGTGCTGGTGGAAGCTGGCGATATTATCCCATGTGACGGCGAGGTCATTGAAGGTGGTGCATCAGTAGATGAAAGTGCCATTACCGGTGAATCCGCGCCTGTGATTCGTGAATCCGGTGGCGATTTCGCCTCCGTCACCGGCGGGACCCGCATCCTCTCCGACTGGCTGGTTATCGAATGCAGCGTAAACCCCGGTGAAACGTTCCTCGACCGGATGATCGCCATGGTTGAAGGCGCGCAGCGGCGTAAAACGCCCAATGAAATCGCCCTGACGATCCTGCTGATTGCCCTGACCATTATCTTTTTGCTGGCGACCGCCACGCTATGGCCGTTTTCCGCCTGGGGTGGTAGTGCGGTCAGCATCACGGTGCTGGTTGCCTTGCTTGTGTGTTTGATCCCTACAACGATAGGCGGACTGCTCTCAGCGATTGGTGTCGCCGGGATGAGCCGCATGCTGGGCGCGAATGTCATCGCTACCAGCGGACGTGCAGTAGAGGCGGCAGGTGACGTAGACGTACTGCTGCTGGATAAAACAGGCACCATTACGCTGGGTAACCGTCAGGCTTCGGATTTTCTGCCCGCCCACGGCGTGGACGAAAAAACGTTGGCCGACGCCGCACAGCTTTCATCGCTGGCCGATGAAACGCCGGAAGGCCGCAGCATCGTGATCCTGGCAAAACAGCGCTTTAATCTGCGTATTCGCGACGTGCAATCGCTACACGCTACCTTTGTGCCGTTTACCGCCCAAAGCCGGATGAGCGGCATCAACATCGACAACCGAATGATCCGCAAAGGGTCGGTCGATGCCATTCGTCGGCACGTTGAAGCCAACGGCGGCCACTTTCCCGCCGATGTGGAGCAGAAGGTCGAAAGCGTCGCTCGCCTTGGCGCAACGCCGCTGGTGGTTGCCGAAGGCTCCCACGTACTGGGCGTGATTGCGCTGAAAGATATTGTGAAAGGCGGGATCAAAGAACGTTTTGCTCAACTGCGCAAAATGGGGATTAAAACGGTGATGATCACCGGCGATAACCGCCTGACCGCCGCCGCGATCGCCGCTGAGGCCGGAGTGGATGACTTCTTAGCTGAAGCCACGCCGGAAGCCAAGCTGGCGCTGATTCGTCAGTATCAAGCGGAAGGTCGTCTGGTGGCAATGACCGGCGACGGAACCAATGACGCACCTGCCCTGGCGCAGGCCGACGTTGCGGTCGCCATGAACTCTGGAACCCAGGCAGCGAAAGAAGCAGGTAACATGGTGGATCTCGACTCCAACCCCACCAAACTGATTGAAGTAGTGCACATTGGTAAACAAATGCTGATGACGCGCGGTTCGCTGACCACTTTCAGTATTGCCAACGACGTCGCGAAGTATTTCGCTATTATCCCGGCCGCCTTCGCCGCCACCTATCCGCAGCTCAATGCGCTGAACGTGATGGGACTGCATTCGCCAGACTCGGCTATCCTCAGCGCGGTTATCTTTAACGCGCTGGTTATCGTCTTTCTGATCCCACTGGCGCTAAAAGGCGTGAGCTACAAACCTTTGTCCGCATCCGCGATGTTGCGCCGCAATTTGTGGATCTATGGTTTGGGCGGTTTGGTTGTGCCGTTTATCGGTATCAAAGCGATTGATTTACTGCTGACCCTGCTGGGTCTGGTGTGAGGTTTCAGATGAGTGGATTACGTCCTGCATTATCAACATTGATTTTCCTGATGCTTATCACCGGCGGGGCTTACCCGTTGCTGACGACCGCGCTGGGGCAGTGGTGGTTTCCCCACCAGGCTAACGGTTCGCTTCTTAGCGAAGGTCAGGTTGTTCGCGGCTCTGAGCTCATCGGGCAACATTTTACCGCTGCCGGTTATTTTCAGGGGCGTCCGTCTGCCACAGCTGAAATGCCCTATAATCCAATGGCTTCAGGCGGCAGTAATATGGCAGCCAGCAACCCGGAACTGGATAAACAGCTGCAAAGCCGGATTGCCGCACTGCGTGCCGCCAACCCGCAGGCCAGTCCTGCCGTCCCGGTAGAGCTGGTAACGGCTTCTTCCAGCGGGCTGGATAACAACCTGACGCCAGCCGCGGTGGCCTGGCAAATTCCCCGCGTGGCGCAGGCTCGCAACCTCAGCGTTGAAGAGGTTACGCGGTTGGTTGCACAATATACGCACAAGCCGTTGGTCAGTTTTATCGGTCAGCCGGTGGTGAACCTGGTGGAACTTAATTTAGCGCTGGATAAGCACTGAGAAAAAGGACATGCATAACGAACCCTTACGCCCCGACCCCGATCGCCTGCTGGAGCAGACCACGGCCCCGCACCGGGGAAAACTGAAAATTTTCTTCGGTGCCTGTGCTGGCGTCGGCAAAACCTGGGCCATGCTGGCAGAGGCCCAGCGACTGCGGGCGCAAGGGTTAGATGTGCTGATTGGCGTGGTGGAAACCCATGGACGCAAAGAGACCGCCGCGCTGTTGGACGGCCTCAGCATCCTGCCGCTAAAGCGACAGGCGCGTCACGGCCGCCATATCAATGAGTTCGATCTCGACGCGGCGCTGGCCCGCCGTCCGGCGCTCATTTTGATGGATGAACTGGCGCACAGTAATGCGCCAGGCTCACGGCATCCTAAGCGCTGGCAGGACATTGAAGAGCTGCTGGAAGCCGGGATTGATGTTTTTACTACCGTTAACGTGCAGCATCTGGAAAGTCTCAATGACGTGGTCAGCGGCGTTACCGGCATTCAGGTTCGTGAAACCGTACCCGACCCTTTTTTCGATGCCGCCGACGATGTGGTGCTGGTCGATCTCCCCCCCGACGATTTGCGCCAGCGCCTGAACGAAGGCAAGGTTTATATCGCCGGTCAGGCAGAAAGAGCAATTGAGCATTTCTTTCGCAAAGGTAATCTGATCGCGCTACGTGAACTTGCCCTGCGCCGCACGGCTGATCGGGTAGACGATCAGATGCGCGCCTGGCGAGGACGTCCGGGAGAGGAGAAAGTCTGGCATACCCGCGACGCTATTTTACTGTGCATTGGGCACAATACCGGCAGCGAAAAACTGGTACGCGCCGCCGCACGTCTGGCGGCGCGTCTCGGCAGCGTCTGGCATGCGGTGTATGTCGAAACGCCCGCGCTGCATCGACTACCCGAAAAACAACGCCGCGCAATTTTAAGCGCTCTGCGGCTGGCTCAAGAGTTAGGCGCAGAAACAGCCACCCTTTCCGACCCCGCCGAAGACAAAGCGGTCATCCACTATGCCCGTGAGCATAATCTGGGAAAAATTGTGCTCGGGCGTCCGACTACCCGTCGCTGGTGGCGTAGCGATTCCTTTGCCGACAAACTCGCTCATCGCGCACCGGATCTCGACCTGATGATTGTTGCGCTCGATGAGCCCCCTTCACGCCCTGTGCTGCAAACGGCAGATAGCCGCACCTTTAAGGATAAATGGCGGGTACAAATTCAGGGTTGTGTAGTTGCCGTTGCGCTGTGCGCCATCATTACGCTAATCGCCATGCAGTGGCTAATGGCCTTTGACGCCGCCAACCTGGTGATGATCTATTTATTGGGTGTGGTGGTTATCGCACTCTTTTACGGACGCTGGCCGTCAGTGCTGGCAACCTTTATTAACGTCGCCAGCTTCGATCTCTTCTTTATTGCCCCACGCGGGACGCTGGCCGTTTCAGACGTTCAGTACCTGCTCACCTTTGCCGTAATGCTAACGGTAGGGCTGGTTATTGGTAATCTGACCGCCGGGGTGCGTTATCAGGCGCGGGTTGCGCGTTATCGTGAACAGCGTACGCGTCATTTGTATGAGATGTCGAAAGCGCTGGCCGTCGGTCGGAGTCAGATGGATATCGCCGCCACCAGTGAACAGTTTATCGCTTCAACGTTTCAGGCCCGCAGCCAGGTTTTACTGCCCGGTGAGAACGGCAAGCTGGCCCCGCTCACCCATCAACAGGGCATGACGCCGTGGGATGACGCCATTGCCCAATGGAGCTTTGACAAAGGGCAACCGGCCGGTGCAGGCACCGACACGTTACCGGGCGTGCCATATCAGATTTTACCGTTAAAAAGCGCCGATAAAACGCATGGGCTGCTGGTGGTCGAACCGGGAAATTTACGCCAGCTTATGATCCCCGAACAGCAACGCCTGCTGGAAACCTTCACTCTACTGGTAGCCAGTGCGCTGGAGCGCCTGACGCTGACCGCCAGCGAAGAGCAGGCGCGGTTTGCCAGCGAGCGCGAAAGCATTCGCAACGCCCTGCTCGCTGCTCTGTCCCACGATTTGCGCACGCCGTTGACGGTGTTGTTCGGTCAGGCGGAAATCTTAACACTGGATCTGGCCAGCGAGGGATCGCCGCACGCGCGCCAGGCCAGTGAGATTCGCCAGCACGTTCTGAATACTACCCGACTGGTTAATAACCTGCTGGATATGGCGCGAATTCAGTCTGGCGGCTTTAATCTTAAGAAGGAGTGGTTAACGCTGGAAGAGGTGGTCGGCAGCGCCCTGCAGATGCTGGAGCCCGGTCTCTCTGCCCCAATAAATCTGTCGTTACCTGAACCGTTAACACTGATTCACGTCGATGGTCCGCTCTTTGAACGGGTGCTGATTAATCTGCTGGAAAACGCCGTCAAATACGCGGGGCCACAGGCGCAAATCGGTATTGATGCCAGCGTCGATGGCGCACATCTGCAACTGGACGTCTGGGATAATGGGCCGGGTATTCCGTCGGGTATGGAACAGCGCGTTTTTGACAAATTTTCCCGGGGGAATAAAGAGTCATCGGTGCCCGGCGTTGGGCTGGGGCTGGCAATTTGTCAGGCTATTGTGGACGTGCACGGCGGTACTATTTCGGTCCACAATCGCGCGCAGGGAGGAGCCTGTTTTCGTGTTACACTGCCCCAGGAAATCCCCCCTGAACTTGAAGATTTTCATGAGGATATGTGACGAACGTACTGATTGTTGAAGATGAACATGCCATTCGCCGCTTTCTGCGCACCGCGCTGGAAGCCGATGGCCTGCGTGTATATGAAGCGGAAACGCTGCAACGTGGTCTGTTGGAAGCCGCCACGCGAAAACCCGATCTCATCATTCTCGATCTCGGCCTGCCGGACGGCGACGGCATTGATTTTATTCGCGACCTGCGGCAATGGAGCGCGATTCCGGTGATTGTGCTTTCAGCCCGCAGTGAGGAAAGCGATAAAATTGCTGCGCTGGATG
This sequence comes from Citrobacter sp. Cb041, assembly GCF_030336655.1. NCBI lineage: Bacteria > Pseudomonadati > Pseudomonadota > Gammaproteobacteria > Enterobacterales > Enterobacteriaceae > Citrobacter > Citrobacter sp. Cb041. Next base: position 494,361 of record NZ_JAOWDD010000028.1, on the reverse strand, counting down.
CCGGTGCCGATGACTATCTCAGTAAACCCTTTGGTATTGGCGAGCTACAGGCGAGATTGCGCGTGGCATTGCGTCGCCACGCCAGCGGTGCGTCTCCCGAACCGGTGGTACATTTTTCCAACGTCAAAGTGGATATTGCCGCGCGCCTCGTTCACCGTGGTGACGAGGAAATTCATTTGACGCCGATTGAGTTTCGTCTGTTAGCGGTTCTGCTAAATAATGCCGGGAAGGTACTGACGCAACGCCAGTTGTTAAATCAGGTTTGGGGACCAAACGCCGTCGAACACAGTCATTATCTACGTATTTATATGGGACACCTGCGCCAGAAGCTGGAACAGGACCCGGCCCGTCCGCGTCATTTTCTGACCGAAACCGGAATTGGCTATCGGTTTATGCCGTGAATTCTTATTCATTTTTTCTGATTAATTAATAAATATATTTTTCATTACTCACTCCACTGCATAATACTTATTATGCAGCCAGTAGAATATTGTAAAAAAATAATAAAATACAAATAAATAACATATAAACAACAAAACAGCATCTTGTCCCGCACTATGCATAAATGGCGACTAAATATTTTATAAACGATCGTTTTTTATTGATCTTCTTCACAGTTCATAGCCATTTCCTGGATAAAATACCCGCACCTTCCACTTATCCAGTAAAGGTAACTAAAATGGAAAATAATAGCCGTACAATGCCACATATAAGGCGAACAACGCATATTATGATGTTTGCCCACCGCAACAGTTTCGACTTTCATTTCTTTAATGCCCGTTAGTCTTCCGACTAAGGGCACTCAAGTATACAGGTCTTCCTGACTCTCTGTATCGCAGGCTAACGCCTGTATCCGCAGTGCTCTCCCTGCATAACCCTGTATTACCTGTGACCGGACCGGTTAGGGTTTATTGCATCTTCAAAAAAGCAATTTACTGATTTATTTATCAGCGGTATGACTTTGCTTTTTTTTCCGGAGTTATCAATTTCTCATTTGAGAAATTGAGGACCTGCTATTACCTAAAAATAAAGAGATGAAAATGTCAGAATTAAAAATTGCCGTAAGCCGTTCCTGTCCTGATTGTTTTTCTACGCAGCGTTCTTGCGTAAATATCGATGAAAGTAATTTTATTGATGTTGCTGCTATCGTATTATCCATCAATGATATTGAACGTGGAAAACTCGATGAAATTGACGCCACCGGCTATGGGATTCCTGTTTTTATCGCCACCGAAAATGAAGAACGTGTTCCATCTGAACATCTGCCGCGCATCTCAGGTGTATTCGAATGTAATGAAGCCCGTACCGCCTTTTATGGCCGGCAGTTAGAAACCGCCGCCAGCCATTATGAAACGCAGTTACGTCCGCCGTTCTTCCGTGCGCTTGTCGACTATGTCAATCAGGGCAACAGCGCCTTTGATTGTCCTGGTCATCAGGGAGGCGAGTTTTTCCGTCGCCATCCTGCGGGTAATCAGTTTGTCGAATATTTCGGCGAAACACTTTTCCGCTCCGATTTGTGTAATGCCGATGTCGCAATGGGTGATCTGCTGATTCACGAAGGCGCTCCCTGCATCGCACAACAGCACGCAGCTAAAGTTTTCAACGCGGATAAGACCTACTTTGTACTGAACGGGACCTCCTCATCGAACAAAGTGGTGCTTAACGCATTGCTCACCCCAGGCGATCTGGTGTTATTCGACCGCAACAACCACAAGTCAAACCACCACGGCGCGTTATTGCAGGCCGGGGCAACGCCGGTATATCTGGAAACTGCGCGTAACCCGTACGGCTTTATCGGCGGGATCGACGCGCACTGCTTTGAAGAAGGCTATCTACGTGAACAGGTGAGTGAAGTTGCGCCACAACGTTCGAAAGATGAGCGTCCATTCCGTCTGGCCGTGATTCAGTTAGGTACCTACGACGGCACAATCTATAACGCCCGTCAGGTGGTGGATAAGATCGGTCATCTGTGCGACTACATCCTGTTTGACTCCGCGTGGGTTGGCTATGAGCAGTTTATTCCGATGATGGCCGATTGCTCTCCGCTGTTGCTGGATCTTAACGAAAATGACCCCGGCATTCTGGTCACCCAGTCAGTGCACAAACAACAGGCAGGCTTCTCTCAGACTTCGCAGATCCACAAAAAAGACAGCCATATTAAAGGCCAGTCTCGCTACGTGCCTCATAAACGAATGAATAACGCGTTCATGATGCACGCCTCCACCAGCCCGTTCTATCCGCTCTTTGCCGCACTGGACATCAACGCCAAAATGCATGAAGGCGTCAGCGGGCGCAACATGTGGATGGACTGCGTCGTCAACGGAATTGATACTCGTAAGTTGATCCTGGAAAACTGCCACCATATCCGCCCGTTCGTGCCGGAGATAGTAGAAGGTAAACCGTGGCAGGCTTATCCCACCGCTGAAATCGCCAGCGACCTGCGTTTCTTCCATTTTGTCCCCGGTGAACACTGGCATGCCTTTGAAGGGTATGCCGAACACCAGTACTTTGTGGATCCATGCAAATTGCTGCTCACCACTCCGGGTATTAATGCGCGTAACGGCGAATACGATACCTTCGGCGTTCCGGCTACCATTCTGGCTAACTTCCTGCGCGAAAATGGTGTGGTGCCCGAAAAATGCGACCTCAACTCCATCCTGTTCCTGCTGACCCCCGCAGAAGATATGGCGAAGTTGCAGCAGCTTGTCGCCCTGCTGGTACGTTTCGAAAAACTGCTGGAAGCCGATGCCCCGCTAGCCGAGGTTCTGCCCTCGATCTACAAGCAGCACGAAGCCCGTTACGCCGGTTACACCCTGCGCCAACTGTGCCAGGAGATGCACGATTTGTATGCGCGTCACAACGTGAAGCAGCTCCAGAAAGAGATGTTCCGTAAGGCTCATTTCCCGCGCGTCAGCATGAATCCCCAGGATGCCAACTATGCATATCTGCGTGGTGAAGTTGAACTGGTGCGTCTGCCGGACGCTGAAGGTCGCATCGCGGCAGAAGGCGCGCTGCCTTATCCTCCGGGCGTACTGTGTGTGGTTCCGGGTGAAATCTGGGGCGGTTCAGTATTACGTTACTTCAGCGCACTGGAAGAAGGAATCAATTTACTACCGGGCTTTGCGCCTGAACTCCAGGGTGTCTACATCGAAGAACACGACGGTCGTAAACAGGTGTGGTGCTACGTGATTAAGCAACAAAGCGCGCAACACGCTCTGTTGAAAGGGGAAATGTTATGAGCAAAGCCAAATCCAACAAAATGGGCGTCGTCCAGCTCACTATCCTGACCATGGTTAATATGATGGGATCCGGAATCATCATGTTGCCCACCAAGCTTGCGGAAGTCGGTACCATCTCGATCATCTCGTGGCTGGTGACTGCTGTCGGTTCAATGGCGCTGGCCTGGGCCTTCGCAAAATGCGGTATGTTCAGCCGTAAATCCGGTGGTATGGGGGGTTACGCTGAATACGCCTTTGGCAAATCCGGTAACTTTATGGCGAACTACACTTATGGCGTTTCGCTGTTAATCGCCAACGTGGCTATCGCCATCTCCGCCGTTGGCTACGGTACCGAGCTGTTTGGCGCCACACTGACACCGGTGCAGATTGGCCTGGCAACCATTGGTGTACTGTGGATCTGTACCGTGGCTAACTTTGGCGGGGCGCGCATTACCGGGCAGATTAGCAGCATCACCGTTTGGGGCGTCATTATTCCGGTTGTCGGTCTGTGTATCATCGGCTGGTTCTGGTTCAGTCCGACGCTGTACGCTAACTCCTGGAATCCACACCACGTCCCGTTCTTCACGGCTGTCGGTTCTTCCATTGCGATGACCTTGTGGGCTTTTCTGGGTCTGGAATCGGCCTGCGCCAACGCTGAAGTGGTAGACAACCCGGAACGCAACGTGCCCATCGCCGTATTGGGCGGTACGCTGGGCGCGGCGGTGATTTACATCATCTCCACCAACGTGATAGCCGGGATTGTGCCGAATATGGATCTGGCTAACTCTACAGCACCGTTCGGTTTAGCCTTTGCACAAATGTTCACCCCGGAAGTCGGTAAGGTGATCATGGCGCTGATGGTGATGTCCTGCTGCGGTTCACTGCTGGGCTGGCAGTTCACTATCGCTCAGGTATTCAAATCGTCGGCTGATGGGGGTTACTTCCCTAAAATCTTCTCCCGCGTGACTAAAGTAGACGCGCCGGTTCAGGGGATGCTGGCTATCGTGATCATCCAGAGTGGTTTATCACTGATGACTATCAGCCCGTCACTGAACAGTCAGTTCAACGTGCTGGTCAACCTGGCGGTGGTGACGAACATCATTCCGTATATTCTGTCGATGGCCGCGCTGGTAATTATTCAAAAAATGGCGAATGTTCCGTCGTCGAAAGCGAAACCGGCAAACTTCGTGGCGTTTGTTGGCGCATTGTACAGCTTCTATGCGCTCTACTCCTCTGGCGAAGAAGCAATGCTTTATGGTTCTATCGTGACCTTCCTCGGCTGGACGCTGTATGGCCTGGTATCACCGCGTTTTGAACTGAAAAATAAGCATAGTTAAATCCTGGCATAAAAAAGCCCGGTAGCGCTAACGCTTACCGGGCCTACAAAACGCGTCAGTACAAACAATACTTACGCGTTTTTCAGCACTTCGCTGACAATCTCAACGGCTTCTTTTTCGATCTGCTTGCGATGTTCTTCACCAAGGAAGCTCTCGCAGTAGATTTTATAGGCGTCTTCAGTACCTGACGGACGCGCAGCAAACCAGCCGTTGTCAGTCATCACCTTCAGACCGCCGATAGAAGCACCGTTACCCGGTGCCGCCGTCAGACGTGCCGTGATCGGGTCGCCCGCCAGCGTGCTGGCACTCACCATTTCCGGAGACAGCTTAGACAGCGCCGCTTTCTGCGCGGAGGTCGCGCTTGCCTGCAGGCGGTTGTAGCTTGGCGCGCCGAAGCGGGCAGCCAGTTCGTTGTAGTGCTCTTGCGGATTCTTACCGGTCACTGCGGTAATTTCTGCCGCCAGCAGGCACATGATGATGCCGTCTTTGTCGGTCGACCACGGTGTACCGTCAAAGCGCAGGAAAGAAGCGCCCGCGCTCTCTTCACCACCAAAGCCAAAGCTGCCGTCAAACAGACCGTCAACGAACCATTTAAAGCCAACCGGAACTTCGACCAGTTTACGCCCTAAATCATTCACTACGCGGTCAATCATCGCCGAAGAGACCAGCGTCTTACCGACGGCAACGTCTTTGCCCCACTGCGGACGATGCTGGAACAGGTAGTTGATCGCCACTGCCAGGTAGTGGTTCGGATTCATCAGGCCCGCCGGGGTGACGATACCGTGACGGTCATAGTCCGGATCGTTGGCAAAGGCCAGATCGAACTTGTCACGCAGCGCCAACAGTCCCGCCATCGCGCACTCGGAGGAGCAGTCCATACGGATTGCGCCATCTTTGTCGAGATGCATAAAGCGGAAAGTCTGATCAACGTGATCGTTAACGATAGTCAGGTTCAGGTTGTAGTGCTTGGCAATACGCTTCCAGTATTCGATACCGGAACCGCCAAGCGGATCGACGCCCAGCGTCAGGCCCGCTTTCTGGATCGCCGCCATGTCGACGATGTCGGCCAGTCCTTCAACAAACGGCTGAACCAGGTCCTGCTCTTTTACATGACCAGATGCCAGCGCAGCATCCAGCGACATACGCTTCACGCCTTGCAGACCGTCAGCCAGCAGAGCGTTAGCCCTGTCTTCCACCACTTTGGTAACGTTAGTATCTGCCGGACCACCGTTTGGCGGGTTGTATTTAATGCCACCATCTTCCGGCGGGTTGTGGGATGGCGTGATCACAATGCCGTCAGCCAGCGGGCCGCCTTTTTTGTTATGGACCAGGATAGCATTCGACACGGCAGGGGTTGGCGTAAAGCCGTTATTTTCCTGCACGATGACGTCCACGCCGTTCGCTGCCAGCACTTCCAGTACAGAGATAAAAGCCGGTTCAGACAGCGCGTGGGTATCCTTGCCCACGTAGCACGGGCCAGTGATCCCGTTTTTCGCACGTTCTTCAGCAATCGCCTGAGCGATAGCCAGAATATGCGGCTCGTTAAAACTATGACGACCTGCACTGCCGCGATGTCCGGACGTACCGAACTTGACGGCGTGCTCAGCGTTCCCTGCCGTTGGTTTCAGTACATAGTACTGTGCCGTCAGTTGGGCGACGTTAATCAAATCACTCTGTTGCGCAGGTTGACCTGCACGGTTGTGGATTGCCATTGCCTGGTCCTTCTAATGCAAGGATTAAATTGTTCCGCAAACCTTTTCAATCAATTCCGCAGGGAATTGCATTGACTGCATGATGTGCTCAACCATGCTGCATTTACGGCCGGTATTGGTATTGGTGATCACCCAGTACGGCGTGCCTGGCACGTGTTTCGGTTTGGTTTGATTACCATTTTTCAGCAGCGTCTGTTCATCTGCTGCAAAATAAACGCGCGTACGACCATGCAACGATTCCGTTGCTTCGGCGAACGCGTTTTGATCCAGTGAATAGAGTGTAGACAGCACCAGCATAAAGCGATTTACTGCTTTCTTCTGCTCCGCATATTCGTCGGACAGCAGCAGTTCACGCATCGCGCGCACTTTATCTTTTACGGGGTTAACCGGCTTCGCTTCCACGACAGCTTGCACAGCGCGGACTTCTTTTACTACCGGAGTGACAGGCTGTGATGCGGCGGAAAACTTCAACATACGCCGTAAAATGTCGGATGCGCTCTCGCCGATATGCTTGGTGTGGCTGGCAATATAGCTATAGAGTTCATCATCAACTTCAATCGTTTTCATCTTAATCCAGTGCAGTGTTTAGCTGAATACAAGTTGTTGGGGTCAACACGCGTAGTGTAAAGGCAAATCCCAACAGCGGATAGCGTCAAGCCTGGTGGCTAGCAAAACTCAGAGTAACCGTAGTTGTTGCAGCCATGTGGCAGAATGGTCAACATGATACCCTAACCCGTGAGTGTGAAAAAAAGAACTTTGCCATGAAATTGAATATCCGAGCGCAATCTGCGCAAAACCTGCACAATAATTCTCCCATCGTCCTGGTGCACGGCCTGTTTGGCAGTCTGGATAACCTGGGGATCCTGGCGCGCGATCTGGTGGCCGATCACGATATCATCCAGGTTGATATGCGAAATCATGGCCTCTCCCCGCGTTCACCTGAGATGAATTATCCGGCCATGGCGCAAGATCTGCTGGATACGCTGGACGATCAACAGATCGAAAAGGCGATCTTTATTGGTCACTCGATGGGGGGCAAAGCCGTCATGGCGTTAACCGCGCTGGCCCCGGAACGTGTCGAACGGTTGGTAGCCATCGACATTGCCCCCGTTGACTATCATGTTCGCCGTCACGATGAGATTTTTGCTGCCATTAACGCAGTAACTGACGCGCAGTCCTCTTCGCGTCAGCAGGCGGCGAGCGTCATGCGCCAGCATCTGCAAGAGGAAGGCGTGATCCAGTTTCTGCTCAAATCCTTCGTCGACGGCGAATGGCGCTTTAATGTTCCCGTGCTGTGGGAGCAATATCCTCATATTGTCGGCTGGGAGACCATCCCGGCGTGGGAACACCCGGCGCTGTTTATCCCCGGTGGCAACTCACCTTATGTAACCGAAGCGTATCGCGAACAACTGCTGGCGCAATTCCCGCAGGCTCGGGCGCACGTTATTGCAGGCGCGGGCCATTGGGTGCATGCGGAAAAACCGGAGGCGGTACTGCGCGCCATCCGTCGTTATCTGAGCGAACAGGCTAACTGATTAAAAACTCAGCGTCTGCGCGTGATTACGCGCGTGGGCGTTGGCGTGTCTCCCCTGCTGATGTATTATGGCGGGCTATCCATCCGGGCAGACGCCTGGCTGATTGTTTCCCCGAAGTCACCAAGATCATGGCCAAAGAACAAACGGACCGTACGACATTAGATCTGTTCGCGCAGGAGCGTCGCCCGGGACGACCCAAAACTAATCCGCTCTCGCGTGATGAACAGTTACGTATTAACAAACGTAATCAGCTTAAACGCGATAAAGTTCGCGGGCTTAAGCGTGTCGAACTGAAACTGAACGCTGATGCTGTTGACGCTCTGAACGAGCTGGCCGAGGCGCGCAACATGAGTCGCAGTGAACTCATCGAAGAGATGCTGATGAACCAACTCAGCGCATTGCGCGGTCAGGCTTAGTCTGAATTTCTGCTCTAAATCATAAATCGTGTAGCACAGAGTGCAGTCCTGCGTGTTTGCTGTTTCCGCATGCCTGACTGTTCTGCTATGATTGCCCTTATCCGTGGGCAATGCGCCACCACCATTTCAATAAGTTTCAAGAGGTTATTTTACTCATGGCAATCACTGGCATCTTTTTCGGCAGCGACACCGGTAACACCGAAAACATCGCAAAAATGATTCAAAAACAGCTTGGTAAAGACGTTGCCGATGTACATGACATTGCAAAAAGCAGCAAAGAAGACCTCGAAGGGTATGACATTTTGCTGCTCGGCATTCCAACCTGGTACTACGGTGAAGCGCAGTGTGACTGGGACGATTTCTTCCCTACCCTCGAAGACATTGATTTTAACGGCAAGCTGGTTGCATTGTTCGGCTGCGGCGACCAGGAAGATTACGCAGAATATTTCTGCGATGCGTTGGGTACAATTCGCGACATCATCGAACCACGCGGCGCAACCATCGTTGGTCACTGGCCAACGGCGGGTTATCACTTTGAAGCGTCCAAAGGCCTGGCGGACGACGACCACTTTGTGGGTCTGGCCATTGATGAAGATCGCCAGCCTGAATTGACCGCCGAACGCGTAGAAAAATGGGTTAAGCAGATCTCTGAGGAGCTGCACCTCGACGAAATCATCAATGCCTGATTTTGTGTGGCGCGGATTTCCATCTGCGCCACATCAATAGATAAAACCAATCAAAATAATTGCTACAAATTTGTAACTTTTTCGTCTGACCCTGTACAATGGCCGGATGCCAATCGGGTATTGCACAGTGTGTTTGTCGGCGATACCACGTTTTGATTAACAATATATGCCAGAGACTTGCAGTTTTCATTTAGCCATGGCAGTTCTATAATGAATCGCATTATCTCAAGTGCAATTTCTGTCACTTCTGTTAATGAAGTGAATCGTTTAGCTACAGGACAGATTCCGCATGACTGACAACAATACCGCATTAAAGAAGGCTGGCCTGAAAGTAACGCTTCCTCGTTTAAAAATTCTGGAAGTTCTTCAGGAACCGGATAACCATCACGTCAGTGCGGAAGACTTATACAAACGTCTGATCGATATGGGTGAAGAAATTGGTCTGGCGACCGTGTATCGCGTGCTGAACCAGTTTGATGATGCCGGTATCGTGACCCGCCATAATTTTGAAGGTGGTAAATCCGTCTTCGAACTGACTCAACAGCATCATCACGATCACCTCATCTGCCTCGACTGCGGCAAAGTGGTCGAGTTCAGCGATGATTCCATCGAGGCGCGCCAGCGTGAGATTGCGGCTAAACATGGTATTCGTTTAACCAACCATAGCCTCTATCTTTACGGTCACTGCGCGGAAGGCGATTGCCGCGAAGATGAGCATGCTCACGACGGTAAATAATGTGATGCTTTCTGAAAAGCCAACCATTCGGTTGGCTTTTTTTATGGGCATTATCACCCCTTTTCCCCTTCCCTCCACTCCTGTGTTGCTTTAATGTAAAATCTATAGTCCCTTCCCGGAGAGTCGAAATGGAACTTCGCCAGCTACGCTATTTTGTTCGCATTGTAGAAACCGGCAGCATGGGTAGCGCGGCGCTCGATCTCAATATTGGGGTTTCGGCACTCAGCCAGCAAATGTCCCGCCTGGAAAACGAACTCGCTATTCGCCTGCTGCAGCGCACCTCGCGTGGCGTTACGCCCACCAGCGCCGGACTGGCTTTTTACTCCCAGGCGCAGCTGGCGCTCCGCCACGCAGACGATGCAATCCTCGCCGCGCGAGAGTCCCGGCTTTCCGGGCACGTCAGCGTCGGTATGGCCCCCAGTACCGCTTCCGTTCTCGGCATGCCTTTTATTAACGCCATGCGGGAAAGCTATAGTGATGTCCGCCTGCATGTGGTGGAAAGCCTCTCTGGCAACCTGGAACGGATGATTAATACCCGCCAGATTGATCTGGCCGTGGTATTTCAAAAAGAAAAGCTCCTGCGCTGGAGCGCCAGACCGATTCTCGAAGAGCGCCTGTTTTTGATTGGGACTCATGCCTTACTGGCCGATATTGCCGATGACAATATTGCGCCAGCCCAGTTGGCAAGTATCCCATTGATAATGCCCAGCCCAGGCCACGGTCTGCGCGGCAGGCTGGAAGCAATTTGTCAGGAACACGCACTGCGCATTGAGATCGCCACAGAAATTGATGGTCTGGCGCTGCTAATGCGCGCCGTTCGCAGTGGAATCGGCGCTACTCTCCAGCCCGGCGCGGCGATTTCCCATCTCGATAAAGAGACGCTAAGAGTGATCGGCGTCCATAATCCAATACTGAGTCGCCCCAACTTTCTGGTCAGCCTTTCTGATGATGAGCTCACCCCCGCGGGCCTCGCCGCCCGCGTGGTGCTAACGAAAGTGATGCATCAACTGGTGGAAGCAGGAAGCTGGCCAGGCGCCATCCTTTACAATAACTAAAGCCCTCTTTAGCACTTCGTCATAGCGCCCGCACAAGCTGTACGTATACATTTCAATTACAAATTTAACAATTAGTTAAATGGTAATGGAGTATACGATGGTTGATGTTCTGGTGATTGGCGGTGGCAATGCCGCGTTATGTGCTGCCCTAACCGCCCGGGAGCAAGGAGCTTCGGTACTCCTGCTCGAAGCGGCTCCACGGGAATGGCGCGGGGGAAATTCTCAACACACACGTAATCTGCGCTGTATGCATGACGCGCCGCAGGATGTGCTGGTGGAAAGCTATCCTGAAGAGGAGTTCTGGCAGGATTTGCGGCGCGTCACCGAGGGAAATACTAACGAAGCCCTGGCGCGTCTGGTGATCCGCACCTCTTCACAATGCCGCGACTGGATGCGCCAACACGGCGTTAATTTTCAACCTCCTCTCTCCGGTGCTTTACACGTAGCGCGAACCAACGCCTTTTTTATGGGGGGCGGGAAAGCCCTCGTGAATGCCTATTATCGCAGCGCAGAAAAGTTAGGCGTGCAAATCCGCTATAACACACCAGTGCAGGCGCTTGAACTGCATAATGGTGAGTTTGTGGCAGCGCTGGCAGGCGAAGAGCGCATAACCGCTAAGTCCTGCGTGCTTGCCGCTGGCGGATTTGAGTCAAACCGCGAATGGCTGCGCGAAGCCTGGGGAGAGAACGCCCGCGGCGAGTGGCCTGCGGATAACTTCCTGATTCGCGGCACGCGCTTTAATCAGGGCGTACTGCTTAAATTTATGATGGATGCCGGGGCGGACATCATCGGCGAACCCTCCCAGTCACACTGCGTAGCCATTGATGCCAGAGCGCCATTATATGACGGCGGGATTTGCACCCGCGTGGACTGCGTTTCACTCGGCATAGTAGTCAACCGTGACGCAGAACGTTTTTATGATGAAGGCGAAGATTTCTGGCCCAAACGCTACGCCATCTGGGGACGCCTGGTCGCCCAACAGCCAGGGCAGATTGGCTATTCCATTATCGACAGTAAAGCCATCGGCCACTTTATGCCACCGGTATTCCCCGGCGCACAGGCGAATACGCTGGCGGAGTTGGCGCATCAGTTGGGGCTGGATACCGAACGCTTTACCCACACCGTGACGGCGTACAACAACGCCTGCCAGCCAGGTCAGTTCGACCATACCATCCTGGACAACTGCGCGACGAAGAAGTTAACCCCCGCGAAAACACACTGGGCGCGACCGCTGGACCAGCCACCTTACTACGGCTATGCCCTGCGGCCAGGAATCACCTTCACCTATCTTGGGTTAAAAGTGAACGAACGCGCTGCCGTACACTTTGCCGGGCAGCCAAGCCGCAACCTGTTCGTCGCCGGAGAGATGATGGCGGGCAACGTGTTGGGCAAGGGTTACACCGCTGGCGTGGGCATGTCGATCGGGACAACCTTTGGCCGCATTGCCGGAAAAGAAGCCGCGCTGGCAGCACGTAAGGAGGCACGTCATGAAGCAGCTTGAGAAACTGATCATCGAAGCACAAATTATCACCGAGCCGGAAGCAGAAGTTGAACGTGTGATGCAGGTCTGTAACGCCTGCCGCTATTGTGAAGGTTTTTGCGCCGTGTTCCCGGCAATGACTCAGCGCCTGGAATTCGGTAAAGCGGATATCAATTATCTGGCTAACTTGTGCCATAACTGCGGCGCCTGCCTGCACGCGTGTCAGTATGCCCCACCTCATGAATTTGCCATCAACGTACCGAAGGCGATGGCGGAAGTGCGGCTCGAAACCTATCAGCACTACGCGCAACCCGCCGCCTTTGGCGCGCTTTATCGTCGCGCAGGCGTCACCGTGACGCTGGCACTGGTTTTCGGTCTGATCCTGTTTTTACTCCTCACCATGAGTTTAAAGGGCTCGTTATTCCATCCTCCGCTGGCCGGGGATTTTTATCAGATTTTCCCGCATAACCTGCTCGCATGGATGTTTGGTTCGGTATTTATTCTGGCGATAGGTCTGCTGATGGCGGGTGTTCTGCGCTTCTGGCACGAAATCTCTCCGGGTGTACCGCGTTCCGCTGAAATTGCTGAAGCCTCGCACAATGCGCTGACGCTGAAGTATCTCGATGGTGGGCATGGCAAAGGTTGTAACGAAGCAGATGATGCCTTCACCCTGATGCGCCGCCGTTTCCATCACTTCACCTTCTACGGTTTTATGCTCTGCTTTGCCGCCACCGTGGTGGCAACGGGCTATCACTACTTTGCAGGTATAGAAGCGCCCTATCCGTTCTTCAGCGTTCCGGTAATGCTGGGCACGTTGGGCGGCATTGGCCTGGTTGTCGGCCCGGCTGGCTTGCTATGGCTCAATTTTAAGCGCTCACCGCTGCATGGCGACGCTCGGCAAAAACCGATGGATCGCGGTTTTATTTTGCTGCTGCTCCTGACCAGTCTGACCGGTTTAGCGCTGCTGGCGGGAAGAGACACCTCCTGGATGGCTATTTTGCTCGCCATTCACCTCGGCGTGGTCATGGCGCTCTTTCTGACCATTCCTTATGGAAAATTTGCCCACGGATTTTACCGCTGCGCAGCCTTACTCAAGTGGGCGATTGAGAAACGGCGCGGCAAACAGGCGGGGGTCGCAGGCGACTAACCCGCAAACTCTTACCTCTATAAATATTATGATAAGACAGTGGAGCAAACCCAATGACACAACAACCATCGCGCACCGGAACTTTCGGCGCAATACTGCGGGTAACCAGCGGTAATTTCCTCGAACAGTTTGACTTTTTTCTGTTCGGTTTTTACGCCACCTATATCGCAAAGACCTTCTTTCCTGCAGAGAGTGAATTTGCCGGGCTAATGTTAACTTTCGCCGTGTTTGGTTCAGGTTTCTTAATGCGGCCTGTTGGCGCAATAGTGCTGGGTGCTTACATCGACAGAATTGGTCGCCGTAAAGGACTGATGGTGACGCTGGCGATTATGGGCTGCGGTACCCTGCTGATTGCCCTGGTACCTGGTTATCACAGTATTGGTCTGCTGGCCCCTGTCCTGGTATTACTCGGCCGATTATTACAGGGCTTTTCTGCAGGGGTGGAGCTGGGCGGCGTCTCGGTTTATCTTTCTGAAATCGCCACCCCTGGCAATAAAGGCTTCTACACCAGCTGGCAGTCCGCCAGTCAACAGGTCGCCATTGTGGTGGCAGCTCTGATTGGTTACGGCCTGAACGCCACCCTGGGACACGATGAGATCTCTGAATGGGGCTGGCGTATTCCATTCTTTATTGGTTGCATGATTATTCCTTTGATCTTCGTGCTCCGCCGCTCGCTTCAGGAAACAGACGCCTTTTTACAACGTACGCACCGTCCCGACACCAGGGAAATTTTTACTACCATCATCAAAAACTGGCGTCTCATCGCTGCGGGTACGCTGCTGGTGGCGATGACCACAACGACGTTCTACTTTATTACCGTCTACACACCGACCTACGGTAGGGCTGTACTTCACCTGAGCGCTCGCGACAGCCTGATCGTCACCATGCTGGTCGGTATTTCTAATTTTATCTGGCTGCCGATTGGCGGGGCGATTTCTGACCGAATTGGTCGTCGTCCGGTGTTGATGGGGATTACCATCCTTGCACTGATCACCACCTGGCCGGTTATGCACTGGCTCACCGCCGCGCCAGATTTCACGCGCATGACGCTGGTCCTGCTTTGGTTCTCGTTCTTTTTTGGTATGTACAACGGGGCAATGGTCGCCGCACTCACCGAGGTGATGCCTGTCTATGTGCGTACGGTGGGCTTTTCACTGGCATTCAGTCTTGCCACGGCGATTTTTGGCGGCCTTACGCCAGTCATCTCCACAGCGCTGGTCCAGCTAACCGGGGATAAAAGCTCACCGGGGTGGTGGCTGATGTGTGCGGCACTTTGCGGGCTCGCCGCCACGGCAATGCTGTTTGTCCGGCTGAGTCGGAGTTATCAACCGGTGGAATATAAACCCTGAAATGCAAACGGGCGGAAAACTCTCCGCCCGTTGTCTGTTTCATTTTTCGATTTACTGCGCAGTATTCTTGCTACGAATTTCCTGCCAGACCTTGTCGCAATCAGCATTAACGGACTGACCATTACCCGTGCGCGTAGCCTGGATGCACTGCTGATAATCCAGTACGCGTACGCTTTCTTCATTGGCAAACTGCTGATGCTGCTTTTCTTTCTTCAGCACATTCAACACGCTTTGGCAGGCTTCGATTTTCTCCGGCGATCCTTGCGCGGTAGTAATGCACGCGCTGTAGGCTTCTTTCAGACGGCTGTCTTCTTTTGGTGCCGGGGATTGCGCGCAAGCCACCAGCCCGGATGCCATAACAGCGATGAGTATCAGTTTTTTCATAGCACTTTCCTCAACGATGCGGCAGGCGCCCGGCCTGCCGCTGTTGGCATTAGAAGATGGTGAACGGAGCAATAACGATGAATTTCACGTCACGCTCATCCTGGAAGATGTTGCCGTAACCACCGCCCCAGCTCGGAATGTCTGAATGGTTGTCGTACTGGGTGAAGTGCAGTTTAAACATGGTGCCCTTCGCACGCCCCTCTTGCAGGGTATAGACCGCATCCAGGCTGTAAGAAGATTCTTCGATAGTCCGGTTTTTGTCGTAATACGCATCCGGATTGATCTGCCAGGTTGATGGCTTGGCATCCCATGCGTAAACGTAGGACGCGCCCACTGCCCAGCCCGGCAAATTCCAGTTCTTCAGGTCATACATTGCGCCGAAGAAGACAGCCTTTTCGCCGTTGGCGTTGAAGTCGGAACGGTTATCCCACCAGATATCCAGGCGACCGTTTGATGAGGCGTAGGTCGGGGTCATACGCTGCAGGAAGTACCCCTGCTGCCCGTCCGCTTTAACCCAGGTCCCTTCCAGACGCAGGTCAACCACTTCCGCCACTTTGTAGCCAAAGGTCAGCGCCTGCAGCCAAGCCGTACCATCATAAATATCGTTCACGGTGCGATCGTCAACTTTGTCGCGCGCGCCGTAGAATTGGTAGCTGGTGGTAAACGGGTTACCGCCTAAATCGAATTTATAGCTGGCTTTTGCGAAGTACTGATCGACGTAGCCTTCAGACTGACCAAATGCGGCTTCCAGCAACAGGTTATTTTTGAAGTCATATTTCGCGCCGATTGAGTGCAGATAATCTACGCTGGTCTTTTTATCAGCCTGATAGAATTTATCGACTTCAGTGTGCCATGGTGCTTTATATTCGTTGGCCCACATATAGGAGAAGCTCAGTGCACCAGCATCACCATAGTCGAAGTTGGCTCCGGCTTCAGCACCCTGATAGGTACCTGGCATAAAGCTCCAGTGCGGAGCCAACAGAGTCTGTCCGGTTGGTTGAATGTAACCAGCGCGCGCCCAGGTTGGGCCGAATTTAAATTTGGCTGCTGCTTTATAAAGGCTAATTCCGCTCTTATCGCCGGAGTAATCTTCATCATAGCCTTTATTTTTTGACGAGAATGCAATTTCGTTTGGATGGCCGCTTTCGCTACTTTCGTTCATTTCAATAGCGGTAAATGCTGCGATATCAATACCAAACATATCAGCCGCATAACCGGACTGGAAGTCGAGGTTAGCGTTCCAGGTGGAGTGAGAAAGGTTGGTTTTGTATTTGTCGTGATCGGTCACATCTTTACGGTCACGCTCACGCTGCCAGTAATAGATGCCGCCGGTTAAGGTTGAGTCATCAATAAACCCTTCGGCGTGTACCTGGGGAGCGACAACGAAACCCGACATTGCTGTGATACCGGCGATAGCCAGCGCCAGCGTACTACGTTTGCCACTAAACGTACGCATATGTTAATCCTCTTTGACGTATAACCCTTCGTTTTTCAAGCTGCATCGGTGTTGGCTTTACTCGGCCTTTGGCCTCGCCCCTTCGGGGACAGCGCACGCGCTGCGTCTCCGCCTTGATGCAACTCGAAATCCATTGGGTATAAAATGCTGCCGACAAAAGCGGACAGCGAAAAAACAAAAATTAAAAAAGTAGCGCTGAGAAAACCTCAGTGACTACAATGAATAGACTATTTTTCGCGACGCGAATTATCAATCTCTTTCTGTAACGAGTATGTAATAGTATGAGCAACCGCACATATTTTCTTGTTTTCTGTTACATTTTGCTTTGGGAGTAAAAAAATTCACAAAAACAAGAAAAAATACTTTATATACATATAGATATCTTCAATTTTATTATTATATATATAATTCCACCCCTAATAATTGTCTTTGCATTCGCAAAACAAATTAATTCTCGAACGTCATTAATTCGCTCTGCAAACAGAACGTTCGAGCTCCTGAATTCACTCTCCGTCGTTGATGTGACCGTCCTCGGATTTTCCACACAAATACACTCACTTTATAAGGTTTTTATTGACAGCTACCGGGTGTCCCATTATTCAAAGATGCAGGTTATACGTATAAGTTGATAAATAAATGACAAAACGCATCACGCAGAAAGACGTTGCTGCCCTGGCTGGCGTTTCACAGGCGGTGGTATCCGTGGTACTCACCAAAGGAAATCACACCTATCCACACGAGACAGTGAGCCGGGTTGAGCAAGCGGCTAATCAGCTGGGATATATACCGAACCGTTTTGCACAAGCGCTGAAAACCAATAAAACCATGTCGATCGCCTGCATCGTGCCGGATATCGCCAACCCTTTTTATGCCTCGCTCGTCCGTGGCGTTCAGTCGGTGACGGATAGGTATCACTACGATGCGATCGTGGCCAGCACCGATGGATTACGGGAAAGAGAGCTGCATTTTTTGCGCTGGTCAGCGCAGGGGCGGGTCGACGCCGTGGTGGGGACATTTTTTAACGTCGGGATGAAAGATTTTGCCCCGTATCTTCAGGCAGGGATCCCGATTGCACGTATTGAAGCCAGAATGAAAAAAAACGGCCCGCTACCGCTGCATAATGTTTATATCGACAACGCCGCTGCCGCGCGCAGTGCCGTCGAATATCTGCTGGCACAGGGGCACCGAAATATCACGATGATCGCCAGCGCTGGCGGTCCTGAGCCTGCCAGAGTGGAAGGATATCGCCAGGCGATGACCCAGGCCGGCCGCCTTCCGCGCATCAAAATTCTGCCAGGTTTTAACGAACAGAGCGGCTATCAGATCGCGATGCAGCTGATTAATGACGGTACGCTCCCGGATGCGATTTTCGCCGCCAACGATTTAATGGCTATCGGCGTGATGCGTGCCGCAAGGGAGAAAGGCATCACGATCCCGGAGCAGCTTGCGGTGATGGGGTTCGATGATATTCCCGCCGCCGGGCTGGTGACCCCTTCCCTGACCACTATCGCCCAGTACCCGGAGCAGCTTGGGCAAAAAGCGGCCGCCCTCCTCCTGGCGCAAACCGATATCACCGTACCGCTCCAGGGCAGTACCACAGAAATGCCCTGGGGCCTGGTAAAAAGAGAATCCGCCTGAACGGCTGATAAAACACCACACAAGGATCAAACAGATGGAATTGCCTTCAGATTATGAGTCGCGCGTTTATGCAGGGGTGTTAGGGAAATTAATCGGCGTCTACCTTGGCCGCCCTTTCGAAGGGTGGACCTACGAAAAAATTATGCAGGAGCTGGGGCCGATCCAGTATTACGTCCACGAAAAATTTAACCGTCCGCTGGTTGTCACCGACGATGATGTCGCCGGAACCTTTACCTTTATCCGCGCACTGGAAGATTATGCCCTGCCGCCGGCTCTGAGCGCGGAACAGATGGGGCACTGCTGGCTTAATTACATCATTGATAAGCGCACCATCCTCTGGTGGGGCGGCAACGGTAATTCGACGGAACACACCGCCTGGCTGAATCTCAAAAAAGGCATTCCGGCTCCGCTAAGCGGAGCCATTGCGACCAACGGGAAAACGATTGCCGAACAGATTGGCGCACAAATCTTTATTGATAGCTGGGCGCTTGTCGCACCGGGACAACCCCGTCTGGCGGCAGAACTTGCCAAAAACGCCGCCAGCGTGAGCCATGACGGTGAAGCGGTGTATGCCGCTATGCTCTGGGCGGCGATGGAATCACAGGCCTTTATCTGCCAGGAGATCGAACAGCTTATTGACGTCGGATTATCCGTGATCCCGGCAGAGTCGCAAATAGCCCAGCTGGTTGGCGATATCCGTCGCTGGCGACGGGAAGATAACGACTGGCAGACGACCCGCCAGCGAATCGACGACAACTATGGCTATCACAAATATCCCAGCAATTGCCACATCATCCCTAATCATGCGCTGATGATTATGGCGATCCTTTACGCGCCGGACGACTTCCAGCAGGCCCAGTGCATTGTCAATACGTCAGGATGGGACACTGACTGCAATGCGGGGAATGTCGGCTGTCTGTCCGGCATTATGCTGGGACTCCAGGGTATTGACGCAGGCCCGGACTGGCGCGGGCCGCTGGCGGACAGAATGCTGATCTCCTCAGCCGACGGAGGGTTCTCCATAAACAACGCCGTGCGGATCACCGATTTCCTGGTCGGGCTGGGACACCAGATTGCCGGTCTGCCGCGCCCTGAAGCCAAAAAATCCGGCGCGCAGTACCATTTCTCACTACCGGGCAGCGTGCAGGGTTTCCGCTGGCTTAATGAAGAAAATGCGGCCGCGGTTGAAGTTAAGAATGAGGCGCACCTGGGGCGGCAGATGTTGAGTCTGCACTATCGCCATCTTGCGCCCGGACTTCACGCCAGCGTGACCACGCAAACCTTTACCCCGCCTGAAATCGTGGAAATGCGCAGCTACGATTTAATGGCTACCCCACTTATCTACCCAGGTCAGCGTCTTCAGGCCACCCTGATTGCGCCACCGGATAACACATCCGCGTTAAACGTGCGGCTCTGCTACCGGGTTTATGATGACAACAATCAGCTGACGCCCCAGTACGGCGACGCGCAGAGCATAGCCCCGGGTGAATCGCTAACGCTGGCGTTGGATCTCCCGGACTGCCAGGGCCAACCGATCGGCGAGATTGGCGTAACAATCAGCACAGATGCCCGCGTTGCCCGCGGTCGCCTGCTCATCGACAGTATGCGCTGGGATGGCACACCTGAGCTGACCCTGCGTAAACCCACAGGGGAAAATAATTTCTGGTGGCGGGCCTGGGTAAACGGCGTGGATCTCTTTTCACGCCACTATCCCACCAGCTTTCGCATCTCCAAAGAGTACGACGAGGGATTGATTATTCACGGAACGCGGCAGTGGGATAACTACCGCGTTCAGAGTGACATTACGCTGCATTCAGGGGAGTACGGCGGTCTGGCTTTTCGGGTGCAGGGGATGAGGCGCTATTACGCCGCACGCATCCTGCGCGACGGAAAATTACAGATCGTCCGCGTGCGCGACACCAGCACCAAAGTTCTGGCAGAAGCGGCTTTGTCCGACGTGTACGAGCGCCCTGTGTCGTTCGATATCAGCGTCAACGGGCAGATTATCTCCGCGACCGTTGACGGTAAAACGCTGCACGTGGAGGACGCTGAACGCGAAGCCTTGATGGATGGCGGGATCGGTTTACTGATTTGTGCAGGTGCGCTGTCGACGGACGCTATCCATATCAGCGCCAGTTGTTAATTAACGGAAATGGACGACAACAAGGGATTAAAAATGAACATACCAAAAACAATGCTGGCGCTGATAACCGCCGTGTTGCTTTCAGGCTGTGAGGATAAACCGCAGCAGGTGACCATCGAATTTATGCACTCCGCCGTTGAGCAGGAGCGCCAGACCGTCATTGCCGGGATCATCAACCGCTTTCAGCAAGAGAATCCGGATATTATTGTGAAGCAGGTTCCCGTCGAAGAGGATGCCTATAATACCAAAATCATTACCCTTGCCCGCTCAGGATCACTGCCGGAGGTCGTCGAGGTCAGCCATGACTATGCCAAAGTCATGGATAAAGAGCAGCTTATCGACCACAAAGCGGTGAAAACGCTGATCGACAAGCAAGGTGAAAGCGCCTTCTACGACGGCGTGCTGCGCATTGTTCGCACCGAAGACGGAACGGCCTATACCGGGGTGCCGATCAGCGCCTGGCTACAGGGAGTCTGGTATCGGAAATCGGTACTGGCTAAAGCGGGAATCAACGAACCCAAAAACTGGACGCAACTGCTGGAAGCGGCACGCAGGCTGACCGACAGCGCCAGTAAAAAATATGGCATCGCGCTGCCGACGGCTGAAAGCGTCATGAGCGAACAAACCTTCTCTCAGTTCGCACTTTCAAACGGTGCCAATGTGTTCAACGCAAACGGCGACATCACGGTTAACTCAGCGGAAATGCAGGCCTCGCTGAACTATTATCGCGAACTGGCCCGCTATACCATGCCCGGCTCGAACAACGTAACAGAGATCAAAGACGCCTTTATGAACGGCACCGCGCCGATGGCGGTCTATTCGACCTACATCCTGCCAGCGATTTATCAGGATGGTTCACTGGCGGATTTAGGCTTTGTCGTGCCGAGCGAAAAATCACCTGCCGTATTTGGCGTTATCACATCATTAACGCTCACAGCCGGTCAGACTGAGGCAGAAACGAAAGCCGCCGAAAAATTTGTCAGCTTTATGGGACAGGCGCAGAACGCGGCTGACTGGGTATTGATGTCGCCGGGGGCGATGCTGCCGGTGACGAAGGCCGCCGCGCAAAACGTCAGTTGGAAGGACAACCCTGCCGTCAAAGTCTTTGGAACTCTCCCTGAACAGCTGATTGCCCAGTACCCGAATATGCAGGTCTTTGGATCGGTCGGCGAGAAGAACTTTACGCGGATGGGGGATATTACCGGCTCCATGATCCTCAGTGAAATGGTCAATCAGGCGACGGTGGGTAAGCAGGAGACATCGGTGGTGCTGGAACGCAGCCAGCAGCGGGTTCAGGCGTTAATGCAGCATAAGTAAAACAGAAAAATCCGCCTCAAACGTCGCGTTGGCGGCGTTTGAGGCAGTGTGGCAGGAATTACTCGCCGACTTTAGCCCACGTATCACGCAGACCTACAGTGCGGTTAAATACCAGCTTGTCAGCCGTTGCATAGCGGCTGTCCAGGCAGAAGTAGCCTTCACGCTCAAACTGGAACGCTTTACCTGCAATCGCAGCCTGCAGTGACGGCTCACCGTAGCCCTGCTTAATGACCAGCGATTCCGGGTTGATAACGGACAGGAAGTCTTCCGCCGCACCTGGGTTTGGCACGCTAAACAGACGATCGTACAAACGGATTTCAATCGGCAGCGCATGGGACGCGCTCACCCAGTGAATAACACCTTTTACTTTACGGCCATCAGCCGGATCTTTGCTCAGGGTGTCAGCATCGTAGGTGCAGAAAATGGTGGTGATATTCCCTTCTGCATCTTTCTCTACACGTTCAGCCTTGATCACGTAAGCATTACGCAGACGTACTTCTTTGCCCATCACCAGACGCTTGTACTGCTTGTTCGCTTCTTCGCGGAAGTCTGCGCGATCGATCCAAATTTCACCGCTAAACGGCACTTCACGGCTGCCCATTTCCGGTTTGTTCGGATGGTTAGGCATGGTAACCAACTCACTTTCGCCCTGCGGGTAGTTTTCGATAACCAGTTTCACCGGATCGATAACTGCCATCGCGCGCGGGGCGTTTTCGTTCAGATCTTCGCGAATGCAGGACTCCAGAGAAGCGATCTCAATGGTGTTATCCTGCTTGGTCACGCCAATGCGTTTGCAGAACTCACGAATAGCGGCAGCAGTATAACCACGACGACGCAGGCCAGAAATCGTCGGCATACGCGGATCGTCCCAGCCTTCAACGTGCTTGTCGGTCACCAGCAGGTTCAGCTTGCGTTTGGACATCACGGTGTATTCCAGATTCAGGCGCGAGAATTCGTACTGGCGCGGGTGAACCGGAATGGTGATGTTGTCCAGCACCCAGTCGTACAAACGACGGTTATCCTGGAACTCCAGCGTACACAGTGAATGCGTAATGCCTTCCAGCGCATCGCTGATGCAGTGGGTAAAATCGTACATCGGGTAGATGCACCACTTGTTGCCGGTCTGGTGGTGTTCGGCGAACTTAATACGGTACAGCACCGGATCGCGCATCACGATAAACGGCGAAGCCATATCGATTTTCGCGCGCAGGCAGGCTTTACCTTCTTCAAAACCACCGGTACGCATTTTTTCGAACAGAGCCAGGTTCTCTTCGACGCTACGATCGCGGAACGGGCTGTTTTTACCCGGCTGCGTCAGGGTGCCGCGGTATTCGCGGATCTCCTCCGCTGACAGTTCATCAACGTACGCCAGGCCTTTATTAATAAGTTCAACCGCATAGGCGTGAAGCTGATCGAAGTAATCCGAAGAGTAGCGAATATCGCCAGTCCAGTGGAAACCTAACCATTCAACGTCGTTTTTAATCGACTCAACGTACTCGATATCTTCTTTAACCGGGTTCGTATCATCAAAACGCAGGTTGCACTGGCCCTGGTAATCTTGCGCAATGCCAAAGTTCAGACAAATGGATTTCGCGTGGCCAATGTGCAGATAGCCATTTGGCTCCGGCGGAAAACGTGTATGGATAGTGGTGTGCTTACCACTGGCCAGATCTTCATCGATGATCTGACGAATAAAGTTACTCGGGCGGGCTTCAGCCTCACTCATCGTGGATTCCTCAAAGCGTAAACAACGTATAACGGAACATGATCTTATAAGCGACGTCAGGAGACAACTATTTGTTGCACAAAAAAGGTGTTTCAACAGGATATATGTGGATATTTGCTGCAAAAAAAAGCGGCGGAGGAATATCCCCCGCCGCTTAAGGCACTTAACTCACTTTACTCAGGAGCAGTTATTTACCTTTAATCTCATACAGTGGTGTTTGACCAGCAACCACATGACCTTCGGCTTTAATGACCAGAGCACCGAAATCATCGCTGTTGCTGCACACAACCGGGCTAATCATGGAACGTGCGTTGGCGTTCAGGAACTCCAGATCCATTTCCAGAATCGGTTGACCTGCAGTCACTTCCGCACCTTCTTCAACCAGACGCTTAAAGCCTTTACCTTCCAGCGCTACTGTATCGATACCCATGTGGACCACGATTTCCGCGCCTTTAACGGTTTCCAGACAGAACGCATGGTTAGTGTTGAAGATTTTCACGATGGTACCGGCAGCCGGAGCAACCACGATTTTATCCGTTGGCTTCACCGCCACACCGTCGCCTACAGCTTTGCTGGCGAAGGCTTCATCAGGTACCTGCTCCAGCGCAACCACGTCACCGGTAATCGGAGAAACTAAAGTTTCAACGGTTACAGCGTTCGCTACAGCTTGCGGTTTAGCAACCGGAGCCGCTGCTGCTGGCGCACTTTCACCAGACGCTGCAGCCACCGGGCCACGCGCAACTACTTTCTTCATTTCGTCGCCGATAGATTCGGCCTTCGCACCCACGATGACCTGGATAGTTTGCTTGTTCAGCTTAACCACTCCAGATGCGCCTAAACGTTTACACATCGCATCATTTACGCGACCGGAGTCGGCAACGGTCAGACGCAGACGAGTGATACAGGCATCAATCGCTTTCAGGTTATCGGTACCGCCAACTGCTGCAATGTAGTTGGTTGCCAGTTGAGCCAGACCTTCTTCAGTGTTGCTGTTCGCTTCTTCAGTAACGATATCGTCTTCTTTATCTTCACGGCCCGGCGTTTTCAGGTTAAACATACGAATAACCGCGCTGAACAACACAAAGTAAATGACGAAGAACACCAGGCCCATCACGACCAGCATCCAGACGTTCTGACTCGCCGCCGGCAGGTTGTACATCAACACGTAGTCGATAGCACCTGCGGAGAAGGAGAAGCCCGCGTGGATCCCCAGCAGTGTTGCAACGAACAGGCTGATACCCGTTAACAGTGCGTGCAGGAGGTACAGCAATGGCGCCAGGAACATGAACAGGAATTCCAGCGGCTCGGTAACACCGGTCAGGAACGCGGTGATCGCAACGGACAGCAGCATACCGCCAACCATCGGACGACGTGCTTTCGGAGCGGCGAAGTACATTGCCAGCGCCGCACCCGGCAGACCAAACATCATGATCGGGAAGAAGCCAGACATGAACATACCCGCAGTGCCGTCACCCGCGTAGAAGCGGTTGATGTCACCGTGGAATACGGTACCTGCAGCGTTAGTGAATTCACCAATCTGGAACCAGGCGATGGTGTTCAGCACCTGATGCAGACCGGTTGGGATCAGCAGACGGTTGATGAAACCAAAGATACCGGAACCCAGCGCGCCAGCGCCTACGATCCACTCACCTCCCGCATGGATGGCGTTCTGCACCGGCGGCCACACGTAGCCGAAGATAGCAGCCAGCACCAGACAGAAGAAGCCAGTGGCGATCGGCACGAAGCGTTTGCCGCCAAAGAAGCTCAGGAAGTCAGGTAGTTTGATACCAGACCAACGGTTATATACCGCACCGCCGACCAGACCAGTGATGATACCTGCCAGCACGCCCATGTTGATGGCCGGGTTAATGGTAACCATTGCTTTGGTCAATATGAAATAACCAACCGCACCCGCCAGCGCTGCAGCACCCGCGCTGTCTTTTGACCAACTGGAAGCCACACCGATAGCGAAAATTAACGCCAGGTTATCAAAGATGGCCCCACCCGCTTGCGCGATGAAGGGTACGTTAAGTAAATCTGGTTGGCCGAATCGCAGCAGCAGTGCCGCGACTGGCAGCACAGCGATGGGGAGCTGTAACGCCCTACCCAGCCGCTGGAAAAAACCTAAAATATTCATTTTATTCCCCCTACGAGACCCCGATTAGGCTTCTTTGAAGCCATATTTTTATTGTGCGACCATTCCTGACAGCAAGATTCTGGAACAACAATATTAACCATTCATCTACATTCAGAGTGTGTGAAAATTTAATTCGTATCGCAAATTAAATGCGTGTTTTTTGTGATTCCAGTCACCAAATATCGTTATTAACCCTCCCTTCCACTGGCTAACTACGAAAACTTATTTTATCATTCAAAAAATCGAAACGGATTGATCCTTACCGATGCAAAACCAGGTTACGCTTAATACTGCACAGAGACTCAATCCGCCAATTGCTTACATTTACTTTTGAGGTGAAGAATGAGACTGATCCCCCTGAATACCGCTGAACAAGTCGGCAAATGGGCTGCTCGCCATATCGTTAACCGTATTAACGCGTTCAAACCAACGGCTGATCGTCCGTTCGTTTTGGGCCTGCCGACTGGCGGTACTCCGCTGACAGCCTACAAAGCATTGGTTGAAATGCACAAAGCGGGCCAGGTAAGCTTCAAGCATGTTGTAACGTTCAATATGGACGAATATGTTGGCCTGCCGAAAGAGCATCCGGAAAGCTACCATAGCTTCATGCATCGCAACTTCTTTGATCACGTTGATATTCCAGCAGAAAACATCAACCTCCTCAATGGTAACGCACCGGATATTGATGCAGAATGCCGTCAGTATGAAGAAAAAATCCGTTCTTACGGTAAAATCCACCTGTTTATGGGCGGCGTAGGCAACGATGGTCACATCGCGTTCAACGAACCAGCCTCTTCTTTGGCTTCCCGTACCCGCATCAAAACGCTGACTCACGACACGCGTGTTGCGAACTCACGCTTCTTTGACGGCGACGTAAGCCAGGTGCCTAAATATGCGCTGACCGTTGGCGTGGGCACCCTGCTGGATGCCGAAGAAGTGATGATCCTGGTACTGGGCCACCAGAAAGCGCAGGCGCTGCAAGCCGCCGTTGAAGGCAACGTTAACCATATGTGGACCATCAGCTGTCTGCAGCTGCATCCGAAAGCCGTTGTGGTCTGCGATGAGCCTTCCACCATGGAACTGAAAGTGAAGACGCTGAAATACTTTAACGAGTTAGAAGCGGAAAATATTAAAGGTCTGTAATTGATGTCTCCGCCCTGTCGATAAGTTGCAGGGCGGCATTTTTTGAAATCGGGGGTCGGAATGTATGCTTTAACCCAGGGCCGGATTTTTACCGGTCACGAAATTCTTGATGACCATGCGATTGTTGTCGCCAATGGCCTGATTGACAGCGTTTGCCCACTGGCTGAGTTACCGTCAGGAATTGAACAGCGCTCACTGAATGGGGCCATTGTTTCCCCCGGTTTTATCGATGTACAGCTAAACGGCTGCGGCGGCGTACAATTTAACGATACGGCAGAAGCCGTGACCGTTGAAACGCTGGAAATCATGCAGAAAGCCAATGAAAAATCTGGCTGCACCAGCTACCTGCCAACGCTTATCACCACCAGCGATGACCTGATGAAACAAGGCGTTCGCGTCATGCGTGAATACCTGGCGAAACACCCGAATCAGGCACTAGGACTTCATCTGGAAGGCCCGTGGCTGAATCTGGTGAAAAAAGGCACCCATAATCCGGGATTTGTCCGTCAACCGGACGCTGCGCTGGTTGATTTCCTGTGCAATAATGCCGATGTGATCACCAAAGTAACGCTGGCGCCAGAAATGGTCCCGGTAGAGGTCATTACCAAACTGGTGAATGCGGGTATTGTGGTTTCTGCGGGTCACTCAAATGCAACGGTAAAAGAAGCAAAAATCGGGTTCCGCGCAGGCATCACCTTTGCGACGCATCTGTTCAACGCGATGCCGTACATTACCGGTCGCGAACCTGGTCTGGCGGGCGCTATTCTTGATGAAGCCGATATCTACTGCGGTATCATCGCCGATGGCCTCCACGTTGATTACGTTAACATTCGTAATGCCAAACGCCTGAAAGGCGACAAGCTGTGCCTGGTCACCGACGCAACCGCACCAGCAGGTGCAAACATTGAACAGTTCATTTTCGCTGGCAAAACAATATACTACCGTAATGGATTGTGCGTTGATGAGAACGGTACACTGAGCGGCTCATCATTAACCATGATTGAAGGCGTACGCAATCTGGTCGAACATGCGAATATCGCTCTCGACGAAGTCTTACGTATGGCAACGCTCTACCCTGCTCGCGCCATTGGCGTCGACAAACAACTCGGCAGCATCGCGCCAGGCAAAGTAGCCAACCTGACTGCGTTCACGCACGATTTTAAAATTATCAAGACCATCGTTAATGGCAACGAGGTCGTTACTGAGTAAGAGAAAGAATGACACCAGGCGGACAAGCTCAAATAGGTAATGTTGATCTCGTAAAACAGCTTAACAGCGCGGCGGTTTATCGCCTGATTGACCAGCATGGGCCAATCTCGCGAATTCAAATTGCCGAGCAAAGCCAGCTTGCCCCCGCCAGCGTAACGAAAATTACGCGTCAATTGATTGAACGCGGGCTGATCAAAGAAGTCGACCAGCAGGCCTCCACCGGGGGCCGCCGCGCTATCTCTATCGTCACCGAAACCCGCAATTTCCACGCGATTGGCGTACGCCTGGGCCGCCACGATACTACGCTCACGCTCTATGATATGAGCAGTAAAGTGGTCGCTGAAGAGCATTATCCCCTCCCGGAGCGCACCCAGGAAACGCTCGAGTATGCGCTGCTCAACACCATTGCCACCTTTATTGAGAACTGCCAGCGGAAAATCCGCGAGCTGGTTGCGATTTCCGTCATTCTGCCAGGCCTTGTTGATCCTGAAAGCGGCGTCATCCGCTATATGCCGCACATTCAGGTCGAAAACTGGGGGCTGGTCGAAGCACTCGAAAAACGCTTTAAGGTCACCTGCTTTGTCGGTCACGATATTCGCAGTCTGGCGCTGGCCGAGCACTATTTCGGGGCAAGCCAGGATTGCGAAGACTCCATTTTGGTGCGTGTTCACCGCGGAACCGGGGCGGGAATCATCTCCAATGGCCGAATTTTTATTGGTCGCAATGGCAACGTGGGTGAGATTGGCCATATTCAGGTAGAGCCGCTGGGTGAGCGCTGTCACTGCGGTAATTTCGGCTGTCTGGAAACAATTGCCGCCAATGCCTCTATTGAACACCGCGTGCAGAATTTATTGAAACAGGGTTATCCAAGCCGACTCACGCTGGATGATTGCGGCATTAAAGCCATCTGTAAGGCGGCTAATAAAGGCGATAACCTGGCATCAGAAGTCATTGAGCACGTTGGTCGTCACCTGGGTAAAACCATCGCCATCGCCATCAACCTGTTTAACCCACAAAAAATCGTCATTGCGGGCGAAATTACCGAGGCTGATAAAGTGCTGCTGCCTGCTATAGAAAGCTGTATCAACACGCAGGCGTTGAAAGCGTTTCGCCAAAATTTACCGGTGGTTCGTTCCACGCTGGATCACCGCTCAGCCATTGGCGCCTTTGCGCTGGTGAAGCGTGCGATGCTCAACGGTACATTGCTGCAACGTTTGCTGGAAAGCTAATACCAAGCTGCCTCTGCGTTAGCTGCATCTGCTCACCTCAGTCACTTACTTCAGTAAGCTTCCGGGGTTCTCAGACTTGTGCCGCCTTGATGCAACTCGAATGATTTAGTGTATTTTGTGTATAGTAATGCCTTCTTTTTTTGATGTCGGATTGTCCATGGCCATTAAGAATGTAATTTGTGATATCGACGGCGTGCTGATGCACGACAATGTTGCCGTACCGGGTGCGGCAGAATTTCTGACTGGGATCCTGGAAAAAGGCCTGCCGTTAGTTTTGCTGACTAACTATCCTTCACAGACCGGACAGGATTTGGCAAACCGCTTCGCCACCGCGGGTGTGAATGTCCCTGATAGCGTCTTTTATACTTCCGCCATGGCTACCGCTGATTTTCTTCGCCGCCAGGAAGGGAAAAAGGCTTACGTGGTAGGTGAAGGTGCGTTAATTCACGAGCTGTATAAAGCCGGGTTTACTATTACTGACGTGAACCCCGATTTTGTGATTGTTGGCGAGACGCGATCCTATAACTGGGACATGATGCATAAAGCGGCATATTTTGTGGCCAACGGCGCGCGTTTCATCGCCACAAACCCGGATACTCACGGACGCGGCTTTTATCCCGCCTGTGGTGCGCTGTGCGCCGGTATCGAAAAAATCTCTGGCCGCAAGCCGTTTTATGTGGGCAAACCCAGCCCGTGGATTATTCGCGCGGCGCTCAACAAAATGCAGGCGCATTCGGAAGAGACCGTTATCGTTGGCGACAACCTGCGTACCGATATTCTGGCGGGCTTCCAGGCGGGTCTCGAAACCATCCTGGTATTGTCTGGCGTTTCGACGCTCGACGACATTGACAGCATGCCGTTCAGACCAAGCTGGATTTACCCGTCCGTTGCGGAAATTGATGTGATTTGATGCGTAAGCCGGATAAGACGCCCCCGCGTCATATCCGGCCAGAAGAAATCCTTCCATTTAATAAAACCGCCATAAAATTATCGATTCATTAATAAACCCGTCTATTCTGTAATCTTTTTTCACCAATCCACAATGACCATTGCGTTTTTTATTTTCTGACCCGTAATTCACTTGCGCCCTCTCCAGCTTTGCGGCATTTTCTTTATCAAGCAAACATAAAAAGCATCACGCAACAGGTTAACGGAGAAGGTTATGTGTTCTATTTTTGGCGTATTCGATATTAAAACTGACGCAGTTGAACTGCGTAAAAAAGCCCTGGAATTGTCTCGTCTGATGCGCCATCGCGGCCCGGACTGGTCGGGTATTTACGCCAGTGATAACGCCATTCTGGCGCACGAACGTCTGTCCATCGTCGACGTCAACGCCGGTGCTCAGCCGCTGTACAACGTGAAGAAAACGCATATCCTGGCGGTTAACGGTGAAATTTATAACCATCAGGCGCTGCGCGCTGAATACGGCGATCGCTATCAGTTCCAGACCGGTTCCGACTGCGAAGTTATCCTTGCGCTGTATCAGGAAAAAGGCCCAGAGTTTCTGGATGACCTGCAAGGCATGTTTGCTTTTGCTCTGTACGACAGCGAGCAGGACGCTTATCTGATCGGTCGCGATCATATCGGGATCATCCCGCTGTATATGGGTTACGACGAGCACGGTAACTTCTACGTTGCGTCTGAAATGAAAGCCCTGGTTCCCGTGTGTCGCACGATCAAAGAATTCCCGGCCGGTAGCTATTTATGGAGTAAAGATGGCGAAATTCGTCAGTACTACCAGCGCGACTGGTTTGAATACGATGCGGTAAAAGACAACGTTACCGATAAAAACGAGTTGCGTCAGGCACTGGAAGATGCAGTGAAAAGCCACCTGATGTCAGATGTTCCTTATGGTGTATTGCTGTCCGGCGGTCTGGATTCATCCGTCATTTCCGCAATCACCAAAAAATACGCCGCGCGTCGTGTTGAAGATCAGGAGCGTAGCGAAGCCTGGTGGCCGCAGTTGCACTCCTTCGCCGTAGGCCTGGAAGGCGCTCCGGACCTGAAAGCCGCGCAAGAGGTGGCGAACCATCTGGGTACTGTGCACCATGAGATCCACTTCACCGTGCAGGAAGGTTTGGATGCTATCCGCGACGTGATTTATCACATCGAAACTTACGATGTTACGACGATTCGCGCCTCGACCCCGATGTACTTAATGTCGCGTAAAATTAAAGCGATGGGCATTAAAATGGTGCTGTCGGGCGAAGGTTCTGACGAAGTATTTGGCGGCTATCTCTATTTCCACAAAGCACCAGATGCAAAAGAGCTGCACGAAGAGACCGTGCGTAAGCTGCAGGCGCTGCATATGTTCGACTGTGCCCGTGCCAACAAAGCTATGTCGGCCTGGGGAGTGGAAGCTCGCGTGCCCTTCCTGGATAAGAAATTCCTTGATGTGGCGATGCGCATCAACCCGCAGGACAAAATGTGCGGCAACGGCAAAATGGAAAAACATGTTCTGCGTGAATGTTTTGAATCCTACCTGCCAGCAAGCGTTGCATGGCGCCAGAAAGAGCAGTTCTCCGATGGTGTCGGTTACAGCTGGATTGATACCCTGAAAGAGGTGGCCGCTGAGCAAGTTTCTGACCAACAACTGGAAACCGCCAGCTTCCGTTTCCCTTACAATACGCCATCTTCTAAAGAAGCGTATTTGTACCGTGAGATTTTCGAAGAGCTGTTCCCGGTTGCGAGCGCTGCGGAATGTGTGCCTGGCGGGCCGTCTGTTGCCTGTTCTTCTGCCAAAGCAATCGAATGGGATGAGGCGTTTAAAACCATGAACGATCCTTCTGGTCGTGCGGTTGGCGTACATCAGTCCGCTTATAAATAAGTTAATCCTTAGAAAAGGGCCCTGCGGGGCTCTTTTTTATGTCTATTTTCTGTGCAAAAAAACAATTAATAACTAATAATTGCCGAATATTGCGTCATGCTGTTCGCAACCTAACCAAACAGTCACATTCCAGCTATTTTCAATGAAAAAGGGGTTGACGCTTCAAGGCTCAATACGCATAATGCGCCCCGCAACGCCGATAAGGTTACGCGAAAAAAAGATGGCTACGTAGCTCAGCTGGTTAGAGCACATCACTCATAATGATGGGGTCACAGGTTCGAATCCCGTCGTAGCCACCATCTTTTTTGCGGGAGTGGCGAAATTGGTAGACGCACCAGATTTAGGTTCTGGCGCCGCAAGGTGTGCGAGTTCAAGTCTCGCCTCCCGCACCATTCACCCGTAAGCGTTGCACGGATGGGGTATCGCCAAGCGGTAAGGCACCGGTTTTTGATACCGGCATTCCCTGGTTCGAATCCAGGTACCCCAGCCATTTTTTCTTCGATGTAGCGGTTCACCGCAACGGTCATTGGGGTATCGCCAAGCGGTAAGGCACCGGTTTTTGATACCGGCATTCCCTGGTTCGAATCCAGGTACCCCAGCCATCGAAGAATATGATAATATCTGGCTACGTAGCTCAGCTGGTTAGAGCACATCACTCATAATGATGGGGTCACAGGTTCGAATCCCGTCGTAGCCACCATATTAAGGACGTATCGACTCGTTCGGTAAATCCAAAAAATTGTTGGGGTATCGCCAAGCGGTAAGGCTCTGGTTTCTGATACCAGCATTCCGAGGTTCGAATCCTCGTACCCCAGCCAATTTCAAAAAGCCGTCCATTCTGTGGATGCACCCGTTGGGGTATCGCCAAGCGGTAAGGCTCTGGTTTCTGATACCAGCATTCCGAGGTTCGAATCCTCGTACCCCAGCCATATTAAAAAAGCTCGCTTCGGCGAGCTTTTTGCTTTCCTGCATTTATTACCTGATGGCGTTATGCTTACCAGGCCTACAACGTTCTCTGTAGGCCTGCCTGAATTACAATCCTAACGCGTACTTGAGTGCCTGGCGTTTCAACATACCGGCGCGCTCTGCGGCCATTAGCCCAAGATTACGCATGATACGCAGCGGCTGTAGGTTGTTGCTAAATCCTGCGTAGAACAGATCCATGCCGCTTTGCATGATGAAATTGTCAGTCATGCGACGGTTCTGATAGCGCTTCAGCACCGGCTGACTTGCCCAGGACTCACCGTAGCTGCGCGCATTCACCAGCACGTCAATCAGCGCATCCACATCACGGAACCCCAAATTAACGCCCTGCCCCGCCAGCGGATGAATGGTATGCGCGGCGTCCCCCACCAGCGCCAGTCCTGGCTGCACATATTGCAGCGCGTGACGGCGCGTTAGCGGGAATGCCCCCGCTGCCACAGGCGTAACGTTACCGAGTCGCGATGGGAAATGTTTGGCGATCTCCGCCTGCAGTTGCGACATATTCAAACCTTGCAACTGACGGATACGCGCCGGTGAGTCGTACCACACCAGCGAGGCCCAGTTATCAAACAGCGGTAAAAATGCGCGCGGACCGTCAGGGGTGAATTGCTGCCAGGTGCTGTCTCCCGGCGAATTCTCGCATTGTACGGTTATCAACATACAGGACTGCGCATACTGCCAGGCATGGATACCAATCCCGGCCATTTTCCGCACCTGAGAATTTGCGCCATCGGCGCCGATGACCAGCTTCGCGCTGATTTTTTCGCCACCAGCCAGCTCAAGCTCATGCCGATCGTTATGTTGATGCAGAGAGAGCAGCGACGCAGGCACGCGCAGCGTGACTTTGGGGTGAACGTCCAGAGCCTGCCAGAGCGCCTGTTGCAGGACCGTGTTTTCCACCATATAGCCCAGCAAGGGCAGCTTAAGCTCGGCGGCATCAAACATCACATGGGCATTTTCCCATTCCCACGTTTCCAGACGACGGTAAGGATGGCTGCGCATCCCCTGAACCGTATCCCAGACGCCCAGCCCTTTCAGTAACGACACGGAGGCGGAGCTGATGGCCGAAATTCTGACATCAGGCTGTCCGTCAGCCACAAACGGCGCGGGAACGGCATGCTCAATGACCGTTACCGTAAATCCATGCTGCGCCAGTCCTAGCGCCAGCGCGCCGCCGACCATCCCCCCGCCGACAATGGCAATTTCCGTTGGTTGATTTGTCATGGTCAATTATCCTGTTACATGTATTGTGTAAGTTTACAGGATTTTTTACCCCTTGAGGCTGACATCCGTCATACTGGTCACAACCGCGCCAAAGCAGTACACTATGCGCCCTGCATTTCAGCCACAATTTCGCAAGAGCAAGTCGATGACCAAAAAACTCCATATTAAAACCTGGGGCTGTCAGATGAACGAATACGATTCATCGAAGATGGCCGATCTGCTGGATGCCACCCATGGGTATCAACTGACCGACGTGGCCGAAGAAGCGGATGTGCTGCTGCTGAATACCTGCTCTATCCGTGAGAAGGCTCAGGAAAAAGTCTTCCATCAGTTGGGCCGCTGGAAGCTGTTAAAAGAGAAAAACCCCAAGCTGATCATCGGTGTCGGTGGCTGTGTTGCGTCTCAGGAAGGCGACCATATTCGCCAACGCGCGCACTATGTCGATATTATTTTTGGGCCGCAAACCCTGCATCGTCTGCCGGAAATGATTAACAAAGTGCGTGGAAGTACCACCCGTAGCCCGGTGGTTGATATCAGTTTCCCGGAGATCGAAAAATTCGACCGCCTACCGGAACCGCGTGCTGAAGGTCCAAGCGCTTTCGTGTCAATCATGGAAGGTTGTAATAAATATTGTACTTACTGCGTGGTGCCATACACCCGCGGTGAGGAAGTGAGCCGTCCGGCGGACGATATCCTGTTTGAAATCGCTCAGCTTGCGGCGCAAGGCGTGCGTGAAGTGAACCTGCTGGGACAAAACGTGAACGCCTGGCGCGGTGAAAACTACGACGGCACGATCGGATCTTTTGCCGATCTGCTGCGGCTGGTCGCGGCGATCGATGGCATTGACCGTATCCGCTTCACCACCAGCCATCCGATCGAATTCACCGATGATATCATTGAAGTGTATCGTGACACGCCAGAACTGGTGAGCTTCCTGCACCTGCCGGTACAGAGCGGTTCAGATCGCGTACTGAACCTGATGGGACGCACCCATACCGCGCTGGAATATAAAGCGATCATCCGCAAACTGCGTGCAGCGCGTCCGGATATCCAGATTAGCTCCGACTTCATCGTTGGCTTCCCAGGCGAAACCACGCAGGATTTCGAGCAGACCATGAAGTTGATTGCAGACGTCAATTTTGACATGAGCTACAGCTTTATCTTCTCTGCGCGTCCAGGCACCCCTGCCGCCGATATGGTTGACGACGTGCCGGAAGAAGAGAAAAAACAGCGCCTGTATATTCTGCAGGAGCGTATTAACCAGCAAGCCATGGCCTGGAGCCGTCGCATGGTCGGCACGACCCAGCGCATTCTGGTTGAAGGCACATCGCGTAAAAGCATCATGGAACTGTCTGGCCGTACCGAAAATAACCGAGTGGTGAACTTTGAAGGCAACCCGGAGATGGTCGGTAAGTTCGTGGATGTAGAAATTACCGATGTCTGGACGAACTCCCTGCGCGGTAAAGTGGTGCGCACCGAAGACGAAATGGGTCTGCGCATCGCTGAATCCCCTGAGTCAGTTATTGCGCGTACCCGCAAAGAAAACGATCTGGGCGTCGGTATTTATCAGCCTTAATCTTCAATGCCCGATGGCGCTACGCTTATCGGGCTTACTCTTCTGGGCTCGCTGCCCCGGCGGGCCTTGTAATCTACCTCATCATCCCCATATTTATCGCAATGCTTGCGCCTTTCCCCCATGGCGTGAATAATTTCCTTAGATGCCGGTAAATGTTCAGCGTCCGGCAAGACATGCAAAAGAGGAACAGTTTGAACATAGACACTCGTGAAATCACCCTTGAACCCGCAGACAATGCCCGCCTGTTGAGCCTTTGCGGCCCATTTGATGACAACATCAAGCAGCTGGAACGTCGCCTCGGCATCGAAATTAACCGCCGTGATAACCACTTTAAGCTGACCGGTCGCCCAATTTGCGTCACCGCGGCGGCAGATATTTTACGTAGCCTGTACGTCGATACTGCCCCAATGCGGGGTCAGACGCAGGACATTGAGCCTGAACAAATTCATCTGGCAATTAAAGAAGCGCGAGTGCTTGAGCAAAGCGCAGACAGCGTGCCGGAATTTGGCAAAGCGGTGAACATCAAAACCAAGCGCGGGGTAATTAAGCCGCGTACGCCGAACCAGGCACAATACATTGCGAATATCCTCGACCACGACATCACCTTTGGCGTTGGCCCTGCGGGTACGGGTAAAACGTATCTTGCGGTTGCCGCTGCGGTCGATGCGCTTGAGCGTCAGGAGATCCGTCGAATCCTGCTGACCCGTCCGGCAGTGGAAGCGGGCGAAAAACTCGGCTTCCTGCCGGGTGACCTCAGCCAGAAAGTCGATCCCTACTTACGACCGCTGTATGACGCACTGTTCGAAATGCTCGGGTTTGAGAAGGTCGAAAAGCTGATTGAGCGTAACGTCATTGAAGTTGCGCCGCTGGCCTACATGCGCGGTCGTACGTTAAACGATGCGTTCATCATTCTTGATGAGAGCCAGAACACCACCATCGAACAGATGAAAATGTTCCTGACCCGTATCGGCTTTAACTCTAAAGCGGTTATCACCGGCGATATCACCCAGATTGACCTGCCGCGAAGCACCAAATCCGGTCTGCGTCATGCCATTGAAGTACTGGCTGAAGTCGACGAAATTAGTTTTAATTTCTTCCATAGCGAAGACGTGGTTCGCCACCCGGTGGTCGCCCGTATCGTCACGGCGTATGAAGCCTGGGAAGAAGCAGAACAGAAACGCAAAGCCGAGCTGGCTGCAGAACGCAAGCGCGAAGCTCAGGAGCAGGAACAAAAATGAGTCAGGTTATTCTCGATTTACAGCTGGCATGTGAAGACGAATCCGGTTTACCAACAGAAAGTCAGTTTCAGGGTTGGCTGGATGCGGTGATCCCCCAGTTTCAGGAAGAGTCTGAAGTTACCATTCGTCTGGTCGATGACGCGGAAAGCCACGAGCTGAACCTGACCTATCGCGGGAAAGATAAATCAACCAACGTACTCTCTTTCCCGTTTGAAGCCCCGCCGGGCATTGAAATGCCGCTGCTGGGCGATTTGATCATCTGCCGTCAGGTAGTCGAGAAAGAAGCGCAGGAACAAGGCAAACCGCTTGAGGCCCACTGGGCGCACATGGTGGTGCACGGTAGCCTGCATTTACTCGGTTACGACCACATCGAAGACGATGAAGCGGAAGAGATGGAATCCCTCGAAACAGAGATTATGCTTGCTCTGGGCTATGAGGATCCGTACATTGCCGAGAAAGAATAAGCATTTCGAAATCTTGTAAGCCTGATAAGGCGCAGCCGCCATCAGGTATTGCGCCTTATCCGGCTTACCTGGTTTGAAGTACGATGAAGAGACATGCCGTCAACAGCTGAATATACGCATGACGAGCTTTGTATTAACTAACATGAGAACCCATACGACGCCATGAGCGACGACAATTCACACAGTAGTGACACCTTAAACAGCAAAAAGGGATTTTTCTCCCTGTTACTGAGCCAACTTTTCCACGGTGAACCAAAAAACCGCGACGAACTGTTGGAGCTGATCCGTGATTCCGGGCAAAACGACCTTATCGATGAAGATACGCGCGATATGCTCGAAGGGGTGATGGATATTGCGGACCAACGCGTGCGCGACATCATGATCCCTCGCTCTCAGATGATTACCCTGAAACGCAACCAGACCCTAGACGAATGTCTCGATGTCATTATCGAGTCTGCCCACTCGCGTTTCCCGGTGATCAGCGAAGACAAAGATCACATTGAAGGGATTCTGATGGCCAAAGATCTGCTGCCGTTTATGCGCAGCGATGCCGAAGCCTTCAGCATGGAGAAAGTGTTACGCCAGGCGGTTGTCGTACCTGAAAGCAAGCGAGTTGACCGCATGCTGAAAGAGTTCCGCTCCCAGCGTTATCATATGGCTATCGTCATCGACGAATTCGGCGGTGTCTCAGGTCTGGTGACCATTGAGGACATCCTTGAACTGATCGTGGGTGAAATTGAAGATGAGTACGACGAAGAAGACGATATCGATTTCCGTCAGCTCAGTCGCCACACCTGGACCATTCGCGCTCTGGCGCCGATCGAAGACTTCAACGACGCTTTCGGTACCCATTTTAGCGACGAAGAAGTAGATACCATCGGCGGGCTGGTCATGCAGGCCTTTGGTCATCTACCCGCGCGCGGGGAGACTATCGACATTGATGGTTACCAGTTCAAAGTGGCAATGGCCGACAGCCGTCGTATTATTCAGGTTCATGTCAGAATTCCGGACGACTCACCCCAGCCCAAACTGGACGAATAAACCCGAAACTGGATCTAAGACTACATGGCATTTGCCCCATTAATTGAACGCCAGCGCATTCGCCTGCTGCTGGCGTTATTATTCGGTGCCTGCGGGACGCTGGCTTTCTCTCCGTATGACATCTGGCCCGCTGCGATCGTTTCGCTGTTGGGCCTGCAGGCTCTTACCTTCAATCGCCGCCCGCTCCAGTCTGCCGCAATCGGCTACTTCTGGGGATTGGGGCTGTTTGGCTCCGGCATCAACTGGGTTTACGTCAGCATCGCGCAGTTTGGCGGTATGCCGGGTCCCATTAATGTGTTCCTCGTGGTTCTGCTTGCCGCATACCTTTCCCTCTACACCGGCCTGTTTGCCGGCGTGTTGGCGCGTCTGTGGCCGAAAACCACCTGGATACGCGTGGCGATTGCCGCGCCGGTCGTCTGGCAAATAACCGAATTCCTGCGCGGCTGGGTACTGACCGGCTTTCCGTGGCTACAGTTCGGCTACAGTCAGATCGACGGTCCGTTAAAAGGGCTGGCTCCGGTAATGGGCGTTGAGGCGATTAACTTCCTGCTGATGGTGGTTAGCGGCCTGCTGGCGCTGGCGCTGGTGACGCGTAACTGGAAGCCGCTGATTGCCGCGCTAGTGCTCTTTGCTCTGCCCTTTCCGCTGCGCTATATCCAGTGGTACACGCTTGAGCCGGAAAAAACCACTCAGGTCTCGATGGTGCAGGGTGACATTCCGCAGTCGCTCAAATGGGATGAAGGTCAGTTACTCAACACCCTGAAGATTTATCTCGACGCCACCCAGCCTGAGATGGGCAAATCACAGCTGATCATCTGGCCAGAATCCGCTATCCCGGACCTGGAAATTAATCAGCAGCGTTTCCTGGGCATGATGGATGACCTGCTGAGATCGAAAAACAGCACGCTGATTACCGGTATCGTTGACGCGCGTCTGAACAAGCAGAATCGTTACGACACCTACAACACCATCATCACGCTGGGTAAAGACAGCCCGTACAGTTACGACTCCAGCAACCGCTACAACAAAAACCATCTGGTACCGTTTGGCGAGTTCGTCCCGCTGGAATCGATCCTGCGCCCGTTAGCGCCGTTCTTTGACCTGCCAATGTCGTCTTTCAGCCGTGGGCCTTATGTGCAGCCACAGCTGCATGCGCACGGCTTTAAGCTGACGGCTGCCATCTGCTATGAAATCATTCTTGGCGAACAGGTACGGGATAATTTCCGCCCGGATACGGACTACCTGCTGACGATTTCCAACGATGCCTGGTTTGGTAAATCCATCGGCCCGTGGCAGCACTTCCAGATGGCGCGTATGCGTTCCCTCGAGCTGGCGCGCCCTCTGCTGCGTAGCACCAACAACGGTATTACGGCGGTGATTGGTCCACAGGGTGAGATTCAGGCGATGATCCCGCAGTTTACCCGCCAGGTCCTGACCACCAGCGTGACGCCAACAACGGGCTTAACCCCTTATGCCCGTACCGGTAACTGGCCGCTCTGGCTGCTGACCGCGCTGTTTGGCTTTGGTGCGGTGGTAATGAGCCTGCGCCAGCGTCGTAAGTAACCTTCCTTTCCTGGCCGGATAACGTTTCGCTTATCCGGCCCACAAAACATTTCCCGCTCCCCATTCTGGCACGTCTATTGCTTTGTTCTACAAGACAAATGCAGTTTTGGCTGAATGTGCAACCTGGTCGCACCAACGTTGAGCGCCGGTAGCACCTGAAAAGTGCAACAAGATATTTTTGCCCCCAAATGGTGCGGCGCACCTCGCAAAAATAAACAATAAAACAGCAAATTCTTTACATTCATCCAAACTAAATGTTAACAAACATATACAAGACTGCACGTTTTAGTAGCAAACAATAACAACATCACAATGGGTATCAATGCGTCCCTGGCGCAGACGATAAAGGAGTTGGATATGCAATTACGTAAGCTCGCCACAGCCATGCTGGTCATGGGAATGTCCGCCGGTCTGGCGCACGCAGAAGACGCAGCACCAGCGGCAGGCAGCACGCTGGACAAGATCGCCAAAAACGGCGTGATTGTGGTCGGCCACCGTGAATCATCGGTACCGTTTTCTTACTACGATAATCAACAAAAAGTGGTCGGTTATTCACAGGATTACTCCAACGCGATCGTTGAAGCCGTGAAGAAAAAGCTGAACAAGCCTGACCTGCAGGTGAAACTGATCCCGATTACTTCACAAAACCGTATCCCGCTGCTGCAAAACGGCACCTTCGACTTTGAATGTGGCTCCACCACCAACAACGTCGAGCGCCAAAAACAAGCGGCTTTCTCTGACACCATTTTCGTTGTCGGTACTCGTCTGCTGGCGAAAAAAGGCGGCGACGTCAAAGATTTCGCCGATCTGAAAGGTAAAGCCGTAGTCGTGACTTCGGGTACCACCTCAGAGGTGCTGCTGCACAAGCTGAATGAAGAGCAAAAAATGGATATGCGCATCATCAGCGCGAAAGACCACGGTGACTCTTTCCGTACTCTGGAAAGCGGCCGCGCCGTTGCCTTTATGATGGATGACGCCCTGCTGGCTGGCGAGCGCGCGAAGGCGAAGAAACCAGACAACTGGGAGATCGTCGGCAAGCCGCAGTCTCAGGAAGCTTACGGCTGCATGCTGCGTAAAGATGACCCTCAGTTCAAAAAGCTGATGGATGACACTATCGCCAAGGCGCAGACCTCAGGCGAAGCTGAGAAATGGTTTGATAAGTGGTTTAAAAATCCAATTCCACCGAAGAACCTGAACATGAATTTCGAACTGTCAGACGAGATGAAAGCCCTGTTCAAAGAACCGAATGATAAAGCGCTTAACTAATTAATTAGAAGAGTACACAAAACCTTTCAAGTTATATCGAGGCGGCAACTGAGCGAATTCCCGGGCGCTTACATGAGTAAGTAACCGGGATGAATAAAGGCAGCCAACAACGAGATATCTTGAAGGATGAAGTGTAATCAGGGAGGCTTCCCCTCCCTCTCGATTGCTACTCAGCACGGACAGACTATAAGCCTGATGGTCGTTCCCCATCAGGCCTGAAAACCGCAAAACGCTGAATAACAATCTTCGGGGGTAGCGCTGCTACCCTTTTTTTTCTGGAGTAGATTTATGTCTATAGACTGGAACTGGGGTATTTTTTTACAACAAGCCCCGTTCGGCAACACCACCTATCTCGGCTGGCTCTGGAGTGGTTTCCAGGTCACTGTCGCGTTATCTATCACCGCCTGGGTTATCGCTTTCCTCATCGGCTCTTTATTCGGCATCTTACGTACCGTACCAAATCGTTTCCTTTCCGGGATCGGCACGCTGTACGTCGAGCTGTTTCGTAACGTTCCGCTCATCGTCCAGTTTTTTACCTGGTATCTGGTCATTCCTGAACTGCTGCCGGAAAACATCGGGATGTGGTTTAAGTCTGAACTGGATCCCAACATTCAGTTCTTCCTCTCATCCATGCTTTGTCTGGGGCTGTTTACCGCTGCGCGCGTCTGCGAACAGGTTCGTGCCGCTATTCAGTCTCTGCCTCGCGGGCAGAAAAATGCCGCGCTGGCGATGGGGCTGACGTTGCCGCAGGCCTACCGCTATGTTCTGCTGCCAAACGCTTACCGCGTGATTGTTCCGCCAATGACCTCAGAGATGATGAACCTGGTAAAGAACTCCGCGATCGCCTCCACTATCGGCCTGGTCGATATGGCTGCGCAAGCGGGAAAACTACTGGATTACTCCGCCCACGCATGGGAATCGTTTACGGCCATCACTCTGGCCTACGTACTGATTAACGCCGTCATCATGCTGGTGATGAATCTCGTCGAACGCAAAATCCGCCTGCCTGGCAATTTGGGAGGCAAATAATGTACGAATTTGACTGGAGTTCTATCGTCCCTTCCCTGCCGTATCTGCTGGATGGGCTGATCATCACGCTGAAAATCACCGTCACGGCAGTCGTCATTGGTATCGTATGGGGGACCATCCTTGCGGTAATGCGTCTGTCCAGCTTCGCGCCAATTGCCTGGTTTGCGAAGGGCTACGTCAACGTATTCCGCTCCATTCCGCTGGTGATGGTGCTGCTGTGGTTCTACCTGATTGTGCCCGGCTTCCTGCAAAACGTGCTGGGTCTGTCGCCAAAAACCGATATTCGCCTGATCTCAGCGATGGTCGCATTTTCGATGTTTGAAGCCGCGTACTATTCCGAGATTATCCGCGCCGGTATCCAGAGTATTTCTCGCGGGCAGTCCAGTGCCGCGCTGGCGCTGGGGATGACCCATTGGCAGTCGATGAAGCTCATCATTCTGCCGCAGGCATTTCGCGCGATGGTGCCGCTGCTGCTTACCCAAGGCATCGTACTCTTCCAGGATACCTCGCTGGTCTATGTATTGAGTCTGGCAGACTTCTTCCGTACCGCCTCCACCATTGGCGAGCGTGACGGCACGCAGGTTGAAATGATCCTGTTCGCTGGCGCCGTTTATTTTGTATTCAGTCTGAGCGCATCGTTGTTGGTCAGCTATTTGAAGAAAAGGACAGTTTAATGATTACCCTGAAAAATGTTTCTAAATGGTATGGTCACTTTCAGGTGCTGACCGACTGCTCCACGGAAGTGAAAAAAGGTGAAGTGGTGGTGGTCTGCGGCCCGTCAGGTTCAGGTAAATCAACGCTTATCAAAACGGTGAACGGGCTGGAGCCGGTACAACAGGGCGTCATCACCGTTGATGGTACCGTGGTGAATGATAAAAAGACCGATTTGGCCAAACTGCGCTCCCGCGTTGGCATGGTGTTCCAGCACTTTGAACTGTTCCCGCATCTGTCGATTATTGAGAACCTGACTCTGGCGCAGGTAAAAGTGCTTAAACGCGATAAAAAGCCGGCCCGCGATAAAGCGCAAAAGTTACTGGAACGCGTTGGTCTGTCAGCGCATGCCGAGAAGTTTCCAGCTCAGCTCTCCGGGGGCCAGCAACAGCGTGTCGCCATCGCTCGGGCGCTGTGCATGGATCCTATCGCTATGCTGTTTGACGAACCGACGTCAGCGCTCGACCCAGAAATGATCAACGAAGTACTGGACGTCATGGTTGAACTGGCCAATGAAGGGATGACCATGATGGTGGTTACCCACGAAATGGGCTTTGCGCGTAAAGTGGCTAACCGGGTGATCTTCATGGATGAAGGGAAGATTGTTGAAGACTCACCGAAAGAAGAGTTCTTCGCTAATCCAAAATCAGACCGTGCCAAAGACTTCCTCGCGAAAATCCTGCACTAATCTTGCTGGCGCGCACCTCCATGTGCGCGCCACCTCACGATTTATCTCTTCACTTCTCGAAACAGGCACAGCCCAGCGTTAACCTTGTCACAAAGTCCCACTTACAAGGAGCAACAATGGCACTTCCTATCCTGTTTGATTGCGATCCAGGTCATGACGACGCTATCGCAATTGTTCTCGCCCTCGCTTCACCTGAACTGGATGTAAAAGCGATAACCTCCTCTGCCGGTAACCAGACCCCCGACAAAACGCTGCGGAACGTATTGCGTATGTTAACGTTGCTCAACCGTACGGATATCCCAGTGGCCGGTGGCGCAGTCAAACCGCTGATGCGCGACCTGATAATTGCCGATAACGTCCACGGTGAGAGCGGGCTTGATGGCCCGGCGCTGCCTGAACCCGCTTTTGCTCCACAGGACTGCACCGCTGTGGAATTGATGGCGAAAACCCTGCGTAACAGTCAGGAACCGGTGACGATTGTCTCCACCGGGCCGCAAACTAACGTGGCATTGCTACTGAATAGCCATCCTGAACTGCACCCCAAAATTGCCCGTATCGTGATCATGGGTGGTGCAATGGGCCTCGGAAACTGGACGCCCGCCGCTGAGTTCAACATCTTCGTGGATCCAGAAGCCGCTGAGATCGTGTTCCAGTCGGGCATTCCGGTGGTGATGGCTGGACTGGATGTCACGCATAAAGCGCAAATACATCGTGAAGATACCGAACGGTTCCGCGCTATCGGCAATCCCATTTCGACAATCGTTGCTGAGCTACTCGACTTCTTCTTTGAATATCACAAAGATGAAAAATGGGGATTTATTGGCGCGCCGCTGCACGATCCATGCACCATTGCTTGGCTGCTGAAACCTGAACTGTTTACCACCGTTGAACGCTGGGTTGGTGTGGAAACTCAGGGCAAATACACCCAGGGAATGACCGTGGTTGACTACTACTTCCTGAGCGGCAATAAGCCCAATGCCACCGTAATGGTGGACGTGGATCGCCAGGGGTTTGTCGATCTGCTAGCGGAGCGTTTGAAATTTTACGCCTGATATTTATCATTGAGTAAGATCGCTATGTTGAATCATAGCGATTTTACTGTTAGCTAATAGCGAACGTGAATACTGCGTTACTTCATTAATTTGTCAGGTAATACTGAATAAATCCCCCAGCAGATTAATGTATCATGCAACATCCGGCACAACAAATCAGAGGAACATTGAATGAATGCTTCAGATTATCT
This sequence comes from Citrobacter sp. Cb041, assembly GCF_030336655.1. Taxonomy (NCBI): domain Bacteria; kingdom Pseudomonadati; phylum Pseudomonadota; class Gammaproteobacteria; order Enterobacterales; family Enterobacteriaceae; genus Citrobacter; species Citrobacter sp. Cb041. Next base: position 449,454 of record NZ_JAOWDD010000028.1, on the reverse strand, counting down.
CAGGGTAAGGTTTCAGAATAACAGGCAGTTATCCATATATATTGATAATGGATTCACAAATACGATACAGGCCGCAAAAGGTATCGCCTCTGATATTTATTCAGGAATAGAAAGAGCTAGCTGGTATTCGAGCTGTTTAATCCCCAGATATAATGATGTATGTCAGGAATTGAAATCTGAAGAGATAAGGACTGTTTATTCCATCATGTCTATATTCAGATACCGTGATGTTATTACATATATGCTGTATTTATATTTCCTGACCGTGAGCAAAGATGTTAAAGAAGGTAACAAAGAAGGATCTGCCCAAAAGATGGTTCGCAACGCAGCAAACCTTACTGCTCGTATAACAGTGGCAAGTGGTACACGGTTTGCTGTTGCCTCAGCTATGGCGGAAGCTATTGCACAGTCAGATTTTCTGTCAAAAGCCGTTGCGCAAAAACTGGCTGGTAAAATGCCAGTTGGCGTTTATCTTCTGCAGGTCTATGGGTTTCAGCAAAAAGCAGCTATGGCAGCCCGGGCACTGAAAGCAATAGATCCAAGTTATTATTGGATTCTTTACCAAGCAAAGCTGGAGATGCTCTATTACTTCGTTGAGCCAGCTCTTTCAGAAATAATTCAGAAAGTTCATGCTGGTATCTATTCTAACCTCGATCAGCTTGCCGACGAAATCATGGAAAGATTCGATGTTTAAGAGTCTAATATCAGTTGTACTCTATAATCTTGTACTCCCAGCAATCTTGATTTTTTTTGCCGTACTCTGGTTATATTTATTTCCTGAACACTGGTGGGAGCTAATGCTAATCAGTATTATTGCTATTTTTTGGTTTTATCCGTTCATTACAGAAAAATTCGAAAAATTCAAATAACCCAATATTATATATTTATTAAGCCAATACATAAAAGGAATTTATAATGTCTAATCCAGCTTATCTTTGGTTAGTTGATGCTAATGGTTCCCCGCTTGTAGGTTCGTCTCTGGTCTCTGATCGAGTAGGTGCTATAGAAATAAAATCCCTTACCCATAATGTAAATATTCCAACAGATGGTAATACAGGGCGGCTAACAGGTACGCGCATTCATGCTCCAATCCAATTTCAGAAAGAATTTGATCGTGTAACTCCCCTGCTATATAAGGCTCAAAGCGAAGGAGCGACACTTAAATGCGCAACGATAAAAATGTACACGCTCACCGAAGCTGGAATGGAAAAGGAGTATTTTAATATCATTCTAAACAATGTAAAAATCACATCCATTACCGCAGATCTTTATCCTGGAGCTTCAACCGGGACACATCTTGAAACCATTCTGCTACGCTATGAAAGCATCACATGGAAGCATTGCGATGGAAATATCATCTATACAGATGCCTGGAATCAACGCGTTGTGGCGTAACACATTCGCAATCCCTCACAGAGCCGCGTTAGCGGCTCTCAGGTGAAAATCACGGCTCAAACGGTCGACGCTGGAACTGATCGTGTCCGCATTTCGGGCATAGCGGCAGCACATCAGGAGTGTACACCGCCAAATGGAAGTGGCACTTCTCGCAGACCAGATTGCCCAACCCGACCACCTCGCCGCTGTGATAAACCCCGTGATGGCTGAGGTCCTGGAACACTTCGCGCCATTCGAGCTGCGTTTTATCGGTAATATCGGCCAGTTCCTGCCAGATACTCTCTTTGATAACCCGCATAAAGACGCTGTCGGTCTCCTCATCGAGGCTTTCTTCATAGCTCAGAGCAAACTCTTCCAGGTCGCGTCTGACGGCCCGGGTGAGCTCTTCCACCTCGGTGCGCGTTAACTCCCCGGTCTGCATAACGCGCTGACGCGCCTGTTCCACCAACGCATCAATATCGCGTTCGCCATTACGCAGGCGTTCACTCAGTGAAGCCACCAGTTCACGGTAATATTGAGCAACCTTGTTCATCGCTTCGCCTCCTGGGTCGTTAACTGTCTATAATAATAGACGTTATTTACGCTACGCTTTGCAAGACTGTCCACAGAGTGTGTAAATTCGTGCAAGAATTATCCTTACGGGAATTCAACGTTGAATGCGCGAAAGGCTGTTTTGGCGCGGGCGTTTGGGCTATGCTATGCGGATCTAAAACACCACATCTAGAGCTACGTTTGTAGCTGTATTGAAAACAGGACCACTGGCTGCCATGCAAGAGCAATACCGCCCGGAAGAGATAGAATCCAAAGTACAGCTTCACTGGGATGAGAAGCGCACATTTGAAGTTACCGAAGACGAGAGCAAAGAGAAGTATTACTGCCTGTCTATGCTTCCCTATCCTTCTGGTCGACTACACATGGGCCACGTACGTAACTACACCATCGGTGACGTGATCGCTCGCTATCAGCGTATGCTGGGCAAAAACGTACTTCAACCAATTGGCTGGGATGCGTTCGGCCTGCCTGCCGAAGGCGCTGCGGTTAAAAACAACACCGCCCCGGCACCGTGGACGTATGACAACATTGCATACATGAAAAACCAGCTCAAAATGCTGGGTTTCGGTTACGACTGGAGCCGTGAGCTGGCAACCTGCACCCCGGAATACTACCGCTGGGAACAGAAGTTCTTCACCGAGCTGTACAAAAAAGGCCTGGTGTACAAGAAAACGTCCGCGGTCAACTGGTGTCCGAACGACCAGACCGTACTGGCGAACGAACAGGTTATCGACGGCTGCTGCTGGCGTTGCGATACCAAAGTTGAGCGTAAAGAGATCCCGCAGTGGTTCATCAAAATCACCGCTTACGCTGACGAACTGCTGCGCGACCTGGATAATCTGGATCACTGGCCTGACACCGTGAAAACGATGCAGCGCAACTGGATTGGCCGCTCTGAAGGCGTGGAAATCACCTTCGATGTGAACGATTACGACAACACGCTGACCGTCTACACCACACGCCCGGACACCTTTATGGGTGCGACCTACCTGGCGGTTGCTGCAGGTCATCCGCTGGCGCAGAAAGCCGCTGAAAATAACCCAGAATTGGCTGCCTTCATTGACGAATGCCGCAACACCAAGGTTGCTGAAGCCGAAATGGCGACCATGGAGAAGAAAGGCGTCGACACTGGTTTCAAAGCCGTTCACCCGCTGACTGGCGAAGAGATCCCGGTTTGGGCAGCAAACTTCGTGCTGATGGAATACGGTACAGGCGCAGTTATGGCCGTTCCGGGTCACGATCAGCGCGATTACGAATTTGCGACCAAATATGGCCTGACCATCAAGCCGGTAATTCTGACCGCTGAAGGCGCAGAGCCGGATCTGTCTGAACAAGCGCTGACCGAAAAAGGCGTGCTGTTTAACTCCGGTGAGTTTGACGGCCTCGACTTCGAAGCGGCCTTCAACGCCATTGCTGACAAGCTGGTAGCTAAAGGCGTGGGTGAGCGTAAAGTTAACTATCGTCTGCGTGACTGGGGTGTTTCCCGTCAGCGTTACTGGGGCGCGCCGATTCCGATGGTGACGCTGGAAGACGGTACCGTCCTGCCGACGCCAGAAGACCAACTGCCGGTTATTCTGCCGGAAGACGTAGTCATGGACGGCATTACCAGCCCAATCAAAGCCGATCCGGAGTGGGCGAAAACCACCGTTAACGGTATGCCTGCGCTGCGTGAAACTGACACCTTCGATACCTTTATGGAGTCGTCCTGGTACTACGCGCGCTACACCTGCCCGCAGTATCAGGAAGGTATGCTGGATTCCGACGCGGCGAACTACTGGCTGCCGGTTGATATCTACATTGGCGGTATTGAACATGCCATCATGCACCTGCTCTACTTCCGCTTCTTCCACAAACTGATGCGCGACGCAGGCATGGTCAACTCTGATGAACCGGCTAAACAGCTGCTGTGTCAGGGGATGGTTCTGGCCGATGCGTTCTACTACGTTGGCGCAAACGGCGAACGTAACTGGGTTTCTCCGGTTGATGCCATCGTTGAGCGTGACGAAAAAGGTCGTATCGTTAAGGCTAAGGACGCAGAAGGCCATGAACTGGTGTATACCGGCATGAGCAAGATGTCCAAGTCGAAAAATAACGGTATCGACCCGCAGGTCATGGTTGAACGCTACGGCGCCGACACCGTACGTCTGTTCATGATGTTCGCTTCTCCGGCTGATATGACGCTGGAATGGCAGGAATCCGGCGTTGAAGGGGCGAACCGCTTCCTGAAACGTGTCTGGAAACTGGTTTACGAACATACGTCCCAGGGAGATGTTGCTGCCCTGAACGTTGATGTGTTGAGCGAAGATCAAAAAGCGCTGCGTCGCGACGTGCATAAAACCATTGCTAAAGTCACCGATGATATCGGTCGTCGTCAGACCTTTAACACCGCGATTGCGGCGATTATGGAGCTGATGAACAAGCTGGCGAAAGCACCGCAGGCAGACGAGCAGGACAGAGCCCTGATGCAGGAAGCATTGCTGGCTGTTGTACGCATGCTCAACCCGTTCACCCCACACGTTTGCTTCACCCTGTGGCAGGCGCTGAAAGGCGAAGGCGATATCGACAACGCGCCGTGGCCGGTGGCGGACGAAGCAGCAATGGTTGAAGACTCAACGCTGGTTGTGGTTCAGGTAAACGGCAAAGTACGTGGCAAAATCACCGTTCCGGTAAACGCCACTGAAGAGCAGGTTCGTGAACGTGCTGGCCAGGAGCATCTGGTGGCAAAATATCTTGATGGCGTTACCGTACGTAAAGTGATTTATGTACCGGGTAAACTCCTCAATCTGGTCGTTGGCTAAGCGCGGGAGGAAGCGTGCGACTTCTGACAACATTGTTGTTATCGCTGGCGGTGCTTGTCACCGCCGGGTGTGGCTGGCATCTGCGTAGTACTACGCAGGTTCCACCCTCAATGAAAACCATGATCCTGAACTCTGGCGATCCGAACGGCCCGTTAAGCCGCGCGGTGCGTAATCAGCTGCGTCTGAACGGCGTTACGCTGCTTGAAGACGGTACCATGCGTAAAGATGTGACGTCCTTACGTCTGGGTGCGGTCAGCCTTTCGCAGGATACGGCATCGGTATTCCAGAACGGTCAAACGGCTGAATACCAGATGGTGATGTCCGTAAGTGCTACTGTGCTGATTCCAGGTCATGATATTTACCCAATCAGCGCCAAAGTTTATCGTTCGTTCTTTGACAACCCACAGGCTGCACTGGCGAAGGATAACGAGCAGGACATGATCATAAAAGAGATGTATGACAAAGCGGCTGAACAGTTGATTCGTAAGCTGCCAAGCGTACATCTGGCCGATACTCAGTCATCCAATGCTGATGCTGAGCCTGCGGTGAATAAAACCGCAGCGCCTGCGTCATCTCCGGCGCGTGTCTCCACCACGCTGGGTAACTGATGCTCAAGTTGTACCCTGAACAACTCCGCGCACAGCTCAATGAAGGGCTGCGCGCGGCGTATTTACTCTTGGGCAACGATCCCCTCTTATTGCAGGAAAGCCAGGATGCCATCCGTCAGGCTGCCGCAACACAAGGATTCGAAGAACACCACGCCTTCACTCTGGACAACAGCACCGACTGGGGAGAGATTTTTTCACTCTGCCAGGCGATGAGCCTGTTTGCCAGCCGTCAAACCCTGCTTCTGCAATTGCCTGAAAATGGCCCTAATGCCGCCATTAATGAACAGCTCGCGTCACTCGTCACTCTGTTACATGACGATCTGCTGCTGATAGTTCGCGGCAACAAACTCACCAGGGCACAGGAAAACGCCGCATGGTATACGGGGCTTGCGAATAACGCGGTTCAGGTAAGCTGCCAGACGCCGGAACAAGCACAGCTTCCTCGCTGGGTTGCCGCCAGGGCGAAACTTAATAACCTGCAACTGGATGACGCGGCCAATCAGCTTTTGTGCTATTGCTATGAAGGTAATTTGTTAGCACTGGCGCAAGCGCTGGAACGATTAGCGTTGCTTTGGCCTGACGGCAAGCTAACGCTGCCTCGCGTGGAGAAAGCGGTTAACGATGCCGCGCACTTTACCCCATTCCACTGGGTAGACGCGCTGCTAATGGGCAAAAGCAAACGCGCGCTGCACATTCTGCAGCAGCTACGCCTGGAAGGTAGCGAGCCGGTTATTTTGCTGCGAACGATCCAGCGTGAGTTACTGTTGCTGGTTAACTTGAAACGGCAGTCGGCCCATACGCCTTTGCGCACGTTGTTTGATAAACACCGGGTGTGGCAAAATCGCCGGGGCATGATGGGAGATGCGCTAAACCGGATGAACCCGGCGCAACTGCGTCAGGCTGTTACGCTTTTAACGCGTACGGAAATTACGCTTAAACAAGACTATGGTCAGTCAGTGTGGGCGGAACTTGAGGGGCTTTCCCTTTTGCTCTGTCATAAATCGCTGGCCGATGTTTTTATTGATGGTTGATATGAAATCATTGCAGGCTCTGTTCGGTGGCACCTTTGATCCGGTGCATTACGGTCATCTTAAACCGGTTGAAATTCTGGCGAATCTGATTGGCCTTTCCCGGGTCATCATCATGCCCAATAACGTGCCGCCACATCGTGCGCAGCCCGAAGCGTCCGGTGAGCAACGTAAGCGTATGGTTGAACTGGCCATTGCTGATAAACCGCTGTTTTCCCTGGATGAACGCGAGCTGAAACGCGATACCGCCTCCTACACCGCGCAAACGCTAAAAGAGTGGCGCGAGGAGCAAGGCCCGAACGTGCCATTAGCGTTTATCATTGGTCAGGATTCGCTGCTAACCTTCCCTTCCTGGCATGACTACCACACGATTCTGGGTAATACCCACCTCATCGTGTGCCGACGTCCGGGCTATCCACTCGAAATGGCGCAGGAAAAACACCAGCAATGGCTGGAGGATCATCTGACCCATTCAGCAGATGACCTGCACAACCTGCCTTGCGGGAAAATTTACCTGGCCGAAACGCCGTGGTTTAACATCTCCGCCACGCTCATCCGTGAGCGCCTGGAAAAGGGCGAGCCGTGCGACGACCTGATGCCAGACGCGGTGCTTGACTATATCAATCAACAGGGACTGTACCGCTAAGCGCCTTGCGTAAGGCCGTCAGCAGGCGGTTATTCTCTTCCTGGCTGCGAACGGCTACCCGATAATAGCGCGCATCCAGCCCCGGATAATTGGCGCAACTGCGAATCAAGACATGCTGTTTCAGCAACGCAAGTTGCAGATCCATATCCGCACGATCGCAGCGTAATAAACGATAATTTGCCCGGCCGGGATACGCCGTCAGGCCGGGCAGATCTTGCAGTTGATGATCAAACCGCTCCCCCTCTTGTTCCAGCCATTTCCAGGTAGCCCGCTGATACGCGCTATCGCGTAAGATAATCTCGCCAGCCAGGGCAGCAAACGCATTAATTGACCACGGCATTTGTTGGCTGCGCATCTGTGCAACCGCCTGTTCGTTACTGTTGACCAGATACCCCAGACGCAGTCCCGGGATCGCATAGAACTTGGTGAGCGAACGCAGCACCCAAATATGCGGGTTCTCGTGCAGTAACGGGATAAACCCCGACTCCCCGGCAATAAAATCGATAAACGCTTCATCAAGGATCAGGGCGATCCCCAGCGACTCGCAACGCGTGGCAATTTCACGCAGCAGGCGGGTTTCGGGCAACAACCCGGTGGGATTATTGGGCGTACAGAGAAACAGGCAGTCCAGCTCAGGCGTTAACGCATCGAGGATCGCATCGGTAAGCTGCCAGCCATCGTCTTCGCACAGCGCAAACTCATGGATCGTACACTCTCCCCATTGCAGCGCCCGACGATATTCCGCAAACCCGGGCGTCACGATCATCGCGTGGCGTGGCTTCAGGCCATGCACCAGGGTAAAAATGGATTCGGTTTCACCGTTCCCGGCCAGGATCCACGAGGACGGAATTTGATGATGCTCCGCCAGCGCGGCATGCAGTTGCGCGTAATCGACATCCGGGTAACGCTCCGTGCAGTCCAGATTGTCGATAATCGCCCGTTTTAAACTTACTGGCATACCCAGCGGGTTAATATTCGCGCTAAAATCCAGCAACTGCTCAGGCAAGATGCCCAACAATTCGGCGGCTTCTCGGGTGTTACCGCCATGTGCGCTCTTCAATAAAGACATCGTGCCGCTCCACGTAAAAAAGGGTATTTTAGTGAAAAATCACTGCGCAATCAGGGCAAACATCATATTTTGTGCGAATAGCCTCACGAGGAAAACATGAGACTCTGGTTAGTACGTCATGGCGAAACCGAAGCCAATGTCGCTGGTTTATATAGCGGCCATGCCCCCACACCGCTAACGGAACGGGGGATCGCTCAGGCACAAACGCTGGGTACGCTGTTACGCAATGTCCCTGTCGACAACGTTCTGTGCAGCGAACTGGAACGCGCCCACCATACAACGCAGTTGATTCTGGCGGAACGTGAAGTTCCTGTGCGCAACATGCCTGAGCTTAATGAGATGTTTTTTGGTGACTGGGAAATGCGTCACCATCGCGATCTGGCGCGCGAAGACGCCGAAAATTACGCCGTGTGGTGTAACGACTGGCAGAATGCGACGCCCACCAATGGCGAAGGTTTTCAGGCGTTTTCCCAGCGAGTGGAACGTTTCATTGCCCAGCTTGCTGATTATAAAGCGTGTCAAAATCTGCTGGTGGTGAGTCATCAAGGCGTGCTGAGCGTGTTGATCGCCCGTCTGCTGTCCATGCCCGCTGCGGCAATGTGGCATTTCCGCGTCGAACAAGGCTGCTGGAGCGCAATTGATTTTTGTGACGATTTTGCGGTTCTGAAAGTGCTTAACAGCCGGGCCGTATGGCGCGACGGGGAGTGAAAACGCTGTTTTTTATGCCGAAGGGCCTCTCTCCCATTGACACCCCATGACAGGCTGTTATTCTCCGCAGCCTGACTTTTCCCGCCCTTCAGAGCTTTGCAGAAATTGTTTTACAAAAATGGCGATGCATTCTGTGGCGTGGGGTGGGATGATAGCGCACTTCACAAGCGCATTCGGAGACATTTGTCCCGATATCGCCTCTGGTTCAGGTATACTAACAGACGTTTTTAACTCTTTTCACCCAGGGGGAACACTTGCAGGGTAAAGCACTCCAGGATTTTGTAATCGACAAAATTGATGACCTGAAAGGTCAAGACATCATCGCCTTAGACGTTCAGGGCAAATCCAGCATCACTGATTGCATGATTATCTGCACCGGTACATCCAGCCGTCACGTTATGTCTATTGCAGACCACGTGGTTCAGGAGTCCCGCACTGCTGGCCTGCTGCCGCTCGGCGTGGAAGGCGAGAATGTCGCTGACTGGATCGTCGTTGACCTCGGCGATGTGATTGTCCACGTGATGCAGGAAGAGAGTCGTCGCCTGTATGAACTGGAAAAACTCTGGAGTTAATGCGTGAAGCTGCAACTTGTCGCTGTGGGTACGAAAATGCCTGACTGGGTACAAACCGGATTTACCGAGTATCTCCGTCGGTTTCCGAAAGATATGCCCTTTGAGCTGATCGAAATCCCGGCAGGAAAGCGCGGCAAGAACGCGGACATTAAACGCATTCTCGACAAAGAGGGTGAGCAGATGCTGGCTGCCGCAGGCAAAAACCGCATCGTCACCCTTGATATCCCGGGTAAACCCTGGGACACGCCGCAGTTGGCGACCGAACTGGAGCGCTGGAAACTGGACGGTCGTGACGTCAGCCTGTTAATTGGCGGGCCGGAAGGTCTCTCTCCTGCCTGTAAAGCCGCAGCGGAACAAAGCTGGTCACTCTCTGCATTAACCCTTCCACACCCTCTTGTTCGGGTTCTGGTTGCGGAGAGTCTGTACAGGGCGTGGAGCATTACCACCAACCATCCTTATCACCGTGAGTGATCATTGATTCTTGAGTAGATTAAGCAGCGGATGAAACTACAGAATTCTTTTCGCGACTATTCGGCTGAGTCCGCGCTGTTTGTGCGCCGGGCGCTGGTCGCTTTTTTGGGGATTTTGCTGCTAACCGGCGTGCTGATCGCCAACCTTTATAATCTGCAAATCGTTCGCTTCACTGATTATCAGACCCGTTCGAACGAAAACCGCATCAAACTGGTGCCTATCGCGCCGAGTCGCGGCATCATTTATGACCGCAACGGAATACCTCTCGCCCTTAACCGCACCATTTATCAGATAGAAATGATGCCGGAAAAGGTAGACAACATTCAGGATACCCTCGACGCGCTGCGTAACGTCGTAGACCTGACGGACGACGATATTGCTGCCTTTAAAAAAGAGCGCGCCCGTTCACACCGTTTCACCTCTATTCCGGTAAAAACCAACCTGACTGAAGTTCAGGTCGCACGCTTTGCCGTGAATCAATATCGCTTTCCTGGGGTCGAAGTTAAAGGCTATAAACGCCGCTATTACCCATACGGCTCTGCGCTGACCCACGTAATTGGCTACGTATCGAAGATCAACGATAAAGACGTAGACCGCCTGGACAAAGACGGCAAGCTGGCTAACTACGCGGCAACGCATGACATCGGCAAGCTGGGTATTGAACGCTATTATGAGGACGTGCTTCACGGCCAAACCGGGTATGAAGAAGTTGAAGTGAACAACCGCGGCCGCGTCATTCGCCAGCTGAAAGAAGTGGCGCCGCAGGCCGGGCACGATATCTATCTCACCCTTGATTTGAAACTCCAGCAGTATATTGAAACGCTGCTGGCGGGCAGTCGTGCCGCCGTGGTGGTTACCGACCCGCGTACCGGTGGCGTTCTGGCGCTGGTATCTATGCCGAGCTATGACCCGAATCTGTTCGTGGATGGTATCTCCAGTAAAGATTACTCCGGGTTGCTCAATGACCCGAACACCCCCTTGGTTAACCGCGCCACACAGGGTGTTTACCCCCCTGCTTCGACGGTTAAACCTTACGTTGCGGTTTCTGCGTTAAGCGCAGGCGTCATCACCCGCAATACCGGCCTGTTCGATCCGGGCTGGTGGCAGCTACCGGGCTCTGAAAAACGTTACCGCGACTGGAAAAAGTGGGGGCACGGCCATCTGAATATCACCCGCTCTCTGGAAGAGTCCGCGGATACGTTTTTCTATCAAATCGCCTATGATATGGGGATTGACCGGCTTTCCGAGTGGATGAGCAAATTTGGCTACGGCAAATATACGGGCATCGATCTTGCCGAAGAGCGCTCCGGCAATATGCCAACCCGCGAGTGGAAACAAAAACGGTTTAAAAAGCCATGGTATCAGGGTGATACCATTCCCGTCGGCATCGGCCAGGGTTACTGGACAGCAACCCCAATCCAGATGAGTAAAGCGCTGATGATCCTTATCAACGACGGTTTGATAAAAGTCCCGCATCTGCTGATGAGCACGGCAGAAAACGGCAAGCAGGTGCCGTGGGTACAGCCGCACGAACCGCCCGTTGGCGATATTCATTCTGGTTACTGGGAAATCGCGAAAGACGGTATGTACGGTGTTGCGAACCGCCCTAACGGAACTGCGCATAAGTATTTTGCTGGCGCGCCTTACAAAATTGCGGCGAAATCCGGTACCGCGCAGGTCTTTGGCCTGAAAGCTAATGAAACCTATAACGCACATAAGATCGCCGAGCGTTTACGTGACCACAAGCTGATGACGGCCTTCGCCCCCTATGATAAACCCCAGGTCGCTGTCGCCATGATCCTTGAAAACGGCGGTGCGGGTCCGGCGGTGGGTACCATTATGCGCCAGATCCTTGACCATATTATGTTGGGCGACAACAACACCAATCTGCCTGCGGAAAACCCAGCGGTTGCAGCAGCGGAGGACCAATAATCGTGACGGATAATCCGAACAAAAAAACATTCTGGGACAAAATCCACATCGATCCCACAATGTTGCTTATTTTGCTGGCTTTGCTGGTTTACAGCTCACTGGTCATCTGGAGCGCCAGCGGCCAGGATATTGGCATGATGGAGCGCAAAGTCGGCCAGATCGCAATGGGCCTGGTCATCATGGTAGTGATGGCGCAAATTCCCCCCCGGGTGTATGAGGGCTGGGCGCCCTATCTCTATATCTTTTGCATCATTCTGTTGGTGGCGGTAGACGCCTTCGGCGCCATTTCCAAAGGTGCGCAGCGCTGGCTGGATTTGGGTATCGTGCGTTTTCAGCCTTCTGAAATTGCCAAAATCGCCGTGCCGCTGATGGTTGCGCGCTTTATTAACCGTGACGTTTGCCCACCATCGCTAAAAAATACCGCCATTGCGCTGGTGCTGATTTTTATGCCCACGCTGCTGGTCGCCGCCCAACCTGACCTCGGCACCTCAATTCTGGTCGCCCTTTCCGGTCTGTTTGTCTTGTTCCTTTCTGGTTTGAGCTGGCGCTTAATCGGCGTTGCGGTAGTTCTGGTCGCGGCGTTTATCCCGATACTGTGGTTCTTCCTGATGCATGATTACCAGCGTCAGCGCGTCATGATGCTGCTCGACCCGGAAACCGATCCGCTGGGCGCGGGTTATCACATAATTCAGTCTAAAATTGCTATTGGCTCCGGCGGGTTACGCGGTAAAGGCTGGCTGCATGGTACACAGTCGCAGCTTGAGTTTTTACCCGAACGCCACACCGACTTTATCTTTGCAGTCTTAGCGGAAGAGCTGGGTCTGGTGGGGATCTTGATTCTGTTGACGCTCTACATTTTGCTGATTATGCGCGGATTATGGATCGCTGCCCGCGCGCAAACCACCTTTGGTCGCGTCATGGCGGGTGGCTTAATGTTGATATTATTCGTTTATGTCTTCGTAAATATTGGTATGGTGAGCGGTATTCTGCCCGTGGTTGGGGTTCCACTCCCACTGGTCAGTTACGGAGGCTCGGCACTTATCGTGCTGATGGCCGGGTTCGGGATTGTTATGTCGATCCACACCCATAGAAAAATGTTGTCGAAAAGCGTGTAAGGGGTACGCAATGCGTAAGCAGTGGCTTGGTATCTGCATCGCAGCAGGAATGCTCGCGGCGTGTTCGAGTGATGATGGTCAGCAACAGGTTGCTGTCGCACCGCAGCCTGCGGTGTGTAATGGTCCGATTGTTGAAATCAGCGGGGCTGATCCGCGCTTTGAACCCCTGAACCCAACGGCGAATCAGGACTACCAGCGTGATGGTAAAAGCTACAAAATCGTGCAGGATCCCTCCCGCTTTAGCCAGGCCGGACTTGCCGCTATCTATGATGCGGAACCAGGAAGCAACTTAACCGCATCTGGCGAAGCGTTCGATCCGATGCAGCTGACCGCTGCGCATCCGACGCTGCCTGTCCCCAGCTATGCCAGAATTACCAATCTGGCGAACGGCAGGATGATCGTCGTGCGCATTAACGATCGCGGGCCTTATGGCAACGATCGCGTGATTTCACTTTCGCGCGCCGCAGCCGATCGTCTGAACACCTCCAACAACACTAAAGTGCGTATCGACCCAATCATCGTCGCCCAGGATGGTTCATTGTCCGGACCGGGTATGGCTTGTACCACGGTCGCGAAACAAACTTATGCCTTGCCTGCGCGTCCTGATTTAAGCGGTGGCGGCAATATGGGAAGCATGCCTTCGCCATCAGATGCAGGTCAGCCGCAAGGCGATATTCGTCCGATCAGTAATTCCACGCTGAAAAGCGATGATCCAACCGGTGCGCCAGTAAACAGCAGTGGATTCCTCGGTGCGCCAACCACGCTCGCATCAGGCGTGCTGGAAAGCAGCGAGCCGACTCCGGCGCCGCAATCGACAACCACCGCACCGGTCACGTCAACCGCGCCGGCAACAACACCAGCAGCCGTCACAGCCCCTGCGCCTGCGGCAACTGCCAACGGACGCTATGTGGTTCAGGTTGGCGCAGTCAGCGAGCAGTCGCGCGCGCAGCAGTATCAAAAGCGTTTAAGCCAGCAGTTTGGCGTTCCTGGCCGGGTGGTACAAAACGGCGCAGTCTGGCGTATCCAGATGGGGCCGTTTGCCAGCAAAGCTGAAGCCTCCACATTGCAGCAGCGTCTTCAATCCGAGGCGCAATTACAGTCCTTCATCACCGGCGTGTAATAACGTAAATCAGGTATCTGAACTGTCAGTTTCTGTAAATGACATTAACAAAGTCACGCGGAAAGTCAGATGCCTGCCAGTTATGCATTTGCTATAGTAGGGCACTTTTTTTAATTTCATCACGGACGTCGTAGTTCAGACCATGAAGACCACTTTTTCCGCTCGTTTCGTGCAGCGTATGGCGCTCACCGCGGCTCTCTGCGCAGCCTCTCTCTCTGCTGCCCATGCCGATGACCTGAATATTAAAACCATGATCCCGGGTGTTCCGCAGATCGATGCGGAGTCGTATATCCTGATTGATTACAATTCAGGTAAAGTTCTGGCAGAACAGAACGCAGACACTCGCCGCGACCCCGCCAGTCTGACCAAAATGATGACCAGCTACGTCATCGGCCAGGCGATGAAAGCCGGGAAATTCAAAGAAACCGATCTGGTCACCGTCGGCAATGACGCATGGGCTACGGGCAACCCGGTCTTCAAAGGTTCATCGCTGATGTTCCTCAAGCCAGGCATGCAGGTTCCTGTTTCTCAGCTGATCCGTGGTATTAACCTGCAATCCGGAAACGACGCGTGCGTGGCGATGGCAGACTTCGCAGCCGGTAGCCAGGATGCTTTCGTCGGCCTGATGAACAGCTATGTGAATGCGCTGGGCCTGAAAAACACCCACTTCCAGACCGTTCATGGTCTCGATGCTGACGGTCAGTACAGCTCGGCTCGCGACATGGCGATGATTGGTCAGGCTCTGATTCGTGACGTGCCTAACGAATACTCTATCTATAAAGAAAAAGAGTTCACTTTTAACGGCATTCGTCAGTTAAACCGCAACGGCCTGCTGTGGGATAACAGCCTGAATGTCGACGGTATCAAAACCGGTCACACCGATAAGGCTGGCTATAACCTCGTTGCATCCGCAACCGAAGGCCAGATGCGTCTGATCTCCGCCGTTATGGGTGGTCGCACCTATAAAGGCCGAGAAACCGAAAGTAAAAAACTGCTGACCTGGGGCTTCCGTTTCTTCGAAACCGTGAACCCGTTGAAAGTGGGTAAAGAATTTGCCTCAGAACCCGCCTGGTTTGGTAACACCGATCGTGCGTCGTTAGGCGTTGATAAAGACGTCTACCTGACCATTCCGCGCGGCCGCATGAAAGACCTGAAAGCCAGCTATGTGTTGAACACCACTGAACTGCACGCCCCGCTGCAGAAAAACCAGGTTGTCGGCACTATCAACTTCCAGTTGGATGGCAAAACCATTGAACAGCGCCCGCTGGTGGTGCTGCAGGAAATCCCTGAAGGCAACTTCTTTGGGAAAATCATTGATTACATTAAATTAATGTTCCATCACTGGTTTGGCTAAAAATCGAACACTTGAAAGTGTGATTTACGTCCCCATATACTAGGTATCCAGATAACTCCCACGCGCAGTGGGAGTTATTATTTTTTGATGTAACGCCGGAGCTGACATGAAAACCAAACTTAACGAACTGCTTGAATTCCCTACTCCATTTACTTACAAAGTAATGGGGCAGGCGTTGCCTGAGCTGGTTGATCAGGTGGTTGAAGTGGTACAGCGCCATGCGCCAGGTGATTACTCTCCGACGGTAAAACCGAGCAGCAAAGGCAACTACCACTCGGTCTCAATCACCATCACTGCTACACACATTGAGCAGGTTGAAACGCTGTACGAAGAATTAGGCAATATCGATATCGTACGCATGGTGCTGTAAAAACCTGTCGGTTACCCGCTGCATCCCCGCTCGGGTAACCCCCCCCTGTGATATACTTTTCCCCTCTTTAACATTCTCTACGGAGATGCCGTTTTGTATCAGGATAAAATTCTGGTCCGCCAGCTCGGTCTTCAACCTTACGAGCCAGTCTCTCTAGCCATGCATGAATTTACCGATACCCGTGATGAAAACAGTCATGATGAAATCTGGCTGGTAGAGCATTATCCTGTCTTCACCCAGGGTCAGGCAGGTAAAGCTGAGCACGTATTGATGCCGGGAGATATTCCGGTGATCCAGAGCGATCGTGGCGGTCAGGTGACCTACCACGGGCCAGGCCAACAGGTCATGTATGTGCTGTTGAACCTGAAGCGTCGTAAACTTGGCGTTCGCGAACTGGTTACGCTGCTGGAGCAAACCGTCGTGAATACCCTTGCCGAAATCGGCATTGACGCCCACCCGCGAGCCGATGCGCCTGGCGTATACGTGGGTGAGAAGAAAATCTGTTCTTTGGGATTACGTATCCGTAAAGGATGTTCATTTCACGGCTTAGCGCTCAACGTGGATATGGACTTGTCGCCTTTCCTGCGTATCAATCCTTGTGGTTATGCCGGGATGGAGATGGCGAAAGTATCGCAGTGGGATAGCACAGCCACGACCGAAAGCATTCGCCCCCGCCTGCTGGCCAACATTCTCGCGCTGTTGGGTAACCCACCGCACGAGTACATTGCGAACTGAAAATACGGTCATACTTTGCCACGGCATATGTTGTGGCAAATGGCACAAAACAACAACTATTTTACATTTTGCCAGCCTGTCAGGCTGCTTTCTGGCCCGTTTCAATGATATACTGCGTATCACTAATTCAAAAATAGTTGATAAATGCAACATTCCCTTGAATTGAAACGCTTTCCTTCGTAATTCGCAACTGGAACACGCAAGCTATGAGTAAACCCATTGTGATGGAACGCGGTGTTAAATACCGCGATGCCGATAAGATGGCTCTTATCCCGGTAAAAAATGTGGCAACAGAGCGTGAAGCCCTGCTGCGTAAACCGGAATGGATGAAAATAAAACTGCCAGCGGACTCCACTCGCATCCAGGGCATCAAAGCGGCAATGCGCAAAAATGGCCTGCACTCTGTCTGCGAAGAAGCTTCCTGCCCTAACCTGGCTGAATGTTTCAATCACGGAACAGCAACCTTTATGATCCTCGGCGCAATCTGTACTCGCCGTTGCCCATTCTGTGACGTTGCCCATGGCCGTCCGGTTGCTCCTGACGCCAACGAGCCGTTAAAACTGGCTCAGACAATTGCGGACATGGCGCTGCGCTATGTCGTGATTACCTCCGTTGACCGCGACGATCTGCGTGACGGCGGCGCTCAGCACTTTGCTGACTGCATCACCGCGATTCGTGAGAAAAGTCCGTCGATTAAAATCGAAACGCTGGTGCCTGACTTCCGTGGTCGTATGGATCGCGCGCTGGATATCCTCACAGCCACACCGCCGGACGTGTTTAACCACAACCTCGAAAACGTACCGCGTATTTATCGTAATGTACGCCCTGGGGCTGACTACAACTGGTCGCTGAAGCTTCTGGAACGCTTTAAGGAAGCGCACCCGGAGATTCCGACCAAATCGGGTCTGATGGTGGGTCTGGGTGAAACTAATGCTGAAATCATTGAGGTCATGCGAGACCTGCGCAGCCATGGCGTGACCATGCTGACGCTGGGGCAGTATTTACAGCCAAGCCGCCATCACCTCCCGGTTCAACGCTATGTAAGCCCGGATGAGTTCGATGAGATGAAAGCAGAAGCCATGGCTATGGGCTTTACCCACGCTGCTTGCGGTCCATTCGTGCGCTCTTCATACCATGCTGACATGCAGGCCAAAGGGCTGGAAGTGAAGTAATCGTGTAATACTCACTTACATATCAGCAATAAAAAACCGGCAAATCGCCGGTTTTTTTCATGCAGAGTTTGCAGAATTACTCTTTATGAGAAAGCTTCTCAGCCTGAACGCTACCATCAGCCTCTTTCTTGGCATCGGCATTATCGTCGTTCATTGCTTTCTTGAAGCCCTTGATTGCCGTCCCCAGGTCTCCACCCAGAGTACGTAACTTCTTGGTACCAAACAGCAGAACAACCAGTGCGGCAACCACCAGCAGTTTGGTAATACTAATCTCACCCATAGATACCTTCTTGACTTAAACCAGGCTACATAAAGCGCCATATTAACCTGAGAATATTAACGGCCTTTCGACGCGCGCACACAATAGCAATCTGTAACAAGGTGAATCAAGCCTTGTTTAAAAAAACGTCATAATAATTGCGGTGGCGCAAAGCGTCGGTTACTTAACACCGGAAGTTGTGCCCTGACCTGCCTGACCCGCTCGGCGGAAACCTCGGCCATAATGAGCGCGGGCGTTTCAGCCGCCGCCGCAATAGTCACGCCAAAGGGATCGATGACCCGGCTTTGGCCGATATTCTTGTTGCCGCATTCTCCGGCCGCAACCAGATAACACGTGGCATCCAGCGCTCTTGCCGCCAAAAGCGTGGCCCAATGATGCTCTTTTAACGATCCCCGCACCCAAGCCGCAGGTAAAACGAGAATCTCAGCCCCCTGCAACGCGAGCGCCAGCGCCAGCTCAGGGAAGCGCAGGTCATAGCAGGTCATTAGCCCTACTTTTACTCCGCCTACCTCCAGCAGCGGCGCTATGGCGTCCCCTGCATCGACATTACGTGACTCCTGAATCGAAAAGGCATCATAGAGATGTAATTTAGCGTAATGGGCCACTACCCGACCAGCCCGTAGCGCCACCAGCATGTTAAATGCCCGGCCTGGCACAGAGGGAACATGAATCGTCAGGATTGTCGTCATCTCATTTTGTGCGCTTTCTCGCAACAAATACGTCAGAAACCCGCCTTCCAAAAGCTGAGCTGATTTCACTGACAGGTCAGGGTCTAAATCGTCACGCGCCAGCAATGCCTCCGGTAATACCAGTAGCGACGCCCCCTCTCCTGCAGCCTGAGACATCAGTAAGGCGCAAGTTTCTGCATTTTTTTCCCATGAAGGTCCCACGGCAAATTGCCCTGCTGCAACGAACATATTCCCTCCAGAAAACTTTGTTAGGCTCGCCAACAACAATTATTCAGCGTTACACTCACCCTCTATACAATCAAATAGCAGGATTACGCAGTGTTACAACTCCTTTTAGCAGTTTTTATCGGTGGTGGTACAGGTAGCGTAGCAAGATGGATGTTGAGTATGCGGTTTAACCCGCTGCATCAGGCCATTCCATTCGGTACGCTGGCTGCAAACTTACTTGGCGCATTTATCATTGGTATGGGTCTGGCATGGTTTAATCGCATGACAAATATTGACCCAATGTGGAAGGTGCTGATTACTACTGGCTTTTGCGGGGGACTGACAACGTTTTCCACTTTCTCTGCTGAGGTAGTGTTTTTACTGCAGGAAGGACGCTTTGGTTGGGCTATGGTGAATGTACTGGTTAATCTGTTGGGATCATTCGCGATGACCGCCCTGGCATTCTGGTTGGTTTCTGCCTCTCCCGCACATTGAAGCGAAAAAAACCCGCAATTAAGCGGGTTTTGAATGCTTGCTGTCGTATGCTTACAGAGCGATTACGTTTGCAGCAGAAGGGCCTTTGGCACCGTTAGTGATTTCGAACTCTACACGCTGACCTTCAGCCAGAGTTTTAAAACCATTGGTCTGGATTGCAGAGAAGTGTACGAACACATCTTTGCTGCCATCTTCCGGAGTAATGAAACCGAATCCTTTGGACTCATTAAACCACTTAACGTTACCTTTAATCTTAGACATCAAAATTACCTTTACATGAAAAATAGACACAAATGCTGTGTCGGGTATCAGTACAACAATTGTGGTGCACTTTGTCCAGTCGAACTTTATCAAAAAGTGATAAATGTCGCGTTATTTTTCAGTTAAACTTCCTATCGCTATGTTTTTAAAAGACTTTCCAATAAACCACCTGACAATACAGGTAGTCCATCAAAACTGGAACCGCATCCACGCAAAGTAGACGTTGCCGTTGTTATACGTTCCAGGAATGTAGGTCATCTGAAACGTTGCCGGACCATAACCAATTGATGCCAGC
Organism: Citrobacter sp. Cb041; assembly: GCF_030336655.1. Taxonomy (NCBI): domain Bacteria; kingdom Pseudomonadati; phylum Pseudomonadota; class Gammaproteobacteria; order Enterobacterales; family Enterobacteriaceae; genus Citrobacter; species Citrobacter sp. Cb041. The sequence goes on along the minus strand of NZ_JAOWDD010000028.1, from coordinate 429,582 downwards.
GGTAACAGCACCGGTACCGGAATGTAGTTCCAGTTATCACGCGCGGTGAAACCGGCGGTAAAGCCGAGACCTGTATGGAAGTTTTCATCAGCCAGCGGTCGCCAGGTTTTTTCCCAGCCATAGCCGCCAATGGGTTCCCATTTATTGTAGGAATCCTTAAACGCCATGATATAAAGTCCGTGCCAGTTACCTTTATCATCCCAACGGGATTGACCAAATCCTGCACCCCACGGCCGTTCATTGTAGCGATCCGTTTTTTCTTTATCGTAGGCAAAACGCGCATGCCAGGTAATAGCAGGTACATACAGATCATAATGTTCCGGCTGCTGCCAGGTTTCACTGACATTATCTTTAAAAGTAGCAAACCAGCCTTTATCTTCAGCAGCAGCCTGGGAAGTGAAAGCTAACTGAATAAAAATAAATGAAAAAATGAGAAAATATCGTTTAGCGAAAATCACAACTTAATTACCATCCTGGGATTTATTATTAATTTTAGCAAACCCAACCTTAATGTCAGCTTAACAAAAATGCGCAAATAAAAAATCAGAATATTCCTCAGCCTATAAGTTATCCCTTTATTTACTGAGCCATTTCATAGGAACTATTTTCTCTTTATTGCCAATAAATTGTGCTTTCCTGCGGCGAGAGTTAAATAACATCACAATAAATTAACAATAAGTCATCAATATCACCACAAAACACACACACCAACGCTGCGCTTCACAGTTTTTTATTGTGATATTGTTTTTTTAATCGCGATGCTGAAAAAACGGCTTAGCCATCGCTTGAATCCGTATTTTTATTGATTTCAATCAGCAAGAGTTATCGGTTTATTAGGCACATTCTGTCACCACTTTTTACTTTTTTTAGTTTTTTAACTTTCTGGGCAGCAATGCGACAGGGGAAACAATGTTGACATTTATTGAACTCCTTATTGGGGTTGTGGTTATTGTGGGTGTAGCGCGCTACATCATTAAAGGTTATTCCGCGACAGGCGTACTGTTTGTCGGCGGTCTGGTTTTGCTGATTATCAGTGCGTTGATGGGCCATAAAGTTTTGCCGTCTAGCGCAGCAACGACGGGCTATACGGCAACAGACATTGTTGAATATATTAAAATTTTGCTGATGAGCCGTGGCGGCGATCTCGGCATGATGATTATGATGCTGTGTGGTTTTGCCGCCTACATGACGCATATTGGCGCGAATGATATGGTGGTTAAGCTGGCCTCTAAGCCGCTGCAGTATATCAATTCACCTTATCTGCTTATGATTGCCGCCTATTTTGTCGCCTGCCTGATGTCCCTGGCGGTCTCTTCAGCAACCGGTCTGGGCGTATTGCTGATGGCGACATTGTTCCCGATCATGGTTAACGTTGGGATTAGCCGTGGCGCCGCAGCGGCCATTTGCGCCTCCCCAGCCGCTATTATTCTTTCGCCAACATCCGGTGATGTAGTGCTGGCTGCAAAAGCCGCGGAAATGCCGCTGATCGATTTCGCGTTTAAAACCACGCTGCCAATTTCCATTGCCGCCATCATTGCTATGGCGATTGCCCACTTTTTCTGGCAGCGTTACCTGGATAAAAAAGAGAACATTTCTCATGAAATGTTAGATGTGGCTGAAATTACCACTACCGCCCCGTCGTTTTACGCCATCTTGCCATTTACCCCGATCGTTGGCGTCCTGATTTTCGATGGAAAATGGGCCCCACAGCTGCATATCATTACGATTCTGGTGCTGTGCATGCTCATCGCTGCTGTACTGGAGTTCGTACGAGGATTCAACACCCAGAAGGTTTTCTCGGGTCTGGAAGTCGCCTACCGTGGTATGGCGGATGCCTTTGCTAACGTGGTGATGCTGTTAGTCGCGGCGGGCGTTTTTGCCCAGGGTCTGAGCACAATCGGCTTTATTCAGAGTCTGATTTCTATCGCCACCTCGTTTGGCTCCGCGAGCATTATTCTGATGCTGGTACTGGTGATCCTGACTATGCTGGCGGCAATGACCACGGGGTCCGGTAACGCACCGTTCTATGCCTTCGTTGAGATGATCCCGAAACTGGCGCACTCTTCTGGTATTAACCCGGCTTACCTGGCTATCCCGATGCTGCAGGCATCAAACCTTGGACGCACAATCTCTCCGGTCTCCGGTGTGGTTGTCGCTGTCGCAGGGATGGCAAAGATCTCTCCGTTCGAAGTAGTGAAACGTACCTCGGTTCCGGTTCTGGTTGGACTGCTGGTTGTGATTATCGCAACTGAAGTGATGGTGCCGGCGACGTCCGCCCTGATTGGCGGTTAACGATAACTGTCAGTATCTGACCTTGATACGCAAAATCATTTAAGCTGCATCAAGGCGGCAAGTGAAGACATCCCCAGTACCATAGATAATTATGTGCCTGGGGTTTCTTCACGCAGCCCACAAAGAGGCAGCTTCAAGGATGACGTGAATTAGCCGCCGTGATAAATACGCTGCGGCCTCCCCACCTTACCGTGAATAATCTCCGCAATAATCAAATGACGGCTGGCACAGTACTCCAGGTAGCGCCTGGAGGTGGTACGGCTGATAGTGAGCGCCTGGGCGATCGTTTCCGCAGTATGATGTACCGTCGGATCGGCAAATAATTTCAACACCGCATTCAGCGTTAACGCATCAATTCCGGTCGGCAAATCGCCTTTCGGTTCGCCGCGCGCATAAGCATTAAACATTTCATCAATCTGCTTTTGACTGGCGCTGTCATTACCGGCCAACATGCGTCTGCGCTGTTGATAACGCGTCAGCGTCTGTCCCAGGCGCTCGTAGGCAATGGGTTTAACCAGATAATCAAACGCGCCGCTGCGCACGGCCTCGGAGACCGTTTCCATGTCGCTGGCCGCCGTGGTAAACACCACGCCGCCCGGATAACGCGTCTGGGTTAGTTCATGCAACAACGTAATTCCCTTGCCGTCCGGCAAGTAGTTATCGAGCAGAATCAAACCGGGCTTAAAACGCTCAATCATCATCCTCGCTTGCGCAAGATTACCCGCCAGCCAAATCTGGCTGAAGCCGGGTATATGGCGGATATATTCAGCATGCATTTCCGCCAGTAGCGTTTCATCCTCAACGATCAATAGCGTTAATGGTTCCGTCATTATTTTTTTTCACTTTCGGAAGAAATAAAGAAAATAAGGTGCCGCAGGGGGAGTTATCTTCGAGTGTAATCACCCCGTTACAGCGCCTCACATAACTTGCAATCAGATACAAACCGATGCCATGTTCACCTGGTTCATCGGTACGGGTGCTCACACCCTGTTCAAATATTTTTTCACGCAATGCTTCCGGTACACCGCATCCCTGATCGGCAACTTCGATGATCACGTCATCCCCTTCATCGCTCAAATAGAGTTCGACGATCTTGTTGCCTTGCTGGGTGCGCAAGCTCGCTTCAAATGCATTATCAAGCAGATTGCCAACAATTGCTGCAAACTCTGTGCTATCCAGCCCCTCAGGGAGTTGATGCAGTTGACTGCCAGGAACGATAGTCATAGTGAGGCCCAGTTCACGTGCACGCTGCACCTTGCCAAACAACAGACCGGCTACCTGACGATCGGCAAACGCGCCACGCAGGCTGTCAATCAGTTGCTGTTGCGCCTGCGACTCCCCCTGCACCATTGCCAGCACCCGGTCATACTCTTTCATTTGCAGCAGGCCATTAATGGTCGACATCCAGTTAAGGTGTTCATGACGCAGCGTTCTCAGGCTCTCTACATACTGTTTGATCTGCGTTAATTGCGCATTAAGAGTAGCAATTTCATCTTTACTACGAAAACTGATGATTGCCCCAAGCAGTTCATCGCCGGAGCGAATCGCCTCACGGTTAGCGATAACGCTCAGGCCATTAAAGTTCACCATCGCGTCCTGTCGTTTTTCCGCAATCTGCTGGGTGAAAAAGTCAGTCGGCTGAACCACCTCACTAACCGGTTTTCCAAGCCACTTTCGTCCAGGCGAAGACAGTCCCAGCATTTTCCTCGCGCTGCGGTTTATTGCGGTGATATACCCATCAGGGTCCACGGCGATCAAACCTTCATATACCGAGCTGAATAGCGCTTCCTGCTGACGCACTACCCGCGCAATTTGCTTAGGCTCCATCCCCAACATCTGCCGGCGAATATGGGCGGCAAATAACCAGGAGAGCAGCATAAGTACCAGCAACAGCAGGATAAACACCCCTGCCATTGGGAGTAAAAAGTCCGATCGCCAGCTATCGATTTTACTGATCAGATAGCCAATTGAGACCACGCCAATGATTTTGCCATCGTCATCAAAGATGGGCGTTTTGGCGCGCATCGCCATCCCAATCGACCCTTTGCCGGTAATAAAGTAACTTTCCCCTCTTTCCAGCGCGCCGGGTTTGGTGAACTGCATCGGGTAGCCAATTTTTTCCGGATTTGGGTGGTAAAGGCGGACAGAGTTGGTATCCCCGATAACCACATAGTCGAAGTCAGTCCCGCTCTGCAGTTTGTCGGCAATGGTCGCCAGACGCTTGTAATCACGATGCTTCACCGCCGCGATGATACTGTCGTTAGAGGCGATGATTTTGGCCTGGTTCATCGCCATATCGCGGACATGCGTTGCCAGATAATCTTCAAAACTGGCGGTAAAGTATTGTGCTAACGCGGCGATAATAAAAACAGAAACGACCAAAATAAGCAGAAAGATACGCAATGGAAACGCCAGACTGCGAAAAAAAGGAAACCGTGTTTTATTTTTCTGCTCTGCCATATTTCTTCCTCAGCGACGATACCCGAAACTTATTTCTCATTGTAGTTGTAATAAAAATGTTTTATTTGCAAGTCGCGGTATAAAACAGGATCGTTGCAGATTCCCCACCTTAAATCAATTAAACAAATTAAAACCACACGCTATTTCGGAGTTAAATTAATTAAAAAACTTAAAACCATAAAACACATTAAAACCTTCTAACTTATTGTGAAATAAATCAAAAATTACCTCCAAAATACTCCTTACGATGTATGCAGCAGGGAAAAAAAGAAATACTCCGTAATAAAAAAACATTCCCTTCAATTGCAAACAAGAAGTTATCAGGTTGCTAAACAGAGCAACAAAAACAGAAACCCAGTAACAAATATAGCATCGGGGCTCTATTCACTATGTTCGGTAATAATATATTCACGCAAGTTAAACGCTCAGAAAATAAAAAGATGGCGGCTATCGCGCAATTTCTGAAAGAGAATGATTTGAGCGTTGATACAACTGTCGAAGTATTTATCACCGTCACCCGTGATGACCGTCTGATTGCCTGCGGCGGCATTGCCGGCAATATCATAAAGTGCGTCGCCATCTGCGAATCCGTAAGGGGTGAAGGCTTAGCGCTGACGCTGGCGACCGAGTTAATCAACCTCGCCTATGAGCGCCACTGTACGCACCTCTTCATCTATACCAAAACCGAGTACGAGTCGCTGTTTAAGCAGTGCGGTTTTTCTACGCTGACCAGCGTTCCCGGCATTATGGTGCTGATGGAAAACAGCACCACACGTCTGAAACGCTACGCTGAATCACTGGCGAAACAGCGCCATGAAGGGAAAAAAATTGGCTGTATCGTCATGAACGCCAACCCCTTCACCAACGGACATCGTTTTCTGATCCAACAAGCAGCCGCGCAATGTGACTGGCTGCATCTGTTTTTGGTGAAAGAAGATACCTCGCGTTTTCCGTATGAAGACCGACTGGATCTGGTGCTTAAAGGGACAAAAGACATTCCACGTTTAACCGTTCATCGCGGTTCGGAATACATCATTTCCCGCGCCACATTCCCGTGCTACTTCATCAAAGAGCAGAGCGTTATTAACCACTGCTATACCGAAATAGACCTGAAAATCTTCCGCCAGTATCTGGCCCCGGCTCTTGGCGTCACGCACCGCTTCGTCGGTACCGAGCCGTATTGCACCGTCACCTCCCAGTACAACAACGATATGCGCTACTGGCTGGAGACCCCAACGCTTCCCGCCCCACCGATTGAACTGGTGGAAATTGAGCGGCTGTGCTTCCAGGAGATGCCGATTTCTGCCTCCTGGGTGCGCAAGCTGCTGGTTAAAAAAGATCTCACGGCTATCGCATCCCTGGTCCCTGACGCCACGCTGCACTATCTGCAAAGCATGGTTGAGCGGGCCTCATCGGGTGCGGCAGTCCGCCAAAATACCCCCGCATTAGCAACAGGTGAAAAATGAAAATAAACCAGGCAGCCGTCGCAGGCACACTCGAGTCCGGTGATGTGATGATTCGCATCGCCCCACTCGATTCGCAGGATATTGACCTGCAGGTTAACAGTAGCGTCGAAAAGCAGTTCGGTGATGCCATCCGGGCCACCATTCTGGACGTTCTGTCCCGCTACAACGTACGCGGCGTGCAATTAAATGTTGATGATAAAGGCGCACTGGACTGCATTTTACGTGCGCGACTGGAAGCACTACTGGCCCGCGCTGGCGGTATTCCTGCACTGCCATGGGAGGATTGCCAGTGATTAGTGAATCTTTGCAGCAACGTAAAACCCGTACCCGCCGCAGCATGCTGTTCGTACCGGGCGCCAATGCCGCCATGGTCAGCAACTCGTTCATCTATCCGGCAGATGCGCTGATGTTCGACCTGGAAGACTCCGTCGCGCTGCGCGAGAAAGATACTGCTCGCCGTATGGTGTACCACGCGCTGCAGCATCCGCTGTATCACGACGTTGAAACTATCGTGCGCGTAAACGCCCTCGACTCCGAATGGGGCATTAACGATCTCGAAGCCGTGGTACGCGGCGGCGCTGACATCGTGCGTTTACCGAAGACCGATACCGCGCAGGACGTCATCGACATCGAAAGCGAAATCCTGCGTATCGAGAAAGCCTGTGGCCGTGAGCCCGGCAGTACCGGTCTGTTAGCTGCCATCGAATCGCCGTTAGGCATTACCCGCGCGGTAGAAATTGCCCACGCTTCCGAGCGCCTGATCGGTATTGCACTGGGTGCGGAAGATTATGTGCGTAACCTGCGCACTGAGCGCTCTGCGGAAGGGACTGAACTGCTGTTTGCCCGCTGCTCTATTTTGCAGGCGGCACGCTCTGCCGGCATTCAGGCGTTCGACACCGTTTATTCCGATGCCAACAACGAAGCGGGTTTCCTGCATGAAGCCGCACACATCAAGCAACTGGGTTTTGACGGTAAGTCGCTCATCAACCCGCGCCAGATCGAGCTCCTGCACAACCTGTATGCGCCGACACGCAAAGAGCTGGCTCACGCGCGCCTGGTCGTGGAAGCCGCTGAAGCCGCCGCTCGCGAAGGCCGTGGCGTAGTTTCCCTGAACGGCAAAATGGTCGACAGCCCGGTTATCGAGCGCGCCCTTCTGGTTATCTCCCGTGCAGAACTTTCAGGCATTCGCGAAGAATAAGGCAAAAAAATGACGCAGAAAATCGAACAGTCTCAACGCCAGGATCGCGTGGCGACCTGGAGCCGTCATGCAGAAAGTGAGCTTTCCGCTTATCAGAGCACCGCAAAAGTAGAATTACAGGCGCAAAAACCGCGCGACAAAAAGCTGTGCGCTAACCTGGAAGACGCCATTCGTCGTTCAGGTTTACAGGATGGCATGACCATCTCTTTCCACCACGCTTTTCGCGGTGGCGATCTGACGATTAACCTGGTGATGGACGCCATCGCCAGAATGGGCTTTAAAAATCTGACGCTGGCCTCCAGCTCCCTGAGCGACTGCCATGCTCCGCTGGTTGAGCACATCCGTCAGGGCGTAGTCAGCCGTATTTACACCTCCGGGCTGCGTGGCCCGCTGGCGGAAGAGATCTCCCGTGGCCTGCTGGCCGAGCCTGTGCAGGTCCACTCCCACGGCGGCCGTGTACACCTGGTGCAAAGTGGCGAACTCAGCATTGATGTGGCGTTCCTCGGCGTACCGTCCTGCGACCAGTTTGGTAATGCTAACGGCTATACCGGTAAAGCGTGCTGTGGGTCACTGGGCTATGCCCGCGTCGATGCCGAAAATGCAAAACAGGTTGTCCTGCTGACTGAACAGCTGCTGACCTATCCGCATAACCCGGCCAGCATTACGCAGGATCAAGTGGATCTGATTGTACAGATCGATCAGGTCGGCGATGCGGACAAAATCGGTGCTGATGCGACACGCATGACCACCAACCCGCGAGAACTGTTAATCGCCCGTAGCGCGGCAGACGTCATTGCTAACTCCGGTTACTTCAATGAAGGCTTCTCACTGCAGACAGGAACCGGCGGCGCTTCTCTGGCCGTTACTCGTTTCCTGGAAGACAAGATGCGCAGCCGCGATATCCGTGCTGACTTCGCGCTGGGCGGCATCACCGCTACCATCGTTGACCTGCACGAAAAAGGCCTGATTCGCAAACTGCTGGACGTACAGAGCTTTGACCGTAACGCGGCTGAGTCGCTGGCCCGCAATCCAAACCACATTGAGATCAGTGCCAACCAATATGCCAACTGGGGCTCAAAAGGCGCCTCCGTCGATCGTCTGGACGTCGTGGTGCTGAGTGCGCTGGAAGTTGATACCAGCTTCAACGTTAACGTACTGACCGGTTCTGACGGCGTACTGCGCGGCGCATCCGGCGGTCACTGCGATACTGCGGTTGCCGCTGCGCTTTCCATCATTGTCGCTCCGCTGGTTCGCGGACGCATCCCGACGCTGGTTGATAACGTCCTGACCTGCGTAACCCCAGGCTCCAGCGTAGACATCCTGGTCACTGACCACGGTATCGCCGTTAACCCTGCGCGTCCGGAACTGGCTGAACGTCTGAAAGAAGCCGGTATGAAAGTGGTGTCCATTGAATGGCTGCGCGAACGTGCACAGCAGCTCACCGGTCAGCCACGCGCTATCGAATTCACCGACCGCGTGATTGCCGTTGTGCGTTACCGCGATGGCTCGGTGATTGACGTTGTGCATCAGGTGAAGGAATAAGCCATGCGCCTGCTCCCTGAACACGCCACCCAACACGCGGTTTCGATTCCCGAGCTGCTCGCCAGCCGGGATGAGAGACAAGCAAGGCAACATGCCTGGCTGACGCGTCATCACGCGCCACTGGTCTCATTTACCGTGGTCGCACCGGGTCCGATTAAAGACAGCGCATTAACCCGTCGCATCTTTAATCACGGCGTCACCGCCCTGCTCGCGCTGGCGGAAAAATCCACCTGGATTATCAGGGAGCAAACGGCGCTGGTTTCTGCCAGCGGTCCGGAAGGTCTTTTGTCTATTGAAGCCCCGGCCCACGATCTCAAGCTCGCCACGATTGAACTTGAGCATTCACATCCGCTGGGACGGTTATGGGACATCGATGTCCTGACCCATGAAGGGGAAATTCTGTCCCGGCGTCATTTCGCACTCCCTGCCCGCCGCTGTCTGCTGTGCGAGCAAAGCGCTGCCGAATGCGCGCGGGGTAAAACCCACGCGCTTTCCGACTTACTCTCTCAGATGGAGGCTCTGCTGCATGATGCCGATTCCCGCAACATCAACCAATAACGCAGTCCTTCCTCTGGATCTGCCTGACGCTTACGCAACGCTTGCGTGGCGGGCCATGTTGACTGAAGTCAACCTGTCGCCCAAACCGGGTCTGGTGGATCGTATTAACAACGGCGCACATAAAGATATGGCGCTGGAAGATTTTCATCGCAGCGCTGAGGCAATTCAGGCCTGGCTGCCGCGTTTTATTGAATATGGGGCGTTTAGCGCACAGCTGTCGCCTGAAGATGTGTTGAAAGGACTGCGCCCACTGGGCATGGCCTGCGAAGCCGATATGTTTCGCGCCACCGAGGGGGTAAACACCCATAAAGGGAGCATCTTTTCACTGGGGCTGCTGTGTGCCGCCATTGGCCGCCTGCACCAGCTCCAACTGACTGTTACCGCTGAAACCCTTTGCTCTACGGTAGCAACATTTTGCCGTGGCCTGACCGAGCGCGAACTGCGCCAGAACAATCAACAACTCACGGCTGGCCAACGTCTTTATCAGCAACTGGGATTAACCGGCGCACGGGGCGAAGCCGAAGCGGGATACCCGCTAGTCATCCAGCATGCCCTGCCGCACTACCGCGCACTGCTGACTCAGGGCCGCGATCCTGAACTGGCGCTACTCGACACGTTATTGCTGCTGATGTCGATCAATGGCGACACCAACGTGGCTTCACGTGGCGGCGCAGAAGGTCTGCGCTGGCTACAGCAGCAGGCCACAACTCTTTTGCAGCAAGGGGGGATTCGCACCCCTGCCGATCTCGAATACCTGCGCCAGTTCGACCAACAGTGCATTGAACGCAACCTCAGCCCAGGAGGCTGCGCCGATCTGCTGATCGTCACCTGGTTCTTAGCTCAGATTTCACAAGTTCATCATTATCACAATTAAAGATCCTTTCCGGAGAATCACACACATGTCTTTAGCAAAAGATAAAATATGGAAATTACTGGCCCCATTGGTCGTAATGGGCGTCATGTTTCTTATCCCTGTCCCTGATGGAATGCCCCCGCAGGCCTGGCACTATTTTGCCGTTTTCGTGGCAATGATTGTCGGGATGATCCTGGAGCCAATCCCGGCAACAGCGATAAGCTTTATCGCCGTAACGATCTGCGTCATCGGCAGCAACTATCTGCTGTTTGATGCTTCAGAGCTGGCCGATCCGGCGTTTAAAGCGGGTAAGCAAGCGCTTAAATGGGGTCTGGCAGGCTTCTCCAGCACTACCGTGTGGTTGGTGTTTGGCGCGTTTATCTTCGCGCTGGGCTATGAAGTCACCGGTCTGGGTCGTCGTATCGCGCTGTTCCTGGTAAAATTCATGGGTAAGCGCACCCTGACGCTGGGCTACGCGATTGTCATCATCGACATTCTGCTGGCGCCGTTTACACCGTCCAACACCGCGCGTACCGGTGGTACCGTATTCCCGGTTATCAAAAACCTGCCGCCGCTGTTTAAATCATTCCCAAACGATCCGTCCGCGCGCCGTATCGGCGGATATCTGATGTGGATGATGGTAATCAGTACCAGCCTGAGCTCCTCTATGTTCGTTACCGGTGCTGCACCTAACGTGCTGGGTCTGGAATTCGTCAATAAAATTGCCGGTATTCAAATCAGCTGGTTGCAATGGTTCCTCAGCTTCCTGCCGGTTGGTATTATTTTGCTGATCGTTGCTCCGTGGCTGTCCTATGTTCTGTACAAGCCAGAAGTTACTCACAGTGCTGAAGTTGCCGCCTGGGCTGGTGATGAACTGAAAACCATGGGTAAACTGACGCGTAAAGAGCTGACCCTGATCGGTCTGGTTCTGCTCAGCCTGGGTCTGTGGGTCTTTGGCGGTAAACTGATTGATGCGACCGCTGTGGGTCTGCTGGCAGTCTCGCTGATGCTGGCGCTGCACGTTGTCCCGTGGAAAGACATCACCCGTTATAACAGCGCATGGAACACCCTGGTTAACCTCGCCACGCTGGTCGTTATGGCGAATGGTTTAACCCGCTCAGGCTTCATCGACTGGTTCGCCAACACGATGAGCTCGCACCTGGAAGGCTTCTCGCCTAACGCGACCGTGATCGTTCTGGTGCTGGTGTTCTATTTTGCTCACTACCTGTTTGCCAGCCTTTCCGCACACACCGCCACCATGCTGCCGGTTATTCTGGCCGTCGGTAAAGGCATCCCGGGCGTTCCGATGGAACACCTGTGTATCCTGCTGGTACTGTCCATCGGTATCATGGGCTGTCTGACTCCGTATGCAACTGGCCCTGGCGTTATTATCTACGGCTGTGGTTATGTGAAGTCCAAAGACTACTGGCGTCTGGGTGCTATCTTCGGCGTTATCTACATCTCTATGCTTCTGCTGGTCGGCTGGCCGATTCTGGCAATGTGGAGCTAATCATTCGGGTTCCCGCCTGATGAAAATGATGCCAGTCAGCTAAACCTGACTGGCATTTTTTATGATTAAATAGATGATATTCAGAATTTATATAAGTATCCGAAATCATCATGACATCAACATGGCGTTATTCTTCGCTGCTGGCAGCACTTCTGCTCCCAGTTTCTGTAGCTCAGGCCGACGAACTTCAGGCAAAACAGTACGCTGATTTTGACAGCTACGTGCTGGCCCTCTCCTGGCAAACCGGATTTTGTCAGAGCCAACACGAGCGAAATCGTCAAGAGCCCGCCGAATGTCGTCTGCAAAAAGAGAGCGCGGACAAAGCAGATTTCCTGACCGTTCACGGTTTATGGCCCAGCCTGCCAAAATCCATCGCCGCCCGTGGAGTAGACAACCGCCGCTGGATGCGCTTTGGCTGCGCGACTCGCCCTATTCCCAACCTGCCTGAAGCGCGCGCCAGCCGTAAATGCGCGGCTCCCGAAACGGGCCTGTCGCTGGAAAGCGCGGCAAAACTCAGTGCCGTAATGCCCGGTGCCGGCGGGAGATCCTGTCTGGAACGTTACGAATATGCCAAACATGGCGCCTGTTTCGGTTTTGATCCCGACGCATACTTCGGCACGATGGTACGGATGAATAATGAGGTTAAGAACAGCGAGGCTGGCAAATTCCTCGCTGAAAACTACGGCAGAACCGTCAGCCGCAGCGCATTTGACGCCGCCGTCGCTAAAAGCTGGGGCAGAGAGAACGTTAAAGCCGTGAAGCTAAGCTGCCACGGCAATCCGGCCTATCTCACAGAAATCCAGTTGTCCCTGAAAGCCGACACCATTAACCAGACGTTATCCGCACAGTCATTCTTACCGCAACCGCATCCGGGTAACTGCGGTAAACAGTTTATTATCGACAAAGTGGGATACTGAAAATAACGACCGGCGCGGCAAACTGGCGTCGGTCCATATGGTTAGCGTTTTGAACGAGCATCCGGGCGAACTAAATCAAAGCGGTGTGTTTCACTGATCGAATAATACGCCGTTGGCCCGCCCGCACGCAGTACCGGTTTTGCTTTCGCCGTCTGGTAGATGCCGCCTTCCAGTAGCGTTTCATCAATATGAATGCCCACCACTTCTCCCAGCACCAGCCAGGTTTCAACAGGCGAACCATCAGCGGTGGTCAGTTGCAGGCTTTGCGATAAACGACACTCAAAATTGACCGGGCTTTGCGCCACCCGCGGCACGCTGACTATCCGACTATCTGCCTTACTAAGCCCGGCGGCAAAAAACTCATCCTCGCCGTGAGGCAAGCTGGCTGACGTTTCGTTCATTGCACTGGCCAACTCAAGAGTCGTCAGATTCCAGACAAACTCACCGGTGTCGATAATATTCTGCACGCTATCTTTCCAGCCGCTGCTGGCGAAACCGATAATCGGCGGATGATAATTAAAGCAGTTAAAGAAACTGTACGGTGCAAGGTTATGCCGACCGTCGCTGTCGCGGGAGGCAATCCAGCCAATAGGGCGCGGTCCAATGATGGCATTCAGCGGGTCATGCGGTAAGCCGTGTCCTTGTGATGGTTGATAGAAATACATAGTGTTCTCTGTTGAAGTTAACATCAGCGCAGCACAAATTATGCTTCGCTCATCTCCCTGGAAAAAGAAGATCAGCGTAGAACAATCCGCTAAAGATTACGATTGAATAAAGTTGAGCAGATCGCCGTTGATCTGTTGTTTATGGGTAGTGCAAATGCCATGCGAACCGCCAACATACACCTTCAACTGCGCGTCAGGCAGTATTTCCGCCGCAACCTTTCCGCAGGTTTCAAACGGGACAATCTGATCGTCATCACCATGGATCACCAGCGTCGGGATAGTCATCCTTTTGAGATCCTCACGCAGGTCAGTTTCTGAAAACGCGTGAATACAGTCGTACAACGCTTTGATGGAACCTTGTAAGCCCTGTTCAACAAAGCTTTCACGAACGGCTTTCGACGCATTTACGCCCGGGCGGTTGTAGCCATAAAATGCAGCGGTCAGTTCATAGAAGAAAGCAGCGCGATCGTTTATCACTCCCTCACGGATGCCATCAAACACCTCTTTCGGCACACCATTTGGGTTAAAGTCGGTCTTGATCATTATGGGCGTCACCGCGCCGATTAACACCGCTTTGGCTACCCGCTGCGTTCCATGGCGACCAATGTACCTCGCCACCTCCCCGCCCCCGGTAGAGTGTCCGACATGTACGGCATCTTTAAGATTGAGATGCGCGGTAAGTTCAGCCAGATCGTCAGCATACTGATCCATATTGTGACCATCCCAGGGTTGGGCTGAACGCCCATGCCCACGCCTGTCATGGGCGATCACCCGAAATCCTTTCGACCCGAGGAACAGCATCTGATCCTCAAACGCATCTGCCGTCAGCGGCCAGCCATGGCTAAAGACGATAGGCTGTCCACTTCCCCAATCTTTAAAATGCAAATAGCTGCCGTCTTTCAAGGTAAGTTTGTCGTACTGGCTCATGAGATCTCCTGTCGCGGAACACTGAGTTGTTTGACGCGCCCGCAGCGAGCGCTTAAAAAGCATAATGCAAATTGGAGAACGATCGCGTTTTTCGGCTAAAATCACACCATACGCAACAATATTGATGATTTGCCTGAATGTGAACTAAATCACTTCAAACCAGGGGTAAGTCTCAGTATCATCATAAAAGCTAAACCCTTGCCGCCTGACGGTGAGGGTTTTCTTTTGGGATTATTTACCTGCGCACCCGCAGTATCGACGACATGGAGTAACAAATGTCCAGACCAACTATCATCATTAACGACCTCGATGCGGAACGCATTGACCGCCTGTTGGAGCAACCTGCGTTTGCTGGTTTACCGATTGCCGACGCCCTGAACGCCGAGCTGGATCGTGCCCAAATGTGTTCACCAGAAACCATGCCGCACGATGTCGTGACCATGAACAGCCGCGTGAAATTCCGCAATCTGAGTGATGGCGAAGTCCGTGTGCGTACCCTGGTGTATCCGGCCAATATGACTGACAGCAGCACACAGCTTTCGGTAATGGCACCTGTTGGCGCTGCACTTCTGGGCCTGCGCGTTGGCGACACCATTCACTGGGAACTACCAGGCGGGACCTCAACACACCTCGAAGTCATTGAGCTTGAGTACCAACCTGAAGCTGCGGGCGACTACCTGCGCTAACTCTGTCTTATCAAAGCCACTCGCTTTATCTTACAGGGGATGCATCCGCATCCTCTTTCCGGTTAGTCCCCAGTTCCTGACTCTCTCCTTATCTCCTGTTCGCAAAACATAAATCTGTGTCGTGACTGACAGAATCATTTTTAATACTATGCTGATATGTGTTCATGTAATGACAAGGAGAATGTTTATGTACAACACAATCATAATGCCTGTTGATGTATTCGAAATGGAACTGAGCGACAAGGCTATTCGCCATGCAGAATTTCTGGCACAGGAAAACGGGGTTATCCATCTGCTGCATGTGCTGCCAGGCTCAGCAAGCTTAAGCCTGCACCGCTTTGCAGCCGATGTCCGTCGTTTTGAAGAGCATCTACAACACGAAGCGGAAACCCGTCTGCAAACGATGGTCGGTCACTTCAGCATCGATCCTTCCCGTATTAAACAACACGTCCGCTTTGGCAGCGTACGTGACGTCGTCAACGAGTTGGGTGAAGAGTTGAATGCGGATGTGGTCGTCATTGGATCGCGCAACCCATCAATCAGCACTCATCTGCTCGGCTCAAACGCTTCCAGCGTTGTTCGCCACGCTACTCTGCCAGTGCTAGTTGTACGTTAATAGCCTCTAATTTGCTAAAGAAAACCCCTGCCAGGTTAACGCCTGACAGGGGTGACCATGAAAACGTAATGCAGGTTGATATAATAAAGAAAACGCCTCATCTTTCTTTGATGAAACTAATGATCAGACTCATTAAATGAATGTGTTACGCGGTTTATTGTTTCAAGAATTGACAATCTGAAAGCGTGGAAATAAAAAACCGCCAGCGGATGGCTGACGGTTTTGGCATTGCAGGTGTGTCTTACTTTTTTTATGCTACTGTCGTGCGAATCAGATAATCAAACGAACTCAATGAGGCCTTCGCGCCTTCACCGGTCGCGATGATGATCTGCTTATACGGTACGGTGGTGCAGTCACCAGCGGCGAAAACCCCCTTCACGCTGGTTTCGCACTTGGCATCGATGATGATTTCACCCATGCGATTACGCTCGACGGCACCTTCCAGCCAGTTGGTGTTTGGCAGCAGACCTATCTGTACAAAGATACCCGCCAGTTCCACACTGTGAACGTCGCCACTCACGCGGTCGCGATACTCCAGGCCGGTGACTTTGCTGCCATCGCCTTTCACTTCTGTCGTTTGCGCATTCAGAATAATATCGACGTTTTTCAGACTGCGAAGCTTATTCTGCAGCACCTGGTCAGCCTTCATTTCAGGTGCGAACTCCAGCAGCGTCACATGTTCAACAATGCCTGCCAGATCAATAGCAGCTTCAACACCGGAGTTGCCGCCACCAATCACTGCAACGCGCTTGCCTTTAAACAGCGGGCCATCGCAGTGCGGGCAGTAGGTTACGCCTTTGGTGCGATACTGATCTTCGCCCGGAACGTTCATGTTGCGCCATTTCGCACCGGTGGCAATGATAATGCTGCGTGCTTTAAGCACCGCGCCGGATGCCGTTTCAATCTGATGTAAACCGCCTTCCTGCGCCGCCGGAACCAGCTTACTTGCGCTCTGGCTGTCGATCACATCAACATCATAGTCATCAACGTGTGCTTTCAGCGCGCCCGCCAGTTTCTGGCCTTCGGTTTTCGGTACCGAGATGTAGTTTTCAATATCAACGGTATCAAGAACCTGACCGCCAAAACGTTCGCCCATCAGACCGGTGCGAATACCTTTACGTGCAGAGTACACTGCCGCTGCCGCCCCCGCAGGACCGGAACCGACAATCAGCACGTCATAAGCATCACGTTTGTTCAGCTCTTGTGCCGCACGTTTTTCTGCGCCGCTATCTACTTTCGCCACGATCTCAGTCAGCGTCATACGCCCCTGACCGAACTCTTTGCCGTTCATATACACCGCCGGAACGCCCATCACGTTGCGATCGGTAATTTCGTTCTGGAATGTACCGCCGTCAATCGCCGTATGCTTGATGCGTGGATTCAGTACCGACATCAGGTTCAGCGCCTGTACCACGTCCGGACAGTTATGACAGGAAAGCGAATAATAGGTTTCAAACTCAAAATCACCGTCGAGATCGCGGATCTGCTCCAGCAACGCCTGCGCCTCTTTTGATGGATGACCACCGGTCCACAGCAGCGCCAGCACCAGGGAGGTAAACTCATGGCCCAGCGGAGAACCGGCAAAGCGCGGCCCCTGGTGAGAACCTGGATTAGTGATCAGGAACGATGGCTTGCGTACCGCCAGAGTATTGTCTTCTTTAAAGGTGACTTTTTCTGACAGTTCAGCAATTTCAGTCAGCAGTTCCTTGATTTCTGCCGATTTGGCGCTGTCATCCAGCGTAGCAATCAGCTCAACAGGTTTGGTCAGTTTCTCAAGATAAGCCTTGAGCTGGGTTTTCATATTTGTGTCGAGCATTCTTCTTCCCTCTCTGAAAACATCATCATGCAAGCCGACTTTGCGGGACTGCATTAATGCAACTTGCGTCATGGTGCTGGAATGAAACAGGCGCAAACTGCGCCTGTGGAATGGCCGGATGCACTGCGTTTATCCGGCCGACAAATTATGCGACTTAAATCTTACCGACCAGATCTAAGGATGGAGCCAGGGTCGCTTCGCCTTCTTTCCATTTCGCCGGGCAAACTTCACCTGGGTGAGAGGCAACGTACTGTGCGGCTTTAATTTTACGCAGCAGGTCAGACGCATCACGGCCGATACCTTCAGCGGTAACTTCGATTGCCTGGATGATACCCTGCGGGTCTACAACGAAGGTTGCGCGGTCAGCCAGACCTTCATCTTCACGCATGTTGTCGAAGTTACGGGTCAGGGCGCCAGTCGGGTCGCCGATCATCGCGTATTTGATTTTCGCGATGGTGTCAGAGCTGCTGTGCCACGCTTTGTGGGTGAAGTGGGTGTCAGTAGATACGGAATAGACATCTACGCCCAGTTTCTGCAGTTCTTCGTAATGGTCAGCCACATCACCCAGCTCGGTCGGGCAAACGAAAGTAAAGTCAGCCGGGTAGAAGAAGAAGACGCTCCAGCGACCTTCGGTATCTTTCTCGGTTACTTCGATGAACTCACCGTTTTTGAACGCCTGGTTTTTGAAAGGTTTAATTTTGGTATTAATCAAAGACATCTGTACTTCCTCCGTGTTTTCGTTGAGAGATAAGTTAACGAAAATCTCTTCGCAGGGCTAATGCGTTTCCTTTATCAAATCAATAAGCGTTAACTAACAACCCACTCAAACTCATGTTGTGAACCTAAAGATAAAAGTAAAAAAGGCCCCCTTTGCAGGGAGCCTCATTACCCGAGCTACCCGCAGGTAACGTCAGTGCCAGCAGGGCTGGCTATGTGTTGCGCTCTACATTACCTTAACAAAGGTCGTAACAGCGATTGGGATTACATCACCCCACTCAAGAAAGGGCAATCGACAGACGGTCGATCTTACCTATGGCTGCGATAGGTTTTGCAACTTAGCCCCCTTTCCTTCTGATTTTATAAGGAAAATCAATGTTTAAACGTACCTTACTCTTAACCCTGCTTCCTGCCGTGGTGCACGCCGAAGAACTTCCTGCTCCCGTTAAAGCTATTGAGAAACAGGGCATTACTATTCTGAAACCCTTCGACGCGCCGGGTGGAATGAAGGGCTACCTGGGAAAATACCAGGATATGGGCGTTACTATCTATGTTACGCCTGACGGTAAACACGCCATTTCCGGTTATATGTATAACGAAAAAGGTGAAAACCTCAGTAATGCGCTGATAGAAAAAGAGATCTACGCCCCTGCCGGGCGCGAAATGTGGCAGCGAATGGAAAAAGCATCCTGGATTCTGGACGGGAAAAAAGAGGCTCCGGTCATTGTCTACGTGTTTGCCGATCCCTTCTGTCCCTATTGCAAACAGTTCTGGCAGCAGGCTCGCCCGTGGGTGGACTCAGGTAAAGTTCAGTTGCGCACATTACTGGTTGGCGTAATTAAACCCGAAAGCCCGGCTACCGCCGCAGCGATTCTGGCCGCAAAAGATCCGGCCAAGACCTGGCATGACTATGAGGCATCCGGTGGGAAAATGAAGCTACAAATCCCGACTTCCGTCTCACCGGAGCAGATGAAAGTGTTGAATATCAATCAAAAGTTGATGGATGATTTAGGCGCCAACGTCACGCCGGCTATCTATTACATGAGTAAAGACGATACGTTACAACAGGAAGTCGGCTTACCGGATAAGGAGAAATTAAACATTATCATGGGTAATAAATAAATGTGAAAAAATGAGTGGTTGTTATCATTCCCATGTCAATCACTCATTTAAATTAACTTTTTTGGTCAAAATTACGCAACATGTGCTATTTTTAGTTTAAATTAATAATTCATTAAGCACACAAACATAAATCACAAGAATATTCACAACTTAAAATATTTCAGAATTAAATTTTTCAAAACATGACCATCACAGGAAGGTATGTATGGCTAACCTCTATGACCTTAAAAAGTTCGATCTCAATCTATTGGTTATCTTTGAGTGTATTTATCAACATTTGAGTATCACTAAAGCTGCCGAAACTTTGTATATCACCCCCTCTGCCGTTAGCCAGTCACTGCAACGGCTACGCACACAATTTAATGACCCACTGTTTATCCGCTCCGGAAAAGGCCTAACGCCAACGATTATGGGGATTAACCTCCATCATCATCTTGAGAAAAACCTCAACAGTCTGGAGCAGACACTAAACATCATGAATAACTCCAGTCTGAAGAAAAAATTCGTTATTTACTGTCCACAACTGCCAACCATTATCAACATCGAGGAAGTTATTCATTTTCTCAGAGAAGACTCGCATGTCGAAATTGAGCACCATAACATACTGATCACTGCTGAAAGCACGGAAAATCTGTTGGCTTACAGAAAAGCAGATTTAGTCATTGCTACCGCTCCAGTGAGTAATCGTTCGATAATATGCTCGCCATTTAAAACTGCTGATACAATATTAGTTTGCAACAAAAACCATCCGAGAATTAATGGAGAAAGTACGCTTGAAACAATATTAAAAGAACAGTTCACGCAACTTATCTCTGAAGATCCTGGCGTTAAAGAATACTGGCAAAAAACCAGCGCATTGCTGGCTAATCGAGATATTGGCTTCCGCAGCGACTCATTAATAACGATCATTAATATTATTTCAAACACAGATATCATAGGTCTGTTACCAAGAGATGTTTACGAACAATATATCGGCTCATTTAATTTAAAAGAGATCCGTATCGATATCCCCTTACCCAAAATAAATTTATTTTTGATGTATAACAGAGCGTCACTCAACAATACTGGCTTCGTTAATTTAATTAATAAAATAAATGATAAAAATGACCAAAGGACTAACAAGTAGAGCTTTACCTATTCATTTTATATTTTTATGAATGAAGGCAATTCAAAATAACCATGAATGTATTAAAACGTTGCACCTGGAAAAAATTAGCATATCTTATTGTCAGCATTTGTTATTGTTTTAAATAATAATTTTGATATGAGTTTAATATGTCTATTTATAAAATCCCGCTTGATCAAAACGTGCTGGACGCCGCTCTGGAGCGCATAACCTGGGCGCTGGAAACTCTGCCTCGGGTTTGTGTCTCTTTCTCCGGCGGGAAAGATTCAGGACTGATGTTACATCTGACAGCTATGCTTGCACGCCAACTGCATAAAAAAATTGACGTACTATTTATCGACTGGGAAGCCCAGTTTTCCTGCACTATTGATTATGTTGAGGCGCTTCGTGCACGTTATTCTGATGTCATCGAGCGCTTTTATTGGGTGGCTTTACCGCTCACCACCCAGAATTCCCTCTCTCAATTTCAGCCAGAATGGCAGTGTTGGGAACCAGGTACTCCGTGGGTTCGCCAGCCTCCCACGGATGCCATAACCGATCCAGAGTATTTCTCCTTCTATCAACCCGGCATGACCTTTGAACAATTTGTTCGCGAGTTCGCTGACTGGTATTCAGAGAAACGTCCAGCCGGCATGATGGTCGGGATCCGCGCCGATGAGTCATATAATCGTTTTGTCGCCATTGCCAATTCGCAAAAGCAGCGCTTTGCCGATGATAAACCCTGGACCACCAGCGCCCCCGGCGGGCATACCTGGTATATTTACCCGATTTATGACTGGAAAACTGCCGATATCTGGACCTGGTTCGCAAAAACCAGAATGTCGTGCAATCCCTTATACAATCTCATGTATCAGGCCGGTGTCCCGACACGTTACATGCGTATTTGTGAGCCCTTTGGCCCGGAACAGCGTCAGGGATTATGGCTATATCACGTCATTGAACCCGAGCGTTGGGCAACCATGTGCGCCCGTGTCAGCGGTGTAAAAAGTGGCGGAATTTATGCCGGTCAGGACAACCATTTTTACGGGCACCGCAAAATATTGAAACCCGAACATTTAAACTGGCAGGAATACGCCATGCTGCTGCTCAACAGCATGCCGGAAAAGACCGCTGAGCATTATCGCAATAAAATCGCCATCTATTTGCAGTGGTATAAGAAAAAGGGCATGGACAATATCCCGCAAACTCAGGAAAAAGATATTGGCTCAGCGGATATTCCGTCATGGCGGCGTATCTGTAAAGTCCTGCTGAATAACGACTACTGGTGCCGGGCGCTGTCATTCAGCCCCACAAAACCCAAAAACTACCAACGTTATAATGAACGCATGAAAATAAAACGCCAGCAATGGGGAATCTTATGCAACACCGACTAACTCAAGAACTCACTGGTTTTCTTTCTGGGCTGTCAGAAGAAGAACGAATTGAAGCAATCAACCAATTCAGAATGGCTATCCACAGCGTCAGCCCTTTTCGCGAAGAGCCAGTAGACTGTGTACTATGGATTAAAAACGAGCATATCTCACCCAATGACTATAACCCCAATAACGTTGCGCCTCCGGAGAAAAAGCTGCTGCAGAAATCCCTCGAAGCAGACGGATTCACGCAGCCCATCGTGGTAGTTCAC
The DNA here is from genome assembly GCF_030336655.1 of Citrobacter sp. Cb041. Taxonomy (NCBI): domain Bacteria; kingdom Pseudomonadati; phylum Pseudomonadota; class Gammaproteobacteria; order Enterobacterales; family Enterobacteriaceae; genus Citrobacter; species Citrobacter sp. Cb041. Next base: position 407,487 of record NZ_JAOWDD010000028.1, on the reverse strand, counting down.
TCCACGGAGGAAGAATACGAAATTGTCGATGGTTTCCACCGTCATGAGCTAGGTAAAAGCAAACCGTCGCTGAAATCACGCCTGCATGGCTACCTGCCGGTCACCTGTTTACAGCGTGAACGCCATGAACGCATGGCAGCGACAATTCGTCATAACCGTGCCCGTGGGCGGCATAAAATTCATGCCATGTCGGAAATCGTTCGTGAATTATCACTACTGGGATGGAGCGCAGAGAAAATCAGTAAAGAGTTAGGTATGGACGACGATGAGGTTTTACGTCTGAAACAAATTAACGGTCTGCAAGAGTTGTTTGCCGACCGTCGCTTCTCCAAAGCCTGGACAGTAAAATAACTACAGTGCAACCACACGTTCGGCTGCCGCCAGCAGCGTCGATTCTTGCTTGGCAAAACATAGGCGAATCAGCTTATGCGGGAAAGGATCGGCGCAGAAAACCGACAACGGGATCGCGGCAACGCCCACTTCTTTGGTCAGCCACTGGCAAAACTCAACGTCGTTAAGCGTGGAGACGGCACTGTAATCGACCAGCAGAAAATAGGTGCCTTCACACGGCAAAATTTCCAGTCGGCTGTCACGCAGCGCGTTCACCAACACATCGCGTTTTTTCTGATAAAAGGCTGGCAACTCACGATAGTGTGTTGGATCCTCCCGCAGCATATCCGCCAGCGCCAACTGAGCCGGCGTATTAACTGAGAACGTCAGATACTGGTGTACCTTGCGTAATTCAGCGCTAATGGCGGCAGGCGCAACGCAGTAGCCGACTTTCCAGCCGGTCATATGGTAGGTCTTCCCAAACGATGAAACGGCAACGGCGCGTTCGCGCAGCTGTGAATGCGCCAGCACGCTGGCATGTCCTTGCCCGGCGAAGCAAATGTGCTCATAAACTTCGTCGCTGATGACAAAGATCTCGCGTTCTTTAATTGCCTGCCACAGGGCATCAAAATCGGCGTGATGCCATACGGTGGCGGAAGGATTGTGCGGCGTGTTAAGGATCACCAGTCGGGTGCGTTCGCTGAGTACAGCGCTAAATTCCTGCCAGTCGACGCGAAAAGACGGCGGTTGCAGCGCGATACGTTTAACTACGCCGCCGGATAATTCGACCGCGGGTGCATAGCTGTCGTAGCTCGGGTCAAAACAAATCACCTCATCGCCAGGACGCACCAGCGCCGTAATTGCGGCGAACAGCGCTTCTGTGGCCCCCGCCGTCACGGTCACTTCACTATTCGCATCAGGTTTATAGCCGTACAACTGCGCGGTTTTATCCGCAATGGCTTCGCGCAGCGGCTGTACGCCCGTCATCGGCGCATACTGGTTTGCGCCATGCGCGACGTGATACGCCAGACGTTCCTGCAAAAAGAGTGGGCCGTCAAAATCAGGAAATCCCTGCGAGAGGTTAATGGCCTGATGCTGCTGCGCCAGCGCGCTCATTTGCGTGAAGATAGTGGTGCCAAGACTAGGCAGTTTGCTTTGCGGAATCAGCGGGTTATTACTCATTATTGTTATCCCAGCGGGTGATGTTGTGGTTGAAGCCACTATAACACGATGCTAGTATTTGGCAATCAAGACGTTCAGACGTCTATATAAAAATAACCTGCATTGACAGGACAGCCAAAAGGACAACACAACATGAGTAATACCGAGATTCGCGTCGTCACCGGCCCGGCCAACTATTTTTCCCATCCCGGCAGCCTGTCAAGACTCAACGATTTTTTCACCGCAGAGCAACTCTCACGCGCCGTCTGGGTTTACGGTGAACGCGCCATCGACGCGGCTCGCCCTTATCTGCCTGAGGCATTTCATCTTGCCGATGCCAGGCACCTGCTGTTTACGGGACATTGCAGCGAAACCGATGTTACTCAACTGGCAAAAGAGTCAGGAGAGAATCGCAGCGTGGTGATTGGTGTGGGCGGCGGGACATTGCTCGACACAGCCAAAGCGCTGGCTCGTCGTCTGGGTCTGCCTTTTGTCGGTATTCCTACTATCGCAGCGACCTGCGCCGCATGGACACCGCTCTCCGTCTGGTACAACGATGCAGGCCAGGCGCTGCATTTCGAAATTTTCGCTGACGCCAATTTCCTCGTGCTGGTCGAGCCAGAGATCGTTCTCAATGCGCCTGAAGAATACTTACTGGCGGGGATCGGCGACACGCTGGCGAAATGGTACGAGGCCGTCGTGCTCGCACCTGAGCCGGAAAACCTGCCTCTGACCGTACGTCTGGGTATCCATGCTGCGCAGACGATCCGCGACGTCCTGTTGGAAAGCAGCGAACAGGCGCTGGTCGATAAGCAACAAGGCACGTTAAGCCGCACATTTTGCGATGTGGTGGATGCAATTATTGCCGGAGGCGGCATGGTCGGCGGTCTGGGTGAGCGCTACACCCGCGTGGCGGCAGCGCATTCGGTACATAATGGCCTGACCGTGCTCCCGCAAACGGAGAAGTTTTTGCATGGCACCAAAGTGGCGTACGGCATACTGGTGCAGAGCGCGCTGCTGGGACAAGATGATGTGCTGGCGCAGTTAATTACCGCCTATCAGCGCTTCAACCTGCCAACCCGGTTGGCTCAACTGGACGTGGACATCAACAACCGCGCCGAAATCGACAACGTGATTGCACACACCCTGCGCCCGGTGGAGTCCATTCATGCGCTGCCGGTAACGTTAACGCCACAGACGCTGCGCGCAGCCTTCGAAAAAGTAGAATCGTTTACGGTGTGATTATGGTGTGGGATGCCTGATGGCGGCAACGCAGCGAAACCCCTGGAGCTTACAAAGGTAAGTGACCAGGGTGAACACGCCTGCAGCTTGAATGATGAAGTGCATTAACAGCAGCGCGCGCCGCCTTTCCCCCCGTAGCGCGCATCCTGGCGTTCGCGGAAAAATTCTTCGTAGGTCATTGGCGTCAGGTCCGGATGCGTGACGCGCATATGCTCAACATAGTTGTCGTAATCCGGCACACCTATCATTAATCGGGCGGTTTGACCTAAATACTTCCCGGCTTTAGAGAGCGTTTCAAACATAGTGGTTCCCTGTCGAACAAACGCCCTCCCCATTCAGGAGAGGGCTCGTTGGTTAAGAGAATATTAGTGCGCGCCTTTCGCCTGCGCCACGATCTCTTCGACATTCTCAGGCATCGGTTCGTATGGCGTTTCTTTCGACGTAGGTTTGTCCTCTTTCAGTGCTGCCAGTGCAGTTTTGATGGAGAACAGACCTAGCACCACAACGACTACCATGAAGAAGATAGTGAGACCCGCATCCAGGCGGTTGTTAAACACCAACTGCGTCAGCTGCGACTGAGTGTACTGCGCCGGAATATTACCGCTGTCGATCATCGCCTGGAACTTGTTAGCGATGGCGAGGAAGCCAATTTTCGCATCCGGGCTAAACGCTTTCTGCCAGCCGGCGGTCAGGGTACAAATCAGCAGCCAGGCCGTTGGCACCAGCGCCACCCACGCGTAGCGCTGACGTTTCATCTTGAACAGCACCACCGCGCAAAGCATCAACGCCATACCGGCCAGCATCTGGTTGGCGATACCAAACAGTGGCCACAGGGTATTAATACCACCCAATGGATCCACCACGCCCTGGTGCAAGAAGTAACCCCAGGCCAGCACGCACAGCGCCGTTGCCAGCAGGTTCGCAGGCAGGGAATCAGTACGTTTCAGACCCGGTGACACCACGCCCAGCAGATCCTGCAGCATAAAGCGTGCGGCGCGCGTACCGGCGTCTACCGCCGTCAGAATAAACAGGGCTTCAAACAGAATGGCGAAGTGATACCAGAACGCCACATCCATCATGCCGCCCAGCGCACCATGCAGAATATACGCCATGCCCACCGCCAGCGTCGGCGCACCGCCTGCGCGGGAGATAATGGATTGTTCGCCGACATCGTTCGCAATCTGATGCAGCGTATCAGGCGTGATAACAAAGCCCCAACTGCTCACAACCTGTGCCGCTGACGCAACCACATCGGTGGTTCCGGCAGGTGCCAGTACAGCCATCGGGCTGTTCATCGCAAAATAGACGCCCGGGTCGATAACGCAGGCCGCCACCAGCGCCATAATGGCGACAAAGGATTCCATCAGCATCCCGCCGTAGCCAATAAAACAGGCCTGACCTTCATTCGCCAGCATCTTCGGCGTGGTGCCGGAGGCAATCAGCGCGTGGAAACCAGAGACCGCACCGCAGGCGATGGTAATAAACAAGAACGGGAACAGGTTACCGCTCCAGACCGGGCCTGTACCGTCAACAAACTTGGTCAGCGCAGGCATGGTCAGCGTCGGACGCATGATCAGAATCCCTACCGCCAGACCAACAATGGTACCGATTTTCAGGAAGGTAGAGAGATAATCACGCGGTGCCAGCAGCAGCCACACCGGCAACACAGCGGCGACAAAGCCGTATCCCACCAGCATCCAGGTCAACTGTACGCCGGTAAAGTCAAAGTACGGTGCCCAGGTCGGGCTTTCAGCCACCCAGCCACCGGAAATAATAGCAAACACCAGGAATACCAGACCGATAACCGACACTTCACCAATGCGGCCCGGGCGCAGATAACGCAGGTAAATCCCCATAAAGATCGCCAGCGGGATAGTAAAGGCGACGGTGTAGGTTCCCCACGGGCTGTGGGTCAGCGCTTTCACGACGATCATCGCCAGTACCGCGAGGATAATCACCATGATCATAAAACAGGCTACCAGCGCAATGACGCCCGCCGTTGGGCCCATCTCTTCTTTCACCAGTTCGCCAAGGGAACGCCCATCGCGACGGGTAGAAACAAACAGCACCATAAAGTCCTGCACCGCCCCCGCCAGTACCACCCCGGCAAGCAGCCAGATCATACCCGGCAGATAGCCCATTTGCGCCGCCAGCACCGGTCCAACTAATGGACCCGCTCCAGCAATCGCCGCGAAATGGTGGCCAAACAGCACTTTTTTATCGGTAGGAACATAGTCCAGACCATCGTTATGACGCACGGCAGGCGTCATACGCGTCGGGTCCAGCGCCAGTACATTTTTCGCGATGTACAGGCCGTAGAAACGGTAAGCGATAAGGTAGACACAGACCGACGCCACGACTATCCACAACGCGTTGATCTGTTCGCCACGATTTAATGCGATATAGCCGAGGGCAAATGCTCCCATAACGGAGAGCACTGTCCAGACGAGGTACTTCCCTGATTTATTCATACTTGGTTTTCCGTTGTCCTGGTCAGAGAGATGTTACATTTTGTTTCTATAACATCTTTTCCGAATTTAACAACCTGACAACCATGTAAACCCGAAGTATCACTGAGTATTTACATTGCATTGTTAACTGGATCACTTCATTTAGCCGTTAACCCTGCAATTTCATTTTACTTTGTCGGGCGACTCACCCCATCACCGCAGTGCCTAAACGACAGGTGCAACAGCGTCGTCCCTGCTCATCAAAGATGACGATTTCCCAGCTTTGACTCTGACGCCCGAGGTGCAACGGCTGGCAAACGCCGCGCACTTTCCCCTGCGCAACCGCCCGATGGTGCGTGGCGTTCAGTTCCGTACCCACTACACACTGCCCGTCGCGAGTCATCAGATAACCCGCCATCGAACCCAATGTTTCCGCCAGGGCCGCCGACGCGCCGCCGTGCAGCAGACCAAACGGCTGATGCGTCCGGCTATCCACCGGCATTTCGGCTTCCAGCACATCATCCCCCAGTCGGGTATAGACCATGCCTAAATGCGCCACCATCGTGTTCTGACTGGTGGCATTCAGTTCATCCAGCGTTAAATGACGTTTCCAGATCATCGTCATGCCCCCAGCGTGGAGCCGCCGTCCACCACGATATCCTGAAGCGTGATGTGGCTCGCCAGATCGGAGGCGAGGAATAAAATCGTGTTAGAGATTTCCTGTGGACGAGCGATTTTCCCCAGTGGAATGCCGAGCTTAAACTGCTCGCCAAACCCACGAATGCGCTGTTGCTCCGCATCATCGCTGACCCACAACGTACGCTGCATGTCGGTGTCGGTCGAGCCTGGCGAAACCACATTGCAACGCACACCGCTGCCTGCCAGTTCAAGACCGACGGTCAGTGCCAGGTTTTTCAGCGCGGCTTTTGACGCACCGTATGCGCTCATACCGATACGCGGCGTGTGCGCCGCATCCGACGCGACGGTCACGATTGCCCCGCCCTGCTGGCGACGAAACTGCGCCATCGTCTGCTGAAACAGATTGAACGCCCCACCAACGTTAACCGCAAACGTCTGCTGCCACTCCTCAATGCTCAGCGCATCGGTGGCCCCCATACGCAAAATACCCGCCGCATTGACCAACACATCCAACCGCTCGCGCGTTTGCAGGACGCGCTGACACACCTCAGCCACCTGTTCAGCATTCGCCACATCCAGCACTTCGGTGGCAAACGGGTAGTTATTCTGAGAAAATTCACGATCGAATCCTGTCACCTCAGCACCCGCTTTCACAAACGCCAGCGCGGTGGTGTAGCCAATCCCTTTTCCCGCGCCGGTTACCCAGACGGTTTTCCCTGCGAAGTCAAATCCAGACATTACTTCACCTCGCGAGAGAGCAGCGTCCACCAGGCGTCAATGGTCGGGTTTTTCGCCAGCATCACGAAGTCAATATCGCTATGAACCTTACGCCAGCGCGCCGCCAGCGCCATCATGCGCACAGAATCCAGTCCGTAGTCGATCAGGTTTTCGTCATCCATCGGCTCTTCGGACTCATCGAGCAGCGGCAGAATAATGCTGCGTAACGCATCTTTGCTGGCCGGTACCGGCGTCGGTAATAATTCCTGAGTCATCACCACACGCCCGGAGCGTCCCGCCACGTATTTCAGCGACATCAGATGTTCGTCACGGCTAAAGTCTGCCAACGCATCGGCAACCATAAACGGCTTGATGTCGCGCATAAAGGCGTCCGTTGCGGTGGTCATACAGCCAATATGCGCATACACGCCGGTAATGATCAGTTGATTACGTCCGGTTTCCTTAAGCATCTGCTCCAGCGGGGAGCGATGAAATGCGCTGTAACGCCATTTCACCAGAATGGTATCCGCTTCATCCGGCGCCAGCGCCTCTACGATTTTTTGCTGTTCCGGCGAACGCGTCAGTCCCGGTCCCCACATATCATTGAGCAGTGCGCGGTCTTCATCACTCTGTTCTTTCGGCTGAGCGGTGTAATACACCGGAATGTTATGCTCTTTGCAGTACTGACGCAGTGCGGCGATGTTAGCGACGACCTGCTCCATCATCGGGCAGTTATCGCCCCAAAAACCGATAAAATAGTCCTGCATGTCGTGGATCAGCAGCGCGGCGCGTTCGGGGTCAAACGCCCAGTCCACTTTGTTCACCGGAACATCAAGCGCCGTGGGTAGCGCATAAGCCTGCAGTTTAGGAATTGCCATCTCTTATTCTCCTTCAGGCCAGTGAACGTGATGCCAGCCACTGACGTAATTGTTTTTTATCTACTTTCCCAACCGGAGTCAGCGGTAACGACTCAACGCACTCCACGCGGTCAGGTAATTTAAATTCCGCTACGCCCTGTTCGCGTAGAAAACGACGCACCTGCACCGCTCGCAGCGGCTCTTTTACCACCAACCAGGCACAGCTTTTCTCGCCCATCAGTTCGTCATCCATACTGACCAGCGCTGCATGGATCACCATCGGGTGGCGCAGCAGCAGGTTTTCAATCTCTTCTGCAGCGATCTTCTCCCCACCGCGGTTGATCTGATCCTTCTCGCGTCCCTGGACGGTGATGTAGCCATCTCGATCGATGGCGATCAGATCGCCGGAGCAGTAAAAACCGTTGGCGTCAAAGGCGCTGGCATTGTGCTCAGGACTGTTGAAGTAGCCGCGGAAGGTGTATGGGCCACGCGTCATCAGGCGCCCGGTTTCTCCCTCGGCTAAAGGGTTGCCGTCAGCGTCTGCTACCCAGACTTCATCATCGGGACACATCGGGCGGCCCTGGGTATTGATGATGCGTTCAGGACTGTCGTCCAGACGGGTGTAGTTCACCAGCCCTTCCGCCATGCCGAAGACCTGCTGCAGCTGGCAGCCAATCTCCGCCGGAATACGCGCCGCAAGCGAGGCGGAAAGCCGAGCCCCACCGACCTGTAGCAGCGTCAGCGAAGCCAATTGCGCATTGCTCCCCCACTCCGCAATTGCCTGCAGCCACAGGCTCACCGCTGGCGGCACCAGCGCCGTGACGTTAACCTGATGCTGTTCAATCAGAGGGAAGCACAGGGTGGCGCTCGGGTCAGCCGCCAGCACGACGGTGCCGCCAGCCAGGAATACCCCCAACGCGCCAGGCGAACTCATCGCGTAGTTATGCGCCGCCGGGATCGCGCATAAATAACGCGTTTCCCCGGTGAAGCGGCAAATCTCATTACTGCGACGCACGCTGTAGTAGTAATCGTTATGGGTACGAGGAATCAGCTTTGGCGTCCCGGTAGTCCCGCCAGAAAGCTGGAAATAGGCCACCTCATCAGCAGGCGATGGCGTGGCGGAAAAATCAGTCGCAGGCTGGCTTATCGCCGTTTGCAGATTGTGTTCGCCTTCATCATTACGCAGTTGCACCACGCGCACTGAATTGTGTTCAGCCACAAAAGCGTTAAGAAAATCGTCTCCGCTAAACAACGCATGCTGACGATCGGCAATCAGCAGCGCCGGTTCAATCTGTTTGGCATAGGCGTTAAGCTCGTTTCGCTGATGGCTGAATAATGCCAGCACCGGAGCTACGCCCAGCTTGAGCAGCGCAAAGAAAGTGATATACAACTCAGCCACGTTGCCCAGTTGCACCAGCGCGGTTTCGCCGGGTTTGATCCCCTGACGGCGCAGACTGCAGGCGAGATTGTCAGTGGCCTGATTCAGTTGGCGATAGCTCAGGTGGCATTCGCCATCGATCACCGCCGTATGGTCGCTGTCGGCGTGACGGGTCAGAATGTCGGTCAGCGGCAAATCCTGCCAGTAACCTTTTTCACGATAGCGGCGGGCAAACTCCTCCGGCCAACGGGTGAAAGGAATACTCATTATCGCTCCTTAGAGGCCTGGTCAATAAGGCTCTTAATGCAGTCCAAAAACATTCAACATCGTGGAGAGTTTGGCTCCCGTTTCACGCCATTCCGCAACCGGAGACGAGGCCGGAACAATCCCGGCACCGGCAAAGAAACGTACCTGATTACGCAGCAGCTTCGCACAACGGATCGTCACCACCCATTCGCCGTTGCCTTGGGCATCACACCAGCCGACAATGCCACCGAACAGTTCGCGATCGAACGGCTCCAGCTCGGCGATAAGTTTGCGCGCAACCTGATGCGGGAAGCCGCTCAGCGCAGGCGTCGGATGCAGCAGACACGCGAGCGTCAGGGCGTTTTCTTGCGCGTTGGCTTTACCTTCAAACGGCGTGCCGAGGTGCCAGAGCGTAGGCGTGGTGACCAGTTGCGGAGAAGAAGGGAGTTGCAGTTCACGGCTGCGATCGCGCAGGACATTTTTCATGGCCTGCGTCACCAGTTCGTGCTCATGGCGATCCTTTTCGGACGCCAGCAGGCGGATGCCCGCCTCACGGTCCAGCACATCGTCCGGTTGACGACGTGCCGAGCCTGCCAGCGGTAATGAGCTGAAACGATCGCCTTCTTTGCGTAACAGCAGTTCCGGACTGGCGCCAATCAATACGCCACCGTCTTCAAGGGGAACGTGAAAGTTGTAGCTCGCCGGATTTTGCGCCACCAGGCGCTCCAGCAGCGCCCCACTGTCAATATTGGCATCAGCGGTAATATCGATCAGGCGTGACAACACCACTTTGTCGACTTCCGGGGTTGCCGTCAGCACAGCCGCGCGAGCGACCATATCTTCAAAGAAGTTCTGTTCCGGGATCGATTTACGTTCAACGACGTTCAGCGACTGATGCGCGTTAAAGTAACGAGATGATTGCTGCTTCGCCGTTCGGGAGAACGTCTGCCACGACTGGGGAATAAACAGCGATGACGGCTGGCGGGTGTCAAAAGGAATCGCCCCGACCATGATGGGGTTAGCGATACCCTGCGCTATGGCATCAGCAAACAGCGCATGCATTTTTTGTTGGAAAGGGCTGTCTGGCGAATCGCCATCAATTGCCGGTTCCGCATAGCGGGCGAAGCATCCTGACGTCGTAAAACTACGGTACGGCGACATAAAGAAAAAACTGTCGGGAGCGAGCGTCGGCATAGTCTGCGTTTTTTCCTCGGCCAGTGACGTTTCCATATCATCCTCCAAAAATGATAAAAGCTCTAATAATGATTATCATTTATATTTTCGGTCGCTAACCTAAAAGCAAAGCGGCGGTATGTCAACTCTTGTGGCAGCACAATGTGCGACTTTGGCTTGCATCCTTGTCCACTAACAATGAAAATGAGAAGCATTACTTATACTGATAACAGGATGCTGATTCGTGAGTCTCCCCTCTTTTTGCCGCACCGTGCTCTTACTGGCAGGTTTGTCTATTTCAGGAATTTCTTTAGGTTATGCCGCCGACTGGCCGCGTCAGGTTACCGACAGTCGTGGTACGCATACGCTGGAACATAAGCCGCAGCGAATTGTCTCCACCAGCGTCACCCTCACCGGCTCGCTGCTGGCAATTGATGCCCCGGTCATCGCCAGCGGCGCCACTACGCCGAACAATCGCATCGGCGACGCACAGGGCTTTTTACGCCAGTGGAGCGAAGTGGCAAAAGCGCGCAAACTGAGCCGCCTGTATATCGGCGAACCGAGCGCTGAGGCCGTGGCGGCGCAAATGCCGGATCTGATTCTGATCAGCGCCACCGGGGGAGATTCAGCCCTCGCGCTATACGATCAGCTGTCCACCATTGCGCCAACGCTCATCATTAATTACGACGACAAAAGCTGGCAGGCGCTGCTGACGCAGTTAGGTGAAATTACCGGTCAGGAGCAACAGGCGGCTGCGCGTATTGCCGAGTTTGATAAGCAACTGCAGGCGGTCAAGCAGCGTATTACCCTGCCGCCGCAACCGGTCAGCGCGCTGGTATACACCGCTGCAGCGCACAGCGCCAACCTGTGGACGCCTGAGTCGGCGCAGGGCAAGCTGATGGAGCAGTTAGGGTTCACCCTGGCACCGCTGCCTGCCGGATTGCACACCAGCCAGAGTCAGGGCAAACGCCACGATATCATCCAGCTTGGCGGTGAGAACCTGGCGGCTGGCCTGAACGGCGAAGCGCTGTTCCTGTTCGCTGGCGACAACAAAGATGCCGACGCCATTTATGCTAATCCGCTGCTGGCGCATCTGCCTGCCGTGCAGAATAAACGTGTTTACGCCCTGGGTACGGAAACCTTCCGTCTCGACTACTACAGCGCGACCTTGCTGCTGCAACGTCTGTCAGCTCTCTTTTAATCGCCAGCGCCGGATACGGCTAACGCCTTATCCGGCCTACAAACCGTAGAGGACAACGCTATCCGGCATTCACAGGCATTTGTCGGAATCGGCGCACTTCTCCCAGCAACAGCAGCAGTAGCAGACCGACAATCACCAGCCCAAACCCACTTACGCTTGCCGAAGCAACCGGTGTCATCATCGCCCCTAATCCCCCTAACAGCGCCGCGCCGATCGCATCTCCTGTAACGTTCTGCGCAGTCCACAAACCGTTAATTCGCCCGAGCATCGCTTCTGGCGTCTGCGTCTGTAACAGGGTGTACTGCAACAAAGAGCTGACTGCACTCAGCCAGCCGAACAGCGCCAGGCAGACAACGCCAAGCTCCCAGACCGGCATCAACCCAAACAGACCGATAGCCAGGAACGAAGCCACGGTCGATACCAGCATGATCAGTCCCGGACGAACGCTGTGCGCCAGTTGTCCGCTGGTCAACGCGCCCACCGCCGCGCCAAGAGGAATGGCCGCATACAGCAGACCTATTTGCGCACTCGACATTTGCCAGTTAATCGCCAACGCGGGATACAACACGCGCACGGCGCTCGCCATAGTCAACAGACCGCCAAGCAGCGCAATGCCGCCAATCAGCGGGCTGGCAAGCAGAAAGCGAAATGCTGCCAGCAGCGATTTTAGCGGATGCTCGCGCGGCTGCGGCGGAGGCGGCAGCGCGGGAAGGCTCAGCAACGGCAGCAAGGTAATGAAAGTGCCCGCCGCCGCCAGACCGTAGTTCCAGGCCACGCCACCGGTCGCGAGCAATACCCCGCCAAGCATCGGCGAAATAACCGAACCCAGACGTACCGTCAGCATGGTAATCGCCCCGGCCTGCATCAAATTCTCCCGGCCAACCAGCGCCGGTGTTGCCGCCAGCAACGCGGTCACGCCCAGCGAGGCAAAGAAACCGTCCCATAAGCCAAGCAAATAAATCGCCAGTAACGACGGTTCGGGCAGCAGCGCATTCAGACACAGACCAATAAAGCCGATTCCGCAGGTTCCACGAGCCAACAGGATCACTTTTTTACGCTCATAGCGGTCGGCCAGCACCCCGCCCACCATCAGACCAATAAACATTGCGCTGCCGGTCAACGTCACTGACAAACCTACCTGCCAGGTCGACTGGGTCATCATCTGGATCTGTACCGGAACCGCCACGCCGAGTAGCCCCAGAGAGACAATGGAAATAAAACGGGCGAGGAAGACGGCGCGAAATGCAGGGTGGGTCTTTAACAGGCTGAGATTGAGCAGCCAGGATTGTCGATTCATTACAGAGCCTTACCAGGTACTTTTTCAATATCCATTCGATGGCTGCACATGCTAACATATCCAAATAAGATCGATAACGATAATTACTATCATTATCAGGGAAGTTGATATGTCATGCTCTGTTTCCGCGACACGTGCCTTCGCCGTGCCCGGACTATTGTTATTACTTGTTCTCACCACGGTATTAAGTCTGGTTATTGGCGCCAAGTCGCTACCGGCCTCCGTGGTGCTGGATGCACTTACCAGCAGTTGTCAAAGCGCTGATTGCACCATCGTGCTGGACGCGCGACTGCCGCGCACGCTGGCGGGGCTTCTAGCCGGTGGGGCGCTGGGTCTGGCTGGTGCATTAATGCAAACGCTCACGCGTAACCCTCTCGCCGATCCCGGCATTCTGGGCGTTAACTCCGGTGCCAGCTTCGCTATTGTGCTGGGAGCCGCGCTGTTCGGTTTTTCCTCTGCGCAAGAGCAACTGCTGATGGCCTTTTCCGGGGCGCTGGCCGCGTCGCTTATAGTGGCATTTACCGGCAGCCAGGGCGGCGGGCAGTTAAGCCCGGTGCGCCTGACGCTGGCGGGCGTTGCGCTGGGCGCGGTACTGGAAGGATTATCCACCGGAATCGCCCTGCTCAACCCGGATGTCTACGATCAGTTGCGTTTCTGGCAGGCCGGTTCATTGGATATCCGCAGCCTGCAAACGCTGAAGGTCGTCCTGGTGCCGGTACTGATTGCCGCGGCTGTCGCGTTGTTCCTTAGCCGTGCTCTGAATAGCCTGAGCCTCGGGAGCGACACCGCCACCGCGCTTGGCAGCAAAGTCGCTCGCACGCAGTTTATTGGCCTGCTGGTGATTACCGTACTGTGCGGCAGTGCGACCGCGATTGTCGGCCCTATCGCCTTTATCGGCCTGATGATGCCGCATATGGCACGCTGGCTGGTGGGGGCAGATCACCGTTGGTCGCTGCCCGTTACCCTGCTGGCAACCCCCTCTCTGTTGTTAATTGCCGATATCATCGGTCGCCTGATTGTCCCCGGCGAACTGCGCGTTTCAGTGGTCAGCGCATTTATCGGCGCGCCGGTGCTTATCTTTCTGGTACGCCGGAAACCGCGCGGGGGTGGCGCATGATGCACCTCTCCCGCCGCCTGATCGTCAGCAGCCTGCTGCTGGTTGTAGGTTGTCTCGCCGTTGGCTTGTGGAGCCTGCGTAGCGGCGTCGTGACGCTGGAAACCCAGCAAATTATTGCCGCTCTGCTTGGCGATGCGCCGCGCAGTATTACGCTGGTGGTGACCGAATGGCGTTTGCCACGCGTGCTGATGGCGCTATTGATAGGCGCGGCGCTCGGCGTGAGCGGTGCAATATTCCAGTCGCTGATGCGCAACCCGCTGGGCAGCCCGGATGTGATGGGTTTCAATACCGGTGCCTGGAGCGGTGTGCTGGTGGCAATGGTGCTGTTCGGACAGCATCTCACCGCTATCGCGCTTGCGGCCATGGTTGGCGGGGTCCTGACGTCTCTGGTGGTCTGGGCGCTCGCTTGGCGCAATGGTATCGACACCTTCCGGCTGATTATTATTGGGATCGGCATACGCGCCATGCTGGTTGCGTTCAACACCTGGCTACTGCTGAAGGCATCATTAGAAACCGCGCTGACCGCCGGACTGTGGAACGCCGGATCGCTCAATGGCCTGACCTGGGCCAAAACCTGGCCTTCTGCCCCACTGATTATCCTTATGCTGGTGTGCGCCACGCTGCTGGTGCGCCGGATGCGTTTACTGGAAATGGGTGATGACAGCGCCTGTGCGCTTGGCGTCAGCGTAGAGCGCTCACGTCTGATGATGATGCTGGTTGCGGTTGTACTGACCGCTGCCGCCACCGCGCTGGCTGGCCCTATCTCGTTCATTGCCCTTGTCGCCCCACATATCGCGCGGCGGATTAGCGGCACATCGCGCTGGGGATTAACCCTGTCGGCGCTGTGTGGCGCGTTGCTGCTGTTGATGGCGGATTTATGCGCCCAACAGCTGTTTATGCCTTATCAGCTTCCGGTGGGCGTTGTCACCGTAAGCCTCGGCGGTATTTATCTTATCGTCTTGTTAATTCAGGAGTCCCGCAAAAAATGATCGAATCAGTAGCCCGTTTGCGTGGCGACCAGTTAACGCTGGGTTATGGCAAATTTACCGTAGCGGAAAACCTCAATGTGTCGATTCCAGACGGTCACTTCACCGCGATTATCGGGCCAAACGGCTGCGGAAAATCAACGCTACTGCGCACGCTTAGTCGTCTGATGACGCCCGCGCACGGTAAGGTCTGGCTCGACGGCGAGCATATCCAGCACTATGCCAGCAAAGAGGTTGCTCGCAGAATAGGTTTGTTGGCGCAGAACGCCACCACGCCGGGTGATATTACGGTACAGGAGCTAGTTGCCCGTGGGCGCTACCCGCACCAGCCATTGTTTACCCGCTGGCGAAATGAGGATGAAATCGCGGTCTCAAACGCAATGCAGGCGACGGGAATCACTCATCTTGCGTCACAAAGTGTGGATACCCTTTCCGGTGGACAACGCCAGCGCGCATGGATTGCGATGGTGCTGGCGCAGGAAACGTCGATTATGCTGCTCGACGAACCTACCACCTGGCTGGATATCAGCCATCAGATCGATCTGCTGGAGCTGCTGAGTGAGCTAAACCGGGAGAAAGGGTATACGCTGGCCGCCGTTCTGCACGATCTTAATCAGGCGTGTCGCTATGCAACGCATCTGATTGCGCTGCGTGACGGAAAAATTGTTGCCGAGGGTGCGCCGAAGGAGATCGTCACCGCGCAGCTTATTGAAAAAATCTATGGTCTGCGCTGTATGATTATCGACGATCCAGTTGCCGGAACGCCGTTAGTGGTGCCGCTTGGGCGCAATAAATAGCAAGATTTACCGTCTGGCGGACTGTTCGCCGCCAGACGAAAAGGCATCACACCAGTTGTTGGTCAATAAACGTCATTTTTTGCTTACGCGCCACCATGGCGTAATTCAGCAGAACACCACCACACGCCACCATGCCTCCCAGCAAAGCTGCCAAAATAACGATCATCGATTTTGCCGGACCATCTTTATGCACCGGTAACGAAGGTGAAAGTTGATATTTAAATGGCGTAAATTTTACATCATCCACATTCATAGCTAACAGCTGTTCAACGTGATATTGGCGGTTACGTAATTCCCCGTTAATTTCAGCAACATCCGTTACCGACTTTTCTATTTCTAATTTACGTGCAATGCCGTCAGCACCCAGTGAAATAGAAAAATCAGGGTCATCTTTCACCGCCTGGCCATTACTGTAGACCGGTTTTTTAATCCCAGCGGCATTCGCAATTTCCAGTGAATAATGCAGTCGCTGGATATTAGCGTTCAGTTGATTCTTAAGCCTGACGCGATCCATCTCCAGTCTTTCTTTCTCAAAACTGGTTTTGATGGACAGTTTATTGCGAATATCTTCCAGCGTTTCTTTCACCACAGCATCAGAAATATACTGGATATAGCCCTTCAGCACAGACTGGGCTTCTTCAGCCTGGGGCGCGGTAAAGCTTAGCGTCCATGCGGTATACAGCGAAGTCTCATTCTTTTTTCCCACATTGCTGTCAACGGCGTTCATTTTTTCACTGAGCCTGACAATTGCCCGATGCAGGTCCATTTCATCGATATCAGCGCCTTTCAGTTGTCCCATCACGTAAGGAGAAGAACGCAGATACTCTTCCAACAATGAGGGCGACTGAAATTTTTTGATAAACAGGTTAAATACATCACCACGGCTAACGTTAATATCCATATCCAGTACGCGCAATTTGGTCAACGTATTTTCGAGGTTCTGCCACTGGACGGGCTCGGCCGGCGTCACGATGGCCTGACTGGTCCATTTTTGCGGTAGTAGAAAAGAGACCAGAATACCCACACAGGCAAAGGCGAAAACGGTCGCCATAATTTTCGTCCTGGCGCGCCATAAGATTTCGATTAGATTAACTAAATCGATTTCGTTAGCATTTACCGCTGGCTGAGGATACGCAGTAAAATCCGAAACGTTATCTTGCTTAATATTTAATGATGACATGTGTGTGACCTGAGATCCGTACCCAAAGAAGAACATTTCCGAAAGAGAAGTCTACCAGTTAGTAAGAATTATCCGAAACACTCTTTGTGCACGAAGCCCTACCAAAAATTATATTCGGAATTTATTCACCCTTTTAATCGCCCTCATCACACCAAAAAAGATCAACCCCATAACATAATTATTACATCATGGGGTTATTTGATCGTCGCGATAGTAAGATTCGCTTTGTTACACCGATTTATTGATCAGGGTGTTTATTATTGGCCCTATCGCCTCAAACGAGCTGGGAGAGATAATATCGACATGCGCGCAGTCCTGACGATATACATCCAGACTGGATATCCACGGTGACCAACTGCGTTCAGGACTGACACCCGGCACTAAAGTGCGCTCAGCAACGAACAGCGTGGCGTGACCAGCAAACGGCACGCTGTGTGCCGTGGTGAGCAGGCGAACCGCATCGGCGTAGTTGCCTTCGATAGCATTAAATAAGGCCTCTGACGCATTCCCCTGCTGCGCTGCCAGAAACGCTTCACGTTCACGCTCGATCTCGGCCAGTACCGCGGGATCCAACCCATTAGCCTCCTTTTCCTGCCAGTTTTGCGTTTCCGGCGGCCAGGTATCCAGCAGCCCCAGGAATGCAACTGTCTCTCCTCTGGCATGTAAGCGTGCGGCGATTCCCTGCGCCAACGTCCCCCCCAGCGAGTAGCCTAATAAATAATAGGGACCATGAGGCTGCTGGCTGCGCAGCGTTGCCAGGTGATGTTCACATACCGCATCAAGGTTTTCCGCCGTCTGCATAGGGCCATCCGGTCGCGGTGACTGAATGCCAATAATCGACCACTGCGGGCTGAGGTAACGCGACAGCACGCTAAACTGCCAGGCGAAACCCGACGCCGGATGGAAGCAAAACAGCGTTGGGCCATGACTTTCACGCAGCGGCAGCAGCGTCTCGAATCCCAGACGCTGCGACTGTTCATCATCATTGCTCTCCAGCAGTGCACTCAGTTGTTCAACAGTAGAAGCCACCATTATCTGCCCAGGCGTTACCTGACGCTCAAAAATCTGGCTCAACTGCGCTGCCAGCTTCATCGCCAGCAGCGAATGTCCGCCAAGCGCAAAGAAGTCAGCCTCTACGTCATTAACCTCGCAATCCAGCAAAGCCGCAAAAGACTGCGCGATGGCGGTTTCAGTCCCTGCTCGCGGCGCACGTCCTGACGTACGCGACGTCAACTGCGGCATCGGCAGCGCTTTACGATCCAGTTTACCGTTTGCACTCAGCGGCAGCTCCGCCAGTTGCAACAATACCGTCGGCACCATATGCGCAGGCAGTTTTTCACGCAGAGTTTCCCGCAATGCAGACGTATCCAGCGGTAACCCCGATTGCGACACCAGATACCCCACCAACTGTCGTGCATCGCCGCCTGTCGCCGCCGCCTGGTTGAATACGCAGGCGTGGGCAACGGCATGTTCGACATCTGGCAGTTGCTGCATCACCCGATCAATCTCACCGAGCTCAATGCGCTGTCCGCGAATTTTAAGCTGGTCATCGCTGCGCCCGAGGTATTCCACTGCGCCATTCTCCAGCCAGCGCGCCACATCCCCGGTACGGTACATGCGTTCACCAGGGTTAAATGGATCGGCGATAAAGCGGCTCGCAGTTAGATCCGCTCGCCCCAGGTATCCTTGCGCCAGTTGGATCCCCGTCAGATAGAGATCACCTGCCACGCCAAAGGGCACCGGGCGCATCATGGCGTCCAGGATCCGTAAACCGGTATTCCATACCGGATAGCCAATCGGCACGCTATTGCCCGTTACGGCAGCGAGATCGTCCCCCCAGGCCGGATACCAGCTCACATCGACTGCCGCTTCCGTTGGCCCGTATAAATTGTGCAGTGGCGCATGAGTCAACTGTTCCCATTCGCGGCATAAATCTGCAGGTAAGGCTTCGCCGCTGCAGAATACCCGTTTCAGCGAGGCACAGCTCTCCCGCGCGGTTTCCGGCGTCAGTGAAGCAACAAAAGCGGCCAGCATAGAGGGAACAAAGTGCGTGGTCGTCACCCCTGACTGCGCAAAGAACTGCTGCATCGCCAGCGGATCGCGGTGCGCTTCAGGTTCTGCCATGACCAGTTTTGCCCCGGCAATAAACGGCCAGAAAAACTCCCATACCGAGACGTCAAAACTGCACGGCGTTTTTTGCGCCACCACATCATCCGCGGTCAGTGGATAGTGATTTTGCATCCACAGCAAACGGTTAACGATGGCTGTTTGCCCAACCATCACCCCTTTTGGTCTGCCGGTAGAACCGGAAGTAAAAATAATATAGGCCGTATGATTAGGTTGAGATAGCGCCAGCGGTGCAGCATCCTCTTCTGGCAGCGGCGCGTTGTAGCACAGACTTTCCAGCTCCGGAATATCGCTAAAGCGCGCCAGTTGCTCTTCGGTCGCGATCAACAATTTTGGCTTCGCGTCTTCGAGCATCATCCGCAGGCGATCGTCCGGGTATCCGGTATCCAATGGCAGCCAGGCGGCTCCCGCCTCAACAATACCGTGCAGCGCCAGCGTGAGGAACACGGAACGCGGTAATGCCACGGCAACGCTGTCACCAGGCTGTACGCCACGTTCGCGCAGGCGGCGCGCCAGCGCCACGACCTGTTGGCGCATTTCACGATAGCTAAACTGATAGCGGGCATCAGCCAGCGCCGGGGCATCCGGCGTTTTATCGGCCTGCTGTGCCACCAGCGCGCTCAGCGTGGTGGACGGGATCGCCACGGTCGTGTCGTTAATCTTCGCCAGCCGCTCATGTTCTGTCGGCAACAGCATCCCGGCATCGCCGCAGCATAGCGACGGATTGTCGGCAAACTGCGCGATAAGCGCGGTTAAACGCGATGCATGTTGCGCCAGCGTCGCGGCATCGTAGCGCTGTTTATTGGCCAGGATTTCAATACTCAGCCCGCCGTTTTCATCCGGGAACAGCGCCAGCTCCAGATCGTTCACCGGACCTGTCGCCAACGTATGGGTTTGCGCCTGAACACCAGGAATATTCAGTTGATAGTCGAATATTTTCACGTTCAGTACCGGGCCAAACAGCGGTTCGGCACCGGCTGCGCGCCCGCTGTCGCGAACAATTTGCTCAGCATCATATCGCTGATGTCGGCGCATTTTCTTCAACTGTGCGGCCAGTCGTTGGGCAAGTGCAGGCAAGCTTTCTGCCGCATTCAACTGCACGCCAAATGGCAGGACGTTTAAAACCGGTCCGGTGGACGTGAGCGCCGCCGACCCCATACGCCGCATAAAGATAAACCCGGCGGCATATTCCATTCGGCTGCATAAACGTCCGAGCCACAGCGCCACCAGCGCGAGGGCCAGATCCGCACGCTGAACGTCTGGCATACGTGCCGCAAGCCGGCGAAACTCCCCTTCAGGCGCGGTTAACTTCAGACGAATAATATCCGCGCTGGCCGACCGCCCTGGCAGGGGTTTGTTAGACAGAGAAGCCGGAGGTGGGAGTTGCTTTCGCTGCTCGGTCCAGAAGGCGCCGTCGCGTTGCCAGGCATCGCTTTGCCGATACTGTTGATACTCTTCCACCACCTCAGAAAATGGCGTAAAAGGTGATTCCGGCGTGGGCTCGCCATGCAGCCATGCGCGGTAAATTGCGGCTATCTGGCGGGTAATGGCAGGGAAACTGAAGCCATCAACCAGCAGATGATGGTAACGCTGATACCAATACCAACGCTTTTCTCCCACCTGAATGAGCAGGTGAAAAACCAGCGGCTTAGTGCCATCAGCACGGATGTCCTGCTGCAGGTCTGCCTGCATCAAGGCGCGCGCTGCCGCATGCGGATCGGATTTTTCGCGCAGATCGATAATTTCTGGTGTCGCAAAGGCAAGCGCAGAGTCTACCCATTGCCAGACCTCGCCGTTATCTTCGCTAAACCGCATCCTAAGAGTATCGGCCTGCTCCAGACCTGCCACTACCGCTTTCGCCAGCAACGGTGCGTCCAGTTCGCCGGTTAATTCTACGTAGTGCGCCACGCTCCACGCTGAGGGCAATGTGGAGAGTTTTTCCGCCATCCAGATCCCCGGCTGAGCCGCAACTAACGGTAAACGTTGAGTCATGGAGCCTCCTGCACATCGACGTAGTTCGCTGGCGTCAGCGTGGTCCAGTTGGCATCCAGCCATTGCTGGCAGGCTTCCTGTGATTGGGGTTCGCACGCGACCGTCCAGCCAGCAGGAAGTGAGCATTGCTGCGGCCAAAGGCTAAACTGACGTTGGGGATTTTGCAGAATGTAAAACTGGCCCTGCGGATTATCGAAGGGGTTACTGAATTCCATACTCAACTCCTGTCGTGGAACATCGTCCGGTTAAATCGTGTCGGTAAGCGGTTGCCAGAGCGTGATCAGCCCTTGCATCAGTCCGCCGCGCCAGCAAAGCGCATCGTGTCCACCATCAACCTGACGCCAGAAAATAGACTGTGGTGCAGAGGGTAACTGGGCATATAGCGCCTGATTTGCGCGATAAATAATGGGTTCGCGGATCCCAGCTTCCAGGACAATACGCAGCCCCTGGGCGCTTATCTTTCCGCTCTTCAGTTGCTCAACGATCGCCCCATCCTGATGACCACCACGATGCGGCCACCAATAAGAGCCCGACTGGCTGAGCACACAGCCAAAGCGCGCGGGCCAGTTCAGCCCGGCATACAGCGATGACAGCCCGCCAAAACTTTGCCCGGCGACGACGGTACGCTGCGGGTCGTCACTGAACGCGGTCGTGGTCTTCACCAGCGGCAATAACTCCTGCTGTACCGCCAACCAAAAATCCGCATTACACGGCAATTCGCGGCTGCGGTGAGCCGTGTCGATGGTATCAATCAGGAGATAAACGGCGGGCGGGAGGTGTCCGCGATGGGTGAGTGAAGTCAGCGCAGGCCAGACCGGCATACTCTGTGCCCAAAACTGTCCGTCCAGCAGGATAGCCAGCGGACGCGCTTCCGGCTGGGCTTCACCAGTGGTAAACACCCACACGCGGCGCGTATTGCCGAGCCTGGCGCTACGCCATTGCAGGCAAACTGCGGGCGAGTCGGGGTTTTCAGGTCGATCCCATCCCGGTTGTACGGGTGCATCAGGCATTTCCAGCGCAGACACCGCATGGCCACGACCGCCCTGCCAGCTCTGCGGATTGAGGGGATCGGCAATAGCCTGCGGCAACAATTGCCGCCAGCCTTCACGCAGCACGGTTCGGTCAGGCGCTTCGCCCGGCGTCTGCGCGGCAAAAATATCATTTCGTTCTGTTGGGATAAAACAGTAACTGCCGCGCCAGTTGGCGCTAAGGGAAACACTCCAGCACCAAACATTTGTTCCGTCAATGCGTTGCATCGACTGCGGGGTGGCATTTTGATGGTGGTCGGTGACGCCGGTGATATAGACCCATACGCGATGAATGGCTGACTCTTTTTCCGTTCCCTGCGGGTCGCGCCACCAGAAGGTTACCCGATAATTTCCGTTGTCTTCACGCTCCCACTCCGGGCCTTTTTTTGACTGCCACCACGCCTCGCTTCCCATCTTTAACGTCGTCACCGCCATAACCCCATGTTTATTGTCAAATTTTATGATCTAGCGTGAAATATATTGATAATATTATTGATAACTATTTGCATTTGCAATAGCGTATTGTCGCGCTGTGGGAAGCGCGCACAGTTTTTCACCACTTATAAACCGGCCTGGCGCTGCGTACTTTTTCTGGAATGGAGGGTTTACGCGGATGCGGGCGACATCAGACCAAATGCCGCACCACGGCACATTGGTACTCGTGGCTAAAAGAACAGCAGGACATACAATGAACAACAAGATTCATTCACTGGCCTTATTGGTCAATTTAGGGATTTACGGGGTAGCCCTGCCAGCGATGGCAGAAGATCAAACCGATAGCGCCGCTGTCTCTCATGAAGACACCATCGTGGTTACCGCCGCCCAGCAGAACCTGCAGGCACCGGGCGTTTCAACCATTACCGCTGATGAAATTCGTAAGAATCCTCCCGCTCGCGATGTGTCGGAAATCATCCGTACCATGCCAGGCGTCAACCTGACCGGTAACTCAACCAGCGGTCAACGCGGCAACAACCGCCAGATCGATATTCGCGGCATGGGGCCGGAAAACACCCTGATTCTGATCGACGGCAAACCGGTAACCAGCCGTAACTCTGTGCGTCAGGGCTGGCGCGGCGAGCGTGATACCCGCGGCGATACCGCATGGGTGCCACCAGAAATGATCGAACGTATTGAAGTGCTGCGCGGTCCTGCCGCGGCACGCTATGGCAACGGTGCGGCTGGCGGCGTGGTGAATATCATCACCAAAAAAGGCAGCAACGAATGGCACGGCTCCTGGGATACCTATTTCAACGCCCCGGAACATAAAGACGAAGGTTCAACCAAACGCACCAACTTTAGCCTGAACGGTCCGCTGGGCGGGGATTTCAGCTTCCGTTTGTACGGTAATCTCGATAAAACCCAGGCCGACGCCTGGGATATCAACCAGGGTCATCAGTCAGAACGTACCGGCACGTATTCAAATACTTTACCGGCCGGTCGTGAAGGGGTGATCAACAAAGACATTAACGGCGTGGTTCGCTGGGATTTCGCCCCGCTCCAGTCACTGGAACTGGAAGCTGGCTATAGCCGTCAGGGCAACCTGTATGCGGGCGACACTCAAAACACCAACACCAACCAACTGGTGAAAGATAACTACGGGAAAGAGACCAACCGTCTTTACCGCCAGAACTACTCTCTGACCTGGAACGGCGGCTGGGATAACGGCGTCACTACCAGTAACTGGGTGCAGTATGAACATACGCGCAACTCCCGTACGCCGGAGGGCCTGGCGGGGGGTACCGAAGGGATTTTCGACCCGAATGCGTCACAAAAATACCTCGACGCCGACCTGAGTGACGTCATGCTGCACAGTGAAATCAGCATTCCGTTAGATCTGCTGGTTAACCAAAATCTGACGCTCGGTACCGAATGGAACCAGCAGCGCATGAAGGACATGTTGTCCAATTCGCAGACCTTTATGGGCGGTGATATTCCAGGGTCCAGCAGCACCAACCGCAGCCCGTACTCAGACGCAGAGATTTTCTCTCTGTTTGCTGAAAACAACATGGAACTGACCGACAGCACCATGCTGACGCCAGGTTTGCGTTTCGATCATCACAGCATTGTGGGCGATAACTGGAGTCCGTCCCTGAACCTGTCCCAAGGTCTGGGCGATGATTTCACCCTGAAGATGGGGATTGCGCGCGCCTATAAAGCGCCAAGCCTGTATCAGCTCAACCCGAACTACATTCTGTACAGTAAAGGTCAGGGTTGCTACGCCACCGGCTCCGCGACCGGTATTGGTTGCTACATGATGGGCAACGATGACCTGAAGGCCGAAACCAGTATCAACAAAGAGATTGGTCTGGAGTTCAAACGCGACGGCTGGCTGGCTGGGGTAACCTGGTTCCGCAACGATTACCGTAACAAGATTGAAGCAGGTACAGTCCCGTTCGACAGAACGTCTATCACCAACAAAGGGAAAACGACTTATACCGATATCTATCAGTGGGAAAACATTCCTAAAGCGGTAGTTGAAGGTCTGGAAGGAACGTTGAACGTGCCGGTTAGCGAAACCGTTAACTGGACCAACAACATTACCTACATGCTGCAAAGTAAGAATAAAGAGACCGGCGAGCGTCTGTCGATTATTCCTGAATACACGCTGAACTCGACCCTGAGCTGGCAGGCACGTGAAGATCTGTCATTGCAATCCACCTTCACCTGGTACGGCAAACAGCAGCCGAAAAAATACGATTACCAGGGTAAACCCGTTACCGGTAGCTCGGCCAGTGAAGTCAGCCCATACAGCATCGTCGGCCTGAGTGCGACCTGGGATGTGACGAAAAACGTCAGCCTGACCGGCGGCGTGGATAACGTCTTTGACAAACGTTTATGGCGTGAAGGGAATGCCCAGACCACGGGCGATATCGTGACCGGGAACTATATGGCGGGCGCAGGCGCGCACACCTATAACGAACCGGGCCGGACGTGGTTCATGAGCGTTAACACACACTTCTGATAACGTTTTTCCCTCTCCTCGTTACGGGGAGAGGGAAACCGTAAGAAATCATGCACACAACGCACATCCCGCTCCCTTTCGCAGATCATATGCTGCACATTGTCGAATTTGATCCCGACACTTTCCATGAGCACGACCTGCTCTGGCTTCCCCACCACACTCAGCTCCACTCCAGTGGGCGTAAGCGTAAAGCTGAGCACTTAGCGGGGCGTATTGCCGCAGTACACGCACTGCGTGAATTTGGCCACAAAACCGTGCCCGGCATCGGTGTGCAACGCCAACCATTGTGGCCGCAGGATCTGTTTGGCAGCATCAGCCATAGCGCAACAACGGCGCTGGCGGTCGTATCAACGCATCCCATTGGGCTGGATATAGAAGCTATTTTTACACCACAAACCGCAGTTGAGCTGGCTGATGGCATTATTGATAACCACGAACATCAGATTTTACAGCATGCCTGCCTGCCCTTTCCGCTCGCCTTAACCCTGGTATTCAGCGCAAAGGAGAGCCTGTATAAGGCGTTTTCCAATCAGGCATCGGGGCTACCAGGTTTCACCAGCGCAAAAATCACCGCACTCACGACTCAGCAATTAACATTACAAATCATGTCGTCATTTTCGGCAAACCTCGGCAATCAAGAAGTTAACGTTCATTGGTTTCAGCGTGATAAAAATATCGTGACGCTATTTCCATCCTCACCATCAGGATCGTGATCCTTTTCTCTTTTTAAGAAATTAGCTGCGCAAATCGTAGACAGTTCGATTATCTCGACTTATCGTTAACTTGAATAATAAATCATATTTGAATAAATATTCAAAGTGGAGAAAGAGATGAACAAGACCTTGATTAAATCCGTATTACTGGCCTCGATCCTTACCACATCGGGTTCGCTGTATGCTGCCGACAACGGACTGATTGCGATTATTACCCCTTCTCACGATAACCCGTTTTTTAAAGCCGAAGCCGACGGTGCAGTCGCCAAAGCAAAAGAGCTTGGATACGCCACGCTGGTTGCCTCTCATGATGATGACGTCAATAAACAAAACCAACTGATTGAGACTGCTATTGCTCGTAAAGCGAAAGCGATCATTCTCGATAATGCGGGTGCAGATGCCACCGTAGGGCCGCTGGAAAAAGCCAAAGCAGCGGGTGTAGCTGCTTTTCTGATCGATCGCGAAATCAATAAAACCGGTATCGCGGTGGCGCAAATCGTGTCGAATAACTATCAAGGCGCACAGCTCGGCGCAGAGAAGTTCGCCAGGTTACTGGACGGAAAAGGGAAGTACGTTGAACTGCTGGGACGTCAATCCGACACCAACGCCCATGTACGCTCGCAGGGGTATCACGATGTACTCGATGACTATCCGGACATGAAAATGGTAGCCCAGCAGACGGCAAACTGGAGCCAAACCGAAGCCTTTACCCGAATGGAAGCCATTCTACAAACCAACCCAGATATCGTAGGCGTGATCTCAGGTAACGACACTATGGCGCTGGGTGCAGAAGCCGCACTAAAAGCGGCGGGGAAAAATAATGTCATCGTGGTCGGTTTTGATGGCAGCGACTACACCCGCGATTCAATCATTAATAAAAGCAATATTAAAGCGACAGTACTGCAGCCCGGCTGGCAACAGGCACAAATGGCTGTTGAGCAGGCGGATTACTATCTGAAAAACGGCAAAGCCCAGAAAGAAGAAAAACAGCTCATGGATTGCGTGCTGATTGACGAAACCAATGCCAGCAAGCTGAACAAGTTCAACCTGAGCCACTAAGCGGAGGCACTATGTCGTTAACACAATGGGGTGCCGCGCTGGTTGGATGCGCCACCCTGTTGCTGACGGCCTGTACGGTAGTTGACCTCGACGAAAACGGCAAACCAATTATCCCGGCCGATCCTCAGGCCAAAGCCAGTTTCGACAACCAGACTCCCGATCAGATCGCGCAACAAACCTGGCAATCCCGCGTCCTGGAAGCGGCACAGCAACATGTTCTGGATGCTTCAGCGCTGACCACTCGCCTGAAGGCCCCC
Source organism: Citrobacter sp. Cb041 (assembly GCF_030336655.1). Lineage (NCBI taxonomy): Bacteria > Pseudomonadati > Pseudomonadota > Gammaproteobacteria > Enterobacterales > Enterobacteriaceae > Citrobacter > Citrobacter sp. Cb041. The sequence continues at coordinate 380,578 of NZ_JAOWDD010000028.1, read as the reverse complement.
TCACCCGCTCCCGAAAGCGTGTTTGTACGCCTGACCAGCCAGATTGATAGCGTCGACACCACCAATGGGCGAGAGCACACCATCGTGGTGAGGGTCAATGATATGCCCGTCACGATTCAGATTGGCCCGGTAATGCGTGGCAATGCTATTCGCGATGCCAGTGGTTTCAAGTTTGAAGATTTTACTAACCAGGTTCAGTTTGCCCAACTGTCACGGGCTTATAACCGTGAAGCGGCGAAACAGTTACCCGCCGTAGACACTAGCTGGCAAGGGAAAACTGCCACGGTGCTGTTCGCCGTGACGTTGAATGCTGGAAAAGCGGAAAACGCAGCAGCACTGACGCTGGAACAGGAGGCTCACTAATGCGCAATACCTCAGCTGATGACATCATCCTGCGCACGCATGCTATTTCAATGCTGTTTCCCGGCACAATTGCGCTGGACAGCGTCGATTATCAGGTCTGGCGTGGCAAGGTGAATGTGATTATTGGTGAGAATGGTGCGGGGAAATCGACGTTGATGAAGATCCTCGCTGGCGTTCAGCAACCCAGTAGCGGTGAGATGTCGCTCAATGGAAATCCCGTGCGCTTTGCCAGCACCCGGGATGCTGCGGCACATGGAATTGGTATGGTGCATCAGGAGTTAAACCTGTTTGAGAACCTCACCGTCGCGGAAAACATTTTCCTCGGTCGGGAGATTCAAAAAGGCGTGGCCCCCATTAATGAGGCCGAGCAAGAGAAACGCACCGCGGAATTATTAACCCGGCTCGATCAGCCGATATCACCGCGCGACCTGGTTGGCAATCTCAAAGTAGGGCAGCAACAGCTGGTCGAAATCGCCAAAGCACTGGCTGAAGATGCAGATATCCTGATTCTTGATGAACCCACCTCAGCGCTCAGTAAAACTGAAGTCGAGATTCTGTTTCGCGTGATCCGTGAACTTACTCGCCAGGGCGTGTCGATAATCTATATCTCCCATCGTCTCGAAGAATTGATGGCAATTGGCGATGTGATCACTATTTTACGCGATGGTAAATTTCAAGCCGAAGCCAAGGTTAGCGACATCGATGTCCCGTGGATTGTGCGCGAGATGTTGGGCAGTGATCCGGTAAGCAACTTTCTCGAACCCGGCCGCACGTTTGGAGCTCCGGTTCTGGAAGCTGAACATATCACCTGCGTGAATACCGCTGGCAGCGCAGTCGTCAATGACGTCACCTTTAACGTTCACGCCGGTGAAATTGTCGGTATCTATGGACTTATGGGGGCTGGGCGAACCGAATTGTTCGAGTGCTTGTTAGGTACTGAGCGCAACTACCTCGGAAAACTGTGGCTCGACAGCAAACCGGTCCCGCAGCGCTTAACCACCGCCGATCGCATCCGTATGGGAATGAGTCTGGTGCCGGAGGATCGCAAGCGCACAGGGATTTTCCCCATTTCATCCGTCGCCACCAATCTGGCCATTGCCAGCCTTTGGCGGCGTCTGCAACGTGGCTTTGCCATTGCCCGCAAAGATGAAGAGGCCGTGGTCGCCAGCACAATTGGCAATCTGTCGATAAAAGTCTCCTCGCCAGAGGTTGAAATTCAGGCGCTGAGCGGGGGGAACCAGCAAAAAGTGGTGATTGGTCGCTCTCTGCTCACCAATCCCAAAATTCTATTTCTTGACGAACCCACACGCGGCATCGATGTCGGGGCGAAAGCCGATGTGTTCCGCATGATGGTCCAGCTTTCCCAGCAGGGTATTGCTGTGGTCTTCTCCACCTCAGATTTAAAAGAAATTATGGCGGTTTCTGACCGCATTCTGGTGATGTCCGGCGGCAAGCTAACTGCCGATATCGCCCGCGATCGTGCCGAAGAATCGGCGCTGGTAACCGCAAGTGCTCAGGGGTTCTGATATGAAAACACTACAATCTGCCGCCATCGCGCCTCGCTCCACAGTCGCCTTCTCTCGGGAAAATATCCTGCTACTAATCCTAAAACTGCGCACTTTTATTGCACTGTTTTTAATCGTCGGGTTCTTTGCCTTCACCGTACCGGGATTTCTCTCTGGCGGCAGCATGGTCATTATGATCAAGCATATCGCCATTAACGCCTTTCTGGCGCTGGGGATCACGTTTGTCATTATTACCGCCGGGATTGATCTCTCAATTGGCGCTACGCTTGGGCTGTGCGGCATGGTCGCGGGATGGCTAATCACTAAAGGCATTGTATTGCCAATGTTCGGCATCGCAATTTTCCCCAGCGTCTGGGTGATTGTGCCTGTCGTCTTGTTGATTGGTGGGCTGATTGGCGCGGCGAATGGTTGGATCATCACCCACTATAACGTCGCACCGTTTATTTGTACGCTCGGAACCATGTACGTTTTGCGCGGGGCGGCGATGCTGACCTCCGATGGGCAAACCTTTCCCGGGCTTTCCGGCAATCCGCAGCTCGGCAATACCGGTTTTGATGAGATTGGTGCCGGTACATTGTTTGGGATTCCGTGGGCCATCTGGATGATGATTGTGCTGGCACTGGTCATTGCTTACGTCGCTCGTCGTCTACCCTTTGGTCGCCACGTATACGCCATCGGGGATAACGAACGCGCTGCTGAGCTGTCAGGGGTAAAAGTAAAACAGGTGAAAATCTGGGTGTATACCCTATCCGGACTGTGTGCCGCGATTGCTGGAATTGTGGTCTCGGCACAGCTTTCCGCCAGCCATCCGGCCAACGGTACGGCATTTGAGATGAACGCCATTGCCGCAGTGGTTCTCGGCGGTACGTCACTGGCCGGTGGACGGGGCACGATTTTAGGCACGCTGATTGGCGCTTTCGTTATCGGTTTTCTGGCCGATGGTCTGGTGATGATGGGCGTCAGCGAGTTCTGGCAAATGGTGATTAAAGGTATCGTGATTATCGTCGCGGTCATCATCGACCAGATGCAAAACCGGATGCAGCAAAAAGCCGCGGTGGTAGCACAAAAGGCGGCGATGGAAAGTCAGTAATCCCCTCTGAAAAGTCTGATATGCACAACCAGACAGCTCCAGGGGCCTCCTGGGGCTGTCAATTGTTTAACTCACCGTGACATCACCCTTTCACCAGACTGCGGGCTGTCGGGTAGTCGGTGATCAATACGTCAATATAATTCCCCTGCAATGCCCCGCGTATCGCATTCTGTTTTTCCACACCACCAGCCAAAGCAATCACGTGGTTACACTCCCGGATCTGCGAAAGCTCCATTCCGATGACCGGGTCTTCCTCATGGCTGAGTACCGGGTTACCTGCTGCATCGTAATAATGCAGACAGATATCGCCTACTGCGCCGCGCTCGGCGAGCAGTCGCAACATTTCTTCGTTGTAGTAGTTGCCTGAGTTTTTCAGCAATTGAGAAGGTTCTAGTTCGCCAATACCGACAATTGCCACATCCACTTCAGCAAACTTTTCAACCACCGCGGCAACGTCAGGGCTGTTAACCAACCGTGTACGCTCTTCAACCGAATGCTCAATACTTTGTGAAGGCAGCAGCCAGGCCGGACAGCCAAGGTGCGCTGCCAACTGTTGCGTAAGAATCGTGGCCTGCACGTTACCATTCGGCCCTACGCCGCCCAGCAGTTGGATCACCCCCGCCGCACGGATATTTTGCGGGTGCATCTCATCGACCATACAGCGAATGGTGCTACTCCAGGAGGAAATTCCAACCAGGTCCTCGGCTCGCAAGCGGGTTTCAACGTAATGCGCCGCCGCGCTGCCAATAGCATGCTTAATTTGCGTATTGCTGGGGTTGTCACCGACATCCACGACAATCGCCTGACGAATACCAAACTGCTCTTCAATGGCTTTTTCCAGCGCCACAAAGATATTAGTCGGCTGTACGACGGTGATTTTCACCAGCCCTTCTTTCTGACAACGCGTTAAAGCACGGGAGACAAAGGACTGCGACAAATGCAGCAGCGTGGCGATTTCAGACTGTTTTTTATTTTCGGCGTAGTAAAGCGTGGCAATCTTAACCAGCAACCGCTGTTCATCCTGCTTTGACATGGCATTCCCCCTGATAAACTGCCTGTTATTTTTATTCATACCTGAATAGATAACAAGTCATCAGTACCTTTCCAGTTATCACGTTAGTGTGATCCTTTTCTCTTTTCTCCAAAATTTGGTGGCACAAGCCGTAGACAAACCGCCAGACAAGGCATATCTTTAATCGTGAATAATAAATCAGTAGTGAATATTTATTCTAACCAATAACGACTGACTGTTTTATCTGCAGATTACGTAGTGGGTAGAGAGACAGTTGCACTACTGCACTCACATGGAATATTTATTCATTCAAGATTAAACATTCAAGAGGTGTCTTATGAATCCGTTTTCGCTCTCAATACCAGAGCTAGAAAAGAAAGCACGTGCCGTGCGTCGCCGCATTATCGTGTTGAATGCTGAAAGCCCGGCTGGCGGGCACACTGGCGCAGACCTGTCGCAGGTTGAACTGCTGACAGCACTCTATTTTCGCATCCTGAATTGCTCCCCGGAGATTAAAGAGAGCGACGAGCGCGATATCTACATCCAGTCAAAAGGTCACGCTGTGGGCGGTTACTACTGTGTCTTGGCAGAAGCCGGTTTTATTCCTGTGGACTGGCTGGCGACCTATCAACACGCTGATTCGCATCTGCCGGGGCATCCGGTAAAACATAAAACGCCAGGAATTGAATTGAATACCGGAGCTCTTGGTCACGGTCTGCCGGTTGCAGTAGGGATTGCGCTGGCGGCTAAACGCAGCAACAGCAAACGCCGGGTGTTTGTCGTCACCGGTGATGGTGAACTGGCCGAAGGCAGCAACTGGGAAGCAGCACTGGTCGCTGCCCACTATAAACTGGATAACCTGATAATCATCAACGACAAAAATAACCTCCAGCTTGCCGGATCAACCAAAGAGATCATGAACACCGATCCGCTGGATGAAAAATGGCGAGCCTTCGGTATGCAAGTCACAGAGTGTCGCGGGAACGATATGAGCGATGTGGTGCGCACGCTGGAAGGATTAACCCCTGAAGGCAAGCCATATGTCGTCATTGCACACACCACCAAAGGAGCCGGGATCTCTTTTATCCAGGGCCGCCCGGAATGGCACCACCGCGTGCCAAAAGGAGAAGAAGTTGAACTGGCGCTGGAGGAACTGAAAGATGCGTAATAGCGAACACCTCGCCACCGTCATGGTGAACACGTTAATTGCCGCGGTCAAACGTGGAATGGATGTTGTGCCGGTGGTGGCTGACTCAACATCAACAGCAAAAATCGCCCCATTTATGAAGGAATTTCCCGGTCGTCTGGTCAACGTGGGTATTGCCGAACAGACGTTGGTCGGTGCTGCTGCCGGACTGGCGCTGGGCGGTAAAATCGCCGTCACCTGTAACGCTGCGCCCTTCTTGATTTCTCGGGCCAATGAGCAAATTAAAGTCGATATTTGCTACAACAATACCAACGTGAAGTTGATTGGCCTGAACGCAGGGGCCAGCTACGGACCGCTCGCCAGTACGCACCACAGCATTGATGATATTTCCGTGCTACGCGGTTTTGGCAATATTGAGATTTACGCCCCGTCCTGTCCGGTGGAATGCCGACAGATTCTCGACTACGCCTTAAGCCACATAGGTCCGGTTTATATTCGCCTGGATGGCAAAGCCTTACCCGAATTACACGACGAAAACTACCAGTTCGCGCCGGGTAATATCGATATTTTGCGCAAAGGAAAAGATGTCGCACTGGTGGCAATGGGCTCAACTGTGCATGAAATTGTCGAGGCTGCCACAGTGCTGGAACAGGCGGGTATTGACGCCAGCGTAATCAGTGTACCGTCAATTCGTCCCTGCAATACCCAACAGTTACTGGCGGCTTTAACCCACTGCAAGGCAGTGGTTAGCGTGGAAGAACATAACATTAATGGCGGCGTGGGAAGTCTGGTGGCTGAAGTGCTGGCAGAAGCTGGCTGTGCCATTCCACTGCGTAGATTGGGGATTGCCGATGGCCAATATGCAATCGCAGCCGATCGTGCAGCAACGCGCGCACGCCATGAAATTGACGCGGCGGGTGTCGTGAAAAACGCCACCGCACTGTTGCTGGTAACACGATAAAACAATAACAACAACAGAACACTTACTGGAGAAAGCGATGTCACGAATTCCTCATCAGTTGACCATGGCGGTGATTATTGGCAATCGGGGATTTTTCCCGAGCTATCTGGTTGCTGAAGCCCGCGAACAAGCCAGCGTGCTCTTTGAGCGGCTGGGCATTAACACCATTATGCTCAACGATACGCAGACAGAACTCGGCGGTGTTGAAACCCGTCAGGATGCGAAAGTTTGTGCTGAACTTTTCCGCGCTCACCGCGACAAGATTCACGGTGTGGTGGTACTACTGCCGAACTTTGGCGATGAAAAAGCGATAGCGGAAACGCTGCGACTTTCCGGTTTAGATGTCCCGGTTCTGATCCAGGCGCAGGAAGACAACCTGGATAAAATGGGGCTTGCCACTCGCCGTGACAGCTTCTGCGGCAAGATCTCCCTGTGCAATAACATGCGCCAGTATGGTATTCCGTTTACGCTAACCACCCAGCATGTCTGCGACCTGTCAGGCGAGGTGTTTGCACAAGATCTGAAACGTTTCGAACAAATCTGTCGCGTGGTCGCCAGCATGCGCGGAGTTCGCGTCGGCGCTATCGGCGCACGTCCAGCTGGGTTTAACACCGTCCGCTACAGCGAAAAATTGCTCGAAAGACTGGGTATTGCCGTTGAAACACTGGATCTGTCTGAAGTCTTTACCCGCATCAAACGACTGCGCGACGACGATATCCGGGTGGATGAAAAACGCCGCCTGTTGATGGATAACGCCGACGCCAGCGCCATTCCAGCCGACAAACTGGTCACCATGGCAAAACTGTTTGTCGTTATCAGCGAATGGGTCATCGCTAATGATATTGATACGACTGCCATCCAGTGCTGGACCTCGCTGCAGGAAAATTTAGGCATCAACGTGTGCTCAATCATGAGCGTGATGTCCGGGCAGTTAATGCCCAGTGCCTGCGAAGTGGATGTGATGGGCGCGTTGTCAATGTACGCCCTCGCCAGCAGCAACTTAAGTCCAGCATCCATTGCCGACTGGAACAATAATTTCGGCGACGATCGTGATAAATGCGTTCTTTTTCACTGCGGTAATTTCGCATCAGCCAGTCTGGACAGCCCGAAGATGGGGACGGCGGATATCATCGGTACCACCGTCGGTAAAGAGAACACCTGCGGTGCAGTTCACGGTCGTATGAAAAGCGGTGCCTTGACCTACTTCCGCCTGAGTACCGACGATTTAACCGGCGAAATCAAAGCCTACGTCGGCGAAGGGCTATCGGTTGACGATCCGCTGGACACTGTCGGCTGCCGAGCGGTAATCCAGGTGCCTCATCTGGAGAACCTACTGGCCTGGATTTGTCGTAATGGCTTTGAGCATCACGTGGCAATGAACCATTCCGCCAGCGCAGAGGTACTGCATGAAGCTTTCACCCGCTATCTCGGGGTGGATACCTTTTTCCATCGCTAATACTCAGGGAAACCGAAGGGCTGGAGAAAACAATGTCAGCACAAAAAGACATTATTATTGCGCTTGATGAAGGCACCACCAATGCCAAAGCCGTAGCGCTGGATGGTCAGGGAAACGTGGTCGCGAAGTTCTCCCGCGCACTGGCGATCCACACGCCCCGTGAAGGCTGGGTTGAACAGTCAGGTGATGCACTTCTGGACGCATCGCTGGATGTTGTGGCACAAGCCATTACCTGCGTCGGCGCACAACGCGTCGCAGCGCTGGCGATCAGCAATCAACGTGAAACGGCGATAGGCTGGTATCGTGCCAGCGGTCGCCCTCTCGGCCCTGCTATCACCTGGCAATGTTCGCGCACGGCCGATTTTTGCCGTGCATTACGTGAACAGGGGCACGAGGCGTACATAAAATCCATCACCGGATTACCCGTTGCCCCACTCTTTTCCGCCTCTAAAATACGCTGGCTGCTGGAGTCAGTTCCCAACGGTATGACGCTCGCACAGCAAGGGGAAATATGTCTCGGGACCATCGATAGCTGGTTACTGTGGAACTTAACGCACGGCAAGGAATTTCGTTGCGACATCTCCAACGCTTCACGCACGCAGTTGCTCAATCTCAACAGCGGACAATGGGATAACGAGATGTTGGCTCTATTCGGTATTCCGCAGCAGGCGTTACCCGAAGTTTGCCCTTCCAGCCACCATTTTGGCGTAACAAAAGGTCTGGAGAGGATACCTGATGGAATCCCTATTCTGGCGATGATTGGCGACTCACATGCTGCGCTTTTTGCCCATGGGCTGGGTATGGAAGGCTGCGTCAAAGCGACCTATGGCACCGGATCTTCCGTTATGGCTCCCGTATTCTCTGCGCAGTCCGAGGTGAGCGCGCTGGCAACGACCATAGCCTGGCATGACGGTGACACCCTGGTCTACGGGCTGGAAGGTAATATTCCGCATACGGGAGATGCCGTCGCATGGATGGCCGATAGCACAGGTCTTAGCGAATTACCGGAAGAGCAACTGCTTCATGAGCTCAATACGCTGCCCGCGACGGTTGACTCCACGCTGGGCGTCTATTTTGTTCCGGCACTTACCGGGCTGGGCGCGCCCTGGTGGGATGAAGATGCCCGGGGGTTGATTCACGGTCTCAGCCGCGGAGTGAAACGCGCACATCTGGTACGTGCGGCACTGGAGTCGATTACCTATCAGATTGCCGATGTTGTTTTAGCGATGCGCCAGCACAACGGTTTTCGACTCAGCGCGTTAATGGTTGATGGCGGGCCAACAAAAAATGACTGGCTAATGCAGTATCAAGCCGATTTATTGGGCTGTCCGGTGATGCGCAGCGATATCCCTGAACTTTCCGCTATCGGTGCCGGATTGCTGGCACGCAAGAAGCTGCAGGGTGCATCTACCAGCCAGTTGCGAGATTATCTGCCCGATCACGTATCGTTCCAGCCAGACATGGCGCGCCATGGGAGATTGCAAAAACGCTGGCATGAATGGCAAGGAGCCGTCGAACGCACACGTTGGCAAACCCGTTAATAAATCAACGCTAATGATAAATGCGCCCGCAGCCATAACTGACTGTGGGTGCACTGTTAATTCTTCAAAAGCGAGCTACTGTTGCTGACACGCCGCCAGCGATCGGCGTTGCTGCCCTTTTTCATCGAAGTTGTCGGCAGCCAGCCAGCGCTGCAAAACAGCGTCGCACTGGGGCCATTCGCTATCAATCATCGATAACCAGTCGCTGTCGCGATTACGCCCCTTGCGCACAATCTTCTGGCGAAAACGTCCTTCGAAGATAAACCCAAGGCGCTCCGCCGCCCGACGGGAAGCCGTGTTCAGAGAGTCACATTTCCACTCCACGCGACGATAGCCCAACGCAAACGCCTGGCGCAGCAACAGCCAGATGCTTTCGGTGCCGAGTACCGTATTTTTCATGCGCGGTGACCAGGTTACATGACCAATTTCAACCGAACCATGCTCCCGTTCGATCGCCATAAAGCACACCAGTCCCACCGCACGACCGGAACGCTGTTCAATGACAGCATAGGGAACCAGAGATGCATCCGTGGATTTGCCCTCTACCCAGCAAGCTGTGGCCTCAACGCTCATGGGGCGAGAACTTGCAAGCCAGGTCCAGTCGCGATCGTCTGGCGCCTGCGCGTAAGCATCAAACAGATCGGCGGCATGGCTGTCGGCATCCAGGGGAACCAGTCGACAATATTGCCCTGCAAGTTCTTCCCGCGGCAGTACGGCGGCACCATTCCAGTCAGGCACAATATCGCCGACGGTCTGTCCATAAAGATTAATTTCCGGCACGATTCAACCCCTGTTGCGAAGTAAAAAATAGTTATAACACCGGCCATTTCGCCTTCAAAGCATCGCGGGGGGATTTCTGACATCGAACAGAAAATCAGCGGCCCTTCTATATGCAGCTTGCAAGATGACGCGTCTATACTGATTAAAAATCAACGCTGAAGAGAACACTATGTCCCTACCCGATTTTCATGTTTCTGACCCTTTTACGTTAGGCATTGAACTGGAAATGCAGGTGGTCAATCCTCCGGGCTACGACCTGAGCCAGGACTCTTCCCGACTGATTGACGCCGTAAAGCCGCAGCTCACCGCCGGAGAAGTAAAGCACGATATCACTGAAAGTATGCTGGAGATGGCGACCGGGGTTTGTCGCAATATCGACCAGGCGAGTGCTGAATTATCCGCCATGCAGCAGATAATCTCGCGGGTTGCTGCCGAGCATCACCTCGCCATCTGTGGCGGCGGTACGCATCCGTTTCAAAAATGGCAACGTCAGGAAGTCTGCGATGACGAACGCTATCGGCGCAACCTGGAAAATTTTGGCTATCTTATTCAGCAGGCGACGGTATTCGGCCAACATGTGCATATCGGCTGCGCAAACGGCGATGATGCTATTTACCTCCTGCACGGCCTGTCGCGATTTGTTCCCCATTTTATTGCGCTCTCTGCCGCCTCACCTTATATGCAAACGTCCGACACGCGGTTTGCCTGCGCGCGGCTGAATATTTTCTCCGGATTTCCCGATAATGGCCCGATGCCGTGGGTGAATAACTGGCAGGAATTTGAGGGGTTATTTCGTCGACTGGCTTACACCAGCATGATTGATAGCATTAAAGATTTACACTGGGATATCCGCCCCAGCCCGCACTTTGGTACGGTAGAGGTTCGCGTCATGGACACTCCGCTAACCCTTGAACACGCAGTCAATATGGCGGGACTTATTCAGGCTACCGCCCACTGGTTGCTCACTAAACGGCCATTCAAGCACCAGGAGCGTGATTACCTGCTGTATAAATTTAACCGTTTCCAGGCCTGCCGCTTTGGCATGGCGGGAATCATCACCGACGTCAATACTGGCGATGGGCACCGCCTGTCAGATGACACGCTACGGCTACTGGAGAATGTCGCCGCCTCTGCGGACAAAGTGGGCGCGACCAGCGCGATTAAATCCTTACGTCTGCAGGTTAAAAATGGTCATGATGAAGCGCAGAGCATGCGTGATTTTGTCGCCGATGGCGGATCACTAAGCGGTCTGGTGAAAAAACATTGTGAGATTTGGGCCGGGCTGTAAGCGTGGCGTTTGCGTTGCCCACAGAGATCCCGGACAATGGCTTTTTAACTCAAGTTTAACAATGCCATGAAACACCCGCTTGAATCACTGATGACCGCCGCAGGGATCCTGCTGCTGGCTTTTTTGTCTTGCCTGCTGCTGCCCGCCCCCTCACTGGGCATTGTGCTGGCGCAAAAACTCGTCGCCACCTTTCATCTAATGGATCTCAACCAATTTTATACTTTGCTGTTTTGTCTGTGGTTTTTACTGCTGGGGGTGATTGAATATTTTGTACTGCGTTTTATCTGGCGGCGCTGGTTCTCGCTGGCGGATTAGACCCGCGAGAACCCTTTGCCGTTAATGCGTTCGGCTATGATTTTCTTTGCGATACGCGCCCGGCGGCTGGCTGAACGTACGGGTGAAAATTCGCGTAAAGGTCTGCTGCGAATCGAATCCGTATTTCAAACAGATGTCATACACTTTCTGGTCGGTATCGCGTAGATCGCGCGCCGCCAGTAGCAGCTTACGCTCGCGGATGTAGCGCCCGAGGCTTTCACCTTTGTACTGCATAAAAAGACGCTGCAGGTGCCATTTGGAATATCCCGCATGGCGTGCAATATCATCAATGCGCAATGGCTGATTCAAATTATCATCAATCCATTCAACAATCGTATCAATGACCTGAGCAGAAATCGTCATCATGCTCTCCCCTGTATTCATTGAGTCGCCTGTTGCCACCAGGCCGTAAACGGTTGGTCCGGTTCGGACAGTATTACCGGTTCACCCAGCATTGGCGTCAGTAGTCGGTAATCCTGACGACGGCTGGCAAGCGCCAGTCGTTTGTAGGGATCATCCCAGGTATGTTTCGCCAGAACGAAACGGCCGGCATGCCCTGGCAACACGGCTTTCGCATGCAGATCGGCCGCGGCCTGCGCCGTCTCTTCTGGCATCATGTGAATAAACTTCCAGTCCTGGTCATATTGACCGTTCTCCATAATCGCCAAATCAATCGAGCCAAACTGCTCACCGATGGCTTTAAAATGCGGTCCATAGCCGGAATCTCCGCTGTAATAAACGTTCTGCTCCGGCGTTTCGAACATGAAGCTCGCCCATAGCGTCTGGTTGCGCTTGATACCGCGCCCCGAAAAATGACGAGCAGGCAGCACATGAACGATCAGCGAATCCGTCACTCTGACGGACTGATTCCAGTCCCGCTCTTCGATTATCTCGCTGCGCATCCCCCAGTAACGCAGATGCGACCCTACGCCGAGCGGCGTAATCACCCGCTTAATTTTCGGCATTAACGCCTTGATAGTGTCGAGATCCAGATGGTCATAGTGATCGTGCGAGATAATGAGCAGATCGATCTCCGGCATCGTCTGCGCAGTCCACGGATAATCCCCGGCAAAGGCTTTGTTCAGGAATGAAAACGGCGCGGCATAATTGCTAAATACCGGATCAATCAGGATACGTTGACCCGCCAGCTGCAAATACCATGAGGAGTGGCCGAGCCAGACCAGAGTATCCTGTTGTGGCGAAAGTCCGGCGAGATCGGTTGCCACCAGCGGTAACGGCTGCGCCGGGCGCGCATTATCACGCTTAGCGACCAGAAATTCCCACCAGGCCGCCAGCATGCCTTTGTTGCCGGTATAGCCCGGTGTCGGCACCTGGTTATGAAACTGTCCATCACGATAGTGAGGTGACTGTTCAACCAAACTCAGTTGTGCCCCTTGCGGGGCCTGACCAAACCCGGCATTGAGTACAAACGGTAAACTTGCAGCTGCGGCAATAAGCATAATAACAACCACACAAACTGTGAGACGCTTCATATCCTGACCTTAAACGCGCCCCTTTCCGCTGGTTTGCGCGACTGACTCTTGATTATGAGTGAGTAAGCACTCATTATAGAAATCGAAAGTTCGCCGTCAAGATGATTTTCAATCTTTGACATTCGCCGTTGCGGTGCTGCAAAGGCCGTGATTCAATCATGTTTTTTACAGACTTAAGGGTAAAGTGTAGTGGCTCGTCCGAAGAGTGAAGACAAAAAACTGGCATTACTGGAAGCTGCAACCACAGCATTTGCACAATCAGGCATTGCGGCATCTACCGCCGTGATAGCCCGCAATGCAGGGGTTGCGGAGGGGACGTTGTTTCGCTATTTCGCAACCAAAGATGATTTGATCAACGAGCTTTACCTCTTTTTGAAGCAAGACCTTTGTCAGTCGATGATGGCAAATTTGGATCGATCGGTGACCGATGCCAAAACCATGACTCACTACATCTGGAACAGCTACATTAGCTGGGGCCTGAACCATACCTGCGGGCATCGCACGATTCGCCAGTTGGCCGTCAGCGAGAAAATCAGCAAAGAAACGGAACAGCAGGCTGATGATATGTTCCCGGAACTGCGCGATCTTTGTCATCGCTCCGTACGACCTGAGTTTATGTCTGACGAGTATCGCGCCTTTGGCGACGCGCTGTTTCTTTCTCTGGCAGAGACCACCATGGAGTTCGCCGCCCGCGACGCGGCTCGCGCAAAAGAATATATTTCGATGGGATTTGAGGCGATGTGGCGCGCACTCACCCGTGAGGAAAAATAATGGACGGCCAGACCTTACATGCCTGTGCAAAGCGCCTTGCGCTCGAACTGCCTTTTACCGAGCACTGCTGGCCATTCGGCCCGGAATACGATGTCTTCAAAGTCGGCGGCAAAATTTTTATGCTGGTCTCAGAGCTTCGCGGACGCCCGCTGGTTAACCTGAAAGCCGATCCGCAAAAGTCACTGTTAAACCAGCAGATCTACCCCAGCATTGAACCCGGCTATCACATGAATAAAAAGCACTGGATATCGGTCTACCCAGGCGACGACATTACCGAGTCATTACTGACGGAGTTGGTAAATGATTCATGGCATCGCGTCGTAGACGGCCTGGCGAAGCGGGATCAAAAACGCCTGCGTCCAGGTTGATTTATCGTTAACTCCGATAAGTGTTTTTGCATTTTCCTGTCTTATCTTTTTCTTGCTAACCCTGTACCCTGCTGAAACAAAACGCACCCGCAGGGTATGAAAAATCACCAGGAGTAGTTATGGATATTGTTTCTGTCGCCTTAAAACGTTACTCCACTAAGGCATTCGATCCGAATAAAAAACTGACCGCTGAGCAGGCCGAAAAATTAAAAACGCTGCTGCAGTTTAGTCCGTCCAGCACCAACTCTCAGCCGTGGCACTTTATCGTTGCCAGCACTGACGAAGGTAAAGCGCGCGTGGCGAAATCCGCAGCCGGCGGCTTTGTATTCAACGAACGTAAAATGCTGGATGCTTCCCACGTCGTGGTGTTCTGCGCCAAAACGGCGATGGACGATGCCTGGCTGGAGCGCGTGGTGGATCAAGAAGAGCGCGATGGCCGTTTCGCCACCCCTGAAGCCAAAGCCGCAAACCACAAAGGCCGTACCTTCTTTGCCGACATGCATCGCAAAGAGCTGAAAGATGACAACCACTGGATGGCAAAACAGGTGTACCTGAACGTCGGTAACTTCCTGCTGGGCGTGGCGGCGATGGGTCTGGATGCGGTGCCGATCGAAGGTTTCGATGCGGCGGTGATGGATGCAGAATTTGGCCTGAAAGAAAAAGGGTTCACCAGCGTAGTTGTGGTCCCGGTGGGTCATCACAGCGTAGAAGATTTCAACGCCGCGTTGCCAAAATCTCGTCTGCCGCTGGAAACAACACTGACGGAAGTTTAATCCCCGCATTTGCATAAGCTCTACACAGCGGTCATCATAGACCGCTGTTTATTAAGGAGACGTTATGCAGGAATTGATATCTCAGGTAGAAGAACTCGGCATTGAAATAAATCACACCACCTCACTGGTGATGATTTTTGGCATTATTTTTATCACCGCCATTATTGTTCACGTTATTTTGCACTGGGTGGTATTACGCGCATTTGAAAAGCGCGCCAACGCCAGCTCCCGCCTGTGGCTACAAATCATCACGCAGAACAAGTTATTTCACCGGCTGGCATTCACCCTGCAGGGTATCATTGTCAATATACAGGCCGCACTCTGGTTACAGAAAGGCAGTGAAGCAGCAGAAATATTAGTAACCTGCGCACAGCTGTGGATCATGATGTACGCCCTGTTGTCCTTGTTTTCCCTGCTGGACGTCATTCTCAATCTGTCGCAAAAATTCCCTGCCGCATCGCAATTGCCGCTAAAAGGCATATTTCAGGGCATCAAGCTCATCAGCGCTATTGTCGTCGGAATATTGATGATTTCCCTGCTGATTGGTCAGTCACCGGCAATATTGATAAGTGGTCTGGGTGCCATGGCCGCCGTGTTAATGCTGGTGTTTAAAGATCCGATCCTCGGGCTGGTGGCCGGAATACAGCTTTCAGCCAACGATATGTTGAAGTTGGGTGACTGGCTGGAAATGCCAAAATACGGCGCAGATGGCGCGGTGATTGATATTGGCTTAACCACCGTAAAAGTGCGCAACTGGGATAACACCATCACCACTATCCCAACCTGGTCACTGGTATCGGACTCTTTTAAAAACTGGAGTGGGATGTCGGCTTCCGGTGGGCGACGCATTAAACGCAGCATCAGCATTGATGCTACCAGCATTCATTTTCTTGATGAGGATGAGCGTCAGCGGCTGCATAAAGCGCACCTGCTGAAACCGTATTTGACCACGCGCCATCAGGAAATTGACGAGTGGAATCAGCAGTTAGATGCGCCTGAATCGGTATTAAACCACCGTCGGATGACGAATATTGGCACCTTCCGCGCCTATCTGAACGAATATTTGCGTCATCATCCGCGGATTCGCAAAGATATGACGTTAATGGTGCGCCAGCTTGCGCCAGACGATCACGGTTTACCGATCGAAATTTATGCTTTTACCAATACGGTGGTCTGGCTGGAATATGAAAGTATTCAGGCTGATATTTTCGACCATATATTCGCCGTGATCGAAGAATTTGGCTTGCGCATTCATCAGTCACCCACCGGAAATGATATTCGCGCGCTGTCAGGCGCATTTCAACGCTAACGCTCAGGTACTGGCGCGTGAAATATAGCGCCAGTCCATCATCACCCTTTCCGTCTGCGCGTCAGGATTTTCTATTTTATTCAGCAGCAATCCTACCGCTTTGCGGCCTATATCCCGCGAGGGCTGCTCAATGGTCGAAAGCTGTGGGGAAACCATTTCTGCCAGTTCCGTACCGTCGAATCCCACGACGGCGATATCCTGGGGGATCTGTAATCCGGCATTGAGAATAGCACGCATCGCGCCAGCGGCCAGCGTGTCCGATACGGCAAACACCGCGTCGGGTTTCACCTCTGCGGCAAGCAATGTTTTCATCGCCGCAATTCCTGCACTGGAACTTAACTCGCTGGCGTATTCTACGGCCTGATACTCAAGCGACAGCGCATGCAGCGCCGCTTTATAGCCGCGTTCACGCAACCGGGCGTATTTATAACTCAGATCATGATTGATTAGCGCAATGCGTCGATAGCCCTTTTCCACCAGGTGAGATATTACCGACTGCGCAGCGTCAACATCGTTAATCCCTACGCAGGAAACCGCGCCTTTATCAGCATATTCCGCGCACTGAACCCAGGGAGCGTCGCCAATCAGCGTGGTCAGTTCCGGTAATTTTGAGAATGCATCCATGGTGATAATGCCATCAACGATTTTCCCCGACAGCAGCTTTAGCGCCGATTTTGAGCGGGCGGTATCCGAGCCGGAATTACACAGCAAAATGCGATAGCCATTCTTTTCCGCCTCTTCTTCAATGCCTTTAACAACCTCTGCACAAAAAGGGTTGGCAATGTTGGAAACCATCACCAGAATCATCGAACTGCGTGCCGTACGCAGCTGACGAGCCAGCAGGTTGGGCTGATAATTGCTTTCTTTAATAGCCTGTAGCACGCGCTCGCGATTTTTGGCTTTGACGGTATCACTGTGATTCAGCACACGCGATACCGTCGCCACCGACACACCGGCAAGCTGGGCGATTTTTTGAATAGACATAACGACGACAAGTCCTGCGGTTTAGGCTTTACGTTGAGGCTACCATAAAATCACTGCCCGGCGAACCGGGTGCGTGTTTAGCGCTGCACTGATACCCAGCGCTGCTGCTGATGGCTTTTTATAATCGCATCAATGATATACATCACATCCGCACCATCAGAAAATGACGCAAATCGACGCTCCGCCGTCGCGGGCATTTTGCCTGCCTGCACCGCCTGATAGAACTGCTGCATCATATTCTTGAATGCATCCGGCCAGCCCTCAATATGCCCACCCGGAAAGTGCGCACTGGCAGCAACATCCGCATTCATCAATCCTGGGTCATCCGTCAGGATCTGGTTCGCCTGCTGACGGTGCCCGACCCAAAGCTGTTGCGGCGTTTCCTGATCCCAGTGCAGTGAACTCTGGCTACCGTTAATTTCAAAGCTCAGGTGATTCTTGCGCCCGGCACTCACCTGTGAAACGCTAAAGCAGCCTTTGCTACCATCGTCAAAACGTACCAGCACCGATCCACAATCTTCCGTCGTCACCGCTTTATCCTCAAATTGCAGGTCAGCCGTTTGCTGGCCAAACGTAGCGTTACTGGCGATGCTGGCTTTTCGTACCGGCCAGACGATAGCCAGATCGGCCATCACCTCGACAATACGTTTTCCAGTGACGAATTGCACCGTGTCACACCAGTGGGAACCGATATCCGCAACCGCCCGTGAGTTGCCGCCCTGTTTGGCATCGACCCGCCAGTTGTAGTCAGTTTCCAGCAGCATCCAGTCCTGCAAATAGCTCCCCTGGACGGCAAACAGACGCCCCACGCTACCGCGCCTGACCATGCTGGCAGCCTGTTGTACCATCGCAAACTGACGATAGACAAAGCTCACGCCGTGCACCACTCCTACCTGCTCCGCCAGCGTTTCCAGTTCACGAGCCTCATCAGGCGTCATACACAGCGGCTTTTCTGAAAACACGTGCAGACCCGCGCGTAAAATCTGCCGATTGATGTCGGCATGCAGATGATTCGGCGTACAGTTATGCACCACCTGCAGTCCGGGATGCGCCAGCAGCGCCTCAACGCTGCCGTACGCCTGAGGAATATGAAGAGCATCTGCACGTTCCTGGGCAACCGCCAGCGAGCTATCGCACAGCGCCACCACGTTCACACCGCCGAGTCGACGCAACGCCTCGATATGTGCAGGCCCAATAAAACCGCTGCCAATAATGCCAACCTGTATCATTTGCGTACCTCATCGCCAGCGGCGAAATCATCAAATGCGCGTGAAGAAACCGGAATAATGTGGCGGCGTATAAAATCGCTCCCCTCACGCGCCCCGGTTTGCGCGTCTTTCAGGCAACACTCCCATTCCAGTACCGCCCAGCCAGGGAAATCATATTGTGTGAGCTTGCTGAAGATGGTTTTGAAATCGACCTGACCGTCCCCCAGGGAGCGGAAACGCCCAGCGCGATCGAGCCACGGCTGATAACCGCCATAGACACCACTGCGGCTACTGGCGTGGTACTCAGCGTCCTTGACGTGAAACGCTTTAATGCGCGAGTGGTAAACATCGATAAACCCAAGGTAATCCATCTGCTGCAATAACAGATGGCTCGGGTCATAGAGAATGTTGCAGCGAGGATGATGATTAACCAGCGCCAGAAAGCGCTCAAACGTTACGCCATCGTGCAGGTCTTCACCGGGATGGATTTCAAAGCAAACATCCACCCCATGATGATCAAAGCGATCGAGAATGGGTCTCCAGCGGCGCGCCAGCTCCAGAAAAGCCTCTTCGAAGCGCTGACGGTTATGCGGTGGCCACGGATAAAAGAAGGGCCAGGCGAGCGAACCTGAAAACGTAGCATGCGCCGTCAGCCCCAGTCTTTGCGAAGCCGCAGCAGCCTGGTGGAGGGTTTCGACGGCCCACGCCTGCCTGGCCTGCGGATTAGCGCGTACAGATGGCGGAGCAAATCCGTCAAAAGCGTCATCGTAAGCCGGATGGACGGCAACCAGTTGGCCTTCAAGATGGGTAGATAGTTCGCTAATCACCAGCCCATGCCCGGCCAGCATCCCACGAATATCATCACAATAGGCCTGACTTCTGGCTGCTTGTTCGACATCAAACAAAGACTTGTGATTACACGGGATTTGTAATGCCTCATAGCCCAGCTCCGCCGCCCATTTTGCCACGCCTTCCAGGGTGTTAAATGGGGGGCGATCCCCGATAAATTGCGCCAGAAAAATGCCAGGCCCCTTGATGGTTTTCATAACCCCTCCTGAAAATTACGCCTGCTCTTTGTCGTCATACTTGAAAGAGAAAAGGAAAATCACGGCAATCACTGCGGCAGCCACTGCCGGGATCCACCAGAATGTGGTCCACGCCTGAGGCACCGTTTGCCCCGCCACCAGACGGTTGTAAAGTGCGCCTGAAATTTGCGAACCAAGCAGCATACCGATCCCATAGGTAAACATAACGATCATGCTTTGCGCCTGACCTTTAACTTTCTCCCCGGCGATACGATCGGTGTAAATAAAGCCGACCACGAAGAAGAAGTCGTAGCACACGCCGTGCAGCAGAATGCCGAGATACAGCAGGAATCGGCCCTCTTCGCTGATGCCGAGGGCAAAGAATGCGTAGCGCACAAACCAGGCGCACATCCCGATTAACAACATGTATTTCACGCCCAGACGCCTGAACAGGAACGGGATCACCAGCATGAAGAAAATTTCAGACATCTGACCAAACGACATCGCCGTACTGACATCGCCAACGCCCGCATCAGCCAGAAACGACGCGGTATATGCGTAATAGGTTCCCAACGGTACAGAAATAAGCGTCGCGCAGAGCGAGAAGACAAAAAAGTGACGAACCTTGAGTAAGGCGAAAGCATCCGCACAAAACAGATCGCGCACTTTTACCGGCAGTCCTTTCGCCGGTGCGGGCGTGTTGGGCAACGTCAGGCTGTAGAGCGCCAGAATCACAGAAATAACCGCCGCCAGCGTAAAGATGCCGGTAGTATCCGAAATTCCGGTTACGCCGATAAAAATCCCCGCGACAATCCAGCCAATGGTGCCAAACACCCGCACCACCGGGAAAGTTTTGTCTTTATCCGACAGGCTATGAAAAGCAATGTTGTTGGTAAGCGCCAGCGTTGGCATGTAGCACAACGTGTAGCCAAACAGCAGACCAATCAACAACGCACCGTTTTGCGCCACCAATGCCTGCGGAACAAACCAGAGGATCGCCGCGCCTGCAAGGTGCATCACCGCCATCACCTTTTGCGAGGCAAAAAAGCGGTCTACCAGCATCCCTAAGACGAACGGCGACAGAATAGAGGCAATGGGCCCGGCTGAAAACGCATCGCCAATCAGCAGCGACATGTTGTGCTGGCTCATCACCAGCCCCAGCGTGACGGACCAACTTCCCCAGATAAAGAACTGTAAGAACATCATTAGCGACAGCCGGGGTACCAGCAGCCGGTACTGTACGTTCTGTTTTCCACTACTTTCGGTTGTTGACACCATTTTTTGCCTCACCTTTAAAAAGTAATCGATTACAAAATAGATTCAATAGAAAAGTAATCGATTACAAAATAAAGATCCTGCCAGCAAAGGCAAAATTGCGAGAGCGGTCACGATAAACATTGAGAGAAGATCCGATCCCATCCTGACGATGGGATCGGTAGAAACTTAGCGGGACTTACGACACAGCAGTTTGAAGGCAACGAACAGGAACAGGATCCACACCGGCAGGAGGATAGCTGACAGGCGCATATCGTCCATCGTACACATCAGCACCAGAATCATGCCAAGGAAAGCAATACACAGATAGTTCCCTGCCGGGTACAGCAGCGCTTTGAACTGCGTCTCACGTCCCTTACGACGCATCGCCGCCCGGAATCGCAGATGGGCCAGGCAGATCATAATCCAGTTCAACAGCAGCGTCGCCACCACCAGCGCCATCAGCAGACTAAAGGCCTTTTGTGGCAGGACATAGTTGATCAGTACGACCAGAGAGGTAATAGCACCGGAGAGGATCAGTGAATTCACCGGTACGCCGCGACGGCTGACGCGGGTTAAGAACTTCGGCGCGTTCCCCTGGACAGAGAGACCAAACAGCATACGGCTGTTAGAGTAGACGCCACTGTTATATACCGACAGCGAAGCCACCAGAATGACAAAGTTCAGCGCAGAAGCCACCACGTTGCTATCAAGATTATGGAAGATCATCACAAACGGGCTGCTGTTGGATTTCACTTCCACCCACGGGTACAGCGCCAGCAGCACCACCAGAGAACCGATGTAAAACAGCAGAATACGGTACACCACCTGGTTTACCGCCTTTGGAATGCTTTTCTGCGGATCCTGCGCTTCTGCGGCAGTAATCCCGATAAGCTCAAGTCCGCCAAAGGAGAACATAATCACCGCCAGCGACAGGATCAACCCGTTCCAGCCGGTGGCAAAAAAGCCGTTGTAACGCCACAGGTTATCAATGCTGGCATGTTCCCCGCCGTGACCGGAAAACAGCATCCACACGCCAAAACCAATCATGCCGATAATGGCCAGCACTTTAATCAGCGCAAACCAGAATTCCGTTTCGCCATACAGACGTACGTTGACCAGGTTAACCGCGTTGATGATCACGAAGAATGCCGCGGCCCAAATCCAGGTCGGGACATCGGGCAGCCAGTACTGCATGTAGATCCCAGCCGCGGTCAGTTCCGCCATGCCAACCAGCACAAACATCACCCAGTAGTTCCAGCCGGACAGAAATCCCGCGAACGGTCCCCAGTATTTATAGGCAAAATGGGCAAACGATCCGGAAACGGGTTCTTCCACCACCATTTCGCCCAGTTGACGCATAATCAAAAAAGCGATGATCCCGGCAACGCCGTAGCCCAGTAACACCGCAGGTCCCGCCATCTGAATAGCCGGGCCAATGCCCAAAAACAGGCCGGTACCAATTGCGCCGCCCAGCGCAATTAATTGAATATGGCGGTTTTGCAACCCCCGCTGAAGCGTCGGCTCATTCGTTGACGCGGCATCAGACACGCTGGTGTCAGATGCAGTTGACGCGTTTTTCACGCCCTTCCCCTGTGTCGTTTTTATTGAAGGGGCTTCTTTTAACATTTCAACCTGGTTGTCGCAAGGCGCAATAAGGACCCGCTGTGCCCGTGGCATTGCGTTTGTTCATAATTACAGTGAATTATTCTGGACGAAAAGGCATCGCAGGCCACAGAATGCGCTTTACTGTTTTTCTAACATTTTCAAACGGGTGAACCCGCTGTGTTTCAGCCACTCGTTTTTGAGCCAGGCCAGGCAACGACTGTCATGAATAAGATCATCAAACGACTGGAAATCGTCAAAAGCGCTATTGAACTGGAAGATGAGGAGATTATTTTCCAGCAGGTAGATCATCTGAAAAATGAGCCTATGTCAGTCTTGCCTGGCGCCATCGTTCAGGCGCTCGAAGCACGGCGCTTTAGTGATGCCCTACGTGAAATCACGGCCTGGCTGCAATCTCAACGGGCAGTCTCAACGTGGCAGGATCCTGCCATTGCCGCCAGTAAACTGGAACTAAAAGCGCTCGAAACACAGCTGCGTGACCTGATCGATAAGCGCAACACGCGCATTCAAATCCTCGATGATTTCAACGATCTGTATCATCTTCGCCTTGGGCCTCTGATGAGCCGGATCCTCGAGTTGCGTAAACAGCTCGCCGCCAGCGCCCAGCGCAAACAGGAAGCGGAGCGAAAACGCCGGGAACAAGACTATCAATCCTGCCAGCACTATATTTCCCAGGCCGTTGATCAACTGGCCAGGCTTAAGCAGCTCTGGATGAACCAGAATTCAGATTCGCGCGAATCGGTGGAAACACGTCAACGAATTCAGCAACAAACGGAGCTTATTACCGCCCTGCTGGCGGAGATTCGTGAGCTGGAAAACGACTTTTCTCGCCAGGACGACAGCGCAGCCCGTCAGGCACAGGAAGAAGCCAGCCATGAGTATGATGAATATCAGGAGCAGCAGCAGGATGCGCAACATCGTTTTAGCCAGGACCAACGACTTTCTTCTGAAGAGCGTAATGAGTTAAAACGCCTGTGGCGTCAGGCCAGCCGTCTTTGTCATCCGGACGTGGTGGCAGACGATCTGAAAGAGAAAGCGCATCAGATGATGGTGCAGCTTAACCAGGCGCGCCAGAATGCCGACCTTGCTGCCGTTCGGGCGCTACTGACTCAATTGCAAAGCGGCCTCGAACCGATGATGGCGAGTGACCGATTGAACGATCTGCAGCATTTACGCAGCAAAATACAGCAGCTCAGAGAACAAATTAACGCACTGCTCAAAGAGATTACCGAACTGGAAGCTGAGAACGCCTGGCGCCTTGCGACCTCCGTGACGGATAAAGAGGCTTACTTCTCCGATCAACAACGGGCGCTTACTGAAATCCGCAATACGCTGGAACAACAGGTGCAACAGGTTGAGCAGGAGCTGTTGGCGGGCTAAGCGCTATCAGCGATAGCAAGCAGAAAATACAACATCTTCAAGCGAGATTTGAAGATTAAGCACCAAATGATAAAAATAGCACAAAATGCTTAGTTATTAAGATAAGTCAGAGTTATCAACTTAAATACTCGAGTTTTAGGTCGATAACTGCAAATAAGACAATATTTCTCTCTCCCACCGCTTTCCCTCTCTCTTTATCCTGGCCTTGATTAAGAATTCTCCTACCTGCCAATAGTCCCATTAAGAAGAATGGTTATCTGTTTGAAATATAAGATTTTTCATATAAATCCCCTCCAGTACAAATAGGAATACCCTGTCTTTATAGAAATGGCTGAAACATTATTCGCGTGATCCATAAGCGAAATCTATCAATCATTTACTCAGAGCTGAAATAAACGATTTATCTTAAATTTTAACAAAGTGTAATATCTACTTTAAGAATAGTTAATGATTCAAATTAATACAGAAAATATCTGTTGAATCTGCAATAAATAAGGATGCGTTCACACCAAAGAACGTCATACGAGATTTAATTAACATTTCATGCGTCGCAAGAAACTCTTTTTTAGCCTAAAAAAAGAGGCGACCGCCTGCACCAAAATTTCAAGGAGATCGTTATGTCTAAGGCTATTTTTTTGGGTGAATCAATTTATCCCTGGCTAGGCATGCGAGAAATCCTACGTGGTTCATCATTATATATTGATATCGCGTACTACTCCTCTCAGACGCTTTCTGCCGTCAACATAATCCCTTATGAAATGGATTGCATCATTATTAATCCTGACAACTCAGATTTTTTAAAATATGCCAGGATTATCCGCAACATGGCTTTACGCCCTGCCACAAAAATTATTGTTTTGGCAGATGAAGCTACTTTTTCTATTTTTCAAACCGTTTGCGGGAGGAACATGCTGTTCCTCGATCAAGACGCCAGCCTTGATCGGTTACTGCATGCCGTGACGTGCATATCACAAAACAAAAAACCACGTAATATCAAAGAAATAAATAACAAAATCACAGCAAACGAATTTAACGTAATGATGATGCTTGCCCGGGGGTGGTCACTGACTCAAATCGCTGGGGCATCACAAAAAAGTGAAAAAACCATCGGGGCGTACAAAAGCAACATTGCCAGAAAACTCGGGAAAAATAACTCCCGACTCAAGTACACCATTTCTCACTATAGCCAGCCGTAACTGACTTATTTAAGGACAATTATCACGGTTATTATTTAAAAGATTTCCTTTCGGCTCACTTTTTAATTCCGCATCGCACGGAAGGGAATCCTATTTCCAAAAATCTATTACCGGGTAGCACATCCGCGTGCCAACCATAGCCAACAACTCAATGTATTAACAATACACATAACAGGAATGTAGACGAGGGTTATATATGAACAAAGTTTACAGCATTATTTGGAACGCGGTGCTCGGTATCTGGGTGGTCGTTTCCGAATTAACCAAAGGAAAGAAAAAAAGCAGCTCACGTAAAACTGTCGCCGTACTGGCGGCCGGCGCATTAAGCGCTGCTTCAATGCAAGCTTCAGCAACTCCGATCATCGACATCGGTGAACATAATATTTTCGCCGACTACCAGACAGGTATTTCTGTTGGGGATTATGAGGGTGTCCACGACTACGGATTCTTATATGAAGATATCACTGCTGGTCAGGCGCTCAATATCAGCGGCGCGATCCCAACCATCAGTCCGGGTCAAAGTGGCGTTGTTGAATCAACGACCATCAGAGAGCTACTGCAAACCGGTAAAATCACCCTACAGGCCACCAGCCCTGACCAGGGCGTAAAAACGATTACTACCGCCGAGGAGCTGGCGGAATACCTGACTTATAACCAATCATCAACGCCTTCGCAGAGCACAGAATTTGAGATTAACGACCCGGCGTTCCCCGGCGAAAAAACAACCATTAAAGTCTTTGATACTAACGCGTTAAGTAACTTTCTTACCGAATCACAGATTGGCGATTCGGCATTAAACACTTACGATCCGGCGCAGTCTAAAATCTACAAACAATTTGGCATCGCGCTGGCGACAAACGGCTCCACGGCCAATCTGAATTTGGGCGACGACACGCTCAATGTACGCGCCAAAACCAATACCATCGAATTACTGGCCAAAGACTCCTCCTTACTGGAGGCTCAGGACGCGGGTAGCCAGGTTTACTGGCAATCCGATAACTTTATCAAATTTAACGCCGCCCCGGTTATTCCTGAAAAAACCTTCGCCGGCTCAGCGCAAACCTCCGTGTTTGGCGATGCTGTCACGCTCATGACCTACGGCTATGATACGGACGGCAAAGTCGTCGAAACGGGTGAGCGCACATTTAACATCACCAACACGCAGGAGTTGGCCGAATTTAACGACTGGCTGTTGGGCAATAGCAGCGACGCGGCGGAAAACCCGGAAGGCGAAAAAGTCAGCCAAATCCAGCTGTGGCTGGAAACGGATGAAGTCACTACCGTCACCGCAGCACAAACGAAGTATGCCGAGCTGATTGATGGTCTGATCAATTCCAGCAAGCCCTCTGACGTGCTCAGTTGGGATTACGACGTCTGGACAGACGGCTTATCGCATGCCAATAACGCGACCGCTGACCGCGGTGAGCTGCATGCTATTTACGCCAACGGCGCAGGCACCTCCGGCACCCTGAACAAAGATGCGATTCTTGCCGTTGACGGCAGTATTAATGGCGTCATGAAAGCCGTTGATGGCGGGGTTATCACAAACTTTGGCGAACTGAACGCATTACGAACGTCTACCGGGCAGAGCCTGGCGATTGGCATGCTGGCAAAAGACGCGACGGCAACCAACAACGGGATGATCAACTCCGGGCTGTTTATCGATAAAGACGGCAACCAAAACGTCAACAGCTATGGCGCATTTGGTATGCAAGGTCAAGGCACCAGCCAGATCGCTAACAACGGCATCATCAACCAGGCGATCACCACCGATAACTTTGGTACCGCTTCGGCAGCCGATCCCTGGAGCAAAGACGTCCCCGCTTCTTCGCTGACGCTGGCGATTGGTATGCAATTGTCTGACGATGCGCAAGGGGTCAACAATGGCGAGATTAACGTCGTAGACGGACGTAAAAGCGGTACATCCTTTGCCAGCGGCACCGCTTATGGCGTAGAAGTCGCCGGGAATGCCACCTTTACCAACGCTCAGAATGCCTCTATTTCTCTTGGTCGCGACGCAAGCGATCCGGCTAAAGATGTCACCATGGCAGGCGGTTCCAGCCTGAGCGCCGGTATTATGATCAAGAGCGCCAAAGAGGTGATTAACAACGGCCTTATCACGCTGGGAACCGGCGTCCGTAACGCCGCGGGGATTTTGGTCGGAAATGCCACGGGCAACGTCCTCAATACCGGCAATATCGTGATCAATGGCGGTTCTACAGGGGGCAGCAGTAAGAACTACGGCATCTCCGTACACGACAGCGGCGCAGAAAATAATCAGGAAATCCGTAACGACGGCAAGATTAACGTGAATGGCACCAACAACGTAGGGATCCACGTTAGCGCCAATAACAAAAATGCCGAAGTCACCACCAGCGCTGCAGGCGCTATCGTGGTGGACGGTGAAGGCGGCGTCGGTAACCGTAACTACGCCATCTGGGCGGAAGGTGACGCCAACGGTCAGGCAGTGGTTAACGTCTATTCCAATATTACGCTGGATAAAGCCGGTAACATCGGCGTCCACGTGCGTGATAACGCCATCGCTAACGTTGACAGCTTAAGTAGCCCCTCATTTAATAGCACCGATCAGATTGGTTATTACCTGTATGGTAAGGGCGCTACCGCCAATATTGGTCAGGCGGTGATGAATGACAACGGTCAGGATCGCACCACCATTTTCCGTATCGCCAATGGCGCATTGCTGGCCGGTAATACCACTAACCCGAAAGATCAGTCCACCTCCAACCTGGATTTGACTCTCAGCGGTAACAATTCCGTGGGCGTTCTCGCCACTGGCGCAGGCAGTAGCGTAGATACCGGTGAAGCAACGTTTACCGTTAAGGGTACTGACTCTGCGGCGCTGGTTATCGAAGGCGGCGCGAAAGGGACCATCAGCGATAAAACCACCATCAATTTAACCGGTGAAAGAACCGTTGCCGGGGTTGTGGATGGTCAGGCGCATCAGTTGAATGGTAATACGCAGGGCAATGCCACGAGCACGACCCTCACCTCAAACGCGAAGATCACCTCTGAAGCCAGCGGCAACAAGGTAATCGCCTATGTGGCGAGGAATCTGGGCAACCTGATCCTCGATACCAAATCGATTATCGATCTGGCCAGCGTCGACAGCATTGGTGTCGATGTTCAAAAAGGCGGTAGCTTAACCAATAACTCCTCCCTCGCCCTGCATGTCAGCAACGGCATCGGCGTACGCGCCTCAGGCTCCAGCGCGCAGATTAATAAGCTGGGCAAAATTCAGGTTGATGATGGCACAGCTGGCGTTCTGTTGACCCAAGGGGCAAGCCTGCTGATTAACGGTATGACTGGCGACAGCATTACCACCGATGGCTCCGCTGACGGTATTCGCCTGGCCGAAGGCGCTGGCGCTCTGGCCGCGCAAAGCGTGATGATCCGCGCTGATGGTACCGGTGCCGGTATTCAAAACGATGCCAACAACACCAATATCACGCTGCGTGATGTCACCATCGACTCCAACGATGGCCCAGGGATCCGCACCAGCGTGGCGCTGACCATGAACGATGGGCTGAACAACATCCTCAACGTCAACGGTAAAGGTACCGGCTTCGCCTTTGAACAACGTAATGGCGACGCGGTGACGGGCAATCTAACCATCGGCAAAGGCTATACCATTGAGGTACTCAACAGCGAAGGCAGCGGTATCCGCGCCAATACGGACGGTCGTATCACCACCAATGCCGACATCAACGTGCATGACAGCGCAGGTGGTTCAGCAATCATCGCGAAAAATGTTAGCGCATTGACCAACAGCGGCAAGATTATCTCTGCCAGTACCACCTCACCGGTAATAGACGCCAGCGGCGACAGCAGTAAAGCCATCACCAACACGGGAACCCTGCAGGCCATCAACGACTCGGCCGTGGCAGTTCAGTCTGGTAAAGGCAATGACACCATCGATATCAGCGGCGGTGTGACCAGCGGCGTAATCAACACCGGTGAAGGTACGGATACCTTCAACTGGCGTAGCGGCTCTTATGCTGGCGAAGTGAATTTCGCGGGTACTGGCGGTAACAATAAAGCCAATATCGGCAATGTGACGCTGGATAAAACGCGCCACATCCTTACCGCAGCGGGAACGGGCAACGCCCTCACCTTCACTGATACAAAAGGTGCGAAGATTGGTACGCTGGCTAGCGACAACCTGAATACCGGTACCAACATTGGCACCGGCTGGGATTCACTGACCATCAGCGGGTCAAATGCAGATGTACGCATCGTTGAAAACCTGAATCTGGCGAGCGAAACCCTTACTGTAAACAATGGTGCCACGCTGCGTACCGGCGACCACGTCGAACCAACCAGCACTGCCGCAAGCATTGGCGATTACAATGTCACCACCCAGGGCGCAGACAGCAAGGTTATCTTCGATACTCAGGGGGATACCTCAGCAGCACAAATCTATCGCGGCATCATCAGCGGCGACGGGAAATTTGAACGTGCGGCGGGCGGCACCACGGTGTTTACCGCTAACAACAGCTACACCGGCTCTACCACCATTGATCAAACCGGTACGCTGCAGTTAGGTGACGGTGGAAATGAAGGCGAAGTGAGCGCCGTCTCTGACATCATCGACAACGGCGTATTGGCGATTAATCGCGCCAACAACGTGCTGCTCAACGGTGTGATCTCCGGTATCGGCGCGCTACAGCAAATCGGTGGCGGCATTACCCGTCTGAACGGTAACAATACCTATACCGGTAACACCACCGTTACTAACGGCACGCTGCTGGTGAATGGCGATCAAAGCGCGGCGCGCGGCGTCACCACCGTCAGCGGTACGTCCACACTTGGCGGTAAGGGCATTATCGGCGGCAACGTGCTGATGAACGATGCCACAACCATCAGCGCCGGTGACGGCGGTGCGGGTACGCTATCTGTTAACGGTAATCTGCAGCTTGGCAGCAAAACGACCTCCGCTTTCGAACTGGGCCAGGCCTTTACGCCAGGCGGTGCGCTAAACGATCTGGTGAACGTGGCAGGCGATCTGCAACTGGACGGGACCCTGGATGTTACCACGTCGCAAGGCGGTAACTTCGGACCGGGCGTGTACCGTATCTATAATTACGGCGGTACGCTGGATAACCAGACGCTGGAGCTGGGCGCAATACCGGACAGTCAGGATAAGAGCAATATTTTTGTCCAGACCTCTATCGACAAACAGGTCAACCTGGTGAACGCCAACGGCGTTACCCTGCAATTCTGGGACGGGGCGACGGTAAGTCAAAGCCACGGCGCGTCGGGCATTGAGGGCGACAGCAAAATTGATGGTGGCGATGGCAAATGGATGGCGATCGGCAGTCAGGGTGATAACAACTGGACCACGGCAACGGGCGAAGGTAACGCACCTTGGGCGCAGAAGTCCTTTGCCGTCTTCACCACCAAAGGTGGCACCGTTACCGTGGATAACGCCGCGGGAGAAGTTAACTTCTCCGGGGCACAGTTTGACGCCGATGGCTATGTCGTTAAAGGCGACGCACTTAACGCTTATGCCACCACGGAAAACGCGACTCACGCAGGCCAGACGCCGGGAACCGGTGAACTGCTGCTGCGCGTTGGCGCTGGTGGCGCGGGGCAAAACTATACCGCGACCATTGAGTCCGTCATCCGCGAAGCCAGCACGACTGACAAGCTGACGCTGGTGAAAACCGACCTTGGTCGTCTGATCCTCAGCGGTGATAACGCGTATCGCGGCGGCACACGCATTGATGGCGGTACGTTGCAGATTTCCGCCGACAGCAACCTCGGTCAGAGCGGAACCGACCTGGCTATCAACAACGGCTCCACGCTGCAGATGGGCGCGGACCTGACCAGCAATCGCACCATTGCGCTGGGCGCGAATGATAACGCGGCGGTGTTTGACCTCAATTCACATGATTTCACGCCAACAGGTGAGATTACCGGCGACGGTAAACTGAAAGTCACCAGCAGCTCAAGCGATGCGGGCAGTACTCTGTCGCTCAATCGCGCGAACAGCTATAAAGGCGACACAGAAATTGCCGGTACCGGAAATGCCAACAATGTGACGGTCAACGTCAGCAAAACCGGGGCCTTTGGTAGCAATGAAAACAGCACCGTGAACGTCAATAACGGGGCAACGCTCAATGTCAGCGGAACAGAGACCAGCCTGAAATCCCTGACCATGAACATTGCCGACAGTCTGTTAACGCTGGCGGATAACGTCACCGCCGCGAGCGCAAAACTGAACCTGACGGGCACAGCGAAAGCGCTGTTAACCGATAACGCCACCGCGGGCGAGGCGACGGTTAACGTGTCAAAAGACAGTACGTTGGCGCTGGAAGAAAATGCCAGCGGTGGTACTGCTAGCGTGAATAACAGCGGGCTGATGACCTTTGCGGACCAGGCGTTAGCAGAGAATACCGTCGTTAAAAACCTGGCGGGCGGCAAGGTCGATATCAGCGCAGTCGACAGCGCAACATCTATCGGCTCGTTGTCCGGCGCGGGGAATGTCGAACTGGGCAATAAAGAATTGTCACTGGGTAATCTGCATCTTGATGACACCATCAGCGGCATTATCAGCGGCAACGACGGCAGCCTGGTGAAAATCGGTGACGGCACGTTAACGCTCACCGGCGATAACACCTGGACCGGCACCACGGACGTCAATGAAGGCGTACTGCTGGTCAACGGTAATCAGTCTGCCGCGACCGGTCAGGTGACGGTGAAATCTGGGGCAACGCTCGGCGGGAACGGTATTATCGGCGGCGCGGTTGATGTACTGGATGACGGCCATATTACCGCGGGTGCGGCCATCAATAGCGTGGGTAAACTGACTACCGGTTCACTGACGCTCAGCGATAACGCACAGCTTGATTACCAGTTTGGTCAGGCCTATACCCCAGGCGGAGCCTTCAATGACCTGATAGATGTGAATGGCGATCTGACGCTCGACGGTAAGCTCAATATCCAGACCTCTCCAGGCGGAAGCTTTGACGTTGGTGTTTACCGCGTCATCAACTACACCGGCACACTAACCAACAATGTGATGGACATTGCCGACGCGCCGGAAGCTGCGGACAGCCTGTACGTACAAACCTCGGTTAAAAACCAGGTTAACCTGGTCAACCATGCCGGGCTGACGCTACGTTTCTGGGACGGCACCGGCGGTGAGAATGGCGAGCTGAAAAACAACGGCGTCATCAACGGCGGCGACGGTATCTGGCAATCCAGCCAGGGTAATGACAACTGGACAACGGATGAATCAACGCCAGAAGGCGCGCTGAATGCACCGTTTACCGATGCCGCGTTCGCCGTCTTCCAGGGTGAAGCGGGCAATGTAACCGTCGATAACAGCAAAGGCGACGTCATCATCAGTGGCGCACAGTTCGCCACCGATGGTTATCGCGTGGGCGGTGAAGCCATTACCACCGATACGGCTAATACGCTGATTCGCGTCGGCGATGGCACAGTAGACGGCGCTAACTACACCGCGACTATCGACAGCGTGATCCGCGGCACCGGCGGCCTGAATAAAGGCGACCTCGGTACGCTCATCCTCACTGGCGACAATACTTACAGCGGTGGAACCACCATCACCTCAGGTACGCTGCAGGTGGCGGGTGATACCAACCTTGGCGCACCAGAGACGGGAATTACCTTTAATGGTGGTACGCTGAAATATGGTGAAGCGTTTGATACCGCTCGTCAGGTGACTCTGGAATCCGGCGGCGGGACATTCGACACCAACGGACATAACGTTTCTCTGCTGACGGAAGTCGAAGGTAACGGTCAGTTGACCAAAACCGGTAAAGGCTCCCTCACCCTGACGCTGGATAACACCTACACCGGTGGCACCACCATCGAGCAAGGCGTTTTACAGCTGGGTAACGGCGGTGATATCGGCAGCATTCAGGGAGATATCGTTGATAACGGCGTACTCAACGTCAATCGTGGCGATACCCTGGCGCTGACCGGTAATATCAGCGGCGAAGGCCAGCTGCATCAAACCGGCAGCGGTGTTACGGAGTTGCATGGTGAAAACAGCTACAGCGGCGCAACGCTGATTGCCAACGGTGTACTGCAGGCGGGTAATACCAACACTCTGAGTAGCGCATCACACCACTACGTTGTCGCTGACACTACCCTCAACACGCAAGGTTACAACCAGACGGTAGCGGGACTGAGCAACGGCGGCGATGTTTCACTCATCGGCCAGCAGACTGGCACAACGTTAACCGTCAAAGGGGATTACACCGGCGAAAAAGGAACTATCAACATGGCGGCCACACAAAATGGCAGCGGCGCAGGCATTGCCGACCGTCTGATTATCGATGGCGGTAAAGCCAGCGGTAGTACGCTATTGGATGTCGATGGTTCTGGTCTCGGCGCACCAACTATTGGTGATGGTATCGAAGTGGTAACCGCGCTCAATGGCGCAACCACTACGGCACAAACGTCACGAGACGCCTTCCATCTTGCCGCCGATCGTATGGCTGCAGGCGCATTTGAGTATCAACTGCATGCGGGCAACGCTCAGGGTCAGGGTGAAAACTGGTATCTGAGAAGCGAATATCGTCCAGAAACTATGCTGTATTCTGGTCTCGCCAGCGTCGTTCGTCAGGGCGACATCAGCCTGTTAGGCAACATGCACCAGCGTATGGGGGACGAGGTTAAACCGGGTATTGATGAAGACAATCGAGCCTGGGCAAGAATGATTGGCTACTCCGGTAAAACCAAACTGGATGATGCGGCTGGAACGCAAACCAGCTCCCATACCATGGGGATTCAGGTTGGCGTCGATATGTATGCCAACGAAAGCTGGAAAGCCGGGATGTATACCAGCATTCTTGATATCGACAGCAACGTGAAAGGCACGAAGACAGGCAGCGACGGCAAAGGCGGCAACATCGACGACAACGCGTTTTATGTCGGCGGCTACGCCACCTGGTTCTCGGGCGACGGGATGTATGTTGATAACGTCCTGCAATACGGTAACCATAAATCCCGCCTGGCGGCGACCGGTAACAACGGCTCGTATACTGTCAGAGGCAACACGCTGACGGCGTCGACAGAAGTGGGTAAATCGTTCCGTTTAGGCGCCAGCGCATGGAGTCTGGAACCTCAGGCTCAGTTAATCTATCAATACAGCGACTTTGATAACGGGCGGCTTGATGGTGTGACCCAAACGAAAGTGAAAATGGATACCGCGGATTCCTTTACCGCCCGTCTGGGCGTGCGTCTGGTCGCTGACTATGACACCAACCATGGCAAATTCCAGCCTTACGGCAGGGTCAACGTCTGGCAGGGTCTGGGTTCAAAAGACAAAACGCACTTTAGCAATGCGGTAGCCACCACCACGCTTGAGTCTTCACAACAGTACTCCAGCACTGAAGTTGCAGCCGGTCTGTCATGGTCTATCGACAGAAACCTGCAGGTTTACGGAGAACTGGGTACGCAATTTAGCAACGGTGGCAGTAAGTCGCAGGTTGAAGCGCCGGTTAATGCATCAATTGGCTTTAAGAAATCGTTCTAAGCTGACATAAACTCGCTAGCCCTCTGTTTAACAGGGGGCTTTTTTTTGCCTGTCACGGATACAAAGCAACCTGATGCGCTTAACGTATCAGGCCTACGGACTTATTTTATAGGCAGGAAAAGCGCGGGAGCGGCCCTCTGGCAACGCGAAACAAACGAGATTCAGGGGAACAACAGAGAGGGAGAAGATTAAGGATTATACTGCGTCAGGAGTAACGGGATCTCTTCTGCCAACACCGGGGGAGAAATGAAAAAGCCTTGAATTTTGTCACAACCAATCTGCATCAGCCGGTCCAGTTCAGACTGGGTTTCCACCCCTTCAGCAAGAACTTCAATACCAAAATTGTGCGCCAGTGAAATTATACCCTCGACAATCTTTGTTGAGCGGGTATCGGGTTCAATGCCGGCGATAAATTCCTTATCAATTTTTAAGGTATCAAAAGGATATTTCAACAGATAGTTAAGATTGGCGTGGCCGGTTCCAAAATCATCAAGGGCAATTTTGACCCCTATCGCCTTCAGCTCCGTCATATTTTTAGCCGCGACCTGACTGTCGCACAGCGGCGACGTTTCCGTGACCTCTATCTGGCATCGATGGGGCGGGAGACCACATACAGTAAGATTTTTTCTGACGCGTTGGGGTAACAGCGGATCGCAGAATTCAAGCGCAGAAATATTGACGGACAATACAAGGGGCTCTGGCCAACGGGTTGCCACATCCCAGGGAGTGTGGGTAACCATATCTTCAATTGACATGATATTGCCGCTGTCTTCCAGCAAGGTAATAAAAACATCGGGAGAGATCATCCCCATCTGGGGGCTATTCCAACGCATTAATGCTTCAAACCCGCTAATACGCTGATTACGCAAATTAAAAATTGGTTGATAAACCATATAAAGCTGACTGGTATTCAATGCCTTTTCAAGCGCGGTTAACACCTCACTAGAATTAAACATTCCTCTCTCCCTCAACAAATCATAAAAATTAAAAACCAGTCAATATCACTCCCGAATTGTATCTACTATTAGGTGTGTTACATCAGAATAGAATGGCCAGGTTAGGGTAAAAAAGACATACGATGGGTAAATCTGACAATTAATTTATTTAATTCCGAGGTATTGGTCAGTCCCAGCTTGGTGACGACCCTCATTTTATGCGCCTGGATAGTTTTATAATTCAGGCTAACTAACTCTGAAATTTCTCTGGCGGTATATCCGTTTACCAATAAATTCAGAATCTGCTGCTCTCTCTCGGTTAATCTTTTCTGTGAACGATACAGCCGGGGATTCCATTTCCC
The DNA here is from genome assembly GCF_030336655.1 of Citrobacter sp. Cb041. Taxonomy (NCBI): domain Bacteria; kingdom Pseudomonadati; phylum Pseudomonadota; class Gammaproteobacteria; order Enterobacterales; family Enterobacteriaceae; genus Citrobacter; species Citrobacter sp. Cb041. The sequence continues at coordinate 344,886 of NZ_JAOWDD010000028.1, read as the reverse complement.
GGCCGTTAACGACGCCAGTTGACCGAAATCGCGCAGTGAAGATTTCTCCGTCAAAACTATCGTTTTTTCAACATATAATAACTCTACACATAATTTCGCCACCAAACTATCAGCAATAATTACCACGACATTATTATAAAACTTGAAGCGGTTTTTATTCAAAAACTGCACGATAGTTGAACATGGTTGTTCGTTATCAATGATATTAAAAACCATGGTTTGATGCTGGCATAATGATGACTGATGCAACATATCCTCAAACTGGAATGTTTGTATCGGTACATGTTTGCTTGTCAGGTAGGCGAACAAACCGTTGCCCACAAAATTATCACTGCCACACATCAACATCCTGTTCATCGCTCCTTATCAGCATCAAATCTTGTTACTCATTAAAAATTTAATAATAATCTTCTCGACCTCTGCCTCTTCACGACGATTTTTAAAATCGAACTCACATGAAATCTGATGACAGGCATACAATTGATTATCCTCATCAAATTCATTGATCATGACGACATCGATCACTTTCAAATCCAGCTGTAAACTGCCAAACGTATCAAAATCCAGCGCGGCATTTTTAATCACCGCATCTTTATAGAGAAAACGGGAGTTCACATCTTTAACAATTAATGCACAACCGCCCTGCGAGATGTTTTTAATCTTCAGAGAGTAGTTTTCTCCGTTTTTGTAACGACCAAAACAGAAAAAGTCGTAACCCTTCAGGAAGGAAAAACGCTGATTTTGTCGCTGCTGGGCAAAGAAAATCATATCCGGGATGAAGTAGGATAATCCTGCTTGTGCACCTGCTGATAAGGTTTGTTCGAATCTGGCACTAAATTTTACAATCCCACTCTCACTGTGCAGGATAAAGTACTGGACCTTTTCAGGAACAATATCTTCGTGTCCGGAGATGACAAACCGCTCGAAATCAATCTTCTCTAACTGCGTGATAACACTATGGTTTTCACATAACACTTCCAGTTTCGTTTTCTTGTGCAACTCTTCACGAAGGGTAGCGATGATTTCAAACTTGTTGTCCTTTGCTAATCCAAAGCTCATTCTAAAACCCTTATTTCCATATTTAAGAGATGTCTCGCTTTTGGTTGCTCACGAAACGCGAGATCAGCATCCACCCCTGGTGCTTAATTACCATAGTGGATTCCATGTCGAACAGTTGGTTAAAAATTAAGTTTTTAACTATCTTTAGCCATTTATTGATACGTAAAAACATTTAATCAAAGTTAATTCTAGCTGAAGCCATGCCTAAAACCACATGAAGTTGTTGGCTAACTATAACAAAAGAGAATAATAAAATTTTTTGAGATGTCATTTTGAGATAACAAATAGCAAGAACTACACAGAAAAAAATAGAGGGAAATGAATGGGTTTTGATGGAAGGACCACGCAGTATGCGGACTGGCGTGCTATCGCAAGAAGAAGAGAAAATGCTTACTGCACTATATCATTAACCAGGAATATAGCTCCGACTAGTAATTGTGAAAAAGTGAATAATTATATTTCACCTGTAAAATAAATTTACCTTAGGGCAGAAAAAAGGCCAGCATCCTGCTGGCCCGGTAATTACCGAATCGAACTATAGAGGCTTACAGTCTTACAGAGGGTACAACGTTAAAAATTCAATACTTTTGCTTAATAATTGATCGCGATGAATCTGCGATGATCATCACCGCTCCCGCCAGCATTAATGTGTCTTTCAACACCAGACGCCCGGCTCCGGACAAGTACGGAAAACCGTGGTGCAAATCGCCCAGTGGCATCACCCATGCTTCCGGTGTGGTAATTAAAAATGATAAAGTCACAATCGGAGTAGCAAATGCCAGTACGCCACCAATTAATCCCAACCAACGGCTAACAGGATTAGCCAGCACCAGCAATGCGATCAGCACTTCGACTACGCCCAGGCCATTGGAGAACGTATAGGTGTTATTCGCCTTCTGCCATTCCCGCTCCTGCGGTTTAAACTCACCTTCGTGGGTTAAATGCTGCTTATATTCTTCTGGATGTTCATAAAAAAATGACATTACCGGACTATTGGCAACAAATGGCGTAATACTATCGGCTTCGTAAGGTACAAATTTCAATAAGCCAATCCAGATAAAAACAATGGCAATACTCAGGCGAATCAATGTTAATCCAATTCTATCGCCCTTGCTGAGTAAACGCAGATACTTTTCCATTCAGACTCTCCTCACTTGTACAAAATTGCGGTTGCGTGAGTGCTGCTATCAATGCGCATTGAGGTGATTTTCCAGGAAGTTGCCTTCTTTTCCTGCGCCAGTCTGGCGATTGCATGTTCAACAACAGAAGGTGCGGCGGCAATTGCCGACACGCTGACGCGGGCTACTTCGACCGGCTGTTGTGCCAGTGCAGAAAATGTCACCGGCGCGGTCAGTAAAGCAGTCAACAATAATGAAGTTTTAAGCATGTTCATTTCTATTTCCATTAACAAGTAATTTCACTCGTAATAGAATAAAACATTATTGCTTATCTTATTTCCTCCATAACGCCAGAATAACTGTTCATGAGTATTTCTTTATATATGATAAAAAAAAGCCCCACACAGGTGGGGCAATCATGCAAACTATATTATTATTTTATTAGAGAGAAGAGATCGTTCAGTGATTCGCTCATGCTCGGATGAGTAAATATTTGATCGCGCAATGTCGTGTAAGGTAAACCAGCATCCATAACGGTTTTAATGATATTAATCATCTCATGAGAATCCACGCACAGCAGCGATACGCCTAATATCTGTTTCGTTTCGCGATTTACCACCGCTTTAAGTACGCCACGCGTGTCATTCATCACCCGTGCACGCGGGATAGCCGCGACAGGCAGGGTGACAACCTGGACCGCCGCGCCGCTGGCGCGAGCTTGTTCTTCTGTCATCCCCACACGGGAAAGCGGCGGCGTCATAAAGACAGAATACGGTACGTTTTGGCGATCACCGGTGTTACGTAATCCCTCGCCTAACAGGTTGTCGCGCACAATACGGAAGTCATCCAGCGAGATATAGGTAAATTGTAACCCCCCCGTCACATCGCCCATGGCCCAGATATTGTCTGCCGAAGTACGCAGATATTTATTCACCACAATGGCACCGCGCTCGTTGACATCCACACCCGCATTCTGCAACTGCAGATTTTCAGTTGCCGGTTTGCGGCCCGATGCCACCAGTAGCGCATCCACAGTCTGGACGCCTTCCGGCATTTGCACCTGCACCGCGCCGTCATGGGACGAAACCGCCTGCACCCTGGCATTAAGGATAATCTCAACCCCTTTGTCGCGTAAAATGTTGGCGATAGCGTCGGCAATATCCCGATCTTCGCGGGCTAAAAACAGTGGGGCGGCTTCATAAATGGTGACCTTACTGCCAAAGTTGGCAAACATTGATGCGAATTCAACACCAATATAACCGCCGCCCAAAATCCCCAAACGTTCCGGACGTTGCGTCAAATTTAACAACCCGGTACTGTCAAACACGCCCGGTGTAGTCATTAACCCTGCCACGTTTGGCATCGTTGCCTGTGCGCCGGTATTAATAAAGATCTTTTCGCCGCTTAGTTCAATCGCACCTGTTGGCTGCACGACCCGCACCGTATGGTTATCAATGAATTCAGCACGACCCTCAATCACATCTACATTTTCCAGATCGGCAAGATTATGGAAGTTTTTATCACGCAGAAAGCTGACAACGGAGGCCTTGCGCTGCATCGCCGCAGCAAAGTCATGCTGAAGTTCAGCATCGTGTACCAGGGTTTTGGTGGGAATGCAGCCGATATTGATACATGTCCCGCCATACATGGTGTTTGACTGTTCAATAATCGCCACTCGCCAGCCCGTTTTCGCCAGGGTAGCCGCCAGCGTTTTACCCGCTTTGCCAAATCCGATAATAATCGCCTGATACTGATTCATGCTGTCTCTCCACCATGTCACTGTTCGTTTGTTGAACTGAAGTATAGGTTTAACGATGCATGAACAATGTATCCATATCGCGCAAATTACTGTCAAATCGTCTAAACAACTACTATCTCTCTTCCACTCAATCCATCGAGACAATAAACTAAGACCATAAATTTATTTAATAAATAATGAGTAACAGCGTTACTTTATCTCGACAAGCATCAACAAGAACTGCTCAGGAGTCTTTATGGATGCACTTAGCCGATTACTTATGCTTAACGACCCGCAGGGCTCGATTGATCAAAACTGCCTGCTGAGCAGGGACTGGCAACTGCCGCACGCGGCGGGCGAGCTGTCCGTTATCCGCTGGCATACGGTAACCCAGGGATTTGCTCAACTGGATATGCCAGACGGAACGTCTTCTACGTTACGCCCTGGAACAATAGTCATTCTGCCTCAAAACTCCGCGCATCGGCTGTGCCAGACAGGGGAAGAACAAACGCATATTGTCTGCGGAAGCCTGCGATTGCAGGCATCTTCACGCTATTTTTTAACTGCCCTTCCAGAAGTATTAATCCTGGCACCAGAAGATGACAGTCCCATTAGCCACTGGCTGAAAGCCATGATTGCGCTGATGCAGCAGGAATACATCAACGATCTGCCTGGCTCCAACATCGTTTGCAGCCAGCAATGCGCTACGCTGTTCGCGTTAGCCGTTCGCGAGTGGCTAGCCGAGCCGACACCCGCTAAAAATGTGCTGAATTTACTGCTGCACCCAAGGCTTGGGGCCGTTGTCTTCATGATGCTGGAGTCACCGGCTTTTCCCTGGACTGTCGAAGAACTGGCAAAGCGTGCCCATATGTCGCGGGCCAGCTTTGCGCAGCTATTTCGTGAAGTCTCAAACTCCACGCCGCTGGCGGTGTTAACCGAGCTACGCCTGCAATTCGCCGCCCAGATGCTGTCACGCGGATCGCAGCCGTTGATCGTTATTGCCGAGTCGGTGGGTTACGCCAGCGAATCGTCGTTTCACAAAGTCTTTTTACGGGGATTTGGCTGCACGCCGGGCGAGTACCGCAAACGCGTGAAAGCGTTGGCGGCATAACGCACCGCCTGCTTCGGCAACAAAACCGACGCAGGCGAGCGCTTTAAGGCACTACTTTTGGCTGCGATGCCTGTGCAGCCACATCAGCTTATAAGCTACCGGAATAATAAACAGCGACAGCAATGGCGCGGTAATCATGCCGCCAATCATCGGCGCGGCAATGCGGCTCATCACTTCTGAGCCCGCCCCTGTTCCCCACAAGATTGGCAACAGGCCCGCGATAATCACCGCCACGGTCATCGCTTTCGGACGCACGCGCAGCACCGCGCCGTGATACAACGCTTCATCCAGCTTATCCGCCGTAAAGGTTTGCGGATTTTCCAGTGCAGGCTCGGCTTCAATAGCATGGCGCAAGTACATCAGCATCACTACGCCAAACTCCGCGGCAACGCCAGCCAGGGCGATAAACCCGGTTCCGGTCGCAACCGACATATGGAACCCCATCCAGTAGAGGAACCAGATCCCCCCTACCAGCGCAAAGGGCACGCTGGTAATAATCAGCAGCGCTTCACCAAAGCGACGGAAAGCCAGATAAAGCAGGACGAAGATAATCATCAGCGTCATCGGCACCATCAGTTTGAGCTTATGGCTGGCGCGTTCAAGCAGCTCGAACTGCCCGGAAAACGCCACGCTGGTCCCCGGCTTTAACTGTACGTTTTCAGCGATCGCTTTTTTCAGATCGTTCACCACCGAAACCATGTCACGGTCGCGGGCGTCGATATAAATCCAGCTGGTGGGTCGTGCATCTTCGGTTTTCAACATCGACGGACCAGAAACCACTGTCACATCTGCAACATCAGCCAGCGTGATTTGCTGCTTCATGGGCGTCAGAATGGGCAGATTACGCAGCGCTTCCGGGCTATCACGATAGCTCTGCGCATAGCGAAGGTTAATCGGATAACGTGCAATCCCTTCCACCGTTTCGCCCACCATCGCGCCTCCGACCGCGGAGGTGACAAACAACTGTACCGCGCCGACGGTCATACCGTAGCGGGCTGCTTTCTCTCGATTAATGTCCACATTAATATAGCGCCCACCCACCAGCCGCTCAGCCAGCGCCGAAGCGACGCCCGGCACGGTTCTGGCTACCTCTTCGATTTGTTCCGCCGTGGCGTCGATATCAGCCAGAACGTTACCTGACACCTTTATCCCAATCGGGCTTTTGATGCCGGTAGAAAGCATGTCGATACGGTTACGAATAGGCGGAACCCACAGGTTCGCCAGCCCTGGCAAGCGCACGGTTTTGTCGAGTTCGGCGATGATTTTGTCCATCGTCATCCCCGGACGCCACTGATCCTGCGGCTTCAGTTGGATCGTTGTTTCGACCATTTCCAGCGGCGCGGAATCCGTTGCGGTTTCCGCCTTACCGGTTTTACCAAACACACGCGCCACTTCCGGAACGGTCATGATCAGCTTGTCGGTTTTTTGCAGCATATCCGCCGCCTGCGCCGCCGAAATCCCCGGCAGGGTTGACGGCATATACAGTAGATCGCCTTCGTTAATCTGCGGCAGGAATTCACCACCGACTTTATTCAGCGGGTAGATAACCGTCAGTATCGAAAGCACCGCCACCAGCAGGGTGGTTTTAGGCCAATGCAGCACCTTCAACAACAGCGGATGATAAATACGGATCAGGAAACGGTTAAGCGGGTTACTGCTTTCCGCCGGAATTTTGCCACGGATCCAGAAACCCATCAGGATCGGAATGACGACAATAGCCAGAAACGCCGCGCCTGCCATGGCATACGTTTTGGTGAACGCCAGCGGGCCGAACAGTCGCCCCTCTTGCCCCTCGAGCGTGAAAATAGGGATAAACGACAGGGTGATAATCAGCAAGCTGATGAACAATGCCGGGCCGACCTCTACCGAGGCATCGGTAATGACCTTCCAGCGCGTTGCGTTATCCAGTTTTTCATCCGGATGCTGATGTCCCCACTCTTCGAGCCGCTTATGGGCGTTTTCAATCATCACAATCGCGGCATCGACCATGGCCCCGACGGCAATGGCAATGCCCCCAAGCGACATGATATTGGCGTTCAGCCCCTGGAAATGCATCACGATAAACGCGATACACAGTCCCAGCGGCAGGGAAATAATCGCTACCAGCGCCGAACGCAGATGCCACAGGAACAGCGCGCATACCAGCGCAACAACGATAAACTCTTCCAGCAGCTTATAGCTCAGGTTATCAATAGCGCGATCGATGAGCTGACTGCGATCGTATGTTGTAACTACCTCAACGCCTTCCGGCAGGCTGCTTTTCAGCGTGTCGAGTTTGGCTTTGACGGCGGAGATCACTTCACGCGCATTTTTACCGGAACGCAGAATTACCACCCCGCCCGCCACTTCGCCTTCACCATTCAGTTCGGCGATCCCACGGCGCATTTCCGGCCCAATCTGCACACGCGCGACATCGCGCAGATAAACAGGTACACCGTCGGCCCCTGTTTTCAGGACGATATTATTGAAGTCATCAAGCGTTTGTAGATACCCACTGGCACGGACCATATATTCCGCTTCAGCCATCTCAACAGACGAGCCGCCCGCCTCCTGATTCGACGTATCCAGTGCAGATTTCACCTCCGCCAGGCTGATGCCATATTGCGTCAGCTTCATCGGGTCGATAACAACCTGGTACTGTTTAACCACGCCGCCTACCGAGGCCACCTCTGCCACGTTCGGAATCGTTTTTAACTCATACTTTAAAAACCAGTCCTGAAGAGTACGTAACTCTGCCAGATCGTGTTTACCGCTGCGATCGACCAGCGCATATTCAAAGATCCAGCCGACGCCCGTGGCGTCCGGTCCCATCTCCGCGCTGACCCCTGCCGGTAATTTCCCCTGAACCTGGTTGAGATACTCCAGTACGCGCGAGCGCGCCCAGTAAGGATCGGTGCCATCTTCGAAAATGACGTACACATAGGAATCACCAAACTGCGAGAAACCACGCACGGTCTTCGCGCCCGGTACCGACAGCATGGTGGTGGTCAGCGGGTAAGTCACCTGATTTTCAACGATTTGCGGTGCCTGCCCTGGATAGCTGGTTTTGACGATCACCTGAACATCAGAGAGATCGGGCAACGCATCAACCGGGGTATTGATGATGGTCCAGGTTCCCCAGATACTGAGAAACAGCGCCCCCATCATCACCAGAAAACGGTTTGCCACCGAACGGCGGATAATCCATTCAATCATTTATCATGTCCTCAGTGTGAATGGGTCGCCTGGGCTGGCTTTGCGGATGCGTCTTGCGCATCACTGTTCTGCGCGCGCATACGATCCAGTGCGCCAGAGATATTCGCCTCGGAATCAATCAGGAACAGACCACTGGACACCACTTTTTCACCTTCAGTCAGGCCTGAGCGGATAGCCGTCAGCCCTTGAGATTCATGGAATACCGCAACCTGCTTCGGTACAAATCGACCTTCGTTATCGACGGTGATCACCCGTTGCTCGGTGCCTGTATCAATCAACGCCTTTGAGGGGATCAGCAGCATCGGTTCACTTTGCGTTTTCAGTTGCAGGTAAGCATTCATCCCCGGCTTGAGCGCCTCATCAGGGTTATTGACCTGCAAACGGATCTGCAGCGTACGCGTGGTGGCATCGACACTTGGCAAGATATTCCACTTGCTAATGGTGAAAGGCTTATCCGGCCAGGCGGGCACGGTGATGGTAAATTGCGAGGCGTCTTTGATCAGCCAGGCGATAGATTCCGGGACCGACGCGCTGACCCATACCGGGTCCATCCCCTGAATTTTCGCAACCACATTGTCTTTGGAAATGTTCATGCCGGTACGCAAATCGAATGCGGTAATCACCCCATCAATAGGGGCTTTCAGGGTAAAGCGGGTCTGAATTTTACGCGTCGATTTTAAGCGCTGAATATCCGCTTCCGGCATACCGGCCAGACGTAATCTCTCCAGAATCCCTTCCACCTGCGTCGCACTGCCGCCGGTCTCCCGCAGTAACAAATATTCGCTCTGCGCCTCAACCCAGTCGGGAATCGTCAGATCGATAAGCGGCGCACCTTGCTTAATTTTGTCGCCCACGGTTAGCGGGTAAACCTTCTCGATAAAGCCTGCGGAGCGAGCCTGGACAATAACAAACTGGTATTCGTTATAGCTAACGTTAGCCGGGAAAGTTTGCGCATAGTGCAGCGGGCCACGGCGCACAGGTTCTGTTTTCAGACCCAAATTTTGGGTCTGAGTAGGATCGATACGCACGCCAGGCGCTGACGCGCTCGCGGTCTCTTCATCGGCATATTTGGGGATCAGATCCATATCCATAAACGGTGATTTACCCGGCTTATCAAAGCGCGTGTTCGGGTACATGGGGTCATACCAGAACAACACTTTTCTGGCTTCTTTTTGCGAAGCCTGCCCGGTTTCAGCCGTTACGTTTGCTGATGAATAATAAGTATAAATACCGACAGAAATAACCCCACCGGCAATCATGCCAGCGAGAATAAGCGCGGTATTTTTAATATTTAAAGACGCCATAGTGATTTCCATTGCGCGATAGTCTCACCCGAATTTCGAAGAATCCGGGCAAGAATAAAAGAGACCAGCGAGAACGTTATTTACTGATGTGAATATCGCGTAACACAGAGATATTTCCCTGCTGAACAAACGTAAACGCAACCTTATCGCCGGGTTTAATATCGTCAGCCTTGGTGTCGGCAACCCGCGTAAAACGCATCGTCATGGCAGGCCAGTTCACCGCGGGAATGGGATCATGCTTGATCGTGATTTTTTTACTTTCTTTATCAATAGCTTCAATCACCCCGGTGGCGCTAATGACGTCTTCCTGTTGGGCCGCTGGCTGCATGTTCATCATCTCGCCATGCTGATGCTCATTGGCCTGAGCGTTAAACATGACCACAGAGAAAAAGCTAAACAACACGGCTTTGGCAGTAGTATTCATACTTGATGCTCCTGAAAAGTTAATATTAAGGATTACTCCACCCAACCGCCGCCTAAGGCAGCAAACAGCTTAATTTCATTAACCTGTTGGGCGTAATTAAGATCGAGCAGCGATTGCTGCGTAGCGAATAAAGAACGTTCAGCGTCCAGTACTTCGATGTAGCTAACCGCACCATTTTGATAAAGCGCTCTGGCGCGTTGTAAGGTGATTTGCAATGACGTCAGGTAGCGCTGCTGACCGCTAATTTGATCGGCAATGCTTTGGCGCAACACCAGCGCATCCGCCACCTCTTTAAACGCGTTCTGAATTTTTTGTTCGTAATTCACCACCGACTGCTGTTGGCGAATTTCAGCGAGGTCGAGATTGGACTGATTACGTCCGGCGTTAAAAATGGGAATATCTATTTTGGGGACAAAATTCCACATGCCGCTGGCCGCATTAAATAAGCTGGAGAGATCGCTGCTGCTGCTGGAAACTGAACTGGTCAAGGTAATCGACGGGAAAAACGCTGCCCGTGCGGCGCCGATATTGGCATTCGCCGCCATTAATCCGTGTTCAGCTTCCAAAATATCCGGGCGCTGCAACAGGATTTGCGACGAGAGCGATGGCGGCAGCGTTACTGGTTTAATATCCCCGCAGCTGCGCATCTGGTCGTTGGGTAATTTCCCGTACGTACCCAGCAACAGTTGCAGCGCGTTGTTGGCCTGCGCCAGTTCACCTTTACGCTTCGCGATTTCGCTGCGCGTGCTTTCAATCACGCCCCGCGCCTGTTCCAGCGCCAGTACGTTGGTGCTTCCGGTCAGCAACTGCTTCTCAACAAAAGCGTAAGAACGCTGATAGTTTTGCAGCGTTTCTTCGGCAATTTGCAGTTGTGCATAAGCCAGACGCTGATTGAAATAACTTTGCGATACGTTGGAGATTAATGAGATGTGTACCGCCCGACGCGCCTCTTCGCTGGCAAAGAAGTTCTGTCGCTCGGCTTCACTCATATTTTTCAGCCGCCCAAAGAAGTCCAGATCGAAACTGAGATTGAGTCCAGCTTCGAATTCACGATCGGTGCTGCTATCGCCTTTTAATTTGCCGCTGTAAGTACCGCTGGAACCTGCCGTGATTTGCGGATAGCGGTCAGCGTCCGTGACGCCATATTGCGCTCTCGCTTCCTGAACTTTTAGCACTGCCATACGTAAATCGCGGTTATTGACCAGCGCCTCGCCAATCAGCGCCTTTACCTGAGAGTCAACGAAGAAGCTCCGCCAGCCCGTGTCCTGATATCCCACCGGTGCAGAAACCAAGGCGTTCTGGCTTAAGGAGAATTGCTGCGGTACAGGCAATGTCGGACGCTGATAGTCCGGCGCCAATGAACAACCGGCGAGAACGAATACAGCGCTGAGGGTAAGAAGCTTAAATTTGCTCATAGTTCTTCTCGTCCTGACCGGACTGATGGCCCTAAAAAATGTAGGAATTTATAGTGTTGTACTTTAACGAAGTGACTCTGTTTAAGCGGTGACAGGAAAATGACAAAACTGTCATTTTCCCAATAACCGATTGCTATCCGATCCCGCTTCCCTAGAATTGAAAGTCCGCACAACCCGTGTGAGAAGGAGAATGCGATGAAGGTGTTGATAGTCGAAGATGAGAAAAAAACCGGTGAATACCTGACGAAAGGCCTGACGGAAGCGGGTTTTGTCGTGGATTTAGCGGATAACGGCCTGAACGGGTACCACCTGGCGATGACCGGCGATTACGACCTGCTCATACTCGACATCATGCTGCCGGATGTAAACGGCTGGGATATCGTACGGATGCTGCGTTCCGCTAACAAAGGGATGCCCATTCTTCTCCTCACCGCGCTGGGTACCATTGAACATCGGGTTAAGGGTCTGGAATTAGGCGCTGATGATTATCTGGTCAAACCGTTCGCCTTCGCCGAACTGCTGGCGCGGGTCAGAACGCTGCTGCGCCGGGGTGCGGCGGTGATTGTCGAAAGCCAGTTTCAGGTCGCGGATTTAATGGTCGATCTGGTCAGCAGAAAAGTCACCCGCAGCGGGACGCGTATTACTCTGACCAGCAAAGAGTTTACCCTGCTTGAGTTTTTCCTGCGTCATCAAGGGGAAGTTTTACCCCGCTCGCTGATCGCTTCCCAGGTCTGGGATATGAATTTTGACAGCGATACCAATGCCATCGACGTCGCCGTTAAGCGTCTGCGCGCCAAAATTGATAACGATTTTGAGCCGAAACTGATTCAGACCGTACGCGGCGTGGGATATATGCTTGAGGTTCCTGATGCCCAGTAAACGATGGCGGCGCCCTTTTTCGCTGGCGACACGATTGACCTTTTTTATCAGTCTGGCGACGATCGCTTCATTTTTCGCCTTTGCATGGATAATGATCCACTCCGTGAAGGTCCATTTCGCCGAGCAGGACATCAATGATTTACAAGAGATCAGCGCCACGCTGGAGAGGATTATTAACCAACCCAACGAGCCGGAATCACGCCGTCTGGAAACGCTAAAAAACGTGGTTGAGGGCTACTCGAACGTCATTATTTCTCTGGAAGACAGTAAGCAGAAAGCCATTTTTCATTCGCCAAATGCGCCGGATCTCCGGCAATTTATCGCCAGCGCAAGACCGGATAAAAATGCCCATGCCAGCGATGTTTTTATTATATCCGGCCCAACACTGCAAACGTCCAAACATATTCACGGACAAAAAACGTCGTCTAACTGGCGAATGATTCGCCTGCCGGTAGGAAAGCTGACTGATGGAAAATCGGCGTATACGTTGTATCTGGCGTTATCGATCGATTTTCATCTGCACTATATTAACGACCTGAAAAACAAACTGATTATGACGGCATCGCTGATTAGCATGATGATTGTATTTATCGTGCTGTTCGCTGTGTATAAAGGCCATGAACCGATCCGTAATGTCAGTCGGCGCATCCAAAATATCACCTCAAAAGATCTTGATGTGCGCCTCGATCCGCAAGCGGTCCCTATTGAACTGGAACAGCTGGTAAGTTCGTTTAATCACATGATCGAACGCATTGAGGATGTATTTAAACGTCAGTCGAACTTCTCGGCGGATATTGCCCATGAGATCCGCACGCCAATAACCAACCTGGTCACGCAAACGGAAATTGCGCTCAGCCAAACCCGTAGCCAAAAAGAGCTGGAAGACGTGCTGTATTCCAATCTTGAAGAGTTTGGTCGTATGTCGAAAATGGTAAGCGACATGCTGTTTCTGGCGCAGGCAGACAACAATCAGCTTATCCCGGAAAAGACAGCGCTTAATCTGGCCGATGAGGTTGGTAAAGTGTTCGACTTTTTCGAAGCCTGGGCAGAAGAGCGCGAGGTGGGCTTACGTTTTGAAGGACGCGCATGCTGGGTTTCAGGCGATCCGTTAATGCTACGCCGGGCAATGAGTAATCTGCTTTCAAATGCCATGCGCTACACGCCAAAAGGCGAGTCGGTAACCGTGCGGGTGAAAGAGGCGGATGGCCTGGTCCAGATAGTCGTGGAAAATCCCGGCCCCCCCATTCCCCCACAGCATCTATCGCGGCTATTTGATCGGTTTTATCGGGTTGACCCTTCGCGACAGCGTAAAGGCGAAGGCAGCGGTATTGGCCTGGCGATTGTGAAATCGATTGTTATCGCCCATCAGGGGAAAGTCTCGGTGACATCCGATCAGCTTGCCACCCGTTTTATTCTGACGCTGCCCAAGCATGCGATGTAATTTATGATAATGGCGTTGATACCTTAAACAATTCGAGTTGCAGGAAGGCGGCAAGAGAGGGAATCCCCGGTCACTTACTTAAGTAAATGACTGGGATGAACGAGCACAGCCAACGCATATGCAGCTTGAAGTATGACCGGTATATATATCATCACCGATTCTCTGACATAACCGTCATAATCCTGTCACGCCGCTGACAGCCCTCACCAATTATAATTTCTTCCGTAAACCCAAACAGGAGAAATATGATGAATAAGATATCCTCTTTTTTCGCTATCGCGTTTTTTATTTCAGCTGGCGTTAATGCGGCCGACACCCCCAAAATGCATCAGCAGGCCGCAGCAGCCCATGAAATGATGAATAACAGCAGTGCCCCTGCACATCAACAAATGGCGCAAGAACACGTCGCGCAGACGAATAATTCAACGTCAACGCCATCCCAGGCACGCCCCTTTTCACAAATGAATAAACATGAAAAAGCGATGGTCGTTCACCAGTCAGTGAATAACGGTCATTCATATGCCCATGAGGCTCAGGCCAGGCAGCACCGCGCACAGATCCCCGCGCAAGGGTAACCTTGTCCTGTGTTGAATAAAATGTCCATCAATACGCTATGTATGAATATTGCGGACAAAACGCGCCACGCAGGCCTGTACATTTACAAGCCTGCGTTCCTGCCGTTAATGTCAATATTAATATTTCTTTAAACACTTCATTAAAAAGTAAATATAATTAAGCGTTTTATCTCACTTGTATAAACTACGTAATTCACCTGCTTGTAATGTTGCATATTACAGCCCCCACACCCTCACCATTAATATAAATTAGGATTCCCCCTGGTATGCGTCATTAATATTTAATGGGAGACTGCCGTCGTCGTAAACATGACATTCGAACAGTTCGTATTCCTATAAATAAACTTAATGATGATAGTGAGCAAAAAAATGAAAAAACGTCTGCTGACCCTCTTTGTCCTCGGCCTGACAACGGCCACAACGGCATGCGCAATTACCCCGGCAATGCAGAAAAAGTATGAACATTCAGGTTGTACACAAATGAGTGAACTCAATGGCTGCGATATCAATAAATCCTATCAGTGGAACCGCGATCATGGCTTTATTGAGAACGGCAACAGCCAGCAGAGCCGTCATCATCGTCATGGTGAAGAGCAGCAAAATACCGCTGACCGGGATAACCACGATAATGCCGATATTTACGGCAAATTCAGCGGAAATTACGTAGCCAAATTTGCCAATGGTCAACGCAGCGTTGATATTCACGTCGAGGGTTCCAGCGTGTACGTCAATGGTAATGAAGTGCGTGACGTAAATACCTATCAGGATACAATGACCTTCCGTGTCGGCTATGCCACTTACACCATTAAAACGAATGGTCGCGGTAGCTGGAATGACAGCGATGCCGGGAATGCTGGCAAAATTGTGCGCGAGTAACGGATACCGCCACAATGAAAAAACTGATTTCCACGTTGGTTATTATGGCTAGTCTGTCGGGCTGTGCCGAACATCCTTATCTTTCTGCAGCCGCTGCTGGTATTGGGGCCGCAGCAGTTGCCGCGGCGATCGCTAATCACAAAAATCGTGAAGCCAACCGTGATAAAGAGCATGAACGCCAGGAGCGCGAGCAAAGGGAGAACCAGCATGCGTGGCGGCATAGTCACCATCACTCCGATGATGACGGCCATTACTATCACCGCTAAGTCAGCACAAAGAGCGCTGCGATCACAGCGCTCTCAACGGTCATGTATTACAGTATGCCGTTTTAATACTGGAGTCAGGCATGGCATTAACCCTCACGGTATTGCTTGAAAACAGGCGCGCTGCGAGCGCAGATAAATCATTACGGGCAAAGCCTGGATTAAGTCTGTTAGTTCAGGATGAAACCACCACCATACTATTTGATACCGGCCCGGACGACAGCTTCATACTTAACGCCGCGCAAATGGGCGTAGACCTGACGCAATTGACCGCCGTGATTCTTTCGCACGGCCATTACGATCACTGTGGCGGCGTGCCGTGGCTGGCGGATAACAGTCGTATCATTTGCCATCCCCAAATAGCTTGCGAGCGGTACGCCTCAATAACCCTGGCGGGAACGCCAAGAAAAATAAAAAAACTCTCGCGTGATAACGACTACTCTCGACTAATCATGGAATACACCCGTGAACCGTTGGCGATCAGCGATCGATTTTTGTGGTCCGGCGAAATTAGTGTCGCCACTCCACAGGCCTATGGCGTTATTAGCGAGAAAACACCTCAACCGGATTACATCAGCGACGAAGGCGTATTGATCTATAAATCTGATCGCGGGTTAGTCATCATTACCGGATGCGGGCATCGGGGAATAGAGAATATCGTACGCCATTGCCAAAACATCACCGGCGTTAACCAAATTTACGCCCTCGTCGGTGGGTTCCATTTACGCACTGCCTCCCCCGCTAAGCTATGGCGAACCCGACAATTTATTAAGCAACAACAACCAGAAAAACTACTCGGCTGTCATTGTACCGGTTCGTGGGGTCGATTGTGGCTACCGGGAACTGGCGCCCCGGCAACGGGAGATGTGATTGTGCTGGCAGAGTAACGGCGGTAAGACATTGCCGAAAAAGCAATAAAAAGCGGGAGCCTTACGGCCCCCGCTTTTCAACCATCATTACAGAGTGACGATTGCTGGCTCATCAAAGACGGTGAGTTTTGGCGCTTCGCCGGTGAATTTTTCTGCGTATACCAGGCTGGTATTCCCCGCGCAGCCATTCGCCAGCCTTGAGGTTGGGATATCCGCCGTCAGCACGTTCGCGCCGCCATTTTTGCAGATACCGTTCTCAATATCTGGCCATGCGCCTTCATGGATACAGATGATTCCCGGTTTGATACCGTCACTGATGTGTGCCCCCACCAGCACCTGTCCACGCGCGTTCCATACGCGTACCAGATCGCCCTCGGCAATACCTCTGGCTTTCGCATCATCCGGGTGAATCGTTACCGGCTCACGATTGGCAATCGCGTACTCTTTGCGCAGCGAAGCGTAGTTCAACTGACTATGCAGACGATGTGCCGGGTGCGCCGTCAGTAGCTGCAGTTGATCTTTATCCGCAGTTCCTTTCCATTCATCGGGTTCAATCCATGACGCATGCGGCGGGCAATCTTTGTATTGATAGCCTTCAATCGTTTTTGAGTAGATTTCTATCTTACCGCTCGGCGTTCCAAGCGCATTCATCACCGGATCTCTGCGGAAATCCGCGTAGCGTACATATTTGTTATTCTTTTCATTCTCACGCATTTCGATCAGTTTGTTTTGCTGCCAAAACGCGTTGAACTGAGGCATGGCGATACGCTGGGCGCGGGCGGCTTTTTGTGCGGCATCATAGAACTGCTTCAGCCACGCCATTTCATCTTTGCCCTCGGTGTAGACCGCCTTACCGCCAGGCTTGAGCATCTCCGCCAGATCGGCAAATACGTCAAAATCACTGCGTGCTTCAAACTGCGGCTCAATGACCTGCTTCATCGGTACCAGATGTTGGTTACTGTAATCACCGGTCATGGTCAGATCGTTGCGCTCAAACGACGTGGTTATCGGCAGAACTATATCGGCATGTTTGGCCGCTGCGGTCCAGTAGCACTCAGAGATGACAACCAGTTCAGGCTTCTGCCAGGCTTTGATTAAACGGTTAGTATCCTGATGATGGGTAAAGTTAGCGCCGCCCGCCCACCAGATCATTTTGATATCCGGGAAGGTTTGCTCTTTACCGTTATGTTGATATTTGCCGCCTGGATTTTCCAGCGCTTCGACAATTCGCGCTACCGGCAGGCTGATCACCGCATCGGAAACCGCCCAGTCGTTACCCGCAGATGACCCACCCTCAATTTGGGCGGAGATGGCTGGCAATACTCCCCCGGTACGCGTTGGGTTACCGCCGTTGGAATAGTGATAAGAGAACCCGAAACCACCGCCTTCGGTACCAATTTGCCCCAGCATCGCCGCCAGAGTCACCAGCATCCAGTGTTTTTGCTCACCGTATTGCTGGCGCTGAATCCCCCAACCCGCCATGAGCATGGTTTGATTGCTGGAGAAAATTTCCGCCAGCTTCTCCAGTTGCTCCGCAGGCACGCCGCACACGCCGGAAGCCCACTCGGCGGTTTTCTCTATTTTGTCGCTCTTGCCGAGCAAATACTCTTCAAACTGCGGATATCCAGTGGTGTATTTTTCCAGGAAGGCTTTGTCATGGAGATTTTTCTTCACCAGCGTATGGGCGATCCCTAACATCATCGCCACATCGGTCCCCATATGTGGCGCAATCCAGGTTGCATTATCACCAAAGAACTCAATGGTTTCGGAACGCATCGGATCGATGGCGATGACGCTTTTCCCTGATTTCTTCAGCAGATTAAAGTATTCAATCCCCTGTTCATCCGTGCTGCTCCAGGCAATCTTGAGGGTATTGAGCGGGTTCATCCCCCACAGCACCACGACCTGACTGTGCTCAAGCACCATCGGCCAGGTGGTTTGCTGCTCATAGACTTCAACCGATCCCACAACGTAAGGCATGATCACCTGCGCGGCACCGGTTGAATAATCTCCGGTATGACCTGCGTAACCACCGGCCATGCTCATATAGCGTTGCAGTAAGGTTTGCGCTTTATGCAGAACGCCGCTGGAGCGCCAGCCATAAGAACCAGCAAATATCGACGCCGGGCCATAGCTGCTACGGATCCGGCTATGCTGCTCATGTATCAGTTTCAGTGCCTGCTCCCAGCTAACCCGCACGAAAGGATCGCTTCCACGTTTACCATCCGCATTACCCGGGTTTTCCAGATAGCTTTTGCGCACCATCGGATATTTTACGCGGATATTGGTATGGACCTGATCCGGCGCGGTTTGCTGTAACGAGTTCGGCACCGTTTTAGGCAACGCGCCTTTTGAGGAAACCACTTTGCCATCTTTTACTTCCACGTATACCGCGCCCCAACGCGCTGCCGTCAGAATCGCTCCGCCATTTTGGCCTTCGGCCCAGGCCGGCATTGGGATCACCGAAGAAATCGCCATTGTCCCGGTTGCCGCGCCAGCCGTCTTAATAAAGTCACGTCTTGTGAGTTTCATGATTTCTCCTGATTTATCGCTTATTTGTTCATGTCTTTAGCGTTGTACTGGAAGTAACGGCTCAGGATATCCAGTTCGTTTTCACTGATATTGGTGCGAGCGCCCATCCCTTTTGCTACTGAAGGCCAGGCGTTGAGCGTGAAATGATTCGCCGGAATTGGCGCATGGCAGCCCGCGCAGTACACATTGTCGAGTTTGCGTGCGTAATCCCACATCGGTTCACGGCTGGCGAGAGCGGAACCGCTCCATTCACCCTGCAGCACGACATCTCGCCACACATTGCCGTAATCATCTTTTTTCCAGTCGGAGAGGATCTTCAGCGATTGCTGACCTTTTTCACTCAGGCTGGCAAGAATCAAACGCTGTCCTGCCGCGTAGTAAATGACCTGTTCATTTCCCTGCATCTGGCTACCGCGAATCTCGACCTGTCGCGTATTGTCCGTTGTTTTCAGAACCTGCATTTTTGTTGCCGGGTAAACGGTTCCCAAATCGCCCAGCGCGGTGTTGCTTACGGCATAAAGCTCTGTTGCCGAAGCAGGGGTGGAGGCTGACTGCGCTTCAAGCCCTTTGAGCGCGCTGTCATCCATTTTTATTTCAGGTGGGAAATGGGCGACGCCTTTGTGGCAATCAATACAGGTTTGCTTTTCCTCGATGCCCATTTTGTGCATTTTCTGGGCCTCTGCGCTTTGTGCGGCAAGATCCATCGCGTCCATGCTGTGACAGCTACGGCAGGTCGCAGAATCGCTCGCTTTTAGCTGTGCCCAAACGGTTTGCGCCATCTCCAGACGGTGTTCTTCAAATTTTTCTGGGGTATCGATTTTTTTGGTTATGAACTGATGATAAACATCTTTTGAGGCCCGCAGTTTAGCCACCAGATAATCCAGGCCGCCCTGGGGGATATGACAATCAGCACACTCTGCACGAATACCTTTCTGATTCTGAAAGTGAACCGAACCGGTATATTCCTCATACGGTGCCTGCATCGTATGACACGATAAACAGAATTCCGTGCTTGAGGTTTTGTGCAACGTCCATTGCCCTGCCAAAACGATAACAGCACCAAGAACAATGCACAGCAGCATCGTCCCGAGGATGGTTTTATTTATTTTTCTCATCTTTTATTCCCACAAGATGAATACCCTTTAATGGGTAGACAATAATTACCCTAACGCGGCTACTTATTGATATTCATCAAACGCAGAGGGAAATGAGAATCAGCATGTGGGTAAGTTTGAAGGCGCTCGCATAATTAATACGAACGGAATTAAATATAAAATACCTTTTTAAATTCAGATAATTAAACCAAATCCAAGGTTTAATTAACCATTAATTATGGAAACGTCAGAATAAAAGTTTGATGAGTGCTGAATGGCATTAAAATTATGCCCTTGGCAATAGTCGCTATATAATAAAATATATAATGAAAAAACATAAAAACGAACCCTTTTCTATTACGTGATAACACGTATTAATGAAGATACCCCTCTTGTGGTTGTGCTCAGATATACATTCACGACAAGACTTGTGACACACACCTATCATTGACGCGCATTTATGCATGCAACCTTGATCTGGTCACTTATTATACAGATTCGATTTTCGCTACACTCTGGGTAGAGGTAAACAAACAGGAGGTAGTGAATATGTATCGCTCAATTCTGGTGCCCATTGATATCTCTGAAACCGATTTAACCCGCCATGTTGTTCCACAGGTCCTGGCGCATGCCAAAACCGCTAAGGTCCACTTTTTAGCCGTTATTCCTACCGTTCCGTTCTATGCCTCGCTGGGGCTGGCTTACTCAACAGAATTCCCGGACAGAAGCGGTCTGCAGGCCAAGGCCAGCGAAAAACTCGAAGAGATTATTAAGCAGTTCAATATTCCTGCAGGCAGGAGTCAGACTCACGTCGTTTACGGCCCGCCGAAGGATCAGATCCTCAAACTGGCGGAAGCGGTAGACGCTGAGCTTATTGTTATTGCCTCACATAAGCCTGGTTTTAGCACTTATCTGCTGGGTTCAACGGCGGCTGCCGTAGTACGCCATGCAAAATGTCCCGTGCTGGTTGTGCGGTGATAGGGTCAAAATGGGGGCGAATTTTCACTAACGTTTATAGGTTAAGCATTCTTGAGAACATGTGATTCTTGCTCAGGGTTCCATTCACCTCAGCGATAAATGTAGCAATATTCCGGAGGCAACAGATTCATTGCCTCCGGATGTCCCACTCTCAGTTACTCATTACGCCCTTTCATTTTCGTTAAAATGGCAAGCATTAGAGCGAATGTATTCCCGGTGTTCTGTGGCTTAGGCCATCACTCAGTTCTGAATATCCAGCCTGACCAGTGCCAGCAACAGCTGACTCAGCGCACCGTAGAAACCAAAGTCATCATAGCGGCGGCATTTGGCGGTAAATTCCGGTAACCAGCGTAACAGCCCCGCCAGCGTTTCTCTGCGCAGCGCATCAATACGCTGGCGGCTAAGCCCGGACTCTCCCAGAGAAAAATGCAGATGACTCAGCAGTTCGATAAAAATTGCCAGATGATCGGCTGACTCGCTAAACGTTTCGCTTACCTGCATGCCAGCATCGGCTAACAATCGTTTAATGACCCCGTAATTCGGCCCTCCTTCAAGATGGGCCGACGCATAGGGTAACGCCGCGTGTTTTTCCGTCATCAGAAACAGGCTACAAAAATCAGCCGCCAGTTCGAGGGTAGCGTCCTCACGCACCTGAAGCGCAGCAATTTTCTCCTCCAGCTGAAGGACTTCCGCTTCAAGCGACGGTTCACCTTTTAGCACCGCGAACCACTCAGCCATTTCGCTGGACTGCAAAAGTGCCAGGCTGTCATCGTCACGTTCCCGGGAAAACAACTGCGCCAGCCAGGCGTAAACGCAGGCCATCTGTTCTGTTGTCAGGGAAGAGTGTTTTATCATGACGATACCTTCTCCGCCGGAACATATTCGCACTGCGCCACCATTTTTATCGGGCCGCTGAACGCCGTCACGTTATCCACCTTGCCGGTATATTTCTCAATTTCCACCAGCGTGGTATGAGCGCTGGTCGCCTGTGCCAGTTGAGACGTGCCGATATCGATTGTTAATACGTTCGGATTGCCGTATTTACACAGCGCCCCAGTTTCTCCGCCGTTATCAGGGTCGTACCAGGCACCTTCATGAATACGCGCCACGCCTGGCGAGTAGAGATCGGAGACAACCGCCCCGGCCAGTACTTGTCCACGTGCGTTAAACACACGGACAATATCACCGTTGCGAATCCCCCTGACGCTGGCATCCTGCGGGTTGATAAACACTGGCTCTTTACCACTTACCGCATAATGCTTACGCAGCGCTTCAGATTCACAAAGCTGCGAGTGCAGACGGAAATCAGGGTGAACAGATTGCAGATGCAGTGGCCAACGCTGCGACCCGGGTCCACCATGTGAGCGTTCGATTTTCTCAAACCACATCGGATGCCCCTGGCAGTCGTCATACTGCATACCGGCAATGGTTTTCGAGAAAATTTCGATCAATCCGCTCGGCGTGCCCAGCGGCTCAAGATCGGGGTCATCGCGGAATGCCTGATGACGTACAAACATCTGCGGATGTTCGAACTCAACGTACTCTTGCTGATTCCAGAAAACGTCAAAAGCGGGGAGATGAACGCCGCGCCCTTTCCCCTGCTGGCTTCCTTCCTGCCAGATCCGTTTCAGCCAACCCATCTCATCCAGCCCTTCGGTAAAGGCTTCTTCACGATTAAAGCGGCGGCAGAGATCGCGGAAAATATCGAAATCATTACGTGCTTCAAATTGCGGCTGCACCAACTGTTTCATGGCGATAATGCCGCGGTTGGAGTGGTTGCCATACTGATCAAGATCGTTACGCTCAAACTGGGTCGTCGCGGGCAATACGATGTCAGCGAATCGACAGGTCGAGGTCCACTGATTATCGATGGCGATAACGGTTTCCAGCTTACGCCAGCCCTCAATAATACGATTGATCTGCTGGTGACGATGGAAAGGGTTGGTCCCGGCAAAAACGCACATCTTCAACGGCGGCAACTTGACGGTTTTGCCGTTCCAGTTAATTTGTTTACCCGGCTCAAGAATCGCATCGATAAAACGCGCGATCGGGATGGTGCTGCTGTACCCCTTATAATCAGTGCTGTCATGCACAGGAGGTACGGTGGTGGAGCCAGAAAAACCGCTCAGGATAATCCCTTTGCGGCTTGGCGTGCCCGCGCCGTTGTAGTGCCAGCCAAAGCCGAAGCCACCGCCGGGTAAGCCGATTTGTCCAAGCATTGAGGCCAGCACCACGATCATCCACGCCCACTGTTCCCCGTGCTGCATACGCTGGACGCACCAGCCGGCAATAATCTGCGTTCTTCCGCCCGCCATTTGCCGCGCCAGTTCACGAATCGTATCGGCATCAATCCCGCATATTTTTTCCGCCCACTGGGCATCTTTAGGCTGTCCGTCACTTTCCCCCAGCAGATAAGGCAGAAACTGCTCAAACCCTACGCAGTAGTTATCGAGAAAATGCTTATCGTAGAGCTTCTCGGTATAAAGCGTGTGCGCCAGCGCCAGCTGTAGCGGCACATCGGCCTGCGGATTCACGGCGACGTGTTTAACCTTGTCGCGGCCCAGGTAGTCGTGCGTCGAGGTGATGACCGGATCAACGCTGATAACCGAGATCTCGCCGCGCGCCACTTTTTCTTTCAGTTGTTCGTAGTATTCATAAACATCATGATCCGGGCACCACCAGTTCGCCTGCTGGTTTTTAATCAGGTCGGAACCCCACAGCACAATCGTTTTGCTGTTTTTCAGCACCAGCGGCCAGGAGGTCTGCTGTTCATATACCTCCATTGACCCGACCACGCGCGGCAGAATCACCTGGGCTGCACCAGTGGAATAGTCGCCCCCGGTACTTACGCTGTTGCCGTGCAGCGCAATGGCGCGCGCCAGCATCCCCGAGGCGTTATGGAACATGCCGGTTGATTGCCAACCGCTGGCCGTCAGCAGCGCGCTCGGGCCATAGGTCTTCTGAATTCGCTCCAGCTCCTGATAGAAGAAGTCCAGCGCTTCATCCCACGAAACGCGCACAAAGCGGTTATCTCCACGCTGCGTGGTATCGCTCTGATGGCGTTTACGCAACCAGTCGACGCGGACCATTGGATAGCGAATACGCGCCCCACCATGCACGTGATCCGGCAGTCCGGCGATCATTTTTGACGGGTACTTATCACGCTCAAACGGTTTGGCTTCAATAAAACGCCCATCAACCACGGTGGCGCGGATTGCCCCCCAGTGAGATCCGGTCAGGATCCCCTCTTTGACGCCAGTTCCCTGCACCTCTGCGGCGTTGGCGCTGCGCGGTGTGAGCAGCGAAGGTCCTAACATACCAGCGACGGTCAAGCCGCCCAACTGCAGTAGAAAACGACGGCGAGATGCCTGAAAGAGATCGTTATTTTTCATTGCTTTCTCCCTTATCGCCATGCGGCTTGTCCGTGGTGTCAGAGGCATTCATCTGCAAATATTTCAGTAAGGTACGTTCTTCACGTTTATCCAGACTGGTAAATCCAATCATGCCGTTCAACGTGCCAATCCAGCCGTTGGCGTCAAAGTGTTCTTTCTCCGGTGCGCCGTGGCACTGGTTACAGGTTCCGTTATAGAGCGAGTCGGCATAAGCCCAGATTGGCTTAATGTCGTTAACCATATCGCCCTTCTGCATCCAGGCGGTGGCCTGCAGCTTGCTCCACTGCGTGTTCGTTTCCGCGACGGTCGTTTGCTCCAGGGTTTTCACGTGCTGCTGGATGTCGCCACGAATGGAGGCCACAAAAATGCGTTTACCTGGCAATTGCGCCAGCACGCGCTGACGCCCGTTACTCTCGGTCCAGCCCACAATTTCAATTTGCAGCCAGTCGCCGTCACGCTTTAACACTTTTACTTCAGAAGCAGGCAGCAGTGAGCCCGCAGGTTCTTTATCCCCTTTGGCGGCATAAATAGGTTTGATGTCCAGGGAATAGAGCGTATCGCCATCGTCGTTTGCGTTGGCGCGTAACTGGTCAAACTGCTTGCGGAAACCGCTGCTCATATCGGGAAGCTGATGCGCAATACCTTTATGGCAGTCAATACAGGATTGATTGTCCTTGGCCGCAATCTTCATCTGACGCGCAGCTTCAGGGTGCTGTTTCGCGTGATCCATCGCATCATAGTTATGACAGGAACGACAGGTCGCGGAGTTGTTCTCTTTCATTCGCGCCCATTCGCGCTCCGCCAGCTCGGCACGTTTGGCTTCGAATTTCTCAGGAGTATCAATAGAGTGGGCAACAAAGGTCTGGTAAATATCGTTGCTGGCCTCCAACTTACGTTTCACCATGCCAGGGATATCGGATGGAATGTGGCAATCATGACACTCTGCGCGCACCCCGGAGGCATTCTGAAAATGCGCAGACTGTTTATATTCTTCATAAACCGGCTGCATGCTGTGGCAGCTCACGCAAAATTCGGTTGAACTGGTTAATTTAATGCCAACGTGCGGTAAGACGATCAGCGCGATACCGACCACCATCCCGATGACGACCAGCGCCAACACTGACCAACGTGCGCTCGGTCTGAGCAGCGCCCTCCATAGTTTCCGCATAATAGCCCCTGTAAATATATGGTTTAGTTACAGAGGATCTTATTTCGCAAATGTGAACGGCAACACTGGTCAGGATGAATGGCTTACGGCACAATGTGAACAGATATGAACAGAAAGAGACAACAACCAGGATGTCGCATCACATTGTCATTGTTGAGGATGAACCCGTTACCCAGGCACGATTACAGGCTTATTTTGAACAGGAAGGTTATCACGTCTCGGTCACAGCCAGCGGAGCCGGCCTGCGTGAAATCATGTCACAACACTCTGTCGATCTTATTCTGTTAGATATCAATCTCCCGGATGAAAATGGCTTAATGCTGACCCGCGCCCTGCGTGAACGCTCAACGGTGGGGATCATCCTGGTAACGGGTCGTAGTGACCAAATTGACCGTATCGTTGGCCTGGAAATGGGGGCTGATGATTATGTCACCAAGCCGCTGGAGCTACGTGAACTGGTGGTGAGAGTGAAAAATTTACTCTGGCGTATCGACCTTGCCCGCGAGGCGCGACCGGAGGCCAAAGACAACTGCTATCAGTTTGCCGGGTATTGTCTGAACGTCTCCCGTCATACTCTGGAACTGGGCGACGAGGCAATCAAACTCACCCGCGCCGAGTATGAAATGCTGGTCGCGTTTGTCACCAATCCGGGGGAAATTCTCAGTCGCGAACGTTTACTGCGCATGCTTTCGGCACGACGGGTAGACAATCCGGACTTACGCACCGTGGACGTACTGATCCGCCGTTTACGCCACAAGCTGCGGGCTGATTTACTGGTGACGCAGCACGGGGAAGGCTATTTTTTAGCGGCCGACGTGTACTGATACAGATAAACAGGACGGAATCCGCCGGGTGACAACGAGCACTTTACATGCTGGCTGTCGGCATTTTTCGGGGTGAGCACCAGGATCGGGGGACTGATATTTTCCGGCACCGGTTGTCCTTGTAATACTCTGATAGCCTGCTGAATCGCCAGTTCACCTTGCCAGACCATTTGATCGCTGGCAGCCATAATGATTCTTTCGCGTTTAAGCCCGCGATACACCTGATGCGACAGATAAAAAGAGACGACAGTTAACGGCGCGCCCTGATTGCGCTTCTCCCCCATTGCCGCTTCCGCAGCAATTGCCGTACCGGCCACCACGTCGGCATCCGGGTGACGCTCAAGCATCTCCTGCAACAGATTACGCTGTATTTCAATATCATTATCGCCCAACGCCACATCCACGATGCGCACCTGACTGCCGGCAATCGCCTGACGGAATCCGGCCACCATCTCACGACTGCCCCCGGCGTCATCAGGTCCTGGCAATAATAAGACCTTTAGCGGTTTGCCCGCGCTCCACTTAACCAAATAGCGGCCTGGCTGATAACCCATCTGGAACCACGGAACCCCAACCCGGGCTTTTACCGTTGCGTCATGGATAGCATTCACCACCTCGATAACCGGTAGCGTGCCAACCTGTGCCTGCAAATCCGGAAAAGTCGTCGTGCTGCTGCCCAACAAAATGGCATCCGCGCCCCATTGCTGGCATTGAGCGATTTGTGATTTTTGCGTGTCGAACTGGCGATACCCTCCCGCCTCGAGCACCTTCAGGCTTACGCCGTATTTTTTCGCCGCCTCCAGCATGCCGTAATTCACGGAAAGCCAGTAGGAATCCTTCAGGCTGGGATACAGCGCGCACAGTTTCCAGACTTTGTTTGCAGTAACGTCCGTTAGCGGCTCCGGCACTGCCTGCTGGGTATCCTGCCAGCGTAGCAGTGCGGACCCGGTCGCGTGACCTAAGCCGGGAAAAAGTGTGATAAGCAGGAAAACCAATACGCGCATGATAGCCTCAACATTGATAAGGCTTTATCCTAGTTGCTTTCCTCTTTTGGACTCAACCTTTTTAATCTGTGGCGACCCGACAGTGAATTTATCTCTGACCAAACGACTGTGGATAGGCTTCGGGCTGATGGCGGCACTGACCCTCATTAGTACGCTAGTTGGCTGGTATAACCTGCGTTTTGTCAGCCAGGTTGAGCAGGCCAATACCCAGGCGCTGATCCCGACCATGGACATGGCGCGCCAGCTCAGCGAAGCCAGCGCCTGGGAACTGTTTTCCGCGCAGAATCTGACCACCGCAGATAATGAAAATATGTGGCTGGCTCAGGGGCGTATGTTAACCGCCCAAAGCCTGAAAATAACCGCTTTACTGAAAACCCTGCGCGAGCAGGGCTTTGATACGTCGGCCATTGAACAACAGGAAAAAGAGATCGCCCAGTCGTTAAGCCATCAGGGGGAGTTGGTTGGCGAACGTCTGAAACTGCGCGATCGGCAGCAACAGCTCAGCCAACATATTGTTGAGGCTACCGCCGACGTTGCCGAAATGGCGCGTGGTCAGGCCAGTAATGCCGCCACCTCGGCGGGCGCTACGCAGGCAAGCATTTATGATTTGATTGAGAGCCATCAGGGGCAGGCGGCGGAACACGCTCTCGACAGGCTTATCGATATCGATCTGGAATATTATAACCAGATGAATGAACTGCGCCTGAGCGCGCTACGCGTGCAGCAAATGGTGATGAATCTGGGGAATAACCAGGCGCAGAATAACCTTGCAGCGCTGGAAACCCAGCTTAATGCCGCCGTCAGAGTGCTTCACCGCCGACAAATACGCATTGAAGATCCGGTGGTACGCACCCAGGTTGCCGGCGCTGTAAATTCGATAAGCCGTTATGTCGATCTGCTGGCCCTGTATCGTCAGGATAATGACATCACCACCCGCTTACAGATCTTATCGCAGAACAATATCGAGCAATTTACCCGTTTCAGTAGCGAAGTCAGTCAGTTGGTAGAAATCATTGGCCAACGCAATCAGACCGGGCTGGCGCATCTCAAACAGGCCAGCCAGCGCGGGCAAACGCTGCTGCTGCTGTTAGGTGCGGTGTCATTGTGCTTGTTAATTCTCATTCTTTGGCGCGTAGTTTACCGCTCGGTCACGCGCCCGTTGGCGCAGCAAACCCAGGCGTTACAGCGTCTGCTTGAAGGTGATATTGACTCCCCATTTCCGGAAACCGCGGGCGTTCGCGAACTGGATACCATCGGGCGGTTAATGGACGCCTTTCGCGGCAGCGTTCACGCCCTTAATAGCCATCGCGAACATCTGGCCGCTCAGGTAAAAGCTCGCACCGCCGAGCTGCGTTCTATGGTGTCTGAACACCGGCAGGCGCGGGCAGAAGCCGAAAAAGCCAATCAGGCAAAATCGGCGTTTCTGGCCGCCATGAGCCATGAAATACGCACCCCGCTGTATGGGATCCTCGGCACTGCGCAGTTGCTCTCAGACAATCCCGCTCTGGCGCAGCATCAGGAGAATCTGCGCGCAATCACCGACTCTGGCGAGTCTCTGCTGACCATCCTCAACGATATCCTGGACTATTCCGCCATCGAAGCGGGCGGAAAAAATGTGGCGATCGGCGATGAACCTTTTGAGCCCAGACCCTTGCTGGAAAGTACGCTTCAGCTCATGCATGGTCGCGTTGTGGGTCGCCCGGTCGTGCTGGTTACGGATTTTGCCGACGATGTCCCCGACTCCCTACGCGGCGATCCGCGCCGCATTCGGCAAATCATAACTAACCTATTAAACAACGCGCTGCGCTTTACCGATCGCGGACACATCACCCTGCGTAGCCGATGTAAAGATCAGGACTGGTATATTGAGGTTGAGGACACGGGATGCGGGATTGACCCTGTCCATCAGCGCGATATTTTTCAGCCGTTTGTTCAGGTTAGCGGTAAACGTGGGGGGACCGGGCTTGGACTCACTATCAGTGCCAGCCTTGCGCAGGCGATGCAGGGAGAACTGAGTGTCACCAGTACGCCGGGAGTCGGAAGCTGCTTTCATCTGCGTCTGCCATTACGGGCTGGCGCGATGCCGGTAGCTAAATCCGTTCCACGTGCCATATCGTTACAGGGTTTACGCTTACTGCTAATCGAGGATAACCCCCTCACGCAGCGCATCAGTACAGAAATGCTCACCCTCAATGGCGCCCAGGTCACCGCTGCCGACAGTGCGGCTGCGGCGCTCACCATACTGCAGCAAGACGCCCAGTATAATGCCGCGCTGGTTGATTTTGATCTTCCGGATATCGACGGCATCACGCTGGCGCAACAGTTAACCCACGAGTTTCCGACGTTAAAGCTAATAGGCTTTAGCGCACACGTCATCGACGAAACGCTAAGCCAAAGAACCAGCACCCTGTTTCTCGGCGTTATTCAAAAACCGGTTCCCCGGGATGAACTTAGTCGGCTCATTACCCATTATCTCCACGGTAACGCCCCTCTCCCGGTTGCATTAGAAAATAACAACCAACGGTTAGATACCCAGCAATTAGCCGGGGATATCCAGCTAATGGGATGGCAAAAGGTGCACGAATGGTTAGCGCTCTTTAAGCAACACACCCTTCCTGTATTAGATGAGATTGACGCAGCGCGCGCAGCATGTGAGTACGAGAAGATAAAACGTCTGGCACATCAGCTAAAAAGCAGCTGCGCCAGCATGGGGATGCGTTCTGCCAGCAGGATGTGTGCAGCGCTTGAACAGCAGCCGCTAGCTGATTTTTCACTCAGAGAGGAAGTACAACTAAGTCTTACAGAAGTGGAAATGTGGTTGGCAAAAGAAAATTTGTCGCGATTAGCCGAAGCTGAACATCAGAAGTGACGTTGAAATGGTACGCCCTGTAGGATTCGAACCTACGACCTACGGCTTAGAAGGCCGTTGCTCTATCCAACTGAGCTAAGGGCGCATTGCGAAGTGATTACTTCATGCAGATGAAACGCGTGAATTATACGGTCAGCGCTTGCTGAGTCAATGCCTTTTGTTTCGGTTGCTGGCGAAGTGTACGAATGTTGATTTTTTCTGCTCGTTCAAAGGTATCCAGGAAATCACCTGGTAACAACTCAGCCCGCAAAACGTCAGATTTAGGGATGCATGTATTTAGAATATTTATGATTTTGCTTAACATTCCTTTATCCCCTCTCCAGTGGTTCAGGAACTCTTTAATGTTAAGTATCGCCATCAAGGAAGAAAACAGTCACTTCGAACATGGACTGAAAATCATCATCTCCCATCTGGCAAATCAGTGGCATCAGGAGATTAGCTTTTTACCTGTCGAAGATATCGATCGCGCTGAAATCGCGTTTATCTCACTGGATGAAGATTGGCTCAGCGCCGATTGTTACATGGTTCCTGTCCACACCAGGCGCCAACACCGGGTGGTCATCTGTAGCAAAAACGACAAAGATAAGCTGATGTTCCGCCCCTGCCTGTACATGTTGCCACTGATTTATCGGGAAGATGACGTCGACGAGATAACCAAAAAACTGGTCCTCATCCTGCAAAAACGCGCACTGCGCACTAGCGTGCCCGCGACTATCTGCCATTACTGCACCACCCGCAACTTTTCTATCGAAGAACGCCAGTTCTTAATGTTTCTCGCCAGCGGGTATACGTTAGCCGAAACGGCTCATCTGCTCTCAGTCAGCGATATCCAGGCCAAAGCGACCCGCCGCAGCATTATGAAAAAGCTGCATGTGAAAAACGATCAGCAATTCTTAAGATACATCCGCGCACATCTGAACTTTCTGCAAAATTAGACGGGGTATCTCTGCCTAATTTTTATTGAGAAATATCTCATCATCGATTAAGCATCGGCTCCTACTGTACCTGGCTTCAGGCTGCGAGAATAATCCGGCCATACTATTTCCGGGGAAAAAGAAAGACACACCCGGTAATATTTTATCTAATCTCAGAGAGAGGTTGAACTGGATAAAACGATCTTTTGGGCATTGAGTAAGACATCAGAAAACTTCCGGCAAATTATTCTGATGGGGTACGCAATCGCCAGTCTGATGATTGTTGAAGCACTGAAACCCAACGGCATAAGTCAACTCACCTTTGCGCTGACAAAAGTTTGGTTCAGGGATGTCTGTAGTCAGCAATTTATCCAGACCTGCCGCAACAGAAATGGAATGGAAAAGGATGCACAGTGCAAAACGCCGGGACCGCTATCGCCGTATACGAAACGCTAACTGTAGCTGGCAATTTCCCCACTGTACCTCACAGGTATTTGACCGGATCGAGTATCTGGCGCAAAAACTCGAATGCACCTTACCAGACGGCACTATATCTCAGGCGATAATTACGACAGACTACTATCTGGCCTATGCGCTGAGTCGACATTTATTCTCAGGTACTCGCACGGCGATCTTCCAGAGCGTTGAATCGACCTTGCTCAGCATGCAAGAGCCGGTAATTAGCCAGTTAGTGATTGACATTGAAAGCTTAACAACCCCTTATTTCGATATACTTGAAAGCCTGCGCCAGCTAATTAAGAAGCATAATGACATCCAAATCTTCATAATGCTTTCCAGTCGCGATGAAGACCTCACTACATTTATTACACTGTCCGGTCCATTTTATATCTTGCCACGCAATTTGCGCCTCCCCGAGATGCGTCATGCCTTATTATCTCCGGTTCTTAGCTATATTCATTCCAGACGCATAAATCAGCTCGACTGGGAGCTGATTACCTTACTATTACAGGGTAACTCCTTAAAAAAGATTGCATTGTTACAGACACAACCCTATCACCGTATCATTTATCGCCTGAATCAGTTGATTACGCGCCTTGGATTACCCAGCAGGCAGCGCTTTTTGCATCTGATACACCGCCTCAACGTTACCTCTACCCATTTAATTTAACACCATAACTCATTGTGCTATAAGATTTTTTAGGAAATTACTTATTTTCAAATAAGAAAACAGATCTAATTTTTACAAATATTTAATATTTACAACTATTCCTGGTATTATGCCTGGAGCCACTCCCACACTTAACCTTACTGATCCTGTGCTTTTCAATAGAAAATAGTCCCATTGCAGTCTTAACAAAACCTAAACAATTGGTTTATTGTGTCGTTTTTACTGTTTAAAAAAAATTTTCAATCTGCCATAATTCGAACCGCAGATAAATAATACCAATAGTCATTAACACATCTGGATCTTTCAGAATATCCTAACTGACATTAACAACCAGGATGTTGTAAGTCTTTTCCGAATGAGCAGAGCAGGTATAATCCCCACAGTTTCCTGATTAATTGTTAGTTTTCCCGGTGTGAAATGGATTTTCCACAAATTCATTGTTCTGCAGAAGAACAACCGAATAAACAAGGATGAAATAATATTTATTCGGCTCTCCCTCAGAACAATTCTTGGCTATTTGACAATATTATAACGCCTGATGTTTTATCAAATTCGCAAGATACGCAAACAGTTTGAGGCATACAACAATGAAACCAGCATCCGTTATCATTATGGACGAACACCCTATTGTCAGAATGTCGATAGAAGTACTACTCGAGAAAAACAGTAATATTCAGGTAGTGTTGAAAACCGATGACAGCCGTACGGCAATAGAACACCTGCGCACGTACCCGGTCGATCTTGTCATCCTGGATATTGAACTGCCTGGTTCTGATGGGTTTACATTACTCAAAAGAATAAAATCATTGCAGGAGAAAACTCGGGTACTGTTTCTGTCCTCAAAATCCGAGTCGTTTTATGCCGGGCGTGCTATCCGGGCCGGTGCAAATGGGTTTGTCAGTAAACGAAAGGATCTCAATGATATCTACAATGCGGTAAAAATGATTTTATCGGGATATTCCTTTTTCCCTTCGGATACCCTTAATTTCATTAACAATATAAATGCACAAAAAGGCGTCTTACATGACATGCCGCTCTCTAACCGTGAAGTTACCGTTTTGCGTTATCTGGCAAACGGGCTATCCAATAAGGAAATTGCTGAGCAGTTGTTACTCAGCAATAAAACGATTAGCGCTCACAAGGCTAATATCTACTCCAAGCTCGGGTTGCACACCATCGTTGAGCTGATCGATTACGCAAAAATGCATGAATTAATGTAATAACACTCCCGGCGAGATTTCGTTCGGGAGTGTTTTGTTAGCGCATTGATTAGTTATAGTTAATCATGAACGTGGCATCAGCCTTGGCAATGCCAGGCTGAACCCCAGCAGCTAACGCGATATAGTTTGCGAAAAAGGTCAGCGTGGCGTTGCCGTTGTCATCAATCCCCACGGTCTGGCTGGCCTGCTCGAGCGGCAATCGCGTACGGTCGCTGTCGTGCAGTTCGATCGCCACCTTTTGCGCCATCACCGCGTCATCAAGCGCCAGCAACGTCGTGCCCGGGGCCGGAGTTCCGGTAAACGTTATCGAAGCGGATCCCGGCGGGCAGCCTTCTAGCTTCAGCGTAAACGCGACCGGTTGAGTGGTATCTCCGCTGGTCTGAAGCTGCTTTGTCGGCCAGGTGCCTAGCTCCACAGACTTATTGCTGTCGCCGGCAATTACCGCGCAGGTAAAGTCCACCACGTTACCGCGCAGTTCAATATTGATTTCCCCCAGCGACGAAGCGGCATGGCACAACGAGCTGAATGTCAGCAGGCACACCATTGCCAGAAGTGTCCCTGCGGCTGGCGTTTGTTTGTTAGTCATAATCCACTCGCAGATAGCCACGGGCTGTAAAAGGTCCTTCGGTAGGCTTATTGCCCGTTACGCTGACCGGCCATGTTCGGATCCCCACGCTCGCCGCGGCGTTATCATCCAGTTGAAACGGGATAGTGCTGGACAGATTATTGGGCGTTAGCGGTTTACCGCTGCTGTCGGCGACAATAAAACCTAAATCCGGGTTGTCAGATACCATCATTTGCCCGGTGGCTTTCTCGGCCTCTACACGCATGGTTAAGTAGGCCTGTGCAGCGACGTTGGTACATTTTATCGCCACCGTTTTGGTCTGCGGATTGATGCCTTCAGGCCGGTTTCCCGCCCCTGCCTTGCTAAACAGCGATGCGCCAATATCACCAAAATCAAACTCAACAATCTGCCCGGCGTTTACTTCGCAGTTTTGTGGAACCTCCACCTTGCCGCTGTAGCTGATGGTATAAACCGGCACGCTTAGCGCATCTCCGGTACTGGTCGTGACATAGACGCTAAACATCGTCTGCCGCGGAATCGGCACCATGTTAATAAACGGGCGGATCACTTTGAGCTTAAACACCAGCTTTGAATCCATCACGCCAAAAGGCTGCTGCTTAGGTACGTTTGGGTGAGTCCCCATGCGAATGTAATTACGCGGGGGATAAAATAACCCGGCATAGTCATCAGTTATGCTCATGGCCCCCAGCAGGTAGTCATTGAGCTTCAGATACTGAAAACCGCCTTCGGTACTTTGCACCGGAAGTTCAGTGGAATAGCTTCGATAGGTGTAATTTACCGTTGTCCCGGCCGGACAGGTGGCCTTCACGCCAACCCAGCCAGATTTTTCCGGTAACGTCACCACCTGTCCCGGCTGGTTGTTACTACTGTTGAAGACATTCGACAGATCGTAAAAAACATCCGTTGACGTGCCATTCGAGTTTTGGCAGACCGTCGCCCAGGACGAATGGGTCATCAGCAGTAAAGCGCTTCCCAGTAACAAACCCGTTTGTCGTTTCATCGTATTATTCCTGTCGTGCTGACGGAGATTCGCACGTCACGTTCGTGAGCGTTACCGCTTGTTTCAGGTTCTCCTCTGGCAAGGCATAGCGCGCCACGCAGCGCGCGTTTGCGCCTTCCCCCCATTGGATCAACAACTCGCCTTTTAGCGGCAGGCCGCTCAGGTAGATTTGCCCGTCTTCACCCACCATGCTGGTCACGCCGCTGGTGTTTTCACGCACGACGGAGCCAAACGGCACTGGTTTACCGGCATGTTTGGCGGTAATCAGCGCCCGCACACCGATTCGTGTATCAAACGCCGCCCGCACCAGCGCCCCTTTCGTTGGCACTACGCTACTGACGTTATTCTCCACATCGGTATTGTTGTTCATGGAATTGGTGTCTAACGCGACGCGGTTATAGCGATAGACGGTGGCATATGGCATCACCGCGTATCCGCGCCAGTCGGTTTGAACGCCGGTCTGGTTCTCTATCCGTACACCCTGCGCGCCCGGCGCTTTAATCAGCACGTTGGTATCGCCCAGAGGCTGACTGAGCGTAATGCCGTCCGCATGCCCCACTACGCCGCCGGAGAGCTGCCAGTTGTAGTCATGCTGGTCACGGTCGTAGTTGTAACCCACGCCCAGCGTGCCATAGGCCGCCTGCCAGTTGGCGCTGGCGTTTCCGCTATAGCCATTGGTGCTGCTGTGCCCCTGATTCACGCTGTAGCTCAGGTTGCGCCCATCCAGCAACGTACCGCCGATCCCGCTCTGCCAGCTGTTCTGTCCGTTGCTATTACGGTTGGCATTAAAGGTGGCGTAGGTGCGATCGAGGGCGTTATCACGCGAGTAACGCCGTCCGCTCAGCAGGCTGAACGGTACAGACATATTGAACGCCAGAATACGATCGGTGTCGGAGATGCCAACCGATTCATTCCACGACCAGGAGAGTGAATAGCTAATCCCCTGCCAGCCGCTGGCATAGCCCAGTTGATACCAGGTATTGGTGTCTGAAGTATTCCAGTACATCTGCTGACTACCCGAGATATACAGCGATCCGTAATCCCCCAGATTCTGCGAAATGTTGATCTGGAAACGGCCCTTTTTGCTGTAGCTCAGGTTGTGGTAACTCGTCACATTGGGCACGTCGTGGCGATTGCCCTCACTGTCGTATTCGTACTCATAGCCTTCCATACTGCGATACGCCACATCGTCGAGGGTATAGAAGCCACGCGTTGAGTAGCGATACCCCAACAGCTGGAAGTTAGTGCCAAAATTGTTCAGCGATTTCGCATACAAGAAACGTAGAGACTGCCCCTGGTGCGTACTGTCATCCGCCAGTTGGCTGCGCGCATGGGTGAGATCGACAGAAACCGCCCCCCAGTCCCCCAGGTTTCGACCTGTGCCTAAAACCACCGCGGTGTAACGTGAGGCCAACTGCGTACCACCGTAGGCGGTATAGCCCTCTGGTAACCCGGCAATTAATGTTCCCTGGAAAAAGAACGGTGAAGATTGCTGGCTATTGCCGCTGCGAAAATCCCCGGCGACAACGTCATATTTAAAACGCCCTTCTCGTTGTAATAAGGGAACGGTGGAGTACGGCACCGTATAGCGTTGCTGGCTGCCGTCCTTCTCATCCACCGTGACCTCAAGATCACCGCTGGATGACGTTGGGTTGAGATCGGTTATCGAGAAAGCGCCGGGTGAAACATAGCTTTGATAAATCACATAGCCATTCTGACGAATGGTCAGTTTCGCTGCGGTACGCGCAATGCCGCGCACGGTAGGCGCGTAGCCCTGTAAGCTGTCGGGATACATACTGTCTGAGGAATAGAGCCGCGCACCGCGAAACCCGACGCTGTCAAAAACGTCGTTGCCAGTGTTGCTGTCGCCCATCACCAGTTCGCCCTTCAGCGGGATAATTGCGCGCTGAAGCCATGTACCGATGTTTTTCCAGCTTTGTGAGTGGTATCCGTCGCCCCTGGAGTAGCTCCACGCACCGTTGTTTCTCAGCCGCCAGGGGCCATAGTTCAGACCACTGAGCATACTGAGGAAATAGCTGTCAGTATCACTGCCACGGCTGCCGGTAAAGCTGTAGTTAACCAGCGCGGCCGGGATCCCTTCATCCCACTCTTCCGGTGGAATATAGCCGCGCGCGCTGTTTAACATTGACGCCTGTGGCAGGCTGACGTTTAAGCGCAGGGTAGAAAAATCAAACGCAATCTCGCTGCCGGGAATCGCCTCAGGTAGATTGATACAGGTATCGTTCGGATCCTTACTGAGTGCCGGAAACGCGGCGATATTGACGCCAAGGCGCTTCACCCAGTCGAGTCCAAAGCACGGCATCAGCCCACCGGACTTCTCCCCGGCTTTTGCCGCACTGGTAGTAAAACGAATATCCTGAGTGGCAACAAACTCATCGTTGCGCCAGATATCCACGCGATAAACGCCTTCAGGCTGGTGATTGCCTTTTTCAAAACGTGATAAATCCGCCACGGTTGCCGTATCCGCAGATAAAAAGGCCGGATTAAAATAGCTTTCCCCATAGCTTAGAGAGGGAAAGAGCGCCGCCAGCGTGGACAACGCCACCCCCGCCAGCGGTGGCGTAACCCCCGGTAACAGGCCAGGAAAATACGTTGTCTTATTCATCGTTATCTCAACGCACACTAACCGTTTTGGCCGGGGTCACAGCGCCATAATCATTGACCGTCTGGAACGTGACGTTGCCCTGAACGCCCGTGGGTAGCAGGACCTGCGCATCGCTTTTCGGCGCAACCATCACGTTGTCGACCTTCGTTTTCCCCACATTGAGATTGACCAACGTGACGTAGTACGCTGACGGATTGTTGATTTTCAGGTGGTTGCCGGAGCGGGAAAAGGTCAGCATTCCTGGTGCATCTTCCGGGATTTGCGGCAGATTATTCGGACGAACAAAAAGTTTGATGCGTGACAGAATTGCCAGTTGCAGAACGTTTTTGCCCTCAAGGCTGTTTTTATTGACTGACGGAATGGCTTTGACGTTCATCCAGAACAGCGACTCACGGTCTTTGGGCAGCGGTTCACCGGCATAGATGATACGCAGCGTGTTTTCGCTTTTGGGTTCACTAACAAACAGCGGAGGCGTAACCACAAACGATTTTTCTTTAGCGCCGGCGCTATTCTCAATCCATGAATTTACCAGGTAACGTTCTTTGGTATCGCTATTGCTAATAGACAGGGACGTTTGTTTAGCATCGGCCGGATAAATAACGCGAGTGGCGCCTAATGCAATGCCTCCGGCAGCCTGAACACTGGCAGCAGAAAATAAGGCCAATAAAAGGATAAAACCTGATTTTAGATAATTAAACATAGCTAAAAATACCTTTGATGCGATTATCGTTGGGAAATAAATCAGGGATAAACCAACGTAAACCACACGTCTGAGCGAAGCGTTCCCGGCGTTATATTTTCCGAGACAGCCCGATAGCGGGCAGTGAAATGAAACGTCATCTCTTGCGTTATAATCGGCGCATAATGAAGCGGCAGGGCATTCGGTATAATTTGCCGTTGGCGCTCGTCAAATAACGCCAGACCAATCCCCGAAGCCGCAGACGCATCACCGCTGGCAAGAAAAACCTGCGGATCTTCCGCTGGCGTCACGCCCGCAAACGCAATCCCAACATGGTCATAAACATCGGAGCTGCACGACGTTAAGCGCAGTGAAAACGGTACGCTGGTAGAGGCGAAGCTTCCCGTCCCAGAGAAAGCATTGGTGCGATACTGCCCCATTTGCACCCGCATATCCTGACTGTCAGTGGCGACCGTACAGGCGCCGTTGACGAGCTGCCCCCGTAAGTGGACGCGGCCACTTTCCAGTATTACCGTATGTGAAAGCACAGGCATTACGCACAGCATTCCCGCCAGCGCCACGCCTTTCCCTATCATCTGCCGCATCCTTCATCATCCCCGGATATTGCCTCATCCATTGAGGCGAACGTCTTCCTTGCGCAAATCAAAACGGCTTATTCGTACTTCATGATGAACGTCGCGTCGGCATTTGCCTGACCCGGCGTTGCGCTTGCGGCAGTGGCTTTGTAACGCGCAGAGAAACGCAGGGTGTTGGTCCCTTCTACCAGCGCCTGAGCGGTAGAGAAGGTTGCACCATCCGGCTTCAGCGCGGTGGACGTATTGTCCAGAATTTCAATCCCAACACCGCCCGCAGTGGTACCGTTGTCTGCAGAAGAGACGGCCAGCAGATTGTTATTGGTATTATCGGACTGGCCAGAGAAAGCAACGGCTGCAGTTGCGGCAACGTTCGGGTCACAGTCGTTCAGCACGATAGAGAACGGAATTTGTGCTGTAGTGTCACCCACTGCGGCAAAACTGGCAGTACGATACTGGCCTAGCGTCACAACCTGATCGGATGACTGAGTACTGACTGCACAGGCTGCATTGACCAGTTCACCTTCAAAATGCACAGTACCGCCGCTAACGCTTACCGGATCGGCTGCAACCGCTGCACCGGCGACTAACATCAGGCTGGCAATAACAGAAGAGGTCATTAATTTACGTTTCATGGATTTCCCTTGAATTACACACATCCGGCTCCAGCATCCTGCGGGATCCGTTTGAATCATTATCGACATTAAATGTCAGGCTAATTATCTCTGCATCCTGTAAAGATATATATCGCATGAGAATTAGCTAACCTTTTACCCCAATTCTCCTGAGTATTTGATTCACTAATTATTCCTCGCGAATATGACTATTCGTCACAGCGATAAATTAAACATTTCAATTAATGAAAAATACCTGCAAATCCTTTTAATGACCCTAGCTAATTCTTAATGGGACCTAGGAAAAATCTGGGTGGGAATGAGGTAAAATCTCTCATAATTAACCGTAACAGACTGGTTTGTGACGCATTACCCCTGAAAATACCAGGGTGATGAGTTGTTTCATTCACGTTAATTTTAATTAGCATGCTCATTAATTATCCGTAAGGCTTAAGCCTCTGTCCTGACCCCATTCGCAGATCGTGACGCCCCCTGGCGCACGTAAAAATGCAAACGAAAACTGACAGCACGTCCCGCTTCTGACAAAATAGCGGCATCCCCTTCGATTTAACGTAACAGACGGAATCCTCTCTCTGATGGCAGCAAAGATTATTGACGGTAAAACGATTGCGCAGCAGGTGCGCTCTGAGGTTGCTCAAAAAGTTCAGGCGCGTTTAGCGGCTGGATTACGCGCCCCAGGCCTGGCTGTTGTGCTGGTAGGTAGCAACCCGGCTTCGCAGATTTATGTCGCGAGTAAACGCAAAGCCTGTGACGAGGTGGGGTTTGTCTCCCGCTCCTATGACCTGCCTGAAACCACCAGCGAGGCGGAGCTGCTCGAGCTGATCGATACGCTCAATGCAGATACCACCATCGACGGTATTCTGGTCCAACTGCCGTTACCTGCGGGTATCGACAACGTTAAAGTTCTCGAGCGTATTGCGCCGGATAAAGACGTTGACGGTTTCCACCCGTATAACGTTGGTCGCCTGTGCCAGCGTGCGCCGCGCCTGCGCCCGTGTACTCCGCGCGGTATTGTGACTCTGCTTGAGCGTTACAATATCGACACCTACGGTCTGAATGCGGTCGTTATTGGCGCGTCGAATATTGTTGGCCGCCCGATGAGCATGGAGCTGCTGCTGGCTGGCTGCACCACCACCGTCACCCACCGGTTCACCAAAGATCTGCGTCGCCATGTAGAGCATGCAGACCTGCTGATTGTTGCCGTCGGCAAACCTGGCTTTATTCCCGGCGAGTGGATAAAAGAAGGTGCGATTGTGATTGATGTCGGCATCAACCGTCTGGAGAATGGTAAGGTTGTTGGCGATGTGGTCTTTGAAGATGCCGCCGCACGCGCGTCATACATCACGCCGGTACCCGGCGGCGTAGGCCCAATGACGGTCGCCACACTTATCGAAAACACGCTGCAGGCGTGTGTTGAATATCATGATGTAAAGGACGTTTAAGATGGCCACATTTTCACTGGGTAAACACCCACACGTTGAACTCTGCGATTTGCTGAAGCTGGAAGGCTGGAGCGAAAGCGGCGCCCAGGCAAAAATTGCTATTGGCGAAGGGTTAGTGAAGGTCGATGGTGCTGTAGAAACGCGTAAACGCTGCAAAATCGTTGCCGGACAGACCGTCAGCTTTGAAGGCCACAGCATTAACGTCGTGGCGTGATCCCAGGTGCCGGATGAGGTTAACCCCTGTCCGGCCACTTCCTCTCTCCTTTTCAGATAATGACTTCATCACCACTTCACAGTGAACTGTTAGCATGTTGTTTTTCCACACGAAGCGATCATCATGCCAACAATCGTTACCCACGCTGCCGTTCCACTCTGTTTAGGATTAGGTCTCGGGCGTAAAGTCATCCCCCCGCAATTACTGTTTACTGGCGTCATTTTGGCTATGCTGCCGGATGCCGACGTACTGTCGTTTAAGCTTGGCGTCGCCTACGGCAACGTGTTTGGTCACCGCGGTTTTACCCATTCGCTGCTGTTCGCCTTCGTGGTGCCGCTGCTCTGCGTATGGATGGGTCGACGATGGTTTAAGGCAGGCTTAATTCGCTGCTGGCTATTTCTGACGGTTTCACTGCTGTCGCACAGCCTGTTGGATTCGGTCACCACTGGCGGCAAAGGCGTCGGCTGGCTGTGGCCGTGGTCGGATGAACGCTTCTTTGCGCCGTGGCAGGTGATTAAAGTCGCCCCGTTTGCGCTATCACGCTACGCCACACCATACGGGCACCAGGTGATAATTTCGGAGTTGATATGGGTATGGCTACCGGGAGTTATGATGATGGGTGTGCTGTGGTGGTATCGGAAATATTAATTTGCCGGATACGACAAGCGTCTTATCCGACCGACATTCGTACATTGATTGCCGGACAGGGCGCGAGCCGCCATCCGGCAATCAATATCATTACTTACGGCGCCAGGTAGTGCCCTGCGGGCCATCTTCCAGCACGATACCCATCTCATTGAGACGGTCACGCGCGGCGTCAGCTGCCGCCCAGTCTTTGGCTTTACGGGCATCCAGACGCTGCTGGATTAACGCTTCAATTTCAGCAACTTCACCGTCATCCGCCTGCGCTCCGCTTTGCAGGAATGCTTCAGGCTCCTGTTCCAGCAGGCCCAGCACGCTGGAAAGCTTACGCAGATGCGAAGCCATACCGTTAGCCGCCGCCATATCTTCACCCTTCAGGCGGTTAACCTCACGCGCCATATCAAACAGCACGGAGTAGGCTTCCGGCGTATTGAAGTCATCGTCCATCGCTTCAATGAAGCGTGCTTCAAAGGCTTCGCCACCGGCTGGGGCAACGGACTTATCGGTGCCGCGCAGCGCGGTATACAGACGCTCCAGTGCAGAGCGCGCCTGCTTCAGGTTCTCTTCGCTGTAGTTTAACTGGCTACGGTAATGACCAGACATCAGGAAGTAGCGAATGGTTTCGGCGTCGTAGTATTTCAGCACGTCACGCACGGTAAAGAAGTTGCCCAACGATTTGGACATTTTCTCCCGGTCAACCATCACCATCCCGGAGTGCATCCAGTAATTAACGTATTCACCGTCATGCGCACAGGTGGACTGAGCGATTTCGTTTTCATGGTGCGGGAACATCAGATCCGAACCACCGCCATGAATATCAAAATGGTTGCCCAACTGTTTGCAGTTCATCGCCGAACATTCGATGTGCCAGCCAGGACGACCCGCGCCCCACGGAGACGGCCAGCTCGGCTCGCCTTCTTTGGACATTTTCCACAGCACGAAGTCCATCGGGTTGCGCTTCACATCAACCACATCAACGCGTGCGCCCGCCTGCAGCTGATCCAGATCCTGGCGTGACAGCTGACCATAGTTCGGGTCAGTCGGCACGTCGAACATCACGTCGCCGTTATCAGCGACATATGCGTGACCTTTGGCAATCAGTTGTTCAGTGATTTCAATGATCTCAGCGATATGGTGCGTAGCGCGCGGCTCCAGATCCGGGCGCAGAATATTCAGCGCGTCGAAATCGCTATGCATTTCCGCGATCATTCTGTCGACCAACGCCACAAAGCTCTCACCGTTTTCATTCGCGCGCTTGATGATTTTGTCATCGATATCAGTAATATTGCGCACATACTTCAGCTTATAGCCGAGGAAGCGCAGATAGCGCGCGACAACGTCGAAAGAAACGAAGGTACGTCCGTGGCCAATATGACAGAGATCGTAAACGGTAATACCACACACGTACATGCCGACTTCCCCGGCATGAATAGGTTTGAATTCCTCTTTTTGGCGCGTCAGTGTATTAAAGATTTTTAACATCGAAGATTCCGTGTAGACGTGTGTGGATAGTAAAGTCTGTATAATACCCATAATTTAGACCGGAAGCAGCACACTTTGCGAGGTGATCGCAGCTTGCGGTTATGCTATAACACACCCCTAACTCTGACCCTTCACGGGGTCGAAGCACCAATCTATCGGAACAGGATGCAAAAATGGTTACTTTCCACACTAATCACGGCGATATCGTAATCAAAACGTTTGATGATAAAGCGCCTGAAACAGTTAAAAACTTCCTGGACTACTGCCGCGAAGGTTTTT
Organism: Citrobacter sp. Cb041; assembly: GCF_030336655.1. NCBI lineage: Bacteria > Pseudomonadati > Pseudomonadota > Gammaproteobacteria > Enterobacterales > Enterobacteriaceae > Citrobacter > Citrobacter sp. Cb041. Next base: position 301,317 of record NZ_JAOWDD010000028.1, on the reverse strand, counting down.
ACAACAACACCATTTTCCACCGTGTTATTAACGGTTTCATGATCCAGGGCGGCGGTTTCGAACCGGGCATGAAGCAAAAAGCCACGAAAGAAGCGATCAAAAACGAAGCGAACAACGGTCTGAAAAACACCCGTGGTACGCTGGCGATGGCGCGTACTCAGGCTCCGCACTCCGCAACCGCACAGTTCTTCATCAACGTTGCAGACAACGACTTCCTGAACTTCTCCGGCGAAAGCATGCAGGGTTGGGGTTATTGCGTGTTTGCTGAAGTTGTTGAAGGCATGGACGTGGTTGATAAAATCAAAGGCGTTTCCACTGGTCGCAGCGGTATGCACCAGGATGTGCCAAAAGAAGACGTCATCATCGAAAACGTGACCGTCAGCGAGTAATCGTGACGACACTGTTTATTGCAGATCTTCACCTCTGCACAGAAGAACCGGCGATCACCGCCGGTTTTCTGCGTTTTTTAGCCGGTGATGCGCGAAAAGCTGATGCACTGTACATTCTCGGCGACCTGTTTGAAGCCTGGATTGGCGACGACGACCCAAACCCACTGCATCATGAAATAGCCGCGGCGATAAAATCACTGGTTGATTCCGGCGTTCCCTGCTTTTTTATTCACGGCAACCGAGATTTTCTGCTCGGCAAACGTTTTGCCCGTGAAAGCGGCATGAGCTTGCTGCCTGAGAAAAAAGTACTCAACCTGTATGGCCGCAAGGTATTGATCATGCATGGCGACACTTTGTGTACCGACGATGCAGGCTATCAGGCGTTTCGCGCCAAAGTACATCAACCCTGGCTACAGAAGCTGTTCCTCTCCCTACCTCTGTTCGTTCGCCAACGTATCGCCGCGAAAATGCGCGCCAACAGCAAAGCGGCCAACAGCAGCAAGTCACTGGAGATCATGGATGTGAATCCGCAGGCCGTCATCACCGAGATGGAAATGCATCAGGTCCAGTGGTTAATTCACGGCCACACCCACCGCCCGGCAGTCCACGAACTTACGGCCAATGAACAACCCGCTTTCCGCGTGGTATTAGGCGCATGGCACACCGAAGGGTCGATGATCAAAGTCACGCCAGATGACGTTGAACTGATCGCATTTCCGTTTTAATTCCGCAGATATCCAGTTCCTCTTTACACAAAACTCGTTGCGATGTAGCCAACTACAAAGGCTGCCTGAAGGGTGAAGTGTAAAGCGCGCAATCGTTTTCCTTGACGGCGAATTATGCTATTCTCTGTGGCCTCAAAAGTCGAGTGTAGTGCATCACAGGAGTTTTCAGACGCATGTCTTCCCGCAATAACCCGGCGCGTGTCGCCATCGTGATGGGGTCCAAAAGCGACTGGGCTACCATGCAGTTCGCCGCCGAAATCTTCGAAATTCTGAACGTGCCGCATCATGTTGAAGTCGTCTCCGCCCACCGCACCCCTGACAAGCTGTTTAGCTTCGCCGAAAGCGCAGAAGAGAACGGCTATCAGGTGATCATTGCCGGTGCTGGTGGCGCTGCGCATCTGCCGGGCATGATTGCGGCGAAAACGCTGGTGCCTGTTTTAGGCGTCCCGGTGCAAAGCGCGGCGCTGAGCGGCGTAGATAGCCTTTACTCCATCGTACAGATGCCGCGCGGTATTCCGGTCGGAACGCTGGCTATCGGCAAAGCGGGCGCGGCAAATGCGGCCCTGCTGGCGGCACAAATTCTGGCAACACACGACAAAGCATTACACCAGCGTCTGAACGACTGGCGCAAAGCACAAACCGACGAGGTGCTGGAGAATCCGGACCCGCGAGGTGCGGCATGAAGCAGGTCTGCGTACTCGGTAACGGTCAGCTAGGGCGCATGCTGCGCCAGGCCGGTGAGCCGCTGGGCATTGCAGTCTGGCCCGTCGGGCTGGATGCCGAACCAGCAGCGGTCCCTTTTCAGCAAAGCGTGATCACCGCTGAGATTGAGCGCTGGCCGGAAACGGCGCTCACCCGCGAGCTCGCGCGCCATCCGGCATTTGTCAACCGCGACGTTTTCCCAATTATTGCCGACCGTCTGACGCAAAAGCAGCTTTTTGACAAGCTCGGCCTGGCAACTGCGCCGTGGCAGTTGCTGGCGGATAAAAGCGAATGGCCTGCAGTATTCGACAAACTCGGTGAGCTGGCGATCGTGAAACGTCGCGTCGGCGGTTACGACGGTCGTGGGCAGTGGCGTTTGCGCGCAAATGAAACCGAACAACTGCCGGACGACTGCTACGGCGAGTGCATCGTTGAGCGGGGAATCAACTTCTCTGGTGAAGTCTCACTGGTTGGCGCTCGTGCGCACGACGGTAGCACCGTCTTCTATCCGCTGACCCATAACCTGCACCAGGACGGCATTCTGCGCACCAGCGTGGTCTTCCCGCAGGCTAACGCCAAACAGCAGAAACAGGCCGAAGCGATGCTCTCTGCCATCATGCAGGAGCTGGGCTATGTCGGCGTGATGGCGATGGAATGTTTCATCACCCCGGAAGGTCTGCTGATTAACGAACTGGCTCCACGCGTGCACAACAGCGGGCACTGGACGCAAAACGGTGCCAGCATCAGCCAGTTTGAGCTGCACCTGCGCGCCATTACCAACCTGCCGTTACCCACGCCGGTAGTGAACACTCCTTCGGTGATGGTAAATCTGATTGGTAGCGACCTGAACTATGACTGGCTGAAGCTGCCGCTGGTGCATCTGCACTGGTATGACAAAGAGGTGCGTGAAGGGCGTAAGGTGGGACACCTGAACCTGAGCGACAGCGATACCGCGCGTCTTAGCGCGACGCTGGAAGCGCTTATCCCCCTGCTGCCGCCGGAATATGCCAGCGGTATTATCTGGGCGCAGTCAACGCTGAAATAAGCCATTAATGCCGGGGATTTGATTTTATCCTTCCCCGGCCCCGCCTCTGGCGCGTAAAATCCCCTCCATTGCTGTTTTTGTATTTTCAGGATCACACATGAACGCTGGAACGGACTATCGCGCAATTTTGCTCGCTGGTACGCCTATAATCGATGTACGCGCCCCCGTCGAATTTCTGCAAGGCGCAATGCCGGGAGCAATCAACCTTCCCCTGATGAACGATGACGAACGTGCCGCCGTGGGTACCTGTTATAAACGTCAGGGACCCGAGGCAGCCCTCACGCTCGGCCATCAATTGGTCTGCGGCGAGACTCGCCAACAACGTATGAAGGCCTGGCTGGATGCCTGTCGTCAAAATCCTGCGGGTTATTTATGCTGCGCGCGCGGCGGTCAGCGTTCGCACATTGTGCAGCAGTGGCTGCACGAGTCCGGGATTGACTACCCGCTGATACACGGCGGCTACAAAGCCCTGCGTCAGGCGGCGATTCAGCTGACGGAAGAATTAGTGCAAAAGCCGATCGTCTTAATTGGCGGCTGTACCGGGAACGGTAAAACGCAGCTGGTGCAACAGCAGCCGAACGGCGTGGATCTCGAAGGTCTGGCGCACCATCGCGGTTCCTCGTTTGGTCGCACCGTTGAACCGCAGCTGAGTCAGGCGAGTTTTGAAAACCTGCTGGCGGTCGAAATGCTCAGAACCGACAGCCGTCAGGATCTGCGTCTGTGGGTACTGGAAGATGAAGGCCGCATGATCGGGGCTAATCATCTGCCCGAATGCCTGCGCGAACGCATGACCCAGGCATCTATTGCAGTGGTGGACGATCCTTTTGAGCGTCGTCTGGAGCGACTGCGCGAAGAGTATTTCGTGCGGATGCACCACGATTTTACCCATGCTTATGGCGAGAGTCAGGGCTGGCAGGAGTATAGCGAGTATCTGCACCACGGCCTGTTTGCTATTCGCCGCCGTCTGGGTTTACAACGTTTTGCCGAGCTGACCGCCCTGCTCGACGTGGCTCTGCGCGAACAGCAAGCGACGGGCAGTACCGACGCCCATATGGGCTGGCTGGTACCGTTGCTCAACGAGTATTACGACCCGATGTATCGTTATCAACTGGAAAAGAAAGCCGCGAAAGTCGTCTTTCGCGGCACATGGCAGGACGTTGCCGGATGGCTTAACGCACAGTGATCAGTGTCTGTCGCGCTTATCCGCGCGTTTCGCCAGCCAGTCGCCCAGCACCTGAACGACCTGCACCAGAATAATCAGCGCCACCACGGTGACGATCATGACCTGGGTTTCGTAGCGGTAATAACCAAAGCGAATCGCCAGGTCGCCTACCCCACCGCCGCCAACGATTCCGGCCATCGCGGAGTAACCGATCAGACTCACCAGCGTTATCGTCAACCCACGCAGCAGACCCGCGCTCGCTTCAGGTAACAGAACGGTGCAGATGATGCGCATCGGGCTGGCGCCAAAGGCTTCCGCCGCTTCAATAATGCCTTTATCGACTTCGCGCAGTGCGCTGTCGACCAGACGGGCATAAAAAGCGATTGCCGCCACCGAGAGCGGGACCGACGCCGCAATCGGCCCAATGGTATTTCCGAGTAAAAACTGGGTGAGCGGCAGCAGCAGCACCAGCAGGATCACAAACGGCACCGAACGGATGATATTCACCAGCACGGAGCTGAGCAGATACACAAAACGGTTTTGCCAGAATAAATGCCGGTCGGTGACGAAAATAAGAAAACCGAGCGGCAGACCGCCAATAATCGCCAGCACCGTAGAGATGCTTAGCATCTGAAAGGTTTCATTAAACGCCAGCGTCAAATCAGGCAATAAATCATCCACGAATCACCTCCACCTGTGCCGTGCGTTGACGAATATGCTCCACGGCGACATCCACCGCAGAAGGGTTATGCGGCGCGGTCAGTTGCACCACCAGAATCCCCAGCGCACGCTCGCCGATATATTCAATTTTGCCGTGCAGAATGTTCACCGCCACACCAAATTTAACCGCGACTTCAGACAACACCGGCTGTTCCGCCGAATCGCCGATGAACAGAATTTTCAGCAACTGGCCAGGCAAATGTTGACGCAAGCGTTCGGGTAGCGTCAGATTGAGGGTATGCGACACCAGTTGCTGCGTGAAAGCGTGCTGCGGGTGAGCAAAAACGTCAAACACCTCACCGGACTCCACCACCTTGCCGCCGGACATCACCGCCACACGATCGCAAATCGATTTGATCACGTTCATCTCGTGAGTGATCAGCACGATCGTGATCCCCAGCTGTTGGTTGATCTGCTTAAGCAATGCCAGAATAGTGGCCGACGTTTCCAGATCCAGCGCAGAGGTCGGTTCATCACACAGCAGCACATCCGGGTGATTGGCAATCGCACGGGCAATACCAACGCGCTGCTTTTGCCCGCCGCTGAGCTGCACAGGAAAGCGGTTCGCCTTGTCAGACAGCCCCACCAGCGTCAGGATTTCGCTGACGCGTGGGCCAATTTTACTGCGCTCCCATCCGGCAGCTTTCAGGCTGAAAGCGACGTTTTGCGCCACGGTACGGGTATGCATCAGATTAAAATGCTGAAAAATCATCCCAATACGCTGACGGGCTTTACGTAGTTGCGCCCCTTCCAGCGCGGAAATTTCTACGCCGTTAACCTTTACGCTTCCCAGGCCTGGTCGCGTTAAGGCGTTCAGGGTGCGCAGCAGCGTACTTTTCCCCGCGCCGCTGGTCCCGACAATGCCAAATATCTCACCTGCGCCTATGCGCAAGCTGACGTCATCAACCGCCCGGGTTGATGGTCCACGGCAGGCGCTAAAATCCACGCAAACCTTTTCTATCTCAATCATAGCCACCTCAGAAATGCGAAAAGGGCAGTCGCCGCTGCCCCTGTTAACCTTGTGCGCAGCGATTATTGGGCTGCCGACATCCATTCCGGTTTCTGGAAGGCGCTGTAAATATTTTGCGGATCGTCGATCACCGCGCGATACGCCGGAGATTTCACCGCCGCCACAATATCTTTCGCGAACGGTTTATCCGCATCTTCACTGCGTACCGCTATGATATTTTTCAGATTTTCGTCCAGATGCTCTTGCTTGATGGCGCTGGCGAGATCCAGTTTTGCCGCCACGGCAAAGTTACCGTTGACCAGCGCGCCGGTCACACCGTCCAGGGTACGCGGCAGCTGCGCCGCTTCCAGCGGTTTAAACACCAGCCCTTTCGGGTTGCTGGCGATATCGCGCTCAGAGGCTTTAGTCGGATCGATAGTGTCTTTGATGGTAATAAGGCCAATAGACTGCAGGAAACGCAGACCGCGAGCCAGATTGGTTGGATCATTGGAAAGCGTGATCACATCCCCTTTTTTTAACTCATCCAGGCTTTTGATTTTATGTGAGTAAAAACCCATCCCGGCCGTCGGGACCACAATCAGCTTGCTCAGTTTCAGTCCTTTATCAGCGGTGAATTTGTCAAAGTAGAGCGAGTGCTGGAACAAGTTGGCATCAATACTGCCGTTGGAAAGCGCCATGTTCGGCTGCACGTAGTCGCTGAATTCGCGCACCACTACCTTATAGCCTTTCTCTTTCAGCGTAGGGGCAATGGCCTGTTTCACCATATCGCCGTACGGACCAGGTGCGACGCCAAACACGATGGTATGCGGGTCACTGTTCGCATGAGCAAGTTGTAATCCACAGGCAAGTAACAGCGCTCCGGTCGCGACGCGTAAACTCTGACGCAATCCCATAATTTCTCCATTTTAACGTTGTGGTGTCATGTCTCACGCCGTTCTTGCGGCGTTGTTCTTGTTGGCCTGTTAACAGGCTGATTGTTAACATGACACAGATCACAACCTGCTGTCCTTGAAATTATTTCATGATGTTGCGGGATATGTCGTTGAATGTACGCTGAAGGTACTAATGTGTTTTTCAGCAAAGGATAGTAAAAAACCGGATAACCTTCTGGTTACCCGGTTTTGGCAGGGAAATTGACTTAGAAGTCGTAACGCAGACGAACCAGGTTCATATCACCCAGATCGTCGGTGCTGGAGGTGAAGACGTGTTCGTAATCCACACGGAAACCGTAGTCCAGCTGGAAGCTGATACCCACACCATTGTCGGTACGCAGGTAGTTACGACCATTCACGTATTCAATACGGTCGCCCATAACGTAGGGTTGAACGGATTTCAGCGCATACTGACCAACCGGGAAGGTATAACCCGCGAAATATTCCAGACCCCAGGCATCACCGGCAAAGTAATCGTTAACAGAGACTTTTTTGGTGGTCATGAAGTTTTGATACCAACCGCCGCCCATCGAGAAGGTCCAATTGTCCGGTTTCCAGCTCAGCGCGGTACCGACGATGTTTTGATCGTAGGTTTTGCTCGTGTCGCCACGCATTTCCGCGCGGGTGTAGTTCCACGCTGTACCCCAGGTCAGGTCATCGGTGATGTGATAATCCACACCCAGCGAGCCACCGCCTTTACGCTTGTAGCGCAGACCGTTGTTCGGGTTGTAATCATCGCTGAACAGATAAGATGCGTAGAGATCAACATCGCCAACCGTTTTCTTATACTTCAGTGATTTACGCGTACGATAGGAACCGTCATAGTCGCCATTGATACCGTTACCTGGTGCCTGACCGATCATGTCGTAGTCCCAGATATCCGTTTTCGCACCAACCACATCATAGTAAATGCTGTTCTGTTGACCGAAGGTCAGCGTACCCCAGGTCGCGCTCTTCAGACCGGTGTACAACATACGACGCGTGGTATCGTTGGCGCCGTTAGCATAGTGATTATCCCAGTTGAACATTGCCGGGAAGTTTACGCCCAGCTCGTAATAACTCACCCAGCTGATGTCATCAAACAGATAGTAATCAGCGGCGAAGCGGAAACGCGTCCCGCCGTCGAAACCATTACGTTTGTAGCCATTCTTACCATCATCACCGGCCATATTCTGGAACTGCGGACGAATACTCCCGCCAACGGTGAAGTTAAGACGGCTCAGCGGGTTGCCCGCCTGTGGATCTTGTTTCAGGACCGTGATTTCCGCCTGGGAGGCGAACGTCGTTAATGCCACTGCTGCGCCGATCGATACCGCCAGCGCCGTTTTTTTTATAGTCATTATTTGTACCTTGATAGATAGCCTGCCAATTATTCAGCATACAAATATTAACGTTTATTAATACACTCGTGTTGTCGGGTTTTTATTGTTCTGTGCTGTTAAATATCAATGAGTTATCAATTTGTGCTACATAGATAAAAAACGCACCGATTTAAAAAACCGGTGCGTAATCATCACGAATATGAATTAACTACTGAATTGACGGAACAGCGCTTTGCCTTTTAGCAGACGTGAACCGAGCCATCCGCCGCATAACGAGAGCAACAATGCCCCACAAAGCGGCAACACGACCCACAGTCGCCAGTCTGGCTCCCACGGAAAATCAAACACTCGGGTTTGCAGCACCGCCAGTGCGGTTTCCGCGCCGATGGCAGCCACCAGTCCGGCGACCATTCCGAGCATGGCGAACTCGCACCATAGCGTGGTACGCAATAGCTTCTTACCCGCGCCCAGCGTGCGCCAGACCACCAGTTCCTGATGACGCTGACGCATTCCGACCTGGACCTGCGCCAATAGCAGCAACATACCGCAAGCGGTAACCAGCACCACCATCACCTCCAGTGCCCGGCTCACCTGCTCCAGCACCTGGCTCACCTGTTTGAGGATTGCGCCAATATCCAGCAGGCTGATAGTCGGGAATTCGCGGTTAAGCTGCGTCAGCATGCCGTTGCCGTTCTCCCAGCGAAAGCTGGTTAACCAGCTTTGCGGCTGAGCGTCCAGCGCGCCGGAGGGAAAGATAAAGAAGAAGTTGGGGCGCAGGCTTTCCCAGTCCACTTTGCGCAGACTGCTGACCGTGGCGCTGAAATCCTGGGTATCGCCCATAAAGGTCACCCGATCGCCAAGCTTGACGTTCAGCCGTTTCGCCAGCCCCTCTTCCATTGAGACTTCGCCCGCTTTTGGCGGCCAGCTTCCGGCAACGATCGGGTTATGATCCGGTCGGGTATCCTGCCAGGTCAGATTAAGCTCGCGGTTCAGCGCCTCATCGTGATTGCCTTCGGTCGGCTTCTCATTGATCGCCGTCAGACGCGCCCGCACAATCGGATAGAACGATTCCGGGATCACCTGATGCTCAGCCAGGAAAGCCTTGAGTGGAACCACCTGTTCGGTGGCAATGTTGATGAGAAAATAGTTCGGGCTTTCCGGCGGCATTTGCTGCTGCCAGCGGTCGAGCAGGTCGCCACGCAGTACCAGCAGCAGCGCCAGCAACATAAAGGAAAGCGAAAATGCCGACAGCTGACTGAGCGTTGACCACGGCTGGCGCAACAGCCGACTGACCGCTAAACGCAGCGGCAGCGAGGTGAGCGTCAGGCCACGCAGCACGTTGAGCAGCATCCAGCCGAGCACCCCGCACAAAAGCGCCAGCACTACCGCTCCGGCCAGCACGGCCCACAGCAGCGGGCTTCCGCCCATCAGTCCGGCGAGCAGGGCAATCACGACTATCAATACCACCGGCAAATAAAACTTCAGCGGCCAGACGTTTGCCACCACGTCACGGCGCAGTACCCGCAGTGGCTGAGTCGCCAGCAGCAAACGGTAAGGGCGTAACCCCACCAGCAGAGAAATGACCGTCATGGTGCCTAATGCCCATAGCCACGGCCAGGGACTGGCAGGCGGCAGTTCGCCGGGCAGTACCGGCTTAAGTAATACCACCAGCACGCGTTCAAACAACAGCCCGAATAACCCTCCGGTCACGCCAGACAGCACCAGCACCATCAGCCATTGACCAACAATCAGCCTGCGCAACTGTGCTCTGCCCGCGCCAAGGGTTTTCAGAATAGCCACCAGATCGTAACGACTGCGGCAGTAATGGCTCATCGCCACGGCAACCGCAGCGACCGCCAGCAGCAGGGTTAGCAGCGCCGACAGCAGCAGGAACTGTTGCGAACGCTCCAGTGATTTCCCCAGCGCCCCTTCATCCTGCTCCAGCCCATACCAGCGCTGTTCAGGCTTTAACTGCGGGAGCAGCCATTTTTCATAGGCTTCCAGTTGCTGCGGTGTCCCGCCAAATTTATAGCGCCAGGTCACCCGGCTCCCCGGCTGGACCGCCGCCGTTTTTTCGACATCCGCCACGTTCATCATCAGGCGCGGCGCTATCTGGAACGGATTAAAACCGGCATCCGGCTCCTGCACCACTTCCCCGGCGATGCGCAGCGTGGCATCACCCACGTCGATGGAATCACCGATTTTTAAGTTCAGCAACGCCATCAGACGCGGAGCCAGCAGCACCGAGCCAGGCTGAGGTTTCAGTCCCGGCGGATTGGTTTGCAACGTGCCATACATCGGATACACATCATCCACCGCTTTGACGTTCGCCAACTGCGGCGTATCCCGGGCAAAGGTCATAGTGGCAAAGGTCAGCTGTTCGCCCACTTTCAGGCCACGCTGTCGCGCCTCGTCAATCCACGCTTTCGGCACGGTACGCGAACTTTGCAGCGACCGATCTCCCGCCATAAACTCACGGCTTTGCTGGCTCAGCCCTTTTTCCATACGATCGCTGATATTGCCCAGCGCCAGCACGCAGGCCACGGCCAGGCTCAGCGCCAGCCAGACAATCAGTAATGAAGGCGAGCGCCATTCGCGCCAGAACCAGCGTGCAATCATGCCTCCTCCTGCAACTGTCCGTTCACCAGGCGTAAACGCCGATCGCAACGCGCCGCCAGTTGAGAATCATGGGTCACCAGAATCAGGGTGGTGCCATGTTCCCGGTTCAGAGAAAACAGCAGGTCGGCGATTTTGTCTCCGGTCTGGCGGTCCAGATTGCCCGTCGGTTCATCGGCAAACAGCACGTCAGGACGACCGTTAAACGCCCGCGCCAGCGCCACGCGCTGCTGCTCCCCACCGGAAAGCTGGGCCGGAAGATGATCAAGACGTTTTCCCAGCCCCAGTTGCTCCAGCAACGTTTTTGCCCCGTCGCGACTTTTTCCGCTGTTTTCGCCGCGCAACAACGCGGGCAACTCGACGTTTTCCAGCGCGTTAAGGGTCGGAATTAACATGAATGACTGGAAGACAAAACCCACGTGTCGCGCCCGTAGCTGTGCCCGGGCTTCTTCATCCATGGTGTGCAGCGCCTGCCCCACCAGGCTGACTTCACCGCTGGTGCCATCGTCCAGCCCGGCGAGGATCGCCAGCAGTGTGGATTTTCCTGAACCCGACTCGCCAATCAGCGCAATGGTCTCGGCGCGTTTGACAACCAGTTCAACTCCGGTAAGGATGGATAGCTCATGATCACCCTGACCGACGGATTTCTTAAGATGATGAACTTCAACAATGTTTTCCGCTGGCATTGGCCTTTCCTGTTCCTGGTCCTGTTAACTTTCCGCGCCGCCGCAGCGGACACGTTATTAATTCTGGGTGACAGCCTGAGCGCCGGATACCGTATGTCCGCCAGCGCCGCGTGGCCTGCGCTACTTAATGATAAATGGCAAACCAAAACGCCGGTGGTGAATGCCAGTATTAGCGGCGACACCTCGCAGCAGGGTCTGGCCCGTCTGCCTGCATTACTGAAGCAGCACCAGCCGCGCTGGGTGCTGGTCGAACTTGGCGGCAACGACGGTCTGCGCGGTTTTTCGCCTGCGCAAACCGAACAAACCCTGCGCACGATTCTGCAGGATGTGAAAGCAGCAAATGCCGAACCGCTGCTGATGCAAATTCGTCTGCCGGCAAACTACGGTCGCCGTTATAATGAAAGCTTTAGCGCGATTTATCCAAAACTCGCCAAAGAGTTTGATATACCTCTGCTGCCCTTTTTTATGGAAGAGGTTTATCTGAAACCCCAGTGGATGCAGGATGATGGTATTCATCCTAACCGTGACGCCCAGCCGTTTATTGCCGACTGGATGGCGCAACATCTCACTCCTCTAGTAAATCACGACTCGTAAAACAACGGAGATCCTGACAGGTAAAGTTATGCAAAAATCGGTCTTAATAACAGGATGTTCCAGCGGAATCGGTCTGGAAAGCGCGCTTGAGCTAAAGCGCCAGGGTTTTCAAATTCTGGCAGGCTGTCGCAAACCTGACGATGTGGCGCGTATGAACAGCATGGGATTCACCGGCATATTGCTGGATCTGGATTCACCCGAGAGCGTAGATCGCGCGGCTGATGAGGTGATCGCTCTGACCGAAAATCGTTTGTATGGGATCTTTAACAACGCCGGATACGGCGTCTATGGCCCACTGCCAACCATCAGCCGCGAGCAGATGGAACAGCAGTTTTCCGCCAACTTCTTTGGCGCACATCAGCTTACCATGCGCCTGTTACCCGCTATGCTACCCCACGGCGAAGGACGAATTGTGATGACCTCGTCGGTAATGGGATTGATCTCAACGCCGGGACGCGGGGCCTATGCCGCCAGCAAATATGCGCTGGAAGCCTGGTCCGACGCGCTGCGTATGGAGCTGCGCCACAGCGGGATTAAGGTCAGCCTGATTGAGCCAGGCCCTATTCGCACCCGCTTTACCGAAAACGTCAATCAGACCCAGAGCGATGCTCCCGTGGAAAACCCCGGAATTGCCGCGCGTTTTACGCTGGGGCCACAAGCGGTTGTCGCCAAAGTGCGTCATGCGTTTGAGAGCGACAAACCAAAGCTGCGTTATCCGGTTACGCTGGTGACCTGGGCAGTTATGCTACTGAAGCGCCTGTTGCCAGGCCGCATAATGGACAAAATTTTACAGGGTTGAGTTGAAGCACGCGCGTCAGCCCCCATGTAACAAGAAATCGACAAAAGAGAGTAACTCCATGTCCACACAGAATATTGTTAACATTAACGAATCGAACCTCCAGCAGACCCTTGAACAGTCGATGACCACGCCGGTCCTGTTCTATTTTTGGTCTGAGCGCAGCCAGCATTGTCTGCAATTAACACCAGTACTGGAGAGCCTTGTTGCTCAGTACAACGGTCAGTTTATTCTCGCTAAGTTAGACTGCGACGCCGAGCAGATGATCGCCTCCCAGTTTGGTCTGCGCGCGATCCCCACGGTTTATCTGTTCCAGAACGGTCAGCCGGTAGATGGATTCCAGGGCCCGCAGCCGGAAGAAGTTATTCGCGCGCTGCTGGAGAAAGTGTTACCGAGCGAAGAAGAGTTGAAAGCGCGCCAGGCGATCGAGTTCATCGAAGCCGGCAATCACGCTGATGCGCTGCCGCTGCTGAAAGAAGCCTGGCAGATCTCCAACCAGAGCAGCGAAATTGGCCTACTGTTGGCGGAAACGCAAATCGCCCTGAACCGTTCAGACGAAGCTGAAGCGGTGCTGAAAACTATCCCATTGCAGGATCAGGACACCCGTTATCAGGGCCTGGTGGCACAGATCGAACTGCTGAAGCAGGCGGCTGATACGCCTGAAATCCAACAGTTGCAGCAGCAGGTCGCCAGCAATCCACAGGATGCGGCGCTGGCAACTCAACTGGCCATTCAGTTACACCAGGTTGGACGTAACGAGGAATCGCTGGAATTGCTGTTCAGTCACCTGAAGAAAGATCTCACTGCAGCCGACGGTCAGGCGCGTAAAACCTTCCAGGAGATCCTTGCCGCACTGGGCACCGGCGATGCGCTGGCCTCGAAATACCGCCGCCAGCTGTACGCGCTGTTGTACTAATCCGCTGCATTTGCCTGATGGCGCTTGCGCTAATCGGGCCTACAATCTCCCCGTAGGCCCGCGCCATCCGGTACTCCATTAGTTTTTTTTCAAATGCGTCACCACCAGTTGGTGACGTGAATTATAGAACTTCCGATAGGTCAGGTAGCAGGCGATAATGGTTGACAGACTGGCGGTCGAAAGCAGCATAAACGTCACCATAATCTGATACTTAATCGCTTTTACCGGATCAATACCTGCAAAGATCAACCCGGACATCATCCCCGGTAAACTCACCAGTCCCACGGTCTTCGCTGAATCGATCGTCGGGATCAGCGAAGCGCGAATACTGTCGCGAATCAGCGGCGCGGAGGCAACTTTCGGCGTCGCACCGAGGCTGAGTTTTTCCTGAATTTGCTGCTGTTCGCTGTTAAACCGCTGCCCCAGATTGTTGTAACACAGCCCTACCGCAACCATCGCATTGCCTGCAATCATGCCGGAAATTGGGATCACCTGCATTGGGGTAAACTCGATAGAGCCTGACAGAACCAGCACCGCCAGCGTTAACCCCGCCCCCGCCGTGATGGCGATAAATGACGAGAGAAAAGCTTTATCAATATATTTACTGCGCTTTTGCGCGTTATAGGCCGCGTTGAAACAGATAAACAGCACCATCAATAAGGTCAGAATGCTGTGGTTAACGCCGAAAATATATTTCAGCACATAACCAACGATAATAAGCTGAACCACCGCCCGGCAAACGCTCCAGAGAATATCTTTTTCCAGCGCCAGTTTTTCTTTGTTGCTGATCAGTATCGCGACCACCACCAGCATCATCGCTAACGCCAGTGATTCATTGGTAATATTATGCTCGTTCATTGCTTACTTCCTGCATTTCCCCGGCGTGCGGTTGAAGGGTTATGACATTATCCGCATGATTAATTTCATCTTTGTCGTGCGTCACCCACAGCACAGCAATATTCTTATCGCGAACATAGTGGTGAATTAATTCGTTCACATTCCGTTTATTGGCTTCATCCAGCGCGCTGGTGATTTCATCAAGCAGCAGGATTTTTGGCAGAAACTGTAAATTACGAATTAACGAGACGCGTTGCTTTTCACCGCCGGACAGCTCATTAATGTTTTTTTTGAGGATCGTTTCGGGTAGCTCAAAACGGGCCAGATCGGCAAGAAACACATCCGGATCCGGACGTTTATCGCGGATTTGCCAGGGGAAAATGAGGTTGTCGTAAACGGTGTCACCAAACAACGCGGGCGTTTGCGCACAATAAGAAACCTGCTGGCGATATGTTTCAGGCTTAAGAGTGTTTATCTCCTTGCCCTCAAAGAGAATTTCACCGGCAGTCGGGCTAATTAATGACGCCACAATCTTGAGTAACGTACTTTTACCGCAACCAGACTGGCCGGTAATCAGCTTAAATTCTCCGGCCCGGAGATTAAAACAGATGTTATTGAGAACCTGCGTCGCCCCTGCCTGCCATGCGACATTTTTTAACTGAAGCAGAATGCTGCTTTCTTCCATTACCAATCCCTTTTTTACCTCTTTCGTGCAGACAGTCTATCCCTGTAATTTATTATAGGGGAGCCCACCCTGATAAATCGGGTATAATTTGACTAATGAGGCAGTAAAGGACAACACAACAGGAGGTTTCATCAATGC
The DNA here is from genome assembly GCF_030336655.1 of Citrobacter sp. Cb041. Taxonomy (NCBI): domain Bacteria; kingdom Pseudomonadati; phylum Pseudomonadota; class Gammaproteobacteria; order Enterobacterales; family Enterobacteriaceae; genus Citrobacter; species Citrobacter sp. Cb041. Next base: position 286,082 of record NZ_JAOWDD010000028.1, on the reverse strand, counting down.
TCATTTTTATTCCTATTCTCATTTTTGTCGCGCTGGTCATCGTCGGTGCTGGCGTCAAAATCGTCCCGCAGGGATATCAGTGGACGGTCGAGCGTTTTGGCCGTTACACCAAAACCCTGCAACCGGGTTTAAACCTTGTTGTACCGTTCATGGACCGCATCGGTCGTAAGATCAACATGATGGAACAGGTGCTTGATATCCCCTCTCAGGAAGTCATCTCCAAAGACAACGCCAACGTCGCGATCGATGCCGTCTGCTTTATTCAGGTGATCGACGCGCCAAAAGCGGCTTATGAGGTCAGCAACCTGGAACTGGCGATCATCAACCTGACCATGACCAATATTCGTACCGTTCTCGGCTCGATGGAACTCGATGAAATGCTCTCCCAGCGCGACAACATCAACACGCGCCTGCTGCATATCGTTGATGAGGCCACGAATCCCTGGGGCATCAAAATCACCCGTATTGAAATCCGCGATGTGCGTCCCCCAGCAGAACTTATCGACGCCATGAACGCGCAGATGAAAGCCGAACGTACCAAGCGTGCCTATATTCTTGAAGCGGAAGGGATCCGTCAGGCAGAAATCGTCAAGGCCGAAGGTGAGAAACAGTCGAAAATCCTCAAAGCGGAAGGTGAACGCCAGTCGGCATTTTTACAGGCTGAAGCGCGTGAACGTTCCGCAGAAGCCGAGGCCCGCGCGACGCAGATGGTTTCGGAGGCCATTGCCGCCGGGGATATTCAGGCCGTGAACTACTTCGTGGCGCAGAAATACACCGAAGCGCTGCAGCACATCGGTTCGTCGAATAACAGCAAAGTGGTGATGATGCCGCTGGATGCCAGCAGCCTGATGGGGTCCATTGCCGGGATCGCCGAACTGGTGAAAGACAGCGCCAGCGAACGGAAAAAATCATGATAGCGATGATTCTGGTGCACCCGCACATCTTCTGGCTCAGCCTCGGCGGTCTGCTACTCGCCGCCGAGATGCTGGGCGGTAACGGCTATCTGCTGTGGAGCGGCGTGGCGGCGGTGATTACCGGCCTGGTGGTGTGGCTTATCCCGCTTGACTGGGCGTGGCAGGGGGCGATGTTCGCCGTACTCACCCTACTGGCAGCCTGGCTGTGGTGGAAGTGGCTGGCAAGGCGTGTACAAGATCAGAAACCCGCCGACAGCCATCTTAACCAGCGCGGGCAGCAGTTGGTTGGCCGTCGATTTATTCTGGAAACCGCCCTGGTCAATGGCCGCGGACATATGCGCGTCGGCGACAGCTCATGGCCCGTCAGCGCCCGCGACGATTTGAGCGCCGGAACGCAGGTTGAAGTCATTGCCGTTGAGGGAATTACCCTGATTATTACAGCGGTATCACACTGAAAAGACAGGAAATAAGACTATGGTCAGGAAGACATCCCTTACCTTTGCCCTTTGCTCATTATTGGTCGCCGCCCCGCAGGTATTCGCCTCTTTCGATATGGAAGACTGCAAATGGAGCGACGACAGCTGCCTGCTGAAAGGCACGCCCACCTTCAATCCGGAAAACGACAGCCGCGATAACCTGCTGCGGCTGCTGAGCCAGGAGAAATCATTTGCTCTGCCGGTGCAGTCGATGCCGGCGGACATCACCCGCTCCCGCGATTTCTATTTTGCGTATCATCCGCAGTGGGATGACATTGCCCCACAGCCAGCCGCAGCGCAGGTATCTGCCGAAGACAGCCCCCTGTTCCGACAGATAGCCGAACTGAACATTAGCGCAGACGAAATAAACGTCAACGACGCTGAGCTTGAGAACCGTCATGTTTCGAACAATACCGCGAGCGTCAGCGCGTTTTTTGCCGCACTGCTGGCCGACTCAACGTTAACGGCAAATCAGCGTCAGGCCCTGGCCCAGGCGCGTACAGGACTGTTATCCGGGGCAACCCGCGAGCAGATTGAGTCATCGCTTGCCACTCTCCCAGCAGATTCTCCAGCTCAGTCCTACAAAAGCTATCTGGCAGCGGCCGCCAGTTTTTATGCCGGTGATTATGCCAGCGCCGAACAGGATTTCGCTCAGCTAGCCAAAAGCGATCGTCCGTGGCTGGCTGAGACCGCACAATACATGCTGATACGTGCGGCGTTGAACAAAAGCAGCCAGAACAGCGTGGGCGAGTACGGCGATTTTGATATCGCAAAAATTAACCGTGAGGACGCTTCTCAGGCTCAGACGCTGGCGCAAGCCTATCTGCAACACTACCCGCAAGGCCTGTACGCCGCTTCCTCGCACGGTATGCTGCGTCGTATCAACTGGTATTTACAGGCGTGGCCGCAATTGGCGGGGTTGTATGAGCAGACGCTCCAGCAGTCGGCTGACGCACAGCAACTGCGTGAGATCGTCATCGAATACGATAATGTCTACGGCATGGCGTTCTACGAACAGTCCGTGGAGGAGGCTTTCCCCGATGCGCCGCTTGTCAGCTATATCGAACTGCTGCGCGCGTTGCGCCTGAATAACAACAACAAACCAACGCTGACGCAGGCCCAGCTTGACGCCAGCAAACCGGTGTTTGAGCAGAGCCAAAAACTGCCGCTATGGCGCGATCTGCAGCTGAATCTGTGGCTGGCAACGGGCAACTACGCGGCGATTATTTCGGCAGTTACTCCGGCGCAGAAACTTCCGGCCCACGATACGCTGGCCTTCAGCGAACAGGTGCTGTACGGCGAAGCGCTGATGGGCCAGCAGAAATGGACCACCGCACGTGATTTCTGGCAGACATTGCTGAAGCTCAGCCAGGACAACGAACAGCAGCAGTATGTGCAGGCTAAGCTAGCCGCGACGCTGGTTTATAGCGGCGACGTAGCGGCAATTTTCGCCCCAGAAAGCGCAGTGACCAACCTGCGCTTTCGCTCGCAGGTGCTGAAAACCCAGGCCACGCCTGAACTGCTGCGCCAGCAAGCCGTCCACGGTCCTAATAACGAAGAGCGTACCATCGCCCTGCATACGCTGCTGGTGCGGGATCTCACTGAGCATCGCTTTGACGACTGGCTGAATGACAGAAAACTGGCCAGCGCCATTACGCCGCCAGTCATTGGCGAAGCGTTTGATGACGTTAATCTGAGTATTTTCGACTGGAACGGCGACTCTGCCGAGAGCGGTTATACCTGTCGCAGCCTCAATGAAACGGTAACGGTTCTGAGCAAACAAGCGCATGATGCCCACGCCCTGAACTGCTTAGGCGAATTTTTCCGCACTACGCAAACCCACGTTGATTTATGGAAAAACAGTTCCGGCAACGATGTGCTTGAATCAGCAATCTCGCGCAAGAAACCGTTCGGCCAGTTCGACAGGCAAAGCTACTACCAGCAGGTGATCACATCGCCAAAAGCAGAGGTTGAAGATAAGAGCTTTGCGCTGTATCGCGCCATCATGTGCTATGCGCCGTCAGGCTCTAACGAGTGCGGCGGTGAGGAAGTAGATAAACTACAGCGTAAAGGCTGGTTCACCCAACTGAAAACGCAGTATCCGGGAAGTCCGTGGGCGCAAAAACTCAAATACTACTGGTAACTGCGCTACTGCTCGGCCAGGCACAGGCGGCGGAAATCGTCGCCGCCCGTGAACATCCGGCCTTCTGGCTATGGTCCGGAGTGAAGGCCAGTGACGAGCTGAAAAACGCACAAACGGTCTATCTGCATCAGGGCGAGGTACTGGTACGTTCAGGTAACGTGGTGTTCCAGCGTCTCGGACTGCCTGTTAATCGCCTGACTTTCCCCTCTATCTGGTTGACCGTGCGCTTTACCACTCTCGACGTACCGGAGGAGATTCCGGCGCGCATCATACGCTTGATGCAACGCTGGCAGGCGGCCGGGAATCACGTCATCGGCCTGCAGGTTGATTTTGACGCGGCGACCCATCAGCTTGCCGATTACGCCCACTTTCTGCAGCAGTTACGCCAACGGCTACCGACCGAGTTTGCACTTGGCGTAACCGGACTACTGGATTGGGCAAAAACGGGCGACGTTGCCACGCTGAACGCGCTGGCGGTCGATGAACTGGTGGTCCAGAGCTATCAGGGACGTCACACGGTACCGAATTATCAGGCGTATCTGCCCGCCCTCAGTCGTCTGCGCATTCCATTTAAGCTGGGGCTGGTACAAAACGGTAGCCGGGACCCGCAGGCTGAAGCGCAACTTGAGAAATCACCGTGGTACCGCGGCACGGTGGTGTTTATGCTTAATCCGCCACTTCGTTAAGCCTTCGCTTTATGGTGGCAGCAGCCGGAGAGATTATCAATAATCGGGCATTCGGCGCTGTCATCGCCAGGGCAACTCTCCGCCAGCGCCAACAAATGCAAGCGCATAGCCTGCAGCTCGCTGATATGGCGCTCAATATCCGCCACCTTTTCTAACGTACGCTTTTTCACATCTGCGCTGTGACGCGCCGGATCGTTAAACAGGTTCACCAACTCGCCGCACTCTTCCAGGTTAAAACCAACCTGTCGTGCCTGTCGCAACAGCGTAAGCTCATTCAGATGCTGTTGGTTGTATGTGCGATAGCCATTTTCGCTACGCAGCGGCGGCGTCACTAACCCCTTTTCTTCGTAAAAGCGTATCGCTTTGCTGGTTAAACCGGTTTTTTTCGCAACATCGCTAATATTCACATTCCCCCCGCTGATCTTGTTGGTACTGAGCCACATTATAGCCCACATTGCCGTAATCCTTTACCCAAGAACCCGCGCATTTTCCACCATCACAGCGATGCACAAATCCTTTTAATTCACATTGTTATATCCGATTCAGATCACATTTCAGCATTTATTGACCACGCAAAATTGACTCAAATCAAAAGATGCATCGGTTCTGCACCTTTCATCTTGAACAAAGGGAAACAATTTTATATACAAACGCGAATGATAATGATGGTCATTTACATTCAATAAAGGTTCTCTTATGTTGCCACGGATTAACCAAAGGCCATTTATTCTTTCAGCCCTGACATTATGCATGTCCGGCGCTACTTTTGCAGCGACCTCTCCAACACACGGTTCAACGTCCGACGAAGATACGGTGATCGTTACGGCTAACCGCACAGAAAGTAGTCTCTGGGATAGCCCGGCAACCATTCAGGTTATCGATCGCCAGACGCTACAAAATTCCACCAGCGTTTCTCTTGCTGATGATTTACAAGATATCCCCGGTGTCGAAGTTACCGATAACGCTCTCGCAGGTCGGAAACAAATTCGTATCCGTGGCGAAGCTTCTTCGCGGGTGCTGATTTTGATAGACGGCCAGGTCGTCAGCTACCAACGTGCCGGACAAAACTACGGAGCCGGTTTACTGATTGACGAATCCGCGCTGGAACGTATTGAAGTGGTCAAAGGCCCTTATTCTGTCCTCTACGGTTCGCAGGCAATTGGCGGCGTCGTGAACTTTATTACCAAAAAAGGCGGCGATAAGCCTCTGGGTGGTAGCGTTAAGGCTGTTTATAACTCCGCAACGGCAGGATGGGAAGAGTCAGCGGCAGCCTGGGGAAGCATCGGTAACTTTGACTACCGTATCAATGGCAGCTATTCCGACCAGGGGGATCGCGATACACCTGACGGAAGATTGCCCGACACCAACTTCCGTAATAACGGCCAGGGAGTGTGGCTTGGCTACAACCTCGATCGCCACAAAATTGGGCTCTCACTCGACCGTTATAAGCTATCCACTCAAACCTGGTTTGACGATCCCGAAGGTCAGTTCGATGACTTTAGCGTCAAAATTCCTAAGCTGGAACGCGAGAAAATCGGTCTTTTCTACGACTACGCGGCCGACGGGGATTACCTGAAGAACATCCATTTTGACGCATACACCCAGACAATAGAGCGCAAATTTGAAAACCGGGTCAAAACGACCCAGATTATCCCCAGCCCGATGATTAAAGCGCTGACGGTAAGCAATCGAACCAATACCAACGACAAACAATATACCCAGGGTGTAACGCTGCAGGGCAATATCTCCCTTCCGGCTAACAACACGCTGGTGATTGGCACTCAGTATCAGCATGACAAAATAAAACAGGACACGGACGGCAGTACGCGCCAGACTGCGGCTACCGGCTTCTTCGATACGCAAACCCGTACCCTGTCATATAACGAAGCGGAACAAAGCAACACCTCACTGTTCGCGCAAAACGACTGGCGCTTTGCCGATGACTGGACGTGGACCGTGGGCGCACGCCAGTACTGGCTGTCTTCGAAACTCAATCGCAACGATACGCAAACTATCCAAAGCAGCGGCACCACCTGGCAATCCACCGGGGGAAATTCCGTTCACGATGATGAACTGGTGACCTCGACCAGCCTGCGCTATTCCGGCTTTGAAGATCTTGAACTCCGGGCTGCATACGCCCAGGGCTATGTCTTCCCCACGCTTACTCAGTTGTTCATGCAGACATCCGCCGGCGGCAGCGTTACCTACGGCAACCCAAACCTGAAGGCGGAACACTCAAATAACTATGAGTTGGGCGCGCGGTATAAAGGGAATATGTGGCTGATTGACGGTGCTATTTATTACTCCGAAGCCAAAGACTATATCGCCAGTCTGGCCTGTTCAGGCCAACCCGTTTGCAACGGCAACACCACCTCTTCCCGCGGCGGCTATTACTACTACGACAACATCGATCGTGCCAAAACCTGGGGCATGGAATTAACCGCAGAATACAACGGCTGGGCGGTTTCCCCCTACCTGAGCGGTAATCTCATTCGCCGTCAATACGAAGGCAACACCATAAAAACCTGGGATACCGGCGAACCCACGCTGACCGGGCGCGTTGGCCTGAAACATACCTGGTTGATGAATGTCGCTAACGTGACGTCCGATGTCTTTATTCGCGCGGCGTCCCGCGCCAAAGATAATACCGGCACCACGGAAATAAACTACCCAGGCTGGGCCACGCTTAACCTCGCATTCAACACCGAGTTTGGTCCGCAGGACCAGTATCAGGTCAACCTCGCGCTCAACAACCTGACCGACAAGCGTTACAGAACCGCGCATGAATCTATCCCAGACGCTGGTTTCAATGCCGCTGTTGGCTTTGCGTGGAATTTCTGACGATGAAAAAACTCATGATTGGCTTACTGAGCCTCGCCTGTGTTTTCAGCGCCCAGTCCGCTGACCGCCTGGTGGTGGCGGGCGGTTCGCTTAGCGAACTGATTTACGCCATGGGCGTCGGCAACCGGGTGGTTGGCGTCGATGAAACCACCTCATACCCACCTGAAACTGCCGCACTCCCGCATATCGGCTACTGGAAGCAGTTAAGCAGCGAGGGCATTTTATCGCTGCACCCGGACAGCTTTATCACCTGGCAGGATGCAGGCCCTCAAATCGTTTTGGATCAGCTCCGGGCGCAGAAAGTTAACGTCGTTACATTGCCGCGCGTACCGGCCACCGTCGAGCAGATGTACGCCAACATTCGGGAGCTGGCTCAAACGCTGCGCATTCCTGAACAAGGTGAAGCGCTGGTCAATCGCCTGCATCAACGTCTGGATCGTGTTCAGCACAGCGTGGCGGCGAAGAATGCGCCGGTCAAAGCCATGTTCATTCTCTCCGCTGGCGGCAGCGCGCCGCAGGTCGCCGGCAAGGGCAGCGTTGCCGATGCCATTATGACCCTTGCGGGCGCACAAAATGTCGCCACCCACGCGCAGTATAAAAGTTACAGCGCGGAGTCGCTGATCGCCGCCAACCCGGAGGTGATCGTGGTGACGTCGCAAATGGTGGATGGCGATCTGGCTCGTCTGAGCGCGATTGCCGGTATTACCCACACTGCGGCCTGGAAAAATCAGCGCATTGTGGCGGTAGACCAGGCGCTGATTCTGGGAATGGGGCCTCGCGTCGCCGATGCGGTTGAAGCCCTGCACCAGCAATTCTGGCCTCACTAACTGGATTTATAAAAAAGAATGAAAACTGAACACTCGCTGGATCTCACCGCGCATTTTGCGCTTGAGGGAAGTCAGCCCTTTAAGGATCGCCGCGCCACAATGCCATGGCGCGGGGCGATTCCGATTGCCAAAGAGCTATTGTCACAAACCTGGCAGGATGTTATCAGCCAGCCTACCCCGCCGCGTAAACGGCTGGTGTACTTGCATATCCCTTTTTGTGCAACGCATTGTACTTTCTGTGGTTTTTATCAAAACCGGTTCGAAGAAGATCACTGCGCCCGCTACACCAACGCGCTGTTGCGCGAAATCGAGATGGAAGCCGATAGCGCGTTACATCAGTCAGCCCCAATTCACGCCGTCTATTTTGGCGGCGGTACGCCTTCAGCGCTGTCAGCACGGGATCTGGGCAGAATCATCACCGCGCTGCGTGAAAAGTTACCGCTGGCGCCGGACTGCGAAATTACCATTGAGGGACGAGTGCTCAATTTTGACGATGCGCGAATTGATGCCTGCCTTGACGCTGGCGCCAATCGGTTTTCGATCGGTATTCAATCTTTTAACAGCCGGATCCGCAAGAAAATGGCGCGCACCTCAGACGGCCCGACCGCAATTGCCTTTATGCAGGGGCTGGTAAAACGGGATCGTGCCGCCGTGGTATGCGATCTGTTGTTTGGTCTGCCAGGACAAGATGCAAAACAGTGGGGCGACGATCTGGCGATTGCCCGTGACATCGGCCTCGACGGCGTAGATCTTTATGCGCTGAACCTGATCCCCAATACACCGCTTGGCAAAGCAGTTGAAACCGGGCGCACAACCGTTCCCTCTCCCGCCGAACGTCGCGATCTCTATCTTCAGGGTTGCGATTTCATGGACAACGCGGGCTGGCGCTGCATCAGCAACAGCCACTGGGCGCGTACCACGCGTGAACGCAATCTGTACAACCTGCTGATTAAACAGGGAGCGGACTGTCTGGCATTCGGCTCAGGCGCCGGGGGATCAGTCAATGGCTATTCCTGGATGGTCGAGCGCAATCTGACGACATGGCATGAATCTATCGCCGCCGGGAAAAAACCGCTAATGATGATGATGCGTACCGCCGAGCGTGGTTTCCAGTGGCGACACACTCTCCAGGCGGGCATTGAAACGGCCCGCGTCCCGCTGGATGAACTGACGCCTCATGCACAAAAACTGACCCCGCTACTGACCCAATGGCATCACGCAGGACTGACGCGAGATGCCAGCACCTGTGTGCGCCTGACCAATGAAGGGCGTTTTTGGGCAAGCAATATTTTGCAGTCTCTTGATGAACTTATTCAGGCACTTAACGCGCCGCGCATTGCGGTAGAACAACCATACCAGGAGTGAATTATGAGCCATGTCTCTTTACAGGATTTTTTGAAAACTGAACCGGACGGTACGCTGGAAGCTATCGCTGCCCAGTACAACACCACGCTGCTGGAGGTGGTGAAAAACCTCCCCTCCCCGACGCTGGTTTCCGGCGATCAATTTGATACCGTCTGGGAAACCGTCAGCGAATGGGGCAAAGTCACCACCCTGGTCCATACTGCTGATGTCATTCTGGAATTCACCGGTGAATTACCTTCCGGATTCCACCGTCATGGCTACTTCAACCTGCGCGGCAAAAAAGGCATGACCGGTCATATCAAGGCAGAAAACTGTACGCATATTGCCCTGATTGAACGCAAATTTATGGGAATGGACACCGCGTCCATTCTCTTCTTTAACCAGGCGGGTAGCGCGATGTTCAAAATTTTCCTCGGTCGGGATGAACATCGACAGCTACTGGCCGAACAGGTCAGCGCCTTTCACGCGTTGTCTTCATCTTTAAAGGAACATGCCTGATGGCTCCATGGCTCATTTTTGGTGCGGGTGGTAGCGGCGTCGGTGCGAAAACGCTTGAACTCGCACTGGCGGAACAACGTCCGGTGATTGCCGTCGTTCGCAACGCACAGGTCGCTGCTGGGTTGCAGGAAAAAGGTGTGCAGGTCTTCATCGGCGACGCCTGCGATAGTCAGGTCACCGCCTGTGCCTGCCGCGCAGCGGGTCAACATGCCACGGTGATCTCCTCCATGGGCGGCGCCCAGGATTATCTGGCGCACAGAACCGTCATTGATGAAGCAGAAAAAGCGGAGATCAAGCGCATGATTCTGGTGACCTCACTCGGCTGCGGTGACAGTTGGCCTTTTCTTTCTTCACGCGCAAAGGCCGCATTTGGTCAGGCTGTACGGGAAAAATCGTTGGCTGAAAGCTGGCTACAAACCAGTCGACTGGACTACGCCATTCTCCGCCCCGGCGGTTTGCTGAACGGTGCAGCCACAGGCCAGGCGCAACGAATACAGGCTCAGGAGTGTCACGGCTTTGTGATGCGTGCAGATGTTGCGAAGCATATCCACGAACTGGCCACTGCGCCGGCACTCAATAACCAGATTTACAGTTTGGTTGAGCCGGGACTGAAACCCGCGTAAACCCCTCACGGCGCGGGAACTCCGCGCCGCAAAGACGTTATGGAGCGTTACGTGCTTAAGGACTCGCTTTCTTCCGTCAGCATCCTGACGGGTCTTTCTCTTTTGCTGGTTGCTCTGATGCTCTTCGGTGCCAGCCAGGGAGCGCTGAACATTAGCTTCAGCGCCCTGTTCAACGACGAATATCGTGATATCTGGTTAAACATCCGCTTGCCTCGCGTGCTGCTGGCCGTTCTGGTCGGTGCTGCGCTGGCGACGGCAGGGGTCATCATGCAGGGACTTTTTCGCAATCCGATGGCCGATCCTGGCCTGCTTGGCGTCAGCAGCGGCTCCGCGCTGATGGTCGGCATCGCGATAGTTATCCCATTTTCGTTCCCCGTAGTGCTGGTGCTGTATGAGCAGATGATTTTTGCCGTTGCAGGCAGCATGGTGGTCTGCACGATTATTTTCCTGATAAGCCAGCGTCATAACCACGGTGGAATGATGCAACTGCTGTTAGCCGGTATCGCTATCAATGCCCTGTGCGGTTCGGCTATTGGCGTACTGAGCTATGTGGGCGACGAGCAGCAGCTACGTCAACTTACATTGTGGATGATGGGAAATCTCGGCCAGGCCCAGTGGCCAACGCTGTTGGTTGCCAGCACGTTTGTTCTTCCAGCCATTGTTGTCACCATCTGCATGGCGGGAACGCTTAATTTACTGCAGTTGGGTGATGAAGAGGCGCATTACCTCGGCGTAAACGTCAAACGTAAGCGTCAGCAGTTACTGTTGCTCAGTTCGCTCCTGGTTGGCGCTGCGGTTTCCGTCAGCGGCGTAATTGGTTTTATTGGCCTGGTGATCCCACATCTGATCAGAATGACGACCGGTGCCGATCATCGCTGGTTGATTCCCTGCTCTACGCTGGCCGGTGCCTGTTTACTCCTGATTGCCGACACGTTGGCCCGCACACTTGTTCAGCCAGCCGAAATGCCCGTTGGCCTGTTAACCAGCCTGATCGGTGGACCGTATTTCCTGTGGTTAATACTGCGTAGCCGGAGGGTGTCATGATCGTCGCTGAAAATCTGGTCTACCACATTCAGGGAAGACGACTGACCGACGACGTTTCCCTGACGCTACCTGATGGAGAGATCATCGCGATTCTTGGCCCGAACGGAGCCGGGAAATCGACGCTGCTACGCCAGCTTACGGGATATCTGCAGCCCCACAGTGGGCGTTGTAGCATGTTTGGCAAGCCGCTGGACAAGTGGTCAATCACCGAGCTGGCAAAAACCCGTGCCGTGATGCGCCAGAATAGTCATATGGCCTTCCCGTTTAGCGTGCAGGAGGTCATTCGCATGGGCAGACATCCGTATCGTACGCGCAATACGGGCGATGAAACGGAGCACATCATGGCATTGTGTGATTGCCAGACGCTGGCCGCACGCGATTACCGGCATCTGTCGGGAGGAGAACAACAGCGGGTACAGCTCGCGCGCCTGCTGGTTCAGCTTTGGGAGCCCGAGCCTGGGCCGAAATGGTTGTTTCTTGATGAACCCACCTCCGCGCTGGATATTCACCACCAGCAGCACCTTTTTCGTCTGCTACGTCGTCTGGTGCGTGAACGGCAGTTTAACGTCTGCTGCGTCCTGCACGATCTCAACCTCGCGGCGCGCTATGCCGACCGTGTGGTATTGATGGAAGGCGGCAGGATAGTTGATAACGGATATCCGCAGGATGTTCTGAAGCAACGGTCGCTGAACGCGCTGTACGGTGCCGATCTCACGGTCATAAATGAACCGAAGCATCGAACGCCGATTATCGTCCTCAATCAATAACAGACCGGGAACCCCTGACGTGGCGTTCCCGTTTTTTCTCCCTTTACACCCTTTTTTCACCTTTTCTAAAAACGCCCTTGACCTTCCCCTTGCTGGAAGGTTTAACCTTTATCACAGTCAGTTAATCCTGCAAAAAAGGAGTTGGTTATGTCTCAAACAATCGATCTAACCCTGGACGGCCTGTCCTGTGGTCACTGCGTAAAACGCGTTAAAGAAAGCCTGGAACAACGTCCGGACGTTGAGCAAGCGGATGTCACCGTGACAGAAGCGCATGTTACCGGGAGCGCCAGCGCAGAAGCGCTGATTGAAACCATCAAACAAGCCGGTTACGGCGCGGAGTTAAGCCACCCAAAGGCTAAACCGCTGACGGAGTCATCAATCCCGTCGGAAGCACTGGCAGCGGTCCCTTCCGAGCTTCCGGCAGCTACGGCTGATGATGACAGCCAACAGTTGCTGTTAAACGGCATGAGCTGCGCCAGTTGTGTGACCCGCGTACAAAATGCATTGCAAAGTGTACCGGGCGTCACGCAGGCACGGGTAAACCTGGCGGAACGCACTGCGCTGGTAATGGGCAGTGCCTCCGCCGCAGATTTAGTACAGGCGGTTGAAAAAGCGGGCTACGGCGCAGAAGCGATTGAAGATGATGCTAAGCGTCGCGAGCGTCAGCAAGAAACCGCCGTGGCAACCATGAAACGTTTTCGCTGGCAGGCAGCCGTCGCGCTGCTCCTGGGTATCCCGGTCATGGTATGGGGCATGATTGGCGACAACATGATGGTGAGCGACGACAACCGCAGCCTGTGGCTGATGATTGGTCTGGCAACGCTTGCCGTGATGGTTTTCGCGGGCGGTCACTTTTACCGCAATGCGTGGAAAAGCCTGATGAACGGCACCGCGACCATGGATACGCTGGTGGCGCTGGGTACGGGGGTGGCATGGCTCTATTCCATGAGCGTCAACCTCTGGCCGCAATGGTTCCCGATGGAAGCGCGACACCTCTATTATGAAGCCAGTGCCATGATTATCGGTCTGATTAACCTCGGACACATGCTGGAAGCGCGGGCTCGCCAACGCTCGTCTAAAGCACTGGAAAAACTGCTCGATCTGACACCGCCGACCGCACGCGTCGTCACTGACGAAGGTGAAAAGAACGTGCCGCTGGCAGAGGTGCAGGCTGGAATGTTGCTGCGCCTGACCACCGGTGACCGCGTTCCGGTTGATGGCGAAATCACTCAGGGTGAAGCCTGGCTGGATGAGGCCATGCTGACCGGTGAGCCGATTCCACAGCAAAAAGGTGCAGGCGATAGCGTCCACGCCGGTACGGTCGTACAGGACGGTAGCGTGCTGTTCCGCGCCAGCGCTGTTGGCAGTCACACCACGCTGTCGCGCATTATTCGTATGGTGCGCCAGGCGCAAAGCAGCAAACCGGAAATTGGCAAACTGGCCGACCGCATCTCCTCGGTGTTCGTTCCGGTCGTGGTCGCCATTGCGCTGGTCAGTGCGGCTATCTGGTATTTCTTTGGACCGGCGCCGCAGATTGTCTATACGCTGGTAATCGCCACCACCGTCCTGATTATTGCCTGCCCTTGTGCGCTGGGTCTGGCAACGCCGATGTCGATTATTTCCGGCGTCGGGCGTGCCGCTGAATTTGGGGTGCTGGTACGTGATGCCGATGCGCTGCAGCGCGCCAGCACGCTCGATACCATCGTGTTTGATAAAACCGGGACGCTAACTGAAGGCAAACCACAGGTTGTCGCCATCAAAACGTTTGGCAATACCGACGAAGCGCTGGCAATTCGTCTGGCAGCGGCCCTTGAACAGGGTTCCAGCCACCCGTTAGCCAGGGCGATTCTGGACAAAGCAGGTGATGTCACGCTGCCGCAGGTCAACGGTTTCCGTACGCTGCGCGGTTTAGGCGTCAGTGGCGAAACGGAAGGCCATTCGCTGCTGCTGGGGAACCAGGCGCTGCTCAATGAACAGCAGGTAGATACCACTGAAATGGAGGCTGAAATCACCGCTCAGGCTTCCCAAGGCTCAACCCCGGTTCTGTTAGCGATTGACGGTAAAGCGGCAGCGCTGTTAGCGGTACGTGATCCTCTGCGTAGCGACAGCGTGGCAGCGCTCCAGCGTCTGCACCGCGCCGGGTATCGTCTGGTGATGCTCACCGGCGACAACCCAACGACCGCCAACGCCATTGCCAAAGAGGCGGGTATTGATGAGGTGATTGCTGGCGTTCTGCCGGACGGTAAAGCCGAGGCGATTAAACGTCTGCAGAGCCAGGGGCGTCAGGTTGCCATGGTCGGTGACGGTATCAACGATGCGCCTGCGCTGGCTCAGGCTGATGTAGGGATTGCCATGGGTGGCGGCAGCGATGTGGCGATTGAAACCGCCGCGATTACGCTGATGCGCCATAGCCTGATGGGCGTTGCCGATGCGCTGTCTATCTCCCGGGCAACGCTGCGCAATATGAAGCAGAACCTGCTCGGCGCGTTTATCTATAACAGCATCGGTATCCCCGTTGCCGCCGGGATTTTGTGGCCGTTCACCGGAACACTGCTCAACCCGGTCGTTGCCGGGGCGGCGATGGCGCTCTCCTCCATTACCGTGGTGAGCAACGCTAACCGACTGCTGCGCTTCAAACCTAAAGAGTAAGCCTTTACCGGATGCCGCTCTGAACGGAGCCCCAAATCATTCGCGTTGCATTAAGGCGGCAAGTATAAAAACCCCAGGAGCATAGCCAACTATGTGACTGGGGTTTTTGCTCGCTGCCAATAAAGAGGCTGAGGGAATGATGAAGTGTATTTGCACCTTCCAGGACCACGCGCTAGCATGGAAGTCTACTTAGGGAGGCCGTATGGATCTGTTGTACCGGGTAAAATCATTTTTCACCGCGCTACGCGGCAACCACTATACCTGGCCTGCCATCGACATCTCCTTGCCCGGTAACCGCCATTTTCACCTGATTGGCAGTATTCACATGGGCAGCCGCGATATGGCGCCTCTGCCTGCCAAATTACTCAAAAAGCTCCAGCGTGCCGATGCGCTCATTGTCGAAGCCGATGTTTCCGGCGACGACGCGCCGTTTGCCAACCTTCCGACCTTTGCCGCACTGGAAGAGCGCATCAGCCCAGAGCTGTTAGATAATCTGCACAAAGTCACCGACGAGCTGGGTATTTCCCCTTCCCTGCTGTCTACCCAGCCGCTGTGGCAAATCGCCATGGTCTTGCAGGCAACGCAGGCGCAGCAGTTGGGGTTGCGGGCAGAATACGGCATTGATTACCAACTCCTGAATGCGGCAAAACAGGTGCATAAACCCATAATCGAGCTGGAAGGCGCATCCAGCCAAATCGAGCTGTTGTGTCAG
This sequence comes from Citrobacter sp. Cb041, assembly GCF_030336655.1. Lineage (NCBI taxonomy): Bacteria > Pseudomonadati > Pseudomonadota > Gammaproteobacteria > Enterobacterales > Enterobacteriaceae > Citrobacter > Citrobacter sp. Cb041. The sequence goes on along the minus strand of NZ_JAOWDD010000028.1, from coordinate 270,537 downwards.
TTACCCGATAACGGACTGGCTCTGCTGGACGATACCCTGACGCACTGGCATACCAATGCCAGACTGCTACAACAGATGATGGGCTGGTGGCTTAAAACGCCGCCACGCAATAGCGAACTCACTCTACCCAATACTTTTAGCCAGTCACTGTATGACGTTTTGATGCATCAGCGTAATGCGGCCTGGCGCGATCGACTCAGGGCGATGCCTGCCGGGCACTATGTCGTGGCCGTTGGCGCGCTGCATTTGTACGGAGAAGGAAATTTGCCGGAGATGTTACGGTAAAAAAATGGCCAATATTGCTATTGGCCCGTCAAAGAGGAATTTCATCATTATTATGATCCCGACGCTTAAAGCATCGGTGTAGTTCGATTGTCGCTCAAAGTCATCATCCTGCCAACACTATTGCGCAAGATGGTACTATTTTTTAGACAGACATCAGGCGTATGCTTGTGTCGTATTTTGTCTGGGCCAGGAAAATTGCTATGACACCCGCCGTTAAATTACTCGAAAAAAACAAAATTTCTTTTCAGATCCACACCTACGATCACGATCCGTCCGAGACGAACTTTGGTGACGAAGTGGTACGCAAGTTAGGTCTGAATGCGGACCAGGTCTACAAAACGCTACTGGTTGCCGTGAATGGCGATATGAAGCACCTGGCGGTTGCCGTTACGCCGGTAGCCGGTCAACTGGATCTCAAAAAGGTCGCCAGGGCGTTGGGAGCCAAAAAGGTCGATATGGCCGATCCGATGATCGCGCAGCGAACCACCGGGTATCTGGTAGGCGGCATCAGTCCGCTGGGGCAGAAAAAAAGATTGCCGACGCTCATCGACGCTCCCGCCCAGACGTTTGACACCATTTATGTGTCCGGCGGCAAACGCGGGCTGGATATTGAACTGGCAGCAGGCGATTTGGCGAAAATTCTGGATGCGAAATTCGCCGATATCGCACGCCGTGATTAATTGTCTTTTGCCCGGTGATACGGCGATTGAGCCTACTGCGATTACAGGGTGTGATTGGTGAAGACAGTTTGGACTCGGCCAGCGCGCAGGAACCGGAGCATAGAGGTAATAAGTAGGATTATTGGGCCGCCATGAAGGGCGGCCCGGAGGAGCGGATAAAATGATGCCCCAAATTGCCCTGTTACTGCCAGCTTACCTCGCCCTTCGGCTCATACGCACCGGCATCGAGCGGTGAGTTCTTCTGCACGTACTCTTTCAGCACCTCCGCATCAATAAACCCGGTATTCACATAGCCTGGCTTGTTATCAATTCGCGGATAGCCATCGCCGCCGGTGGCATTGAAGCTCAGCGTTGCCATGCGATAGGTTTTGGCTGGATCAACGGGTTCGCCTTTAATTTTCAAATCGTTAAGCTTGCCGTCTTTCGCCACGAAGCTGACGTTGGCAAACTGCGGATAGGCCCCGGAATCCGGCTTCATTTGTGCCACGGCGGTCAGATAGTCAATCACCTCTTTCCCGCTCATATCGGCGTACACCACGATGTTACCGAACGGCTGCACCTTCAGCACGCTCTTATAGGTGATATCACCGCCTTCGATGGAGTCACGGATACCGCCGCCGCTCATCACGCCAAAATCAGCGCTGGTTCGCGCCATTTGCGCAGCCAGCAGTAAATGCCCCATGTTGGTCTGTACGAAACGGACTTTGCTACGGTCGCCTTCGAGGCGCGCATTGACGCTACCAATTTTCACGTCGAGCTGCGCTTTGCCTTTATTCTGGAATGGCGTCAGCAGAGAAAGCATTTGCTGATTTTCTGCAATTTCCGGGGTGTAGAGTACGCGCTCACTTTTACCGTTGTCCCAGGTCACTTTTTTCTTCAGGTTGACGGGGATGAGCTGGTAGTTAACCATTTTCATTTCGCCATTGCGGAACTCAAAGTCCGCCCGCCCAACGTATTTCCCCCACTCATGCGCCTGCACAATCCAGATCCCGTTTTGCTTGTCTGGCGCACACGGCGTACCCGGTACGTAATCAACCTGCTTCTTGTTTTCCGCGGCCATACATACCGGATCCTGCGAGTGACCACCCACAATCATTGCCAGCGATCCCGCCGGCAGGCTGCGCGCCATTTCTACGTCGCCAGGCGCGTTCGAGCCGTGATTGCCATTGTCATAATGTCCCATATGGGTGGTCGCAATAATGATGTCCGGCTTTTCCCCCATATTCAGTTCCTGGATAACCAGTTTGGCTTCATCAGCAGGTTTACGGAACTCAATATCGGTAAAGAACTCTGGGTTGCCAATTTTCGCCGTATCGTCAGTGGTTAAACCGAGTACGGCAATTTTTAAATCCTGACGCTTAAAGATGGCCCACGGCTTAAACAAACGCTCGCCGGTGCTTTTCTGATAGATATTGGCCGAGAGAAACGGGAATTTGGACCATTTTTCCTGCTGGCGCAATACGCTAAGCGGATTATCAAACTCGTGGTTTCCGACCGCCATCGCATCATAGCCAATCAGGTTCATTCCGCGAAAATCAGGTTCCGCATCCTGCAGATCGGACTCCGGTACGCCAGTATTAATGTCGCCACCGGAAAGCAGCAGTACACTGCCTCCTTCCTCAGCCACCTCTTTACGAATACCGTCCACCAGCGTTTTTTGTGCCGCCAGCCCGTATTCACCGTATTCGCTACGCCAGAAGTGACCGTGATGATCGTTGGTATGCAGAATGGTAATTTTGTAGGTTTTATCTTTTTCGTACGCCTGTGCAGGTTGACCTGCCAGCGCAAATGCGGCTAATAACGCCAGCGCCACGCCCCGTTTTAAAAACTTCATATTTCACTCCCTGACTCAATATCAACCGCCATACCCGTTATCATTCAAATTACATGTGCGTTGGCTGCGCTCACTTCCCCCTGTCGCTTATGCAGTAAGCTCCTGGGACTCTCGCGTTTGCCGCCTACCTGTAAGTCGAATTAGTTCGGGCATAAAATTACAGCTACTGAAAATAATAGCCGAAAATGTTTTCAGAAATGAGACTTCCTTCAAACACCTTCCGCAGGTATGTTAGTCAGGTAATAATAACAAATTAGATTACCCTCATAATCGCAACCCAAACAGAAGTGACTTTCTATGGCAATAAGTGAACCAACCCAGCCAGTGGCTGGCGCGTCAGCGTCGGTTGCTAAAGCACGCACCTCATTTGGCATTTTAGGGGCAATCAGCCTCTCCCATCTGCTAAACGATATGATCCAGTCGCTGATCCTGGCGATTTATCCGCTATTGCAGTCAGAGTTCTCGCTGACGTTTATGCAGATAGGGATGATTACCCTGACCTTCCAGCTTGCTTCCTCACTGCTGCAACCGGTTGTGGGTTACTGGACGGATAAATACCCGATGCCATGGTCGCTGCCCATTGGGATGTGCTTCACGCTGAGTGGGCTTGTTTTGCTGGCCATGGCCGGCAGTTTCCATATGGTCCTGCTCGCCGCAGCGCTGGTTGGTACCGGCTCTTCGGTATTTCACCCGGAATCATCCCGCGTGGCGCGAATGGCCTCCGGCGGTCGTCACGGTCTTGCCCAGTCAATTTTTCAGGTTGGCGGCAACTTCGGTAGCTCTCTGGGACCGTTACTGGCGGCTGTCATCATCGCGCCATATGGTAAGGGTAATGTGGCCTGGTTTGTGCTGGCTGCGTTATTAGCGATTGTCGTTCTGGCGCAAATCAGCCGTTGGTATGCTGCGCAGCACCGGATGAGTAAAGGAAAACCGAAAGTCGCCATCGTGAATCCGTTACCACGGAATAAAGTGGTACTGGCGGTAAGCATCCTGCTGGTGCTGATTTTCTCCAAATACTTCTATATGGCGAGCATCAGCAGCTATTACACCTTTTATCTGATGCAAAAATTCGGATTATCGGTACAAAATGCCCAGTTTCACCTGTTTGCCTTCCTGTTTGCCGTCGCAGCCGGGACGGTGATTGGTGGACCATTGGGCGATAAAATTGGCAGAAAATATGTTATTTGGGGCTCTATCCTCGGCGTAGCACCCTTTACCCTCTTTTTACCCTACGCAACGCTGGAATGGACCGGGATTTTAACCGTGATCATTGGTTTTATCCTCGCATCGGCATTTTCTGCCATTCTGGTCTACGCGCAGGAACTGCTTCCTGGCCGTATCGGCATGGTTTCTGGGCTATTTTTCGGTTTTGCCTTCGGCATGGGCGGCTTGGGAGCCGCGGTGTTAGGGCTGATTGCCGACCATACCAGCATCGATTTGGTCTACAAAATATGTGCTTTCCTGCCACTACTGGGGATACTGACCATATTCTTACCTGATAACCGACATAAAGCCTGATTTTCTGACGGCCAAAAGTAAATTTTGGCCGTCAGACTTACAGTAGCCATCAGCCTTTGCCTCTCACATACCGCTGTACTTTTCCGATCCGTGCTTTTTTACGTCTAAAATCCTATTTTCATCAAAATTCAATAATTATTCACAAACAAAAACATCAAAATTGTCATAAACTATTACTCGTCGTTTGAGTTTTCAGGATTATCACAGCAACCAAAGGAGACGGAATGCATCACGCCACCCCGCTTATCACCACCATTGTCGGCGGCCTTGTGCTCGCTTTTATATTAGGCATGATTGCCAATAAACTACGTATTTCTCCTCTGGTGGGATATCTGTTAGCGGGCGTTCTGGCCGGTCCATTTACACCTGGTTTTGTTGCTGATACCAAGTTAGCGCCTGAACTGGCCGAGCTTGGCGTAATCCTGCTGATGTTCGGCGTGGGGCTGCACTTTTCGCTGAAGGATTTGATGGCGGTAAAGTCTATCGCCATTCCCGGCGCGATTGCCCAGATAGCGGTGGCAACGCTGCTGGGCATGGCGCTTTCAGCGGTGATGGGCTGGTCGCTGATGGTTGGGATCGTATTTGGTCTGTGTCTTTCAACCGCCAGTACCGTAGTGCTATTGCGTGCGCTTGAAGAAAGGCAGCTCATTGACAGTCAGCGCGGGCAAATCGCCATTGGCTGGCTGATTGTCGAAGACCTGATGATGGTGCTGACGCTGGTTCTCCTGCCAGCCGTCGCTGGAATGCTGGAAAAAGAAGATGTCGGCTTTGCCTCGCTGGCCGTAGATATGGGCATTACCATCGGTAAGGTGGTGGCGTTTATCGCAATTATGATGCTGGTCGGTCGTCGCCTGGTGCCGTGGATTATGGCCCGCAGCGCCGCAACCGGCTCACGCGAACTGTTTACCCTGTCAGTCCTCGCCCTCGCATTAGGTATCGCATTTGGCGCAGTGGAGCTGTTCGATGTCTCCTTTGCACTGGGGGCATTCTTCGCCGGCATGGTGCTGAACGAATCTGAACTGAGTCACCGTGCGGCGCATGACACCCTGCCGCTGCGCGATGCGTTCGCCGTACTGTTCTTCGTTTCCGTCGGGATGCTCTTTGATCCCATGATTCTGATTCAGCAGCCGCTGGCGGTGCTGGGCACGCTGGCGATTATCATCTTTGGTAAATCCCTTGCCGCCTATTTCCTGGTGCGCCTGTTTGGTCACTCCCAACGCACAGCGCTCACCATTGCCACCAGCCTGGCGCAGATTGGTGAATTTGCCTTTATCCTGGCGGGTCTGGGCATGGCGTTAAACCTGCTGCCGCAGGCCGGACAGAATCTGGTGCTGGCGGGGGCGATCCTGTCCATCATGCTTAACCCGGTGCTGTTCGCGGTGTTAGAAAAATATCTCGCCAAAACAGAAACGCTGGAAGAACAGACGCTAGAAGAGGCTATTGAAGAAGAGAAGCAAATTCCGGTGGATATCTGCAATCACGCCCTGCTGGTTGGCTTTGGGCGCGTCGGTAGCCTGCTGGGCGAGAAATTGATGGCTGCGGGGATCCCGCTGGTAGTTATCGAAACCTCACGTACCCGAGTGGATGAACTGCGCGAGCGCGGGATCCGCGCGGTGCTGGGAAATGCCGCCAACGAAGAAATTATGAATCTGGCGCATCTGGATTGCGCACGCTGGCTGCTGCTGACTATTCCCAATGGCTATGAAGCGGGTGAAATTGTCGCTTCAGCACGCGAGAAGTGCCCGTCGATTGAAATTATCGCCCGCGCGCATTATGACGACGAGGTGGAATACATTACCGAACGCGGCGCCAATCAGGTCGTCATGGGTGAGCGTGAAATCGCCCGTACCATGCTGGAACTGATTGAAACGCCGCCTGCTGGTGAGGTGGTCGTTACAGGCTGATGTCGTTGCCGGATGACGCTATCGCTTATCCGGCATGTGCATGATTTAACGATCCCAGTACGACTCTTCGAGGCTATCTTCGCGTTCCGGCAAACCGCGCGTCAGGCGCGGGGAATGCTGGTTCAGCACCTGATAACTCACGCGATTCGCATATTTACACACCTGGGCTAACGACGAATAGGTCAGCCAGGTGAACTTGTGCTTGCTGGAGTTAGGCACGTTGCTGCGGTGATAGCTGTTAGCGGTAATATCATGCAGTAATGCCGCCAGCGCGCCGTCGCCAGCGCCGTTGGTATTCATGATCTTCTCTGGCCCGCCCATATACGGCGCGATGTGCGAATACACACGCAGCGGATTAGTACAATCTTTATGGCGCATGGCGCGGCTAAACTCGTACTGGTTGAATTCGGCAATGGCCCCAGGCAGCAGCGGATGCTGGGTTTTACGTTTGACTTCTTCTTCCGTAAAGCCCGCCATATACAGACCCGCCGGACCCGCTGTGCACAGCACCAGATCCACCCAATCCAGCGCCTTGTCGGACGCCAGCAGCGGATCGTTTTCGCCGGTCAGCGCTTCGGCCTCTTCTTCATTCATCGCCAGAATTGAGACATGCTCTTTCAGGAATGCCTGCCACCACTGCGGATTATCGGCAATGACAAATTTGGTGCCCAGCGTCAGTACCACCGGTACATTGTGTTTTTTAGCAAATTCGATCGCCTTCATGGTCGCTTCCGGCATTGGCTCGCCCGGCTCGCAGCGCACCAGATAGGACGTCAGCACCAGCGCGGACGCTCCGGCAATCACCGATTCAGGGATGCTATCCGCCCGCAGCTTGTTCATATGCCCAGGGCTGATTGCAAAGGTACGCTCACCGGACTCGCCAATCAGCGTAAAGCAGCGACCAATCGGTCCATCTACGCCCTGCAGGTAGTTCAGATCGGTACGACTGGAGGTATTGCATAAATAGCGGTACGCATAGCTGCCAATCTCGATATTGCTGCACATCACACCCAGCAGCACCGAGCGGTCATCCGCCAGCACGGAGTAGTTGTGCATCGTATTACCGATAGTACCGCCCGCAAACTGATGGGTGATCAAATTTTCACGCACCAGTTCCTGGTAGAGCGCTTCAGCGACATCATCTGCAATCACCAGAGAGTGCCCGGCACTTAATCCATAACGTTTTACAAAGTTATCATCAACTTTGGCTTCAATATCCACCAGCGTCTGGTCAATACCCACCACCCAGGCTGCGCTGGTTTCATTTTCTGGCTGAATTTGTTGCAGCAACGGATCGCGCGCGCTGACGGGGAAATAGTGTTTGGATTTACGTTTACCGGGAAATTTCATGGTCGATTTTACGGGTGGTTAGCTGAGCGATGCATGGTAGCACATTCCCCGCTGCGCATGCGATGCGGCGCTGAGTTTCAATATCGGACGGTGAGATCGCAGTTTATCTGGGATGAATTTCTACAATAACTCACCTTCACAAGGAGCGCTTTATGAAGCCGGAAAACAAGATCCCCGTACTCGACAACATTTCGGATGAAATGAAAAGTGTGGTGAATTTTCATCGCGAAGATTTGCCGCCGTGGCCCGCTGCCGATGACTTTGTGGCCCAGCGTAAACACTACATTCATGAACGGCAGTTGTGGAATGCCGATGCCCCACAGATGAATACCCGAGAATGTGTTATTTCCACCGCATGCGGCCCCGTTGCCACACGAATTTACGCTCCGCAGCCCCATAGCCAGGCGACGCTATATTACCTGCACGGCGGCGGTTTTATTCTCGGTAATCTGGATACCCACGATCGCATTATGCGTTTACTGGCGCGCTATACGCAGTGCACGATAATTGGCATCGACTATTCGCTTGCGCCAGAGGCCCGCTACCCGCAAGCCATCGAAGAGATAGTCGCCGTCTGTCAGTACTTTTATCAGCACGCTGGCGATTATTCCCTTAATGTGAATCATATTGGTTTTGCGGGCGATTCCGCCGGGGCCATGCTGGCGCTTGCCAGCGCGTTGTGGTTGCGGGATAAACACATTGCCTGCGGCAAGGTGGCTGGCGTGCTGTTGTGGTATGGGCTTTACGGCCTGCAGGATTCACTGAGCCGACGGCTAATGGGCGGAGCCTGGGATGGTTTAACCCGCGAGGATCTGCAGATGTACGAAAACGCGTACCTGCGTAGCGCTGATGATCGCGAATCACCGTACTATTGCCTGTTTAATAACGACCTGACGCGCGACGTGCCGCCGTGTTTTATCGCCGGTGCGGAGTTTGATCCGCTGATTGACGACAGCCACTTATTGTTCCAGACGCTACAGGCGCATCAGCAGCCCTGCCAGTACAAAATGTACCCCGGTACGTTGCACGCCTTCCTGCACTATTCGCGGATGATGAAAACCGCCGACGATGCGTTGCGGGAGGGCGCGCGTTACTTCAGAGCGCAGCTTTAACGGTAGGCTGCGGTCAGTTTAACCATCATTTCGATATGTTCCGGTGTGGCATTCAGCGCCGGAATATACTCATATTGCTTACCGCCTGCCTCAAGGAAAATCTCCCGGTTTTGCACCGCTATCTCTTCCAGCGTTTCGAGACAATCAGCCGCGAAGCCCGGACACATGACCTGGATATGTCGGGTCCCTTTCTCCGCCAGCATTTTTAACGTTTCATCGGTATATGGCGTCAACCACGGTTCACGGCCAAAGCGAGACTGGAAGGTCATCATCACTTTTTCCGGCGGCAAGCCAAGCGCTGAAACCAGCTCACGAGTGGTATCGCGGCAGCGCTGCGGGTAGTCATCGCCTTCATCGGCGTAGCGCTGCGGAATGCCGTGGTAGGAAAGCAGCAGCAAATCGGGTTCACCATGTTGAGCAAATGAATCACGGGCGCTCTTGGCCAGCGCATCAATGTAGCTGCTGTCATCGGCGTAATCACGAATAAATGAGATGCCAGGAATACTGCGTTTACGCGCTAAGATTCGCGCCAGTTCGTCCCAGACCGCCGCCACGGTAGAACAGGAATATTGCGGGTACAGCGGTAACACCACCATGTGTTCAACTCCGCTTGCCAGCAGTTCATCGACCGCGCTTTCAAGCGACGGTGAACCGTAGCTCATCCCCAGCGCGACAGGCGTATTTGGCAGACGTTGTGCCAGCGCCTGCTGTTGCGCCTTGCTGTAGACCATCAGCGGGGAACCGTCTTCCATCCAGATTGACTGGTACAGCTTTGCCACACGTGGCGCACGCAGCGGCAAAATCACTCCACGCAGCAGCGGCCACCACAGCGCAGGTGACGTATCGACTACGCGTTGATCGCTTAAAAACTGGCGCAGGTAGCGCTTAACGGCTTCGGGGGTTGGGGCATCGGGAGTGCCGAGGTTTGCCAGCAGGATACCGGTTTTCGTCTGACGCATTACCGCCTCTTATCGATTCAAATTGTTGATAATTGTAGCGGAAAAGCGATAAAGAAGAACTAATTGCTGTGAAAGGTAAGACGAGAATTTGCCTGATGGCGCTGCGCTTATCAGGCCTACATAAAATCGTAGGCCGGATAAGGTGTTGACACCGCCATCCGGCATTGACTGCGCTAAAACTTAACCGAGGATTTTTTCCAGCGCTGCGCGAACGTCAGCCACAGCCTGGGTGCCGTCAACTTTCGCGTATTTGGTGTTACCCGCCTGCGCTTCTTTAGAGTAGTAGCCGATCAGCGGAGCGGTCATCTGATGGTATTCCACCAGGCGCTTACGTACGGTCTCTTCCTGATCGTCTTTACGGGTGGTCAGCTCTTCGCCGGTTACGTCGTCTTTGCCTTCAACCTTAGGCGGGTTGAATTTGATGTGGTAAACGCGGCCAGAAGCAGCGTGTACGCGACGCCCCACGATACGGTCAACGATCAGCTCGTCCGGAACGTCGAATTCAAGAACGTAGTCCACGTTGATGCCTGCTTCTTTCATGGCATCAGCCTGCGGAATAGTACGCGGGAAGCCATCAAGCAGGAAACCATTACGGCAGTCTTCCTGAGCAATACGCTCTTTTACCAGCGCGATCACCAGCTCATCAGTCACCAGCTTACCGGCGTCCATGATGTCTTTCGCTTGTTTGCCCAGCTCGGAGCCAGATTTCACGGCAGCACGCAGCATATCACCGGTGGAGATTTGCGGAATACCATACTTCTCCATGATGAACTGAGCCTGAGTTCCTTTACCCGCGCCCGGAGCGCCAAGCAGAATGATACGCATTACGAAAATCCCCTTAAAGGTTGTCGATATTTTTTAAAAAGCGCTAAACGATACCACCATCACGCAATTGGCTCAAGGAAGACGCCCGACGCTGAAACGGTTAACGGTGGGAAAATTAAAAATGAGGAGAGAAAATGCCGGATCGCGGTGTAAACACCGTATCCGGCCAGGGATCGACGAGATGGTGTAAGCCGGACACGCGTTAGCGTCATCCGGCATTACCTTACGGCTATCAGGACACCAGCAACTGGTTCATACGACGAATGAACTGGTTCGGATCTTCCAGCGTGCCGCGTTCGGCAAACAGCGCCTGATCCAGCAGCAGTTCAACCCATTCTTTGAACTGCGCTTCGTCCTGGGTATCCGCCGTGCGTTTGACCAGCACGTGATCCGGGTTGAGTTCAAAGATATATTTCACTTCCGGTACGGCCTGGCCAGCAGCTGCGAACAGTTTCGCCATCTGGGTGCTCATTTCGTCCGCATCGGTGGTAACGATGGCCGGCGTGTCGGTCAGACGGTGAGTCAGACGCACTTCTTTTACGCGATCGCCCAGCAGGGTTTTCACGCGCTCAACGAACGGCGTCAGCGCTTTTTCCGCTTCTTTTGCCGATTCGTCAACGTCATCCGCCAGCTTGTCGATGGACTCGTCAGCTTTGGCTACGGACTGGAATGCCTTACCGTCGAACTCGGTCAGGTAGTTCATCATCCACTCATCGATACGGTCAGAAAGCAGCAGCACTTCGATGCCTTTCTTACGCAACAGTTCCAGGTGCGGGCTGCTCTTCGCCGCCGCATAGCTGTCTGCGGTGATGTAGTAGATTTTCTCCTGCCCTTCTTTCATACGCGACACGTAGTCTTCCAGCGACACGGTTTGTGCGGAGGAGTCAGTGTGCGTGGACGCGAAGCGCATCAGCTTAGCGATCGTTTCCTGGTTAGCGTTGTCTTCCGCCGGGCCTTCTTTCAGCACCAGGCCGAACTGTTTCCAGAAGGTCTGGTATTTTTCCGCGTCGTCTTTCGCCAGTTTTTCCAGCATCTGCAGTACGCGTTTGGTCAGCGCGCTACGCAGGTTACGGGTGACGGTGCTGTCCTGCAGGATCTCACGAGAAACGTTCAGCGGCAGATCGTTAGAATCTATCAGGCCACGCACAAAGCGCAGGTAATTCGGCATAAACTGCTCGGCGTCGTCCATAATGAACACGCGTTGAACGTACAGTTTCAGACCATGCTTGTGATCGCGGTTCCACATATCCCACGGAGCCTGAGACGGGATGTACAGCAGGCTGGTGTACTCCTGCTTACCTTCCACACGGTTATGACTCCAGGTCAACGGATCAGTGAAGTCGTGCGCGATATGTTTGTAGAATTCGTTGTACTCGTCGTCTTTGATTTCCGACTTGTTACGGGTCCACAGCGCCTGCGCCTTGTTGATCTTTTCCCAGGAAACCACGGTCTCGCCGTCTTTCTCTTCGGATTTTTCGATCTCTACCGGCAGCGCGATATGGTCGGAATATTTGCTGATGATGGAACGTACGCGCCAGTCATCAAGGAACTCGTCTTCGCCTTCGCGCAGATGCAGCGTGATTTCGGTGCCGCGATCGTCTTTGGTGATGTCGGCAACGGTGTACTCACCTTCACCCGCAGATTCCCAGAACACACCATTTTCCGGTTTATCGCCCGCTGCGCGGGTACGCACGGTGACTTTATCCGCCACGATGAACGCAGAGTAGAAGCCAACCCCGAACTGGCCGATCAACTGGCTGTCTTTCGCCTGATCGGATCCCATGGATTCAAGGAAAGATTTAGTACCGGATTTCGCAATGGTCCCCAGATGATCGATAACGTCATCACGGTTCATCCCCACGCCGTTATCGGCAATGGTCAACGTACGCTTATCTTTATCGAAGGAAACACGCACACGCAGCTCACCGTCACCTTCATACAGGTCCGGGTTAGACAGTGCGCGAAAACGCAGCTTGTCTGCCGCATCCGAGGCGTTAGAGATAAGCTCACGCAGGAAGATTTCTTTATTGGAATACAGAGAATGGATCATCAGGTGCAGAAGCTGTTTTACTTCTGACTGAAAACCACGAGTTTCTTGTCCTTTCATGTAGGTCTACCTCAACAATGCCATTTTCAATGGTAAAAACAGGTTGAGGGTGAAATGGGGACAAGCGGGAAGGATTTCAAGCGGAAGCCGCCGTCGCGGCCTCCGTTTGTTCAGAATTTAATCTTGTGTCGTCCTGCCAGAGAGTGCGACAGCGTGGTGCCATCGACCATTTCCAGCTCGCCACCAACCGGAACGCCATGGGCGATACGGCTGGCTTCAACGTCATATTGCATGCAAAGCTCAGCAATATAGTTGGCGGTCGCCTCTCCTTCGACCGTGGGATTGGTCGCCAGGATCAGTTCGCTGATTTGCTCAGATGCCAGCCGCTGCTCAAGACGATCCAGCCCGATATCATCAGGGCCAATACCGTCCAGCGGCGACAGGTGTCCCATCAGCACGAAGTAACGTCCGGAAAATTGCCCGGTTTGCTCAATGGCGTAGATGTCCGCCGGACTCTCCACCACGCAAATCTGACCGTTTTCCTGGCGACGCGGGTTCGAGCAGATGTTGCAGACGTCCTGTTCTGTGAATGTGCGGCAATCGGCACAGTGGCCGATTTCCGACATCGCCTTCGTTAACGCCTGCGCCAGACGCATCCCGCCGCTGCGATCGCGCTGAAGCAGCGTGAACGCCATGCGCTGCGCAGACTTCGGGCCAACGCCCGGCAGACAGCGCAGAGCTTCCATAAGCTGAGTTAACAGCGGGCTGGTTTGCATCAGAACGGCATCTTAAAGCCAGGCGGCAGCTGCATTCCGGAGGAAACAGAGGCCATCTTCTCTTTCTGCGTCTCTTCAATACGGCGCGCGGCGTCGTTGAATGCCGCAGCAACCAAGTCTTCCAGCATCTCTTTGTCGTCTTCCAGCAGGCTTGGATCGATCTCCACACGACGGCAGTTATGCGCGCCGTTGATGGTTACTTTTACCAGACCCGCGCCAGATTCGCCGGTCACTTCCAGCTTGGCGACTTCTTCCTGCATCTGCTGCATTTTTTCTTGCATCTGCTGGGCCTGTTTCATCAGGTTACCCAGACCGCCTTTACCAAACATAGGCTTCTCTCTCAATCACGTTAAGGGATGACGACCGTCAAACCGTAATGGCTGACGATCAAATGGGGCGAATACTCTCTTCGTCCAGGTCCGCATCGAAAAAACGACGCAGCGTCTGAATGTTATTATCCGCAATAATCGACTCACGCGCCTGCGCGAGTTTCTCTTCATAAATGGCCTGACGCCACTCCAGCGGCGTGCGCACCGCTGGATTATCATCTTCAACGATGGTCAATTCAACCGTTGACCCCGTTAAGGAGCTCAATGCTTCGGCCAGTTTTTGCTGCGCGCCGCTGGAGTTAAGGTGTCGCTGCGTGGAACGCAGATGCAGGCAAACCACGTTGCCATTCTCTTCTTTCCAGGCATTAAGCGCCACCTGCTCCACCAGTTTAGGCAGCGAGAGCTGGCTTACCTGTGCGGTCCACGGGTCACGTTCGATGGCCTCAGCCGCCAGCTTTGCCGCCAGTTCTGGCGTTTTTTCATGCTCAAGCGCTTTTTTCAGCGCTTTCGGCGTAGCGACGACTTCTTTAACTTCTGCAACAGGATTGGTCGCTTTCCAGCGATACGCTTCTTTCTTCGCTGGCGCTTTTTCCAGCGCAGAGACCGCTGGACGCGCCTGAACACGTTCCGACACCGAAGCCAGTCTTTCCAGCGCAGCATTATTCACCGGCCGCGCGCGGGAAGCGGCTGCCGGTTCACTCTTTTTTGGTTTGGTTGCTCCCTGAGCGCGTTGCAGCTGGCTGCGTGCCGCCAGCACCTGGCTGGTAGCATCGGAGAGCGGCACATTCTGTTGCTGTTGCGCTGCCGCAGGCTGCTGCTGCGGCACCTGCGTCGGGTTCATCACCGCAGTAGGTGCGACCGGGGCAAACGAGTGTCGTGGGGCTTCAGGTTCCGGGAGCGGCATGCGCGGATGAAAAGCCAGCGCACGTAGCAGCGTCATTTCAACGCCCATTCGCCTGTCCGGCGCATACGGCAGTTCTTTGCGCCCGATTAACAGGGTCTGGTAGTAAAGCTGCACATCGGTTGGCGGGACGATTCGCGCCAGTTCGCGCATACGCTGTTCAATAGCGGCCATATCGCTGCCGAGCGCGGCAGGTGAAAGCTGAACCATGGCAATACGATGCAGCAGAGCCGACATCTCAACCAGTAGCGCTTCCCATTCAATACCGCGCGCGGCGGCATCGTTCACCAGCGTCATAACGCGTTCGCCGTCCGCAGCCACAACCGCTTCAACCAGCGAAAGCGCCTGGTCGTCGTCCAGCGTGCCAAGCATGGTGCTGACCGCGTCGGTCGAGACCTGACCATCGCCGCTGGCGATCGCTTGATCGGTCAGGCTCAGCGCATCGCGCAGGCTGCCGTCCGCGGCGCGAGCCAGCAGTTGCAGCGCACGTGGCTCATGGGCGATATGCTCTTCTTTGAGGATATGCTCAAGTTGATGGCGAATCTGTTCGACATCCAACGCTTTAAGATGGAATTGCAGACAGCGCGACAGGATAGTCACCGGCAGTTTCTGCGGATCGGTGGTCGCCAGCAGGAACTTAACGTGCGCGGGCGGCTCTTCGAGCGTTTTCAGCAAGGCGTTAAAACTGTGGCGCGACAGCATGTGCACTTCGTCGATCAAATAGACCTTAAAGCGACCGCGCGCTGGCGCGTACTGGACGTTATCCAGCAGGTCACGGGTGTCTTCGACTTTGGTGCGTGAGGCGGCGTCGATTTCAATCAGATCGACAAAGCGCCCCTGCTCGATTTCACGGCAGTTATCACACACGCCGCACGGCGTAGCGGTGATGCCGGTTTCACAGTTTAATCCCTTCGCCAGCAAACGGGCGATTGACGTTTTCCCGACGCCACGGGTGCCGGAAAACAAATAAGCATGATGAATACGCCCTAACGACAAGCCGTTCGCCAGTGCCGTCAGCACATGTTCCTGGCCGACGACGTCAGCAAAGGTTTGTGGGCGCCATTTTCGGGCTAAGACCTGATAACTCATTGGCAGGCTCTGAAAGGCTGGAGGGTGGATTCACAGGGGGATAATGCTAACACAACCTCGCAGCGACGGCGAGGTTGTGTGTCTCGGTATTAGTCTGCCGAGATAAGATAGCCCGAAATTAGTGGCCCGGGAATGGAACCAGGCTATAACAGGTCAGCCCCTGCTTTTCCAGACGCTGCTCGCCGCCCAGATCAAACAGGTTAATGATAAATGCAGCATCGGTCACTTCGCCACCCAGACGGCGGATCAGTTTCACGGTCGCTTCAATCGTGCCGCCAGTTGCCAGCAGGTCGTCCACAACCAGGACTTTATCGCCAGGTTTGATGGCATCAACGTGGATTTCCAGTTGATCGGTGCCGTATTCCAGCTCATAGCTCTCAGCAATAACTTCACGCGGAAGCTTACGGGGTTTACGTACCGGAACAAAACCAACGCCCAGACCCAACGCTACCGGCGCGCCAAACAGGAAGCCACGCGCTTCGGTACCAACCACTTTAGTGATACCCGCATTTTTGTAGCGTTCAACCAGCAATTCAATACTGAGGGCGTAGGCTTTCGGGTCTTCCAGTAAACTGGTGACATCACGAAAAAGAATGCCCGGTTTTGGGTAATCGTGGATGCTTTTGATGCTATTTTTGAGAAACTCAAGCTGCTGTGCAGTCGCGGTCATAAGTTTGTGCCTGATTAATACAGTATTACTTCACGGCGCACTATACACTTCATCCTCGACGTATCTTGAATGATTTTGTGTCTGTATAAGAGCCAAGGTTATATTTGCTTAACCTTTGACCACCTGCGCCTGTGCTCGAAAACGGTCGAATTTACTGGCTGTGAGAGACAATTGCAACAGCGTTTATTGCGCTTTACTGCTTTTGTTGTTTTTCATCAATCACCGGGATCCGCCACATAAAAATCAGTAAACAGGCGAGAATAACCAGCAGCAGGCCGCGTACCCACATCATATTGACCAGCCACAGTGAAATACTAAACGTTACCAGGATCAACAAAATAGCGCGCGGCTTTGCTCCCGGCGGCATCGCGCGGTGTTTTTGCCAGTGGCGCAGATACCCGCCGAACCACGAACGGTACAGCAACCAGTCGTGAAAACGCGGCGACGAGCGAGCAAAACACCAGGCGGCCAGCAAGATAAACGGCGTTGTCGGCAACAGAGGCAATACAACGCCCAGCGTTCCTAACACTACCGCTATCCAGCCTATGATGATTAGAATAATGCGTTGCATAATATGAATACTTAACACAGAGAATCGCTACTTTATCATAACAGTTCTCATTTTCATCGGAGTGTTGTCGTGAAAACCGTCATGCTGCTTCAGACGCTCGAAAACCAGCTTAACCGCTTACGGCAGCGTTGTGCCCCACTGGCACACCATGCCACGCTTAGCGCCCGCTTTGACAGGCATCTGTTTCACACCCGCAGCACGTTGCTACAGGCCTGTCTGGATGAAGCTGATGATAATCTCACTGCTCTACGTCGCGCAGTTGAACAGCAACAACTACCACAAATTACCTGGCTTACGGAACACCTTGCCTCACAGTTAGAGGCGATTTCACGTGAAACCGCCAGTTGGTCGCTCCGGGAGTGGGACAGCGCCTCTCCTGGCCTGGCGCGCTGGCAGCGTAAGCGAGTTCAACACCAGGAGTTTGAGCGCCGCCTGGTTGAAATGACGCGTGAACGTAAAGAACGCCTGGCACAGGTTACGGGCTTTGAAGAACAGCAAAAACTGCATCGCGAAGTAGAGGCATTCGAGGCACGACTGGCACGCTGTCGTCATGCACTGGCAAGAATAGATAATGTGCTGGCGCGTTTAACCCGCTAATCCCCGGAGAATTTATGTCATTAGAGAACGCCCCAGATGAAGTCAAACTGGCCGTCGATTTGATTGTCCTGCTTGAAGAGAATCAGATGGAGCCTGAAACAGTTCTGAAAGCACTGGAGATTGTGAAGCAGGATTACGAGAAGAAACTGCTCTCTTTATCTAAAAAAGAGCGGTAACTGAAAACCTGATGGCGTTGCACTTATCAGGCCTACGAATGAATCGAAGCTCGCAGGCCTGATGATTATTTCTGTTAACCTACCGAAGGCGTCGGATCGTCACCTTTAATGATGTCACGCTTAACCTCGGTCACGGTGTCACCTTTCGCGTTATGCAGGTGAACTTCGAGCTGGTTAAAGGCGATATCAATGTCATTTTCACGGCACAAACGATCGACCGCCCGGTTAAGTTCATCAACCGTGTGGCTACGATCGCGCAATTCACGCACGTATAAACGCAGCTCATGATCCAGCGTGCTGGCACCGAAGGCGGTAAAGAACACTGCAGGCTCCGGATCGTGCATCACTTTCGGGTGTTCTGTCGCCGCCTGCAACAGCACCTTCTTCACTTTGTCCAGATCCGAACCATAGGCCACGCCAATGCGGATCACCAGACGCGTGGTGGTATCGGAGAGCGACCAGTTGATCAAACGCTCCGTCACGAATGCTTTGTTCGGGATGATCACCTCTTTGCGATCGAAGTCAGTAATGGTGGTGGCACGGATACGGATCTTGCTGACCGTTCCGGAGAACGTACCGATGGTCACGGTATCGCCGATGCGTACCGGGCGTTCAAACAGAATAATCAGACCGGAAACAAAGTTACCGAAAATTTCCTGCAAGCCGAAACCAAGACCAACCGAGAGAGCAGCGGCCAGCCACTGTAGCTTATCCCACGAAACGCCGAGCGATCCGAAGACCGTCATCGCACCAATGGCGATGATGGCGTAATTCAGGATCGTGGTGATCGCATAAGAAGCCCCCTGGCGCATCTTCAGTCGCGAGAGCACCAGCACTTCCAGCAGGCCGGGTAAGTTGCGGATCAGCGCCCACGCGACCATTGACGCAATAATCGCAAACAACAGGCTGCCCATGGTGACGTCTTTCACCACTGTCGCACCCGCTTCGGTGCCGTTGTAATGCCAGAGCGTTATGCTGTCGAGATAGCTGAACACGGTGATCAAATCAGACCAAATGGCCCAGAACAGAACACCAAACAGGGCAACCATCACCAGCATGGTTATACGCAGCGTTTGCTGGTTAACCTGCTCCAGCGCAATAGTCGGTTCTTCCTGCGGCTCTGCGCCTTCGGCCCCTTCTTTCACCAGGTTTTGACGACGCGCTAACGCACGACGCCAGGCGATACGGCGAGCCGCTACGCTCAACCCTCGCAGTACCGTCTGGTACAGCAGATTCCAGAGGATAACCAGATAGACCGTTTCAATCCAGCGGCCCGCCAGGCGCAGCGTGGTGTAGAAATACCCTGTCGCCGTCAGCACCATTAATGCAATCGGAATAATAGACAGCACGGTAATGGTGACCAGACGCAGACCATGCGACTCTTTGTCACGCCAGCTTTCGCGGCACATTGGCCATACCAGGAAGGCGATCAGCAGCAGGTTGAGGAAAATGACCACCTGGCCAAGCACATCGTCCATCAAATTAAGCGGCGACAGCTCAGCAATGACCGACCAGAAGTTAAGCGGCAACAGCGCAAGGCTAATACGCACAATCTGGCGACGCCAGTGGCTGGTCTGCTTCGCTGGCATGCCAAAATGACGTATCGCCACGCCATCTTTTTCCAGCACCTTCCAGCACAGACCAAACACCAGCCAGAAGATGGTCATCTTCTTACTGAACGCCCACAGCAGGTCGCTAATATTCAGCTGCATAGTCAGCAGAATCAGACCCACCGCGAGGATAATCAGACACGCCGGCAAGGCTCTGATGAGATCGATCAGAATCGCTTTTGGCGTATTAAGCTGACTGTCATTGCGCAGGTTCCCCACCGCGGCGGCTAATGTTGCCTGATAATCCTTCAGCCACTTCAAACGCCAACGGATTAACCCAGCGATAAGCAGCAGCGGCAGCCCTGCCAGGAACGCAATAAACACGGCGGGCCAGGCTTTTTCCCAGTTCACCGTGATTTTCATCGACTTAAACTGGTCTTTTAGGGTTTGCGGGAAGGCTTTGATCCAGTCCCAGTCCATCGGACGGTTACTGTTAACCCAGAAGATTTGCTGCGTGAGGATCTCTTTCAGGTTTTTCGACACGCTCATTAACTGCTGCTGGTTGATTTGCAGATTAATCGCCATCATCAACTGGTTGCCCAGCTGCTTATTTAGCTGATCCAACAGTTCACGACGCATATCCACAACCTGCAGCAGGGCATCATGGACTTCAGGATTAACGTCGTTGCTGTGCCCTTCTTCCAGTTTGGCAACAAACGCATCATTCTGGAACAACGTATCGCGCTGCTGGTTAACTTCGAACTGCTCCAGACGCAAATCGGCGATCCGGTTGGTCATATCGGCAAGCTCATCCGCCGACGGCAGCGTTTGTTGTTGCTGATATAAAATGCGCGACAGCAGCAGACTGCCTTTCAGGACGGCGATCTGCTCTTTAATGTTGCGTTCGGATTGCAGCGCGCGGTCAAGCCAGTTTTTGACCTTGATATTTTGCTGCATCAGGCTGTTGCCGTTTTCAGTCGCGGCAATCAGGCGCTGGCTGAGCTGATGGTTAACATCAAGTTCCTGCTTCACTAACGGATTGGACTGAATACGCTCGGCTTCGTCCGGCGTTACCGCTTCCTGTGCCGTCTTTTCGGTTAACGTCAGTCGTTTGCTGTTCACCGCCTCTTGCAGGAGCTGGAGCTGGTGTTCAAGGCGGTTACTGTGCGCCGTCACATAATCGCGTTGTTTTTGCAGGGTATCCTGCAAAACGGTATTCCCTTCGAGGCTCTTACGCTGCTGGTCGATCTGCGCGTTCAGCAACGCTTGCTGCGCCTGCAGCAGCACCTGCTGGCTGGGGCGTAAAGCCGCCTCTCCCACAGTGGTGCCATCGAGTCGATTGCGGATTTGCTGCATCTGTTGCGATGCGGTGTACATCGCATTTTGTACACGCTCTGGCTGTGTCTGCAGCGATACCAGTTGGCTGTTGTAAGCGGCCAGATCGTTTTGCGAGCTTTGCAGGTCATCCAAGACCTGCGACACGCGCGACTCAAGCTGTCGTAAGGAGAGCGTACTCAGCGTTTTTCGCGTTTCATCGTCATTATCGACATCACTAAGCGAATTTAGCGCATCCGTAGCCTGACGCATTTTCTCCGGTGCCTGGGCAACTTTTTGCCGAAGCTGTACGGTTTCATCCTTCACACGATCGATTTTATCCAGCGTGGCAATGGTATCGATGAGATCCTGTTGAACCAGCTTATCCTGTGCGGAGAGATCTTTTTGTTTATTCAGCGTGTCTAACTGGCTCTGAATATCCGCTTTCGTCGGCAGTTCACTACTCTGTTGCGCCCGCGCAAATGCAGATGACTGGCAGGATAGCAAAAGAATGAAGAAAAGAATGGTAATAGCAATAAGATGCTGTGAACGTTTATAGAGCTGCAACATAGTCATGAGAATGAAGGTTTCTGAACCGGAAAAGTGACCGAAAATAGTCAAGCGGCAAGAATATCACGGCTGTGACCGGCAGAATAGCAGGAGGCAAAATGACCAGGAGAATTCCTGGTGCGGACCCAGAGAGTTAACAGGTTTCCGCTACGTTAACCCGCAAGGTTGGGCAGAGAAGACACATCTCAAGCAGCACGGCGACGTATTCCCGTGCCTCTTTTTTCAGATCAAAAGATTCAGGGGCAAATAACCAGTTCTCGATAATTCCGGTAACATAACTACGCAGCAGCACCGCCACGCGACGCGTGTTCAGATTTTCCGGCAGCATGTTGGCGTTCATGCAGTGCCGCAATGTTTGTTCGATACGGTCGTAATTTTCAATACACAGACTACGTTGAGCTAGCTGAACTGAGGCCATTTCCCCGACAAATTCGCATTTGTGGAATATAATTTCCAACAATAAACGTCGGCGTTCTTCTGTCACGGTAGCTTCAAGAACGTAAATTAAAATTTCTCTTAATACTGATAGTGGATCGTCGGGGAATTTTGCCTGATACTCAGTCTCTAACTCATCAATGTTAGGTTTTGCTAGCTCCCAGATTTCACTGAATAAATCCGATTTGTTTTTGAAATGCCAATAGATCGCGCCGCGCGTGACACCAGCGGCTGCTGCGATCTCCGCAAGCGAGGTGGATGATACCCCTTGTTGCGAAAACAAACGCAGAGCGACATCGAGAATGTGCTGTCGAGTTTCCTGTGCTTGTTGTTTGGTTTTTCGTGCCATAGGTCAGTGAATTTACAGGCGTTAGATTTACATACATTTGTGAATGTATGTACCATAGCACGACGATAATATAAACGCAGCAATGGGTTTATGGGCTTTCAGCCATTGATCAATTTGAAATCGGACACTCGAGGTTTACATATGAACAAAAACAGAGGGTTAACGCCTCTGGCAGTCGTTCTGATGCTCTCAGGCAGCTTAGCGCTAACAGGATGTGACGACAAACAGGCCCAACAAGGGGGCCAGCAGATGCCAGAGGTTGGAGTTGTTACGCTCAAAACTGAACCTCTACAGATAACAACCGAACTCCCGGGTCGCACCAGTGCGTATCGCATTGCAGAAGTTCGTCCTCAGGTTAGCGGTATTATCCTGAAGCGTAATTTCACGGAAGGTGGTGACATCGAAGCGGGTGTATCTCTCTATCAGATTGATCCTGCTACTTACCAGGCCGCTTATGAAAGCGCAAAAGGCGATCTGGCAAAAGCACAAGCCGCAGCAAATATCGCTCAACTGACGGTCAAACGTTATCAGAAACTGTTGGGTACTAAGTACATCAGTCAACAGGATTACGATAGTGCACTGGCAGACGCACAGCAGGCGAACGCCTCCGTTGTCGCCGCGAAAGCCGCGGTAGAAACTGCACGCATCAATCTGGCTTATACCAAAGTAACGTCGCCGATCAGCGGCCGCATTGGTAAATCATCCGTTACTGAAGGCGCTCTGGTGCAAAACGGTCAGGCAACCGCACTGGCAACCGTTCAGCAGTTGGATCCCATCTATGTCGACGTGACGCAGTCAAGCAACGATTTCCTGCGCCTGAAACAAGAGTTGGCCAACGGCACGCTGAAGCAGGAAAACGGTAAAGCGAAAGTCGAACTGGTGACCAATGACGGCATTAAATTCCCGCAGTCCGGTACGCTGGAATTTTCTGATGTCACGGTAGATCAAACCACCGGGTCGATTACGTTACGCGCAATCTTCCCTAACCCGGATCACACCTTACTGCCGGGTATGTTCGTCCGTGCTCGTCTGGAAGAAGGGACTAACCCAACTGCATTACTGGTTCCACAGCAAGGCGTTACCCGCACACCGCGTGGCGATGCCAGTGCATTGGTTATCGGTGCAGACAACAAAGTTGAAACCCGTCAAATTGTCGCCGCACAAGCGATTGGCGACAAATGGTTAGTCACTGATGGACTTAAACCGGGCGACCGCGTGATTGTCACTGGGCTGCAAAAAGTACGTCCTGGCGCGCAGGTAAAAGCGCAGGAAATCACCGCTGATAACAACCAGCAAGCTGCAAGCGGTAGCCAGCCTGAACAGTCCAAGTCTTAACTTAAACAGGAGCCGTTAAGACATGCCTAATTTCTTTATCGATCGCCCAATATTTGCGTGGGTGATCGCCATTATCATCATGTTGGCAGGGGGGCTCGCGATCCTCAAATTGCCGGTAGCGCAATATCCGACTATTGCACCGCCAGCAGTGACGATCTCCGCGACCTACCCTGGCGCTGATGCCAAAACAGTACAGGATACTGTTACGCAGGTTATCGAACAGAATATGAACGGTATCGATAACCTGATGTACATGTCCTCAAACAGTGACTCCACGGGTACCGTGCAGATCACGCTTACCTTTCAGTCTGGTACTGATGCGGATATCGCGCAGGTACAGGTGCAGAACAAACTGCAGCTGGCAATGCCGCTTCTACCGCAGGAAGTACAACAACAGGGTGTGAGCGTTGAGAAATCATCCAGTAGCTTCCTGATGGTTGTCGGCGTAATCAACACCAACGGCACCATGACGCAGGAGGATATTTCCGACTACGTGGGCGCCAACATGAAGGACGCCATCAGCCGTACTTCAGGTGTGGGTGATGTTCAGCTGTTCGGTTCCCAGTACGCGATGCGCATCTGGATGGATCCGAACAAACTGAATAACTTCCAGCTGACGCCGGTTGATGTGATCAGCGCCATCAAAGCGCAGAACGCCCAGGTTGCAGCCGGTCAGTTAGGCGGTACGCCGCCGGTGAAAGGCCAGCAACTTAACGCTTCGATCATCGCGCAAACCCGTCTGACCTCCGCCGATGAGTTCAGCAAAATTCTGCTGAAAGTGAATCAGGACGGTTCCCAGGTGCGCCTGCGTGACGTAGCGAAAGTCGAACTGGGTGGCGAGAACTACGACATCATTGCGAAGTTCAACGGTAAACCGGCATCCGGTCTGGGTATCAAGCTGGCGACAGGCGCTAACGCCCTGGACACCGCAAACGCTATCCGCGATGAACTGAAGAAGATGGAACCGTTCTTCCCGTCAGGTCTGAAGATCGTTTACCCGTATGACACCACGCCGTTCGTGAAAATCTCTATTCACGAAGTAGTGAAAACGCTGGCGGAAGCCATCATCCTCGTGTTCCTGGTAATGTATCTGTTCCTGCAGAACTTCCGCGCGACGCTGATTCCGACTATCGCCGTGCCGGTGGTGCTATTGGGTACGTTTGCCGTCCTTGCGATTTTCGGCTTCTCGATAAACACGCTGACGATGTTCGGGATGGTGCTCGCCATCGGCCTGTTGGTGGATGACGCCATCGTTGTGGTCGAGAACGTTGAACGTGTAATGGCTGAGGAAGGGCTACCACCGAAGGAAGCAACGCGTAAATCGATGGGCCAGATTCAGGGCGCACTGGTTGGTATCGCCATGGTGCTGTCAGCGGTATTTATTCCGATGGCCTTCTTCGGGGGATCTACCGGTGCAATTTACCGTCAGTTCTCCATCACCATTGTTTCGGCGATGGCGTTATCAGTCCTGGTGGCATTGATTCTGACCCCTGCCCTGTGTGCGACCATGCTCAAACCGGTTGCTAAAGGCGATCACGGAGAAGGCAAAAAAGGTTTCTTCGGCTGGTTTAACCGCATGTTCGATAAGAGCACGCACCATTACACCGACAGCGTGGGCGGAATTCTGCGCAGCACCGGTCGTTATCTGGCGCTGTATCTGATCATCGTCGTGGGTATGGCCTATCTGTTCGTTCGTCTGCCAAGCTCGTTCCTGCCAGATGAAGACCAGGGGGTATTCCTGTCAATGGCTCAGCTGCCAGCGGGTGCAACGCAAGAGCGTACCCAGAAGGTGCTGGACGAAATGACGGATTACTATCTGACCAAAGAAAAAGCGAACGTTGAATCGGTGTTTGCCGTTAACGGCTTCGGTTTTGCAGGACGTGGTCAGAACACCGGTATCGCGTTCGTCTCTCTGAAAGACTGGAGTGAACGTCCAGGCGAAGAGAACAAGGTTGAGGCAATTACTCAACGTGCGATGGGCGCATTCTCGCAGATTAAAGACGCGATGGTCTTCGCTTTTAACCTGCCAGCGATTGTGGAGTTAGGGACCGCGACCGGTTTCGACTTCCAGCTGATTGACCAGGCAGGTTTAGGTCATGAGAAGCTGACTCAGGCGCGTAACCAGCTGTTTGGTGAAGTTGCGAAACATCCTGATCTGTTAGTCGGCGTACGTCCTAACGGTCTGGAAGATACGCCGCAGTTCAAGATCGATATCGATCAGGAAAAAGCGCAGGCTCTGGGTGTATCCATTAGTGATATTAATACAACGCTGGGTGCAGCATGGGGCGGAAGCTACGTAAATGACTTCATCGACCGTGGTCGTGTGAAGAAAGTTTACATCATGTCTGAAGCGAAATACCGTATGTTGCCGGAAGATATTGGAAACTGGTATGTCCGCGGCAGCGATGGACAGATGGTACCGTTCTCCGCCTTCTCTACCTCACGTTGGGAATATGGTTCACCGCGTCTGGAACGCTATAACGGTCTGCCTTCCATGGAAATCTTAGGCCAGGCCGCACCGGGTAAAAGTACCGGTGAAGCTATGGCAATGATGGAGGAACTGGCCAGCAAACTGCCATCCGGTATCGGCTATGACTGGACCGGTATGTCCTACCAGGAACGACTGTCCGGCAACCAGGCCCCTGCTCTGTATGCCATTTCACTGATTGTCGTATTCCTGTGTCTGGCGGCATTGTACGAGAGCTGGTCAATTCCGTTCTCCGTCATGCTGGTGGTACCGTTAGGTGTTATCGGTGCATTGCTGGCGGCAACGTTCCGCGGCCTGACCAACGACGTTTACTTCCAGGTAGGCCTGCTCACAACCATTGGGTTGTCGGCGAAGAACGCGATACTTATCGTCGAATTCGCCAAAGACTTGATGGATAAAGAGGGTAAAGGTCTGATAGAGGCGACGCTGGATGCGGTCCGCATGCGTTTACGTCCGATCCTGATGACATCGCTGGCCTTTATTCTGGGCGTAATGCCGCTGGTTATCAGCTCCGGCGCAGGCTCCGGCGCGCAGAACGCCGTTGGTACTGGCGTAATGGGCGGGATGGTGACGGCAACCGTGTTGGCTATCTTCTTTGTTCCGGTGTTCTTTGTGGTGGTACGCCGCCGCTTTAGCCGCAAAAGTGAAGATCTTGAGCATAGCCACTCAGTAGACCATCATTGATAGATCTCTAAAGATAAGGCCGCGCAAGCGGCCTTTTTTCTGGAAAAATCATAAAAATCACTTATTGCTATTTCGTTTATTTTCTCCAGGGTAAATAAGCGATATAATCCCTGTAGCCTTAAAGGCTATTCTTAAAAAAACATTGAGAGTTCTTATTTACTTTAATAAATATTAAGATTATTCCTGGTAAGCGGTTCACATTGTCGATTGTTACCTTTCGTTGCTAAACCTAATCAAGATAACTCGATGATTGCCCGAAGAATAAAGAAATTGTCCGATTCCGAATAACCGCATTTATCTGTTAAAATGTAAAAATGACCTGACATCATAAGTTTGCATAATTGTAATTTTTCGTGATATGACGATGAAATCTTTTTTAGACTAGATTATAGTTAAATCATCAGGAGTCGCGGGCAAGTTCCAGGTAGTCTGTTGTATCCATCCCGAAGGTGTTCGGTTAGTTTAAGCCACGAAGAAGGGGATGCGTTATGGATGAATACTCACCCAAAAGACATGATATCGCGCAGCTTAAATTTCTCTGCGAAACTCTGTATCATGACTGTCTTGCAAACCTTGAACAAAGTAACCATGGCTGGGTTAATGACCCTACCTCTGCCACCAGCTTGCAGCTCAATGAACTGATAGAGCATATTGCAACCTTCGCACTTAATTATAAAATTAAGTACAATGAGGACAATAAGCTGGTCGCGCAGATAGATGAATACCTGGATGACACTTTTATGTTGTTCAGCAGTTATGGTATTAATACGCAGGATCTGCAGAAATGGCGGAAGTCAGGTAATCGACTGTTTCGCTGTTTTGTCAATGCCACCAGGGCTAATCCTGTTAGTTTGTCTTGTTAAAAATTATTACAATCATAGGTAAGATTTATGTCCGATAAACCATTAACTAAAACTGATTATTTGATGCGCCTGCGACGTTGTCAGACAATTGACACACTTGAGCGCGTTATTGAAAAAAATAAATATGAATTGTCCGACAACGAACTGGCTGTATTTTACTCAGCAGCAGATCACCGCCTTGCTGAATTGACTATGAATAAGCTCTACGACAAGATTCCAACTTCTGTTTGGAAATTCATTCGCTAATTGCTCACGGGTTAAGTCAGGTATAGCGGTACATTTGTCTGGCTGACCATTTTCGTATTTACAATGGTTATTTAAATCAAATCACGTGACTACGATCACAGCGAAGAAGTGGGAACGTTCCCCTTGTTTGCATTGCGTTTTACTGTGTTGAAATGACCTCCAGTACACAGGAAATTCGTAATGAGTAATGAAAAGCAAAAAATGATCGCCGGTGAACTTTATCGCCCGGCGGATGAAACATTGCGCCACGACCGACTACGCGCTCGTCAGTTGACCCATCGCTACAACCTCACCGCTCCCGATGAAAAAAATGCGCGACAAGCTATCCTGCATGAGCTGTTGGGCCAGAGCGAAGGGGCTTATATTGAACCCTCTTTTCATTGTGATTACGGCTATAACATCTATCTCGGTAAAGAATTTTACGCCAACTTCGACTGCGTTATGCTCGACGTCTGCCCGATCCATATTGGCGACAACTGCATGTTAGCCCCAGGAGTCCATATTTATACCGCCACCCACCCGCTGGATGCCACCGAGCGAAACAGTGGCATGGAGCTCGGCAAACCCGTGACTATTGGCCACAACGTCTGGATAGGTGGACGCGCAGTGATAAACCCTGGCGTAACGTTGGGTGATAACGTGGTTGTGGCCTCAGGCGCGGTGGTCACGAAAAGCGTTCCGGCAAACTGCGTGGTTGGGGGCAATCCCGCCAGGATTATCAAAACGCTGTGATCTTAAATGTAACTGTTATGCTAAACTGTGGTTAATCTGTTACTTTCTTCACAAGGTATCCCCTTTTAAAATAGGGCGATCGCATCTGAATATCGCAGACACCACAAAGGCAAGAGATGACAGAAATACAGCGCCTGCTTACCGAAACCATCGACGACTTAAATATTCGCGAAAAGCGCGACAACAAACCGCGCTTTAGCATCAGCTTTATTCGCAAACATCCCGGCTTGTTCATCGGCATGTATGTTGCGTGGTTTGCCACGCTGGCGGTGATGCTGCAGTCAGAAACGTTAGTCGATTCAGTATGGCTGCTGGTGGTTCTGTTCGTCATACTCAACGCGTTTTTCTTTTTCGACGTTGCGCCGCGATACCGCTTTGAAGATATCGACGTACTGGATTTCAGAGTTTGCTATAACGGGGAATGGTATAACACGCGCTTTGTCCCCCCTTCACTCATCGATACCATCCTGCACTCACCTTCCGTCGATAGCGAACATAAAGCGCAGCTGCAAAAGATGATATCGCGTAAGGGTGAACTCTCGTTTTACGATGTCTTTACGCTAACCCGCCCCCAGACCAGTCAGTAACGACATCTCAACGCAGATAAAAAAAGTGCGTCCCGATGAAGGAAACGCACTTTAATCCCTGAAATGTTGGTAAAGAAACTAACGTCTTTTTTTACGCCCCTGAACAGCTTTAAAGCGCGGATTCGTTTTGCAGATGACGTACAAACGCCCTTTGCGTTTCACTATCTGGCAGTCAGGATGACGCTGTTTTGCACTACGAAGTGAATTGAGTACCTGCATCTTAACCTCGCTTAGTGCCAATAAAATGACCAAAACGTTTCTGGAAACGTGCTGCACTGCCTTCGTTATCAAAGGTTTTTTGTTTCCCGGTATAGTACGGATGCGATTTGGAAGAGATATCCAGGGTCACGTACGGATACATTTTCCCCTCAAACTCAATCTCACGTTCCGTTTTAATGGTCGAGCCGACCTTAAAAAATTCATTGGCACTGGTATCGTGAAACACCACAGTACGGTAAAAAGGATGAATATCCGGCTTCATGGCAACCTCAATTTGCTACGTTATAACATAACAATCAAAATACACCACTCTTGTATAAATCACAACCTGGTTTACGCGATTAAGAGTTAAACGGGATGATAAGTGGCCGTAAATATATGATGCCAATCGAATAGCTTTTTCGGCTTTCGGATATACTTTCCCTACGCTGTGTTAATAAGGATATCACTGTGATAACACGACATCTGATAAGCCTGGTGACTGGGGTGCTGTTTCTTTCCATCCTCGCGCCCGTAGGTTTAAGCCTGTGGCTGGCGCATCGTCAGGTCGAAACGAAATTTATCGATGAACTCGATATGTTCTCAACCCGAGTCGCATTACGTACGGAACGCGTAGGTGAACAGGCCAAAAAAGCGTTGCGCCATATTGAAGCTTTTCAGGGTGAACCTTGTAGTGAAGAGCATCTGCTTGAAATGCGTCGTTTGTCATATAGCTATCGCTATATTCAGGAAGTGCTGTACCTCAAAGATAACGTTCCACAATGCTCATCCCTGGAAAAAAGAAGCCGGGCAGCCGCGTTTCCTCCAGCAATGAAAATCACGCCCGATGGCTACCACGCATGGTTGACCATGCAAAACGATTTGGGCATCAAGCGTTTTATGGCGGCATTAGGTAGCAAGCATTACGTCGTGATGATCGATCCCGGTTCTTTTATTGATGTCATCCCGTTTGGCTCATGGCCGATTGAAGTCGCTATCCTTGGTACCGCGCGTAACACGGTGGTAGCCAGTAGCACCGATCTGCCACCGGATGTTTTACAACATGTGCAACTAGAGCATTCGATTACCCATCTGCAGAAAGACGGCAGTATTTATAACGCCCGCCCCTTCCCCGAACTGGGCATTACGGTTGTAACCTGGGCATCCACTGTACCTTTGCAAAAAAGCTGGCACCGACAAGCGCTCATCTGGCTGCCGGCAGGGATCCTTCTCGGCTTACTCACCGCAGCCTTTATTCTGCGTATTTTGCGCCGTTTACAGTCCCCTCATCACCAGTTGCAGGACGCTATCCAGCATCGGGATATTAAGGTCTACTACCAACCGATTATCTCGCTCAAAACGGGGAAAGTGGTCGGGGCAGAGGCGCTGGCTCGCTGGCCACAGGCCGACGGGAGCTATCTGTCGCCTGAGATTTTCGTCGCACTGGCGCAAGAGACCGGGCTTTCAGAGCCGCTCACCCGTTTGATTATTGAAAGCGTATTTGACGATTTAGGAAAATGGCTGCGTCAATATCCCCACCAGCATATATCCATTAACCTTGAGTCAGCCGATCTGACCTCCGAAACACTTCCTGCTCTGTTAAGCCAGAAGGTGAACCATTGGCAACTTAAGCCTGCACAAATCGCACTGGAACTGACCGAACGCGAATTTGCCGACCCAAAAAACAGCGCGCCGTTTATTGCTAAATACCGACAGGCAGGCCATTCGATCTATATTGATGACTTTGGTACCGGCTATTCAAGTCTTAGCTATTTGCAGGATCTGGATGTGGATATCCTGAAGATCGACAAATCGTTCGTCGATGCGCTGGAGTACAACAACGTCACGCCGCATATCATCGAGATCGCGAAAACGCTGAAGCTGGAGATGGTGGCAGAAGGTATTGAAACCGAGAATCAGGAAGCCTGGCTACGCCAGCACGGCGTGCAGTACGGTCAGGGCTGGCTTTACAGTAAAGCGCTGCCGAAAGCAGAATTTATTCTGTGGGCAGAAAAACGGCTTTAGCATGGCTGTTGATGGTGAGATGGCTGGCGGCACGCCGCACAGCCAGTCACATCACTCTTCCATAATGGGCGCAAATCCACCGTAGATCATTCGCTTGCCATCAAATGGCATAGATTCACCGAATTCCTTCATACGGGGATCGGACATCATCTTCTGATTCGCCGCATCGCGGACCTCTTTGGAAGGGTATTCAATCCAGCTGAATACCACTTCTTCATGATCCTGCGCTTTCACAGCCATGCGAAAATCGGTCAGTTTGCCGTCGGGGACATCATCTGCCCAGCACTCCACCACGCGCAATGCACCGAACTCCTTGAAAAGCGGAGCTGCTTTTGCCGCCATCGCAATGTACGCCTCCTTGTTTTCAGCGGGTACGGCAACCACAAAGCCATCAACATACTTCATGAGAAAAACCTCCGAAGTGTACTGCGCGGCAAGCCGATTCCGGCCGCGTCAGTCGAGGTTAAGTTTAGTCGCCAGCAGGCGATCGTGCCCCAGGCGCATTCCTGATACGAATACGCGCCTGCGGCTGATGGCAAAACCATGGCAGGCAAATTTGAATCAGCGGCCCAATAGCCAGTGCATACAGCACCGTTCCAAACCCAACGGTTCCCCCCAACAGCCAACCAATAAGCAACACGGACACTTCGATTGCGGTTCGAATTCGTCGTACTGGCCAGCCGGTACGCGCGTGAATTCCAGTCATCAGACCGTCACGCGGGCCCGCGCCAAAACCGGCACCAATGTACAGAGCGGTTGCTAACGCATTCAGTATCACCGCTGACACCAGCAGCCCGCTGCGCGCCAGCAGGGATTCAAATCCCGGAATCACCAGCAGCGCGACATCTGCCGCCAGCCCAATCATAATCACGTTGCTTAACGTGCCAAACCCTGGGCGCTGGCGTAGCGGTATCCACGCCAGAAGCACCAACACACCCACGGCAATAATCACCACGCCGATATTCATCGACAGTAAATTTGCCACCCCCAGGTGAAACACGTTCCACGGATCGGCCCCTAAATCGGCACGGACAAACATCGCCGTCGACACACCGTACAGCGTCAGCCCGATAAACAGCTGAAGTAAACGACGCAGCATGTTCTTCCCCTCTTACTCTCAGATAACTTTCATCTTCACCGCAATTGGCACTATGATTAATGTCCAGTTTTCAAAAAGTGGACTGCTATGTCATCTCGCCGTTACGGAAGCCAGTCTTTGCAACGCCTGCTCGGACACTGGCAGGAAAGTCCCTCGCGAACGCCCATCTGGCGACAGTTGGCAGAAGCGTTACGTTTGCTGATCCTCGATGGGCGACTGGCGCTGGATAGCCGCTTGCCCGGTGAACGCGAACTCGCTGCCGTTCTGCAAGTCAGCCGAACCACCGTCGCCAGCGCCATGGCGCAACTGCGTGAGGAGGGATATCTGGAAAGCCGACATGGTAGCGGTTCACGGGTGATCCTGCCGGAACACATTCGCCATGTGCCAACGCGGACCAGCACTGGCACAGCGCTTGATTTGTCCACGGCAGCGCTGAGTGCCGGTCCTGAAATTCATCAGGCTTACCAGCAGGCACTGTTCGCAATGCCGCAGCATCTGCTGAGCTCCGGGTATCTACCGCAGGGACTGTCGGTTTTGCGTGAATCCATCGCCCGGCATTATTGCGAACGCGGACTCCCGACGCAGCCCGACGAAATAATGGTCGTGAACGGCGCGGTCAGCGGTCTGGCGTTGATCCTGCGTTTACTCACCGGCCCCGGCGATCGCGTAGTGGTAGATCATCCCACTTATCCGCTGGCCATTGCAGCAATACAAGGGGCGTCATGTCGCCCCGTCGGCGTGTCGCTGCCCGAGCACGGTTGGGATACGGCGGGTCTGGTCGCCACCATCGCGCAAACTGCACCGAGAATGGCCTATCTGATGCCGGATTTTCACAACCCGACCGGGCGCTGTATGGACACCGCTACTCGCCAGGTCGTGGCGGATATTGCTGAAAGAACCCACACGACGTTGGTGGTCGATGAGACCATGGTGAACCTGTGGTATGACGCCCCACCGCCACCGCCGCTTGCCGCATTCAATCGCGATGCCCCAATCATCCTGCTCGGTTCAGCAGGGAAAAGCTTTTGGGGCGGATTACGTCTGGGCTGGATTCGGGCGTCGGCGCGTACCATTGCCGCGCTGGTCCAAACCCGCGACACCTTCGATTTGGGCTCCCCGGTGCTTGAACAACTCGCCACCAGTTGGCTGCTGGATAACGCCGAGGACTTTCTTCCTGACAGAAGACGCCGGCTCACATCACAGCGAGACCTGTGCTCGCGCCTGATGAACTCACATTTTCCGGAATGGCAATTTACCCAGCCACAAGGAGGACTCTCTTTCTGGGTTGAACTGCCTGATACGCTGGCGACGCTCTTTGCCACGCGCGCCGAAAGCGCAGGCATTCAGTTGGGAACCGGTACGCGGTTCGGCCTTGATGGCGCATTCGACCGATTTTTGCGTATGCCCTTCACGTTGCCGGATGACACAGCGTGTGCCGCCTTCAGAGTGTTGCAACCCATTTGGGATAGCCTGCGTTTGCAGGCCAGCGGCGGGAAAATGCGTAAAATAATCTAAACGACGAGTTAAAGGACTCGCTCTTGAATGCCGTGATGGACGAGGAGGTCCTGGCAATACTACCGCTGAGGAGGAACCGGAAAACCCTTCAGGGAAATCACGAAATTCTCACCGTCTTTCTTAATTTTTGCCCCGGCATCACACCAGTCGGAGGCAATACGGAAGAATTCATCGCTGCCGACATTCCAGCTCAGACGAACGTGTTTCACATAACCGGAGCGCAGCATTTCACAGGCTTCGCCGTAATTACAAGCGGTTGAGAGCGATTGTTGTTTCATTTTTTCTTCTTCAGTAATCTTCGCAATGCTTTGATTTCTTTAGGAGTCAGTGCGTCAACTACGGATTCTTCCGTATGCTGGCTATCGATATCCTCAGCGGAGACTCCCACCTCTTCAATGACGGAAAACGCGATCAGTAGCAGTTTTTCCGTGGCGATACTCAAATTTTCATTATGCACTTCAGCATAATGGCGAAGCTTTTCTTTTAGCGCCTCATCAACTTTGACATTCAATACAGCGGTCGACATCGTAGAAAATCCTTGTGGTCAGCCACAACACACCGGATGTAAGACCATGTCATTACAGCGCAATGGCGGCGGCAAAAGCTCAAATAACATCCCCAAAACACAGTGACAGTATTTGATGACAATAAAATGACGATCCGATGACAAAGAAAAGAAGATAAACAGAAGAGAAATTGCCGGACGGCAGAATTGGGTGGGGGCCCTGCCAGCTACATCCCGGCACACACGTCATCTGCCTTGGCTGCTTCCTTCCGGACCTGACCTGGTAAACAGAGTAGTGTTGCGGGAGAACCAACAGAGCCCCCATTGAGAGCGTTGTTAACCAACGCGCAGGCGCATTATCACTGCTGCACCCTGTAATTGCAACCCATCCAGCATCGGATGCTGTTTTCTTGTGCAATGCGGCTTCACTCCTTCGCCATTCGGCATTATGCTGGAGGATTAGCGCAGGAATAAATGATGGATATACAGGACTCTTTCCCCCAACGCGTCTGGCAAATTGTCGCTTCAATCCCCGAAGGTTTCGTCACCACGTATGGCGATGTTGCCCGGCTTGCGGGATCGCCGCGCGCTGCGCGTCAGGTAGGCGGCGTGCTTAAGCGTCTCCCCGAAGGCAGCGCCCTGCCCTGGCATCGGGTGGTCAATCGCCACGGAGCCATTTCGCTGACGGGCCCCGACCTGCAACGACAACGTCAGGCGTTGCTGGCAGAAGGAATAGTGGTTTCAGGAAGCGGACAGATCGATTTACAGCGCTATCGCTGGGTGTACTAACCCTCTCCAGGCGGAGAGGGTTACAACGACTTTAGTACTGCGTGGGAGCCGGAACCGCAGATGACGGATTCACCTGGGTTGGTGAAGTAGACGGAACCGTGGTAGTAGCCCCACCGCTCGCCTGAACCGGTACTGCTGTTTGCTGTACAGGGACCAACGTCAGGTCGGCTTTAGTCCCACCCTGATTGATGACCGTCTGAACGGTATCAGTAATAAAGACCAGTTTATCATTTACCGTAATAGCCGCACTCAGCAGAATACGGGCGTTAGGTTGAATATCTGCCGGGTTGAACGGTAATACAAAGCTGAATGGCGCTTGTTTACCTTCAGTACGAACCGCTTTTTGCGACAGCACTTTTGACGGCGCATCGGCCAGTGAAGCATCTGACAGCGTAACGGTTAGCACCGCATCGGGTGGCAAGGCCACTTTCTGACGGATCCATACTGTACCGGAGACATTTGGCTGCTGAATTTTAGACTGTGTGTCAGAAATTGACGTATTAGGGCTTGGCGCAGGTGTCTGAATATCAGCGCTTTTATCGGCACAGGCCGCCAGAGCGACTGCAACCGCTAAACCACTTACCATGTGCACGAGTTTCATTAAATTCTCCTTATCATCTATGCACCAGCGAGAACTTTCCTCGCCAGAAGAGTGGTTAACAAAAACATAACGTGACTAAGTGTGGCACAAGACAGCTATTTTTGCCTGTAATAGGCCAGTAATTCAGACAATTGCACCCATCGGACCACTTTTAAAATTGCGTTATACTCTGCCTACCTCGCTGCGACATCGATATCACCTGGAGAGCACGTATGAGTCTGGCACTGAAAAATTTGCTGACATTGTTAAATCTGGAAAAAATTGAAGAAGGACTCTTTCGGGGCCAAAGTGAAGACTTAGGGTTACGTCAGGTTTTTGGGGGACAGGTTGTCGGTCAGGCGCTATATGCCGCAAAAGAAACCGTACCGGAAGAGCGTCTGGTACACTCTTTTCACAGCTACTTTTTACGCCCCGGCGATAGCCAAAAGCCCATCATCTATGATGTGGAAGTCCTGCGTGATGGTAACAGCTTCAGCGCGCGCCGCGTTGCCGCGATCCAGAATGGTAAACCCATTTTTTACATGACCGCCTCTTTTCAGGCACCGGAAGACGGATTTGAACATCAGAAAACCATGCCGGATGCGCCGGGTCCCGATGAGCTGAAATCAGAAACGGAAATTGCCCGCTCAGTGGCGCATTTGCTGCCGCCGCTGTTGAAAGAAAAATTTATCAACGATCGTCCGTTGGAAGTACGCCCTGTCGAGTTTCATAACCCCCTAAAAGGTCACGTCGCACCTCCGACGCGCCAGGTATGGATCCGAGCTAACGGCGTGCTGCAGGACGATCTGCGCGTCCATCAGTATCTGCTGGGTTATGCCTCAGACCTGAACTTCCTGCCTGTTGCGCTGCAACCGTATGGGATTGGCTTCCTGGAAAAAGGGATTCAGATCGCCACCATTGACCATTCCATGTGGTTCCACCGTCCGTTTAATATCAATGAATGGCTGCTGTATAACG
Organism: Citrobacter sp. Cb041; assembly: GCF_030336655.1. Taxonomy (NCBI): domain Bacteria; kingdom Pseudomonadati; phylum Pseudomonadota; class Gammaproteobacteria; order Enterobacterales; family Enterobacteriaceae; genus Citrobacter; species Citrobacter sp. Cb041. The sequence goes on along the minus strand of NZ_JAOWDD010000028.1, from coordinate 234,072 downwards.
TCGAGAGTACTTCGGCATCCGGTGCCCGGGGCTTTGTACGCGGAGAGTTTTATACCCAGGATGGCGTGCTGGTCGCTTCTACCGTACAGGAAGGGGTAATGCGTAATCGCAATTGAGAATTGCCGGATGGTGGCGCAAAAGCGTTGCCATCCGGCAAATTGAGAATCAGGCGTTGTAAGCGTTCTCGCCGTGACTGTTTACATCCAGACCTTCGCGCTCCTGCTCTTCCGGTACGCGCAAACCAACCGTCATATCCGCCAGCTTATAGCCAATGAAAGCCACCACGCCAGACCAGACGATGGTGATCGCCACGCTTTCCAGTTGCACCAGCAGCTGATGCCCCATGGTCACGCCTTCGGCAAAGCCCACGCCTCCCAAAGAGCTGGCAGCGAAAACTCCGGTCAGGATACAGCCGACAATGCCGCACACGCCGTGAACGCCAAACACGTCACACGGATCGTCCACACGCAGAAAACGCTTCAGCATGGTCACGCCCCACAGGCCTGCCAGACCCGCAACGACACCGATAATCAGCGCGCCGCCGACACCGATATAGCCACATGCAGGTGTTACGCCCACCAGACCCGCAATGGCACCAGAGCAGGCGCCCAGCAGAGACGGTTTACCACGCAGCGCCCATTCACCGAAGATCCATCCGAGGATGGCTGCAGCGGTGGCGACCACGGTATTGACGAAGGCCAGTGCGGCGATTTCATTTGCCGTACCCGCTGAACCAGCGTTGAAGCCAAACCAACCAATGTAGAGAATAGCGGTACCGGTGAAGACCATCGGAAGGTTATGCGGTTTAAAAGCTTCTTTGCCAAAACCGACACGTTTGCCAATCAGATACGCGCCTACCAGACCGGCAATCGCCGCGTTGATGTGCACAACCGTTCCGCCGGCAAAATCCAGCGCGCCGTGGGAAGCCAGCAAGCCGCCGCCCCAGACCATATGAGCAATGGGGATGTACGACAGCGTTAACCATACCACCACAAAAATCAGCACCGCGGAGAAGCGAATACGTTCAGCCAGCGCACCGACGATTAGCCCAACGGTGATGCAGGCGAACGAGCCCTGAAAAGCAACGTGAATGTACTGGTAGAAGCTCCCCGTTACCGCCGTCAGCGCAATATTCTTCAGCAATACCCAGTTGAAGTTGCCGAAGAAATTATTACCTTCGCCAAAGGCCAGTGAGTAGCCATAAACCACCCATAAAATACAAACCAGAGCAAATGTCACCGTAACCTGAGTCAGCATCGACAGCACGTTCTTACCGCGAATCAAACCGCCGTAGAACAGCGCAATGCCAGGGATGGTCATAAACAGCACCAGCGCGGTACAGATCATCATAAAAGCGTTATCCGCTTTATCCGCAACCGCCGGTGCCGCCATCGCCAGTCCCGGCAGCAGCGCCAGTGAAGCAATACCTGTTTTCATCGTTGCTATCTTCATTTTTTGGTTTCCTATCACTGTGTGCCAGACGTTACAGTGCGGCTTCGTCGGCTTCGCCGGTACGAATACGAATCACACGTTGCAGCTCGGCGACGAAGATTTTGCCGTCGCCAATTTTTCCGGTGTATGCCGCCTTACTGATGACATCAATCACGCCATCCAGTTGGTCGTCGGCAATCGCCACATCAATCTTCACCTTCGGCAGAAAATTGACGCTATATTCAGCCCCACGGTACAGCTCAGCATGACCTTTCTGTCGGCCAAACCCCTTCACTTCGGTGACGGTCAGCCCCTGAATACCAATAGACGACAATGCTTCACGGACGTCTTCCAGTTTGAACGGTTTGATTACCACGGTAACCAGCTTCATAGATCCCCTCCAGTCAGAATTCAGTAGTGGCTGCAGATACACGAGAGGAATATTGCAAGGGATGTGCCAGAAATGAAAAAGGCGGGATGATTCAGGTTCTCAGGGTACTTCCGGGAGAGGAAAAGAAAAAACGCACTATAACGGTGCATAGTGCGTTACATTTTTGCACCAGATTGTTGATTGCCGGATGGCAGCGTAAACGCCTTACCCGGCCTACGAGACCGTGCTGGCCCCAGACCGGATAAGCGCCGCGCCATCAGGCGATAACAGAATCGTCTTGCGTGCTGGCGGCTAACTCTTCACCCGCCAACTGTAGCTGATACATCTGCCAGTAACGGCCTTGCGCCGCCAGTAATTGCTGGTGCGTACCACGCTCCACCGCCTGACCGCGATGCAGCACCAGAATGGTGTCCGCATCGACAATCGTCGATAACCGATGCGCAATCACCACCAGCGTGGTGTGTTCACGTACCGCCGCCAGAGCTTGCTGAATGGCCTGTTCAGTACCGGAGTCAATACTGGCCGTGGCTTCGTCGAGGATCAACACCTGTGGCGTTTCAACCAACACCCGCGCCAACGCCAGCAGCTGTTTTTGACCAACGGAGAGATTATTGCCCTGCTCGCCCAGCCGGGTATGAATCCCCTCGCTCAGACCTCGCGCCAGTTCTGCCAGTTGCACGGTCTCCAGCGCCTGCCATACCCGCTCTTCTGAGATATCGCGGCCCAGCGTAACGTTCGCCAGGAAGGTATCTGCCATCACCACCGGATCCTGCTGCACCATGGCGATGCCCTGACGTAACGCACCGTGGCTCAGTGAAGATAGCGGCCGTCCATCAAGGCAGATTTCCCCCTGCGTCAGCGGGTAGTAACCCATCAGCAGGCTGGCGAGCGTGCTTTTACCACTGCCGGTGTGTCCGACCAAAGCCACAAAGCTGCGCGAAGGCACGGACAAACTGATATTTTGCAGCACCAGATTGTCGTCGCGATAGGCAAATGAAACGTTATCCACCTCAATGTCCCCGCTCTTTAGCGGTCGCTCATCTTCACCATAGCGCTGACGTGGCCCATCCATCAGTTCGAACACTCGCTCACCGGCGACAACCGCCTGCTGCAGCATTGATTGCTGAGTGGTCAACTCGATCAGCGGTTCGTTCAAACGGCCGAGGTAGCTGATAAACGCGTACAGCACGCCAACCTCGATCGAGCTGCCAGAGGTAAAACTGAACAGCATCAGCAATCCGCAGAGGATCAGTGCCGAGAAAAGGCTAAGCAGCGGGCGCAACAAAAAACCATCCAGTCGCAGGGTCTGCATACGCGCCATATAGTGCGAGCGGCTTGCTTCGCCCATTCTCTCGCCAAATCGCGCCTGCTGGCGGAACTGCTGGATAACACTCATGCCGTTGATGACTTCGTTAAAGCCATCGTTAATATCCGCCAGATAAGCGCGAACCCGGCGCACAATCGGGGTGCTGTAGCGTTGATAAATCACCATCACCACCAGCACGGCCGGGAAAATGGCCATCGCCACTAACGCCATACGCCACTCAAGGCTGAACATCGCTACCAGCATGGCGCCAATTAATGCCGCGCTGCGCAGGACCGTTGCTACCACCGTCACGTACAGGTCGCGAATAACTTCGGTGTCATTGGTCACGCGGGAGATTAGCTGTCCGACGGGTTGAGTATCAAAGGCGCTGAGCGGCTGGCGCAGCGCAGCGTCCATTACGTCGGTGCGCAACTGTTGTACTACGCCAACTGCCGCCTGGTTAAACAGCAATGACTGCGCGTAATGCAGGCCAGCCGCCAGCAGTTGCAGACCGATATATGCCGCAACCAGCCCGGCGACCATCGCCAGCGGCAGATTATTCTTCGCCACCATGTTATCGATAAAATAGCTAATCAGCAGCGGACCGCTGACTTCCGCCGCAGCGGCCACCCACAGCATGACTACCGCAATAGCCAGCTGTTTTCGCCATGGAGAGCCATACGCCAGCAATCTTTTCAGGGTCGGCCATAATTGCCCAAAACTACGCATTAGCCGCCTCCTCGTTTATCTCTGGTGCATCAGTCAGCGCCGCTTCCAGTTGCTGATAGCGGTACATATCGCGATACCAGCCAGGCTGCTGCACTAACGCATCATGCTCGCCGCGCTGGGCAATATGCCCATGCTGCATCACGATAATTTCGCTGGCTTCCGTCAGGGCCGATAAACGGTGGGCGCTAATAATGACGGTTCTGCCTTCGCCCCACTGGCGCAGGTTATGCAGGATCTGATGCTCGGTACGACCATCTACCGCCGACAGCGCATCATCCAGAATCAAGATTTCAGCGTTCAGGAGTAGCGCTCGAGCGATAGAAATACGCTGTTTTTGCCCACCAGACAGCATCACCCCACGTTCGCCCACTTCGGTGTCGTAGCCCTGCGGAAGACGTAAAATATCCTCATGAACGCTGGCAAGGCGTGCCACATACTCGATCTCTTCCTGCGTGGCCTGAGGGCGTCCTAACGCGATGTTATTGCCAACGGTATCCGAAAACAGGAATGGCGTCTGGCTGACAACGGCCAGCCGGCTGCGCCAGCTATCCAGTTGTAATCGCGTTAAGGGGATATCATGAAAGCGCACATCGCCGTGGGTGATATCAAAATGACGCTGAATCAGCGACAGCACCGTACTTTTCCCCGCGCCGGTAGGCCCACAAATGCCCAACATCTGCCCAGGTTTAAGCTGGAAGTTCACATTTTCCAGCGCCGGGTGTGTCGTTTGCGGGTAGCAAAATTCGCGAATCGCCACCGCCAGCTCCCCACGCCCTTCCGGTACCGGTTCAGTGCCATCATCCACCACCGGCGCTTCAGACAGCATGGCGCGAATACGGCTGTACGCCGCACTGCCACGTTCGACGATGTTAAACATCCATGCCAGTGCCAGCATTGGCCAAATCATCAAACCGAGATACATCATAAAGCTGGTGAGCTGGCCGAGCGTCAGCGAGCCGTGCACCACCATCCAGCTTCCCCCAGCAATCGCCAGTAGGTTAGCCATGCCAATGGCGATATAAATCGTGGGATCAAAACGGGCGTCAATGCGCGCCACGCGCAGGTTTTTCTTACCGGTATCTTCGGCATCGGCGGCAAATAATGCCGATTGCCGATCCTCCAGACCGAAGGCCTTGATCATGCGAATACTGGTCAGGCTTTCCTGAGTACGGTCGTTGAGACTGGAAAACGCCGCCTGCGCCAGCTTAAAGCGGTTATGCAGTCGATCGCCGTAACGTTTGATCATCAACGCCATCACCGGCATCGGCAGCAGCGCAATTAACGTCAACTGCCAGCTTATCTGCGTTGACATCACGATCAGCACCGCACATCCCATTACCAGCGAATCTACCAGCGTCAGCACGCCTTCTCCGGCGGCAAATACGACCCGATCGACATCGTTGGTCGCACGCGCCATCAGATCGCCCGTGCGGTGACGCAGATAAAATTCTGGATGCTGGCGACTCAACTGACGGTAATAATCTTCCCGCAGCTCAACCGCCAGTTGGTAGGATGCGCCAAACAGCAGCACGCGCCAGACATAGCGCAGCAAATAAACCACCACTGCAATCAGGGCAATTGTTCCCACCCACATCAGCAGCAGCTCGGTGGTGAAGCGTTGAGTCGTCACGCCATCCACAATGATCCCGACCACTTTCGGCGGAATAAGCTGAAGGATAGCGATGATGATAAGCAGGGCCACCGCCCCGAGGTAGCGACGCCACTCCCGGCGGAAGTACCAGCTTAATTGAGCAAATAATCGCACGCGTTATGTCCTGACAAGATTTCCGGCAATAAGCGCCGGGAGAGTTATTCAATAGGGAGCGCAGTTGTGTATTTAATCTGTTCCATCGCAAAACTGGAGGTGACGTCAGACAGGCCCGGTACGCTGTTCACCAGGCGCTTATAAAATTCATCGTAGCTTTTCATATCGGCGACCTGCACTCGCATCAGGTAATCATATTCCCCTGCCATACGCCAGAACCCCAGAACCTCCGGCATACCGGTGACTTCGGTGACAAAGCGGCAATACCATTCACTGCTGTGATGCTGAGTCTTAATCAGCACAAACGCGGTCAGCCCCAGCCCCAGTTTTTCTGGATCCAACAGGGCGACTCTACCCAGCAGGATACCGTCATCTTCAAGCCGTTTGAGGCGTTTCCAGCAAGGGGTGGTAGTCAGATTAACGGCATCTGCTAACGCCTGCAAAGAAAGGGTGCAGTCCTGTTGCAGTAAGCTAAGCAGCTTACGGTCAATTTTGTCTAACATATCCACTCCACAGAGAAGAATTTTCTCCTTACATTCTATTTTAAAGGCTAAATGGCAACAATTTTTTCCGTGCTTTTCGCTATTCTTGGCACAAAATGACAAATGGATATCTATTAATGATGAATAGCTCCTGGGTTAAAAACGCCATCAATGAAATCAACGCGGATTATCAGCGTTCTGCGGATACGCATCTCATTCGTCTGTCGCTACCGGCGTTCCCGGGCATTCAGATCTATTTAAAAGATGAGAGCACGCATCCCACCGGGAGCCTGAAGCATCGTCTGGCGCGTTCACTGTTTCTGTACGGATTGTGCAATGGCTGGATTAAAGAAGGCACCACCATCATTGAATCATCGTCCGGTTCAACGGCGGTCTCCGAGGCTTATTTCGCTCGACTGTTAGGACTGCCGTTTATTGCCGTCATGCCTTCCTGTACGGCGAAGCGTAAAATTGAACAGATTGAGTTTTACGGCGGTCGCTGTCATTTCGTGGAAAGCGCCTGTAAAATCTATGCGGCCTCTGAACAGCTGGCGCGTGAGCTGAACGGTCATTACATGGACCAGTTCACTTATGCTGAGCGCGCTACCGACTGGCGTGGCAATAACAATATTGCTGACAGCATCTTCCGTCAGATGCAGTGCGAGCCCAACCCTGTCCCCCGCCATATTGTAATGAGCGCCGGAACCGGCGGCACCTCTGCAACCATTGGCCGCTATATTCGCTGTCAGGGCTACGATACTCGCCTGATGGTGGTGGATCCGGAAAACTCAGTCTTTCTGCCCTTCTGGCAGGATCGCGATGCAACGTTACGCAGCCCGGTAGGAAGCAAAATCGAAGGCATCGGCCGCCCACGTGTCGAACCCTCCTTCATTCCTGACGTAGTCGATGAAATGCTGCGCGTGCCGGATGCCGCAAGCGTGGCCACCGCACACTGGCTGGAAACGCAGTTGGGCCGCAAAGTCGGCGCTTCAACCGGCACCAACATGTGGGGAACGCTGCAACTTGCCGCCCGTATGCGCGATGCCGGAGAAAGCGGTTCACTGGTCACGCTGCTGTGCGACAGCGGCGAACGCTATCTTGAAACCTACTACAACCCGCAGTGGATCGACACGCACATCGGTGATTTAACGCCGTGGAAAGCGGAACTCACCCGGCTTCTGAACACCCATTAATGGGATAAAAAAAAGCCAGACGCGAAGTCTGGCTTGCTGGAAGGGATCTCTCATTCGGGGGAATAAGGTAGATGCGGATTGTCCAGCCAATGCGTCAAAAAGTGTGACACCGCCTGATTGCGGCAATGCCCAATCACCGACAAATGCGGCAGTTCAGCAATCAGTTGTGGCATCGCGTTACCCATAATCAGGCCGCGCCCAACGCTACCTAACATTTCGCGATCGTTCATGGCATCGCCAAACGCCATACATTCGGCCATTGAATAACCTAAGTGGTCGCTTAGTACCGCCAGCGCCGATCCTTTGTTACAGCCCAGCGGCAGCACCTCAAGGCAATCAACCGCGGAAAAACAGAGATTTGCCTGCTCACCCAGCGCCTCATTCAGTTGAATGCGTAATTGGATCAGGGAGTCATGATCCCCACAGAAACAGACTTTCGTTACCTGATGAGCCGGGATACGTTTCACATCGACGATCTGGTAGCGAAATCCGCTATACACATGCGCCTGTAGCAGCGATGGGATCTCTTGTCCGGTGAACCAACCGTTGTCATTAAAGACATGCATGCTGGCTGTGGTATCCCACTTCTGATGTAACACGATATCCGCCACAGTCGGATCCAGATCCTGACGGTGCAATACATCGCCCTCAACAGAGTGAATGCGCGTGCCGTTACCCGTGATCAAAAAGGCGTCCAGTGAGATAGACCCCAAAATATGGCGCATCTCCAGCACATGGCGGCCGGTGGCAAATGTCAGGGTGATCTCGCGTTCACGCAGGCGCGCCAGCGTTGAAAGCGTTTCGTCACCTAAATGGTGATTCGGCATCAAAAGGGTGCCATCCATATCAAATGCAGCCAGACGAGCCATTTCTTTCTCCACACTGTGACGCGGTTAACTTGTGATTCAGTATCACCTGAGATATACGGAAGTAATAGTGAATAGATAAAATGAATTGTTCCGGGTTTATTACACAAAATCATTCAAGTTGCATCCAGGCGGCAAGTGAGTGAGCGTCCAGGAGCATGCAGTGACTGGGGTGAATTAACGCCGCCAACAAAGAGGCAGCTTGAAGGATGACGTGTATATGAGATTGTTGAATCGCCTGAATCAGTACCAACGCCTGTGGCAGCCGTCGGCGGGAGAACCGCAGTCGGTGACCGTCAGGGAGCTGGCAGAACGCTGTTTTTGCAGCGAGCGCCACGTGCGTACCCTGATGAAGCAAGCGCAGGATGCTGGCTGGCTGGAGTGGCACGCCCAGTCGGGACGTGGGAAACGCGGGCATCTGCGCTTTTTGGTGACGCCAGATTCGCTACGCAGCATTATGATGGAACAAGCGCTGCAAAAGGGGGAGCAACTTAGCGTACTGGAGCTGGCCCAGCTGGCGCCGGGAGAATTAAGAACGCTGCTCCAGCCGTTTATGGGCGGGCAGTGGCAAAACGACACGCCAACCCTGCGTATCCCCTATTACCGCCAGCTCGACCCTTTGCACCCTGGATTTCTCCCTGGTCGCGCAGAGCAACACCTCGCCGGACAAATATTCTCGGGCCTGACCCGGTTCGACAGTATTACGCAACGCCCCTGCGGAGATTTAGCCCACCACTGGAATATCTCCGCCGACGGCCAGCGCTGGGATTTCTATATTCGCTCCACCCTGTACTGGCATAACGGCGATGCGGTCAGCAGCACACAGCTACATCAACAGTTGCTGAAGCTGTTAGAGCTACCCGCGTTAAACAAGCTGTTTATCAGCGTAAAGCGCATTGAGGTGACGCATCCCCAGTGCCTAACCTTTATTTTGCATCGCCCCGACTTCTGGCTGGCGCATCGTCTGGCAAGCTACAGCAGTCACCTGGCACATCCCGAACTCCCGTTTGTTGGTACCGGTCCGTTCAGGTTGGCGCTGTTTACCCCAGACCTGGTGCGCATCGAGAGTCACGATCACTACCACCTGAGTCATCCGCTACTAAAAGCCATTGAATACTGGATAACCCCGCAGCTTTTCTCCCAGGATTTGGGCACCAGCTGTCGCCATCCGGTTCAAATTGCAATTGGTAAACCCGAAGAGCTTCCCATGCTAAGCCAGGTAAGCAGCGGGATCAGCCTCGGTTTCTGCTATCTCACGCTCAGAAAAAGCGCGCGGCTGAATACGCAGCAGGCCCGTCGCCTGGTCAATATTATCCACCGCTCTTCCCTGCTACAAACGCTTGACGTGGATGAAAACCTGATCACGCCAAGCAATGCGCTGCTGCCGGGATGGACGATCCCCCAATGGGATGAACTGGACGACGTGCCGCTACCGGAAAAGCTTACGCTGGCCTATCACCTGCCGGTAGAATTGCACGCCATGGCTGAACAGCTTCGCCAGGCGCTAGCGCTACTCGGCTGTGAATTAACGCTTATTTTTCATAATGCTAAAAACTGGGATGGCGACCATCCTTTAGCCCAGGCCGACCTGATGATGGGCGACAGGCTGATTGGCGAAGCACCTGAATATACCCTCGAACAGTGGCTGCGCTGCGATCAACTCTGGTCACATGTATTGAGCTCGCCGGCATATACTCATCTGCAAACCACCCTGGATGCCCTGCAAATCCAGGCCGATGAGGACGATCGTCATGCGGCTTTACAACACGTTTTCGCCTCGCTGATGCATGACGCGACCCTGACACCGCTGTTCAATTATCACTATCGTATTAGCGCTCCGCCGGGCGTGAACGGCGTACGCCTGAATCCTCGCGGCTGGTTTGAATTTACCGAAGCCTGGCTACCGCCCCCGTCGGCGTGAAGAAGCTGGTCGGCGACACGCCCAGGCGCTACCATAAGGGTTTCGTTATTTGTCAGGAAAAACCATGAAACGTGCCGTTGTTGTATTCAGTGGGGGTCAGGACTCCACAACCTGTCTGGCGCAAGCGCTGCATCAATATGATGAAGTGCACTGCGTGACCTTTGATTATGGTCAGCGCCATCGCGCTGAGATTGATGTCGCACGTGACCTGGCCTTAAAACTTGGCGCGCGTGCGCACAAGGTACTTGATGTAACGCTGCTCAGCGAACTGGCCGTCAGCAGCCTGACCCGCGATAACATTCCGGTACCCGATTACGAACCGGATGCGAACGGCATTCCCAATACCTTTGTGCCAGGACGCAATATTCTGTTTTTAACGCTGGCGGCGATTTACGCGTATCAGGTGCAGGCGGAGGCGGTCATTACCGGCGTTTGTGAAACGGATTTCTCTGGGTATCCGGACTGCCGCGATGAGTTCGTCAAAGCCCTGAACCATGCCGTAAGCCTGGGAATGGCGAAAGATATCCGCTTTGAAACCCCGCTGATGTGGATCGATAAAGCCGAAACCTGGGCACTGGCCGATTACTGGGGCAAGCTGGACCTGGTACGCGAAGAAACGCTGACCTGCTATAACGGCATCAAAGGTGACGGTTGCGGTCACTGCGCGGCCTGTAATCTGCGCGCCAACGGCCTGAACCATTATCTGGCAGATAAACCGGCAGTGATGGCGGCAATGAAGCAGAAAACAGGACTAAAGTGATCGTTTTGCCGGATGGCGGTGCACGCACCTTATCCGGCTTTCGACATTCACCGTGGTCAATATCGCCCGTAAGCCTGATAAGCGAAGCGCCGTCAGGCTTTCTTCCATCACTTCACCATCTGCTCCAGTTTTTCGCGCAACTCCCCTTCCAGCGGTAGCGCCTTTTGCGTTTTCAAATCAATACAGACGAAGGTAATCAACGCGTCTGCCACCACCTGTCCTTCCGGCTCCAGGGTGATAGTCTGGTTCAACACACCGCTTTTGCCATTTAGCTGTTGCACCTGACTGGTAATGGTCAGCAGGTCGCTCAGCACCGCAGGGCGGCGGTAGTTAATGTTAATATTCACGACCACAAAAGCGATGTTGTGTGCGGTCATCCACTGAAAGCTGTCGCTGTTTTCCAGGCCATCCCAGCGGGCTTCTTCCAGAAACTCAAGATAGCGAGCATTGTTAACGTGCTGATAGACATCAAGATGAAAACCACGAACTTTGATTTGTGTTTGCATAGCGCAGGAGCCTTACGTTGTTTTTATAGGAACACACTTCAGGGTAAGAGGTCATAACTGGTATGACCTCTACAGTCTGGCAAATTTTTAGCACTCTGCAAGTTATTAAAGTGTTAAAACTGCCAGATTGCGCTCTACCAGCGAACTCCCCATGCCCGGCACCTGCTTTAAGTCCTCCACCGTTTTAAACGGCCCGTACTCCTCACGATAGCTCACAATCGCCTGTGCTTTCTTCAGACCTACGCCATTCATGACTCGCGCTAAATCCTCCGCAGAAGCGCTGTTGATGCTTACCCTGGTGCCTTCATCATCGCTCGCTTTAGCCGGTTGCGTGGCTTTGCTTTGTGCTACTCCCGTAGCATCCGCTTTGGCTTGAGTCGCCTGGCTTTTGGCGACTGGCTCTGCAGCCAGTGCGCTTTGAGCCATACCGGCGCAGGTCAATGAAAGGGTAATAAGCAGGGCTTTGATTCCATGTTTCATACTGTTTTCTCCTTGTTTGTTAACAGTGGAATCACGATAGCGAGGTGCAGAACGGCAGACAAACGGCAAATATCAGAAATGGAAAAGGCCGCGAAAGCGGCCTTTGGTTGATACAACTTTTTGCAATTTTTTGCGAGTAGCCTCGGTTATTGCTGCTGTTCCAGCGCGTCACCGACTTTAATTTTTGCGGCTTTACGCAGGTTGCTCATCAGCGCTTCAAAGACAATCTGCGCATTGTTCTGGGTAATCCCCTGAACCATCGCTTTCTTCTGCTCTTCAGGCATAGAACCGGCTTTCACCTCGTCCAGCGCCAGCAGTACAACGTTACCCTGCATGTCGTTCGCCACGCCGTAGCTCGGTTTGTCTTTCGCCGGCAGGCTCAGGCCAAAGGCCGCCTGACTCAGCGGATCCTGACCCGTACGGCTCAGCGTTTTCGCTTCGCCAAAGCTCAGACCCGCCGCTTTCATGGCTTCATCGCCCTTACCAGCTTTCAGATCCGCCAGCAGTTTATCGGCATCAAGCTTCGCCTGCTGCTCTGCTTTATTGTGCTTAACAAGCGCAGTTACCTGATCTTTCACTTCAGCCAGTGGTTTAACGGCTTCAGCTTTGTGCTCTGCAATACGCAGTACAAACGCGCGATCGCCATCCACGGTGATGATGTCGGAGTTACTGCCAGGCGTACCGTTCTCACCAACCAAACCACCATTGAAAATGATGTCAGCGACCGGTTTGAAGTTCAGCTCTTCCGGCAGACTGTCACGGCTAAACCAGCCCGTTTCAACCGCTTTCATACCCGCCGCCTGCTCCGCACCCGCCAGGGATTCGTTATCGTTGCTGGCGGCATCGCTCACTTTCTGCTGCAGCGCATAGTAGGCATCCAGCGCTTTTTCCTGCTTCACTTTCGCCGCAATGTCGTCGCGGGCTTCGCTCAGCGGTTTAACCTGCGCAGGCTGCACGTCGTCAAGACGCGCAACGAGGAAACCAACGGAAGACTTAATCACACCTGACAGCTGGCCTTTCTCTTTCAGACCGGCATTCTTCAGCTCATCCGGGGTGGTGGAATCTTCCAGCCATCCCATGTCGCCGCCTTTACGGGCAGAGATGATGTCAGCAGATTTTTCTTTTGCCAGCGCAGCGAAATCACCGCCTTTGTTCAGCTCGTCCAGTACCGCTTTGGCTTCATCTTCCGTTTTGGTCTGAATGATGCTGTAGCGGTTACGCTGCGGCTGAGTGAACTGATCCTGATGCTGGTCATAATAAGCCTGAATATCCGCATCGCTGGCCGTCTCCTGCATAGCAGCAGCATCCAGCTTGATGTAGCTCACGCGGAACTGTTCCGGCGTCATAAAGTTGTTTTTATTCTGCTCGTAGTAGCTGGCAACTTCCTGCTCGGTAACAGACTGCTTCGCGGCCAGTGCGTTAACGTCAATTGTCGCCTCGCGAACGATACGCTGCTGTGCGACCAGCGCCGCCAGCTCGTCCGTTTCGCCTTTCAGCATGAAGTCCGTACCGGCAACGCCGTTAATCAGTTGCTGGGTAGTAAGCTGATTACGTAATGCCTGAGCGTACTGGTCTGCGGTCATTCCCATCTGATTAACAATCGCGTTGTAGCGATTGTTATCAAATTTACCGTCCACCTGGAACGCAGGCGTGGCGAAAATAGCCTGTTTAACCTGATCGTCGCTGATGTTGAGATTAAGCTCGCGGGAGTACTGATCCAGCAGCGCTTCGTCAATAAGACGATTCAGCACCTGCTGACGCAGCGTTTTCATGTAGCCTTCGTTCGCAGCCAGCTCGGAGTATTGATCGCCCAGCTGTTGCTGCATGCGGTTACGTTCGCTGTTGAACGCATTCTCGAACTGCCCGCGGCTAATCTCCTGGCCATTCACTTTGGCGGCGAAGTTATTGCCCCCGCCAATCAGGTAACCACTCACGCCGGTCAAAATGAACGACACGATAATGATACCGAAAATAATCTTGAGCACGAGACTGTTAGCAGCCGTGCGTAAGCTGTCCATCATGGTGTAACCACACTCCGCTGTAGATGACTATACGCGTTATCTCTCAAGCCGCCTGCGCGTTGTCACCACAGCGGCGGCAAGGATTTTGAGTATATATGCTTCACGCAGCATAGCGTTTCCTGAACGCTGCGTACAAAGGCCTATTGTGACAAGAAACAGGGGCAATTGTCAGCCCACAACGCGTAGAAAGTACCGGAATTACAAATAAAAAAGGCACATCAGTCGATGCGCCCTTGTACTTCGTCACATCCCCAAAGGGGAAATCACTTAGTTTACCGCGTCTTTCAGTGCTTTACCTGCACGGAAGCCCGGTACTTTAGCCGCGGCGATGGTGATCTCTTTACCTGTTTGCGGGTTGCGACCAGTACGGGCAGCACGCTCTTTAACGGCAAAAGTACCAAAACCTACCAGCGCTACGTCATCACCTTCTTTCAGAGATTCAGTAACAGAAGCAATAATTGCATCTAACGCACGTCCAGCCGCAGCTTTAGAGATATCAGCCCCTGCAGCAATTTTGTCGATCAGTTGAGATTTATTCACTCTTCTCTTCCTCTTTATAATTTATATCGCACCTGAATCCTTCAAAGTGCGAACGCGCAGCAGTTATATCAGGCCTGCCATGCCCTTACAACACCCGTTAATGATGGCAAGCCCAATCCGTCATCTAAATTAGCTATACAAAAAAAGGCTGGCAAGTCCGAAATGGCCTGCCAGCCCTGTTTTTATTAGTGCTCTTTGCGCGAGGTCACTATTTTGCGGTCACAACCTGCATTCCGGAGGGCTCATTTTGCAACGCGAGCGTCAGAACCTCCTCAATGCGTTTCACCGGATGGATGTCCAGATCGGCAATTACGTTGTCCGGAATCTCTTCCAGGTCACGTTTGTTTTCGTCTGGAATTAAGACCGTTTTAATACCACCACGGTGTGCCGCCAGCAGTTTTTCTTTCAAACCACCAATAGGCAGAACCTGGCCACGCAAGGTGATCTCGCCGGTCATCGCCACGTCGGCGCGAACCGGGTTACCGGTCAGACAAGAAACCAGCGCGGTACACATGGCAATACCTGCACTCGGACCGTCTTTCGGCGTCGCCCCTTCAGGTACGTGAACGTGGATGTCGCGTTTTTCGTAAAAGTCCGGATTAATACCCAGTTTTTCCGCACGCGCGCGCACCACGGTCAGCGCAGCCTGAATGGATTCCTGCATGACTTCACCCAGAGAACCGGTGTAGGTCAGCTTGCCTTTACCTGGTACGCAAGCGGTTTCGATGGTCAGCAGATCGCCGCCCACTTCCGTCCATGCCAGACCGGTTACCTGACCAACGCGGTTTTCGTTGTCCGCGCGGCCATAGTCAAAGCGCTGTACGCCCAGGTAGTCGTGCAGGTTGTCGCCATTGATCTCAATATGTTTCAGCGACTTGTCGAGCAGCAGCTGTTTCACCGCTTTACGGCACAGTTTGGAAATTTCACGCTCCAGACTACGCACGCCAGCTTCACGGGTGTAATAACGAATAATGCCCACAATGGCGCTATCGTCGACCGTCAGCTCGCCTTTTTTCAGCGCGTTACGCTCAATCTGTTTCGGCAACAGGTGACGTTTAGCAATGTTCAGCTTCTCGTCTTCGGTATACCCGGACAGACGGATCACTTCCATACGATCCAGCAACGGTGCGGGAATATTCATGGAGTTAGAGGTCGCAACGAACATCACGTCGCTGAGATCGTAGTCCACTTCCAGGTAGTGATCGCTGAACGCCACGTTCTGCTCTGGATCCAGCACCTCAAGCAGTGCGGAAGCCGGATCGCCACGCATGTCGGAAGACATTTTGTCGATCTCATCAAGCAGGAACAACGGGTTTTTAACGCCCACTTTAGCCATTTTCTGGATCAGTTTACCCGGCATCGAACCAATATAGGTCCGGCGGTGACCGCGAATTTCAGCTTCATCACGCACACCACCCAGCGCCATACGGATGTATTTACGTCCGGTTGCTTTAGCGATGGACTGTCCCAGAGAAGTTTTACCTACCCCCGGCGGCCCAACCAGGCACAGGATCGGCCCCTTGATTTTATTCACACGGCTTTGAACCGCGAGATACTCAAGAATACGGTCTTTGACGCGTTCCAGACCGTAATGGTCAGTATCGAGGATTTCCTGAGCCTGACGCAGATCTTTTTTGACCTTGCTACGCGCATTCCACGGCACCTGAACCATCCAGTCGATGTAGCCACGGACTACGGTCGCTTCCGCTGACATCGGAGACATCATTTTCAGCTTCTGCAGTTCTGCTTCCGCTTTCTCTTTTGCCTCTTTCGGCATTTTCGCCGCGTCGATTTTACGCTTCAACGCTTCGTTTTCGTCCGGCGCATCGTCCATCTCGCCGAGCTCTTTCTGAATGGCTTTCATCTGCTCGTTCAGATAGTACTCACGCTGGGATTTTTCCATCTGCTTTTTCACGCGGTTGCGAATGCGTTTCTCAACCTGCAGCAGATCGATTTCAGATTCCATCATCGCCATCAGATATTCCAGACGTTCGTTAACGTCGGACATCTCCAGTACGGACTGCTTGTCAGCAAGCTTCAGCGGCATGTGCGCAGCGATGGTGTCCGCCAGACGTGCAGGATCGTCAATGCTGTTCAGCGACGTCAGCACTTCGGGCGGGATTTTCTTGTTCAGCTTGATATAGCCTTCGAACTGGCTGATAGCGGTACGCACCAGCACTTCCTGTTCGCGCTCATCAATAGCAGGCGAGTCAAGGTACTCCGCTTTCGCAGAGAAGTGCTCGCCGTTGTCAGACAGCGCTGAAATACGCGCGCGCTGTAACCCCTCGACCAGCACTTTTACGGTGCCGTCAGGCAGTTTCAGCATCTGCAAAATAGAGGCCACGGTCCCGACGGTGAAAAGATCGTTTACACCCGGCTCATCCGTTGACGCTTCTTTCTGGGCAACCAGCATGATTTTTTTATCATGGTCCATAGCCGCTTCCAGACAACGGATAGATTTTTCCCGCCCTACAAATAAGGGTATGACCATGTGCGGATAAACCACCACATCGCGCAACGGCAATACGGGGATTTCAATGCGTTCAGAACGCTCAGGATTCATAGAGCTCTCTCTTAGTTTAGTTTCCGCCAGGTAATCAGGTGGTACGACTGTGCTCCACACCACCTTTAACATGTATGTCAGTATATGGGGATGTTTCCCACACATTCAACGCCATGTTTACGGAAAAATAAAAGGGGAGATAAAATCCCCCCTTATTAATTAAATGTCTGTATGAATTGATGAATTATTCGCCAGATGCCTGCTGCGCTTCCGGCTTACCGTAAATCAGCAATGGCTTGCTCTGGCCGCCAATCACCGACTCATCGATCACCACTTTTTCGACGTCTTCCATAGAAGGCAGATCGTACATGGTGTCAAGCAGTGCGGCTTCGACGATAGAACGCAGACCACGAGCACCGGTTTTACGTGCCATCGCTTTCTTGGCGATCGCATCCAGCGCTTCCTCACGGAATTCCAGATCAACACCTTCAAGATTGAACAGCGCCTGGTACTGCTTGGTCAGGGCGTTTTTCGGCTCTTTCAGGATCTGGATCAGCGCTTCTTCGCTCAGTTCGCTCAGCGTCGCTACAACCGGCAGACGCCCGATGAACTCAGGGATCAGACCAAATTTGATCAGATCTTCCGGCTCCACCTGCGACAGCAGTTCACCTTCACTGGCTTTATCAGACTGCGCTTTTACCGTTGCGCCAAAACCAATGCCGGAGCCCGTTTCAACACGGTTAGCAATGACTTTATCCAGACCGGCAAAGGCACCGCCACAGATAAACAGGATCTTGGAGGTATCAACCTGCAGGAATTCCTGCTGAGGATGTTTACGCCCCCCCTGCGGTGGAACGGCAGCAACCGTACCTTCGATCAGTTTCAACAGCGCCTGCTGTACGCCTTCGCCGGAAACGTCACGGGTAATGGACGGGTTGTCAGACTTACGAGAAATCTTGTCGATTTCATCGATATAGACGATCCCGCGCTGTGCTTTCTGCACGTCGTAATCGCACTTCTGCAGCAGTTTCTGAATAATATTTTCAACATCTTCACCCACATAACCGGCTTCGGTCAGCGTGGTGGCATCGGCCATAGTGAACGGAACGTCCAGCAGGCGTGCCAGCGTTTCAGCCAGCAGCGTTTTACCGGAACCCGTCGGGCCAATCAGCAGGATGTTACTTTTGCCCAACTCGACGCCATTGCTGGTGTCGCCGTTGCGCAGACGTTTGTAATGGTTGTATACCGCGACCGCCAGCACTTTCTTCGCCTGCTCCTGACCGATAACGTAATCGTCCAGGTGGTTGCGAATTTCATGTGGCGTCGGCAGCGCACTGCGTTCACGGTGCGGTGCTACTTCCTTAATCTCTTCGCGAATGATGTCGTTACATAAATCAACACATTCGTCGCAGATATACACGGATGGTCCGGCAATCAGCTTACGCACTTCATGCTGGCTTTTGCCGCAAAAAGAGCAGTACAACAATTTGCCCGAGCCATCTTTGCGTTTATCTGTCATGGGTCAAAACCTCTTCTTTGTTCTTTGTGCCGCACACGACGACGCAAATGCCATTCTCAGGCGCAAGACGCTAGTCAGCGTTGTGCCGCTCCAGGTAATTATAGCGGTACACCTGCGCGCTGGGCATTAATTACGATGGGTCAAAATCGAGTCGACCAGACCGTACTCTACCGCTTCAGAAGCGGAGAGGAAGCGATCGCGCTCGGTATCACGTTCAATCTGCTCAAGAGATTGACCCGTATGATGCGCCATAAGTTCGTTCATGCGCCCTTTTACCTTCAGGATTTCACGGGCATGAATTTCAATATCCGTTGCCTGGCCCTGGTAACCGCCCAGAGGCTGGTGGATCATGACGCGAGAGTTAGGCAGGCAAAAACGTTTACCTTTCGCCCCGGCAGTCAGCAGGAACGCGCCCATTGAGGCCGCCTGGCCCATACAAATGGTGCTGACGTCCGGCTTAATAAACTGCATGGTGTCATAGATAGACATCCCGGCAGTGATCACTCCACCAGGGGAGTTGATATACAGGTAGATATCTTTTTCTGGGTTTTCTGCTTCCAGGAACAGCATCTGCGCCACGATCAGGTTAGCCATATGGTCTTCGACCTGGCCGGTCAGAAAAATGACGCGTTCCTTAAGTAGACGAGAATAGATATCAAAAGAGCGCTCACCACGTGAGGTCTGTTCAATGACCATCGGCACCAGCGCCATATGGGGTGCAAAGTTATCTCGTTCGCCGCTGTATGACATTTCCGTCTCCTGGATAAAATTTGAAAAAACCTGCTGTGCTGATTGTAACCTTATGGACGGATTATCAGCTAGTCCCTCTGTAATGGGTACGACATCGCCATAATTCAAGCATAACAATCTTTTGTTGTAACGCTAACACTGAAACGCTGTTTTCGCACTCTTCCCATGCAAAATCCGTGACAAAAAAAAACCCGCCACCAAAAGGTGACGGGCTTGCGTACGAAATTCGTGCTAAATAAGCGACGAATTACGCCTGCTGGTTCATCAGCTCGTTGAAGGAAGTGGCTTTTTCAGTCACTTTCGCTTTCGCCAGAACGGCTTCAACAGCCTGCTCTTCCAGAGCGACGTTACGCATGTTGTCCATCAGCTCTTTATTTTTGCTGTAGAACTCAACAACTTCTTTCGGATCTTCGTAAGCAGAAGCCATCTCTTCGATCAGGCCTTTAACGCGATCTTCGTCAGCTTTCAGCTCGTTGGTACGAATCACTTCGCCCAGCAGCAGACCTACAACTACGCGACGCTTAGCCTGTTCTTCGAACAGTTCACGCGGCAGTTCCAGAGCTTGTTTTTCGTTGCCGCCAAAACGCTGTGCAGCCTGACGACGCAGAACATCGATTTCGCTGTCGATCAGAGCAGCCGGAACGTCGATGTCGTTAGCTTTTACCAGACCTTCGATCGCCTGAGATTTAACGCGGTTACGCACAGCGCCTTTCAGCTCGCGTTCCATGTTTTTACGTACTTCAGCGCGCAGACCCGCTACGGAACCATCTTCAACGCCGAAACGTTTGATGAATTCTTCAGTCAGTTCCGGCAGTTCGCGCTCTTCAACTTTCTTCAGGTTGATAACGAACTTAGCGGCTTTACCTTTCAGGTTTTCAGCGTGGTACTCTTCCGGGAAGGTCACATCGATAGTGAACTCTTCGCCAGCTTTGCGGCCTTTAACGCCTTCTTCAAAGCCTGGGATCATACGCCCCTGGCCCATCGCCAGTACGAAGTCAGACGCTTTGCCGCCTTCGAACTCTTCGCCGTCTACAGAGCCGGTGAAGTCGATGGTTACACGGTCTTCTGCATCTGCAGCGCCGTCTTTGTCTTTCCAGGTAGCCTGCTGCTTACGCAGGGTGTCCAGCATCACGTCAACGTCAGCGTCGGTGACTTCAACAACCGGTTTTTCAACTTCGATTGCTTCCAGGCCAGTCAGCTCAACTTCCGGGTAAACTTCGAACTCTACCGCGTAAGTAAAATCTTCACCCAGTTTGTATTCGCCCGGAACGTAGTTCGGTGCGCCAGCCGGATTGATTTTTTCTTTGATGATCGCGTCAACGAAGTTGCGGCTCATCAGGTCGCCCAGAACGTCCTGGCGAACAGACGCGCCATAACGCTGAGCAACAACATTCATCGGTACTTTTCCTTTGCGGAAACCGTCAATACGCACTTTCTTCGCTACGTTGACCAGCTCGCTTTTCACAGCGGTCTCGATGCTGTCAGCAGCGATAGTAATCGTTACACGGCGGCCAAGGCCTTGAGTGGTTTCAACTGAAACTTGCATCTTGTTACCTCAAAAAATCACAGTGCTCGGTCAACTCTTCTCCGCAAGCACAGGTTGTTGGCTTCGCGGAACTGGGATGTTCTCATAAGCAATCACATTCCCTGTCGTCAGAATCATCCCGAAGACATTCCGAAAAATAAGACGCGCATTATAGCGGCATCACTTTTATGAGTCGAGAACGGTTATCGCGCGTTGCTGCGGCTTTTTTCACAATTCCCGGCTAATTTTTGTCTGAATACTGTACGACTGCCCCAGAATTCAGACAAAACAAAACGGCCCGCAGGCCGTTTTCACATAATCTGTAGCAACATACTGGAAAAGCGTCGGTTGTTGCAAATCCGTTTTTACGCGATGCTTCCCGCCCCACGACACGGAGGCGATGCAAAAATCGTATCCTGCAACGCTTCCCACTCCTTAATGGTGTAGGTATGCAGGGCAAGTGCATGAACGGTTGTGGAAAGCTCCACCGTTAAGGTGCTGTAAATCATCCGATGACGATTCAGAAAACGCTCACCTGTAAAGCGATCGCTAACCAGCACAACCTTAAAGTGGCTTTCAGAACCTGCCGGGACATTGTGACGATAGCTTTCATCCACAACTTCGAGGAACACGGGTTGGAACGCTGCCCTTAATTTTTCTTCTATTTGCTCACGAATCATCATGAAGTTTTTCCTCCGACAACGCTGAGATGTCACCCATCCCTTTAAATACTAGCCGCTTTTACCGCTTTCATTACACCTTAGCAACAAAAAATTAGCGTTTGTCTGATTTTCTCAGCCAAATGGATGAAGTTCACTAAATCCTCACTTCGATTTATTGCAAAAAGTCCGTTTATGGTCTCCACAAAGACATAAAACTGACAACACAATGAATTTACATGCGTTACCCACTTCCCCTCATCGTTGGCGATGTTATGATGGCGGGAATTTTCTCCAACCATACAATTTAGATTCGCTGAGAGCCCTGGCATGTTTAAAAAAATCCTCGTCCCGTTTGTCGCGCTGTTTATGTTAGCTGGATGCGCAACGCCGCCGACCACTATTGAAGTTTCCCCGAAAATTACCCTGCCACAGCAGGACCCGAGCCTGATGGGTGTGACCGTTAGCATCAATGGTGCCGACCAGCGTCAGGATCAGGCGCTGGCAAAAGTTACCCGTGACAACCAGCTTGTTACCCTGACCGCGTCCCGCGATCTGCGCTTCCTGCTGCAAGAAGTACTGGAAAAACAGATGACCGCACGCGGTTATATGATTGGGCCAAACGGTGCTGTTAACCTGCAAATCATTGTTAGCCAGCTGTATGCAGACGTGTCCCAGGGTAGCGTGCGCTATAACATCGCCACCAAGGCAGACATCGCCATCATTGCGACTGCTGCTAACGGCAACAAGATGACCAAAAACTACCGCGCAAGCTATTCTGTTGAAGGCGCACTGCAGGCCTCTAACAAAAATATCGCTGACGCCGTTAACAGCGTGCTGACCGATACCATCGCTGATATGTCTCAGGACACCAGCGTTCACGATTTCATCAAGCAGAACGCTCGTTAATTTCTGCCCATATGGCCCGGCGTTCGTCGGGCCTATAGAAGCCCATGTCCAGTCATTACTTACGTATTTTTCAGCAACCACGTTCAGCTATCCTGCTCATACTGGGATTCGCCTCCGGTTTACCGCTCGCACTGACCTCGGGTACGCTTCAGGCATGGATGACGGTCGAGAATATCGATCTTAAAACCATCGGTTTCTTTTCTCTGGTCGGCCAGGCCTACGTGTTTAAGTTCCTCTGGTCTCCGCTAATGGACCGCTACACGCCGCCGTTTTTAGGTCGACGCCGTGGTTGGTTGCTGGCAACTCAGGTGCTGTTACTGATTTCTATCGCCGCGATGGGCTTTCTGGAGCCTGGCACGCAGCTACGCTGGATGGCCGCGCTTGCGGTGGTGATCGCGTTTTGCTCGGCATCGCAGGATATCGTCTTTGACGCATGGAAAACCGACGTGCTACCCGCCGAAGAACGCGGCACCGGCGCGGCTATCAGCGTGCTGGGCTATCGTTTAGGGATGCTGGTTTCCGGTGGGCTGGCTCTGTGGATGGCCGACCGCTGGCTGGGCTGGCAAGGAATGTACTGGCTGATGGCGGCGCTGCTGATACCTTGCATCATTGCTACCCTGCTAGCGCCCGAACCGACTGATGCCATTCCGGTGCCCAAAACGCTGGAGCAAGCGGTTGTGGCACCGCTGCGCGACTTCTTTGGTCGTAACAACGCCTGGCTAATTCTGCTGCTTATCGTTCTATATAAGCTCGGGGATGCCTTTGCCATGAGCCTGACTACAACATTTTTAATCCGCGGCGTCGGATTTGATGCGGGTGAAGTAGGCGTGGTGAATAAAACGCTCGGACTGCTGGCAACCATCGTTGGCGCGCTGTACGGCGGGATCCTGATGCAACGCCTTTCGCTGTTTCGCGCATTGCTGATTTTCGGCATCCTGCAGGGGGCGTCGAATGCGGGCTACTGGCTATTGTCCATCACTGACAAACACATGTTCAGTATGGCCGCCGCCGTCTTCTTTGAAAACCTGTGTGGTGGCATGGGTACGGCAGCGTTTGTCGCCTTATTAATGACGCTGTGCAATAAGTCCTTTTCAGCGACCCAGTTCGCTCTGCTCTCCGCGCTTTCCGCCGTTGGTCGCGTTTACGTTGGCCCGGTAGCAGGTTGGTTTGTTGAAGCGCATGGGTGGCCAACGTTTTATTTGTTCTCTGTGTTTGCCGCTATCCCCGGCCTCATACTGCTGCTGGTTTGTCGTCAGACTCTGGAACATAGCTGGCAAAATGAGAGCTTCATTCCGCGCACGGAATTTCGTAGCGCGTACAGCCTGGCATTAATGACGTTGGTTGCGGGCTGCTGTCTGCTGGTGGTTTGGCTGCTGCTATTAACCATGAACGCGCTGGATTACACCCACTTCTCCTTCCTGCCGGAACTGCTGGAAATCTCGGTGGTGGTCGCGGTCTGCGGGGTCGTTTTTGGTGGATTGCTGGATTATCTGGCACTGCGCAAAACCCGCCTGGCGTAAAAATCCACATTAATATCGCCGTTGTAATCACCCTGCGTAATTATAACGGCTAAATAAACAACAATTACTAAAAATATTATTTGTTATTTTGTGCGCCAAAGAATTTGGAAATTATTGACGCCTTTTATATATACTATTTCCCTTACTCGATTCAGCCACTACAGATTTATTTTTTGTTCTTCAATTGTCTTTTTATTGATAATCAATTGTTAAACAATTGTTTTATTTTCGTATTGGTTATACCAATTGCCCTCAGCACGTCTCCCGCTTGCCCGCTTTCGTTATAACGTGATGTTGCAACAGGTTCTTAAAGTCAAAACGACATATATTGCAACATATGTGACATGCCCGGCAGAACCCAGTAACACAGATCCAAGGATGTTTACAGTAATGTAACCTTCCCGTAAAATGCCCTCACACTTTAAACGCCACCCGGTCCCGTGGAATTGAGGTCGTTAAATGAGACTCAGGAAATACAATAAAAGTTTGGGATGGTTGTCATTAATTGCAGGCACTGCATTACTCAGTGGCTGTAATTCTGCGCTGCTTGACCCTAAAGGACAGATTGGACTGGAACAACGTTCACTGATACTGACGGCATTTGGCCTGATGTTGATTGTCGTTATTCCTGCCATCTTGATGGCTGTTGGTTTCGCCTGGAAGTATCGTGCAAGCAATAAAGATGCGAAGTACAGCCCGAACTGGTCACACTCCAATAAAGTGGAAGCTGTGGTCTGGACGGTGCCGATCTTAATCATCATTTTCCTTGCCGTACTGACCTGGAAAACCACTCACGCTCTTGAGCCAAGCAAACCGCTGGCGCATGACGAGAAGCCCATTACCATTGAAGTGGTTTCCATGGACTGGAAATGGTTCTTCATCTATCCGGAACAAGGTATCGCTACCGTGAATGAAATCGCCTTCCCGGCGAATACTCCGGTTGAGTTCAAAGTGACGTCCAACTCCGTGATGAACTCCTTCTTTATCCCGCGTCTGGGTAGCCAGATTTATGCCATGGCCGGTATGCAGACTCGACTGCATCTGATCGCCAACGAAGTCGGTACTTATGATGGTATCTCCGCAAGCTATAGCGGACCAGGCTTCTCCGGTATGAAGTTCAAGGCTATCGCAACAAAGGACCGCGCCGAATTCGACCAATGGGTTGCTAAAGCTAAACAGTCCACGAACACCATGAGCGACATGGCTGCGTTCGAAAAAGTGGCTGTGCCAAGCGAATACAACCAGGTGGAATACTTCTCCAACGTGAAACCAGATTTGTTTAAAGACGTTATTAACAAATTTATGGCTCACGGTAAGAGCATGGACATGACCCAACCCGAAGGTGAGCACAGCGCACACGAAGGAATGGAAGGCATGGACATGAGCCACGCGGAATCCGCTCACTAAGGGGCCGAGGAAGAATACGATGTTCGGAAAATTGACGCTGGATGCAGTGCCGTTCCATGAACCAATTGTCATGGTTACGATCGCTGCCATTATCATCGGTGGTGCGGCCTTACTGGGCCTAATCACTTACTTCGGTAAGTGGACCTACCTGTGGAAAGAGTGGCTAACTTCGGTTGACCACAAACGCCTTGGCATCATGTATGTCATTGTCGCAATCGTCATGTTGATTCGTGGCTTTGCCGACGCCATCATGATGCGTAGTCAGCAAGCGCTGGCTTCTGCAGGTGAAGCGGGCTTCCTGCCACCTCACCACTACGACCAGATCTTCACGGCTCACGGCGTGATTATGATCTTCTTCGTGGCAATGCCATTTGTTATCGGTCTGATGAACCTGGTGGTTCCGCTGCAGATCGGCGCACGTGACGTTGCATTCCCGTTCCTGAACAACCTGAGCTTCTGGTTCACCGTTGTCGGCGTAATCCTGGTTAACCTGTCTCTGGGCGTGGGTGAATTCGCACAGACCGGTTGGCTGGCGTACCCGCCACTCTCGGGAATAGAGTACAGTCCAAGCGTCGGGGTCGATTATTGGATATGGGCAGTCCAGTTGTCCGGTATTGGTACAACCCTAACCGGGATCAACTTCTTTGTGACCATCATTAAGATGCGTGCGCCAGGAATGACCATGTTCAAGATGCCGGTATTTAGCTGGGCATCGCTGTGTGCGAACATCCTGATTATCGCGTCTTTCCCAATCCTGACGGTTACCGTCGCGTTGCTGACCCTGGATCGCTATTTAGGCACCCATTTCTTTACCAACGATATGGGCGGCAACATGATGATGTACATCAACCTGATTTGGGCCTGGGGCCATCCGGAAGTGTACATTCTGGTTCTGCCGGTCTTCGGTGTGTTCTCCGAAATCGCTGCAACCTTCTCACGTAAACGTCTGTTTGGTTACACCTCACTGGTGTGGGCAACCGTGTGTATCACCGTTCTGTCGTTCGTTGTTTGGCTGCACCACTTCTTCACCATGGGTGCAGGCGCTAACGTAAACGCCTTCTTCGGTATTACCACCATGATTATCGCCATCCCGACCGGGGTGAAGATCTTCAACTGGCTGTTCACCATGTACCAGGGTCGTATCGTATTCCACTCAGCGATGCTGTGGACGATTGGCTTTATCGTTACCTTCTCAGTCGGCGGCATGACCGGCGTACTGCTGGCAGTTCCGGGTGCGGACTTCGTGCTGCACAACAGTCTGTTCCTGATTGCGCACTTCCATAACGTTATCATCGGCGGCGTCGTATTTGGATGCTTCGCAGGTATGACCTACTGGTGGCCAAAAGCGTTTGGCTTCACGCTGAACGAAACCTGGGGTAAACGCGCATTCTGGTTCTGGATCATCGGCTTCTTCGTGGCGTTTATGCCGCTGTATGTGCTGGGCTTTATGGGGATGACCCGTCGCCTCAGCCAGCAGATTGACCCGCAGTTCCATCCGATGCTGGTCGTTGCCGCCTGCGGTGCCGCGCTGATTGCATTGGGTATCCTGTGCCAGCTGATTCAGATCTTCGTTTCTATTCGCGACCGCGAGCAGAACCGCGACCTGACCGGTGACCCATGGGGTGGTCGTACGCTGGAGTGGGCAACCTCTTCCCCGCCTCCGTTCTACAACTTTGCCGTTGTGCCGCACGTTCATGAGCGTGATGCCTTCTGGGAAATGAAAGAAAAAGGTGAAGCGTACAAGCAGCCTGCGCACTATGAAGAAATTCATATGCCGAAAAACAGCGGTGCCGGTATCGTCATTACCGCCTTCGCAACACTGTTTGGTTTCGCCATGATCTGGCATATCTGGTGGCTGGCGATTGCAAGCTTCGCAGGCATGATTATCAGCTGGATTGTGAAAAGCTTTGATGAAGACGTGGATTACTACGTGCCGGTCCCGGAAGTCGAAAAACTGGAAAACCAGCATTTCGATGAGATTACTAAGGCAGGGCTGAAAAATGGCAACTGATACTTTAACGCACGCGACTGCCCACGCGCACGAACACGGGCACCACGATGCAGGCCAGACCAAGATCTTCGGATTCTGGGTCTACCTGATGAGCGACTGCATTCTGTTCTCTATTTTGTTTGCAACCTATGCCGTTCTGGTGAACGGCACCGCAGGTGGCCCAACAGGTAAGGACATTTTTGAACTGCCGTTCGTTCTGGTTGAAACATTCCTGCTGTTATTCAGCTCTATTACTTACGGCATGGCGGCGATCGCCATGTACAAGAACAACAAGAGCCAGGTTATCTCCTGGCTGGCGTTGACCTTCTTGTTCGGTGCCGGATTCATCGGGATGGAACTCTATGAATTCCATCACCTGATTGTTAACGGTATGGGGCCGGATCGCAGCGGCTTCCTGTCTGCGTTCTTCGCGCTGGTCGGCACGCACGGTCTGCACGTCACCTCCGGTCTTATCTGGATGGCGGTGCTGATGGTGCAAGTTGCTCGTCGCGGCCTGACCAGTACTAACCGTACCCGCATCATGTGCCTGAGCCTGTTCTGGCACTTCCTGGATGTGGTGTGGATCTGTGTGTTCACTGTTGTTTATCTGATGGGGGCGATGTAATGAGTCATTCTAACGAGAGCGGCGGCGCATCCCATGGCAGCGTAAAAACCTACATGACAGGTTTTATCCTGTCGATAATCCTGACGGTTATTCCGTTCTGGATGGTCATGACAGGTTCTGCCTCTCCTGCCGTCATTCTGGGAACTATTCTGGCAATGGCAGTGGTACAGATTCTGGTGCACCTGGTGTGCTTCCTGCACATGAATAGCAAATCTGATGAAGGTTGGAACATGACAGCCTTTGTCTTTACTGTGCTAATCATCGCCATCCTGGTTGTGGGCTCCATCTGGATTATGTGGAACCTTAACTACAACATGATGATGCACTAAGAGCGGCGATTATGATGTTTAAGCAATACCTGCAAGTAACAAAACCAGGCATCATCTTTGGCAACCTGATCTCGGTGATTGGGGGATTCCTGCTGGCCTCGAAAGGCAGCATTGATTATCCCCTGTTTATCTACACGTTGGTTGGGGTGTCACTGGTTGTGGCGTCGGGTTGTGTATTTAACAACTACATCGACAGGGATATCGACAGGAAGATGGAGAGGACCAAAAACCGCGTGCTGGTTAAAGGTCTGATTTCCCCTGCGGTCTCGCTGGTATACGCCACCCTGCTGGGTATTGCTGGCTTTATGCTGCTGTGGTTTGGCGCGAACCCTCTGGCCTGCTGGTTGGGGGTAATGGGCTTCGTGGTCTATGTGGGCGTCTATAGCCTGTACATGAAGCGCCATTCCGTTTATGGCACGCTGATTGGCTCACTCTCCGGCGCTGCGCCGCCGGTGATTGGCTACTGCGCCGTAACCGGTGAGTTCGATAGCGGTGCGCTGATTCTGCTGGCTATTTTCAGTCTGTGGCAGATGCCGCACTCTTACGCGATTGCGATTTTCCGCTTTAAGGATTATCAGGCAGCCAACATCCCGGTACTGCCGGTGGTGAAAGGTATTTCGGTCGCGAAGAACCATATCACGCTGTACATCGTGGCGTTTGCTATCGCCACGCTGATGCTCACCCTGGGCGGCTATGCTGGTTATAAATACCTGATTGTTGCTGCGGCGGTGAGTGTCTGGTGGTTGGGCATGGCGCTGCGCGGTTATAAAGTGGAAGATGACAGGGTCTGGGCGCGCAAGCTGTTCGGTTTCTCCATCATCGCCATTACCGCGCTTTCCGTGATGATGTCCGTTGACTTTATGGTGCCAAACTCGCAGAACCTGCTGACTTACGTCTGGTAACGATCTGCTGATACGAAAAGGGTGCCTCCGGCACCCTTTTTTATTGGCAGGGATGTTATTCAGTCATAAAGCCATTTCCCCGCCTTTGCTGACTCTATAATCATCTCTACTGTCAAAGGCTTTAATTCAATTTCAGGAGGATCTTTTTTCCAGAAAGGGTATTCTTGTTCAATATAATTCCTTCCATCAAAGTTCGAATATTCAATATCAAAATGCTCAAATAAATCAGCTAAAAAATCATATGCATCTTCCGGAATAAACTGAAAATCATCCTCCAGGGTCCATTCTTTCGTGACCTGCTTAAGACCAGGCCTAAACCAACGTTCCCTGATTGGGTAATTCTTCATGATGTACTCAATAACTTCAGCTTCATAATTTCTCATCAGAAAGATGTCCACTGTATGCGATCTTTGGGTCGTGCGATGAGGTTGTATTTATCGCGGGTATGTTTTGTCACCGCGAACAAAAGCACGATTAACTGAGCATGCCCGACAAAAGGAACCCAACGGCCTATGTAAGTTGCTATTTGGTTTGTTGGAACCATCTTCAATTTGGAAAACTTCCCCATAGGAGCGTGTAGTCTTAAACCAAACGGGAACCGAGCCCCTTTCAGAAGTTTTCTACATAGAATTGATGCAATACTAGTGCCTGGAGTGTTCGTGGCTGCTGATAGTTTTCCTTTGACAGGAATAAATGGTTGACCGATCAAAACCAGCATAACAGCTTCCGTGGTGATACCTAATGAATCTGCCAACTGCTCAATGAATATCAAATCAAACAGTTCACCCGACGTTACGTTAGCGTGACCATGATACCAATAGGTTCCATTCGCCTCTTCAGTTGTGTCCATTCAATCCCCCATTATGCCGTCTGCCGGTCATTCCATGCGTCGGTATAGATAATGTTCCCGTCGCAATGCTTCCAGGTGATTTTTTCGTAGCGTAATTCTATGGTTTCAAGATGGTTATTATTCATGTCCTCTGGACCAGCCATCGAGGGAGAAACGGAGACAATCCGCACCCCTTCCAGAAACATATTGAAGTATTCAACTTCCTGACCGGCATCATTGATTTTGTACCAACGAATCTCTGCAGACTTAAGATTCTGACCAGAAGCGACAGCTTTGTATAAATACGGGCTGGAGTAGTCAAACTCTTTGACGATCATCATCGGTGAATGTTGGCGTGTGCCTGTTGGCTTGCCTGTACCGTTATCAGTGGGAATAGACAAATTGTGATGAAAGCCTTTAAATTCAATACTGTATTCTCTTCCCTTTACATCACACCCGCCCTTAATCAGCGCACCACCATCGTCATAAATCCACATATTGCCCGGAATCGCCATTTTCCTTTTCCCTCTTTCCATTAGAAATAACCACCAAAAGACTACACCTGTAATTATCGCAAGTAAATTAGTTGCAGTTGTAATTATTTCAATTTTCCCACTACACAATTCCACATATCGTAGAGGTTTACCGCACTCCTTCCCCGCTTTACACTAGGCGCGAAATTAATACAGAGGTGGGAATGAACGATTACAAAATGACGCCCGGTGAGTTGCGCGCCACCTGGGGTTTAGGGACCGTATTCTCGTTGCGCATGCTTGGCATGTTTATGGTTCTGCCGGTTCTGACCACGTACGGTATGGCGCTACAGGGGGCCAGTGAAGCGCTGATTGGCCTTGCCATTGGCATTTATGGTCTGGCGCAAGCCGTTTTCCAGATCCCCTTTGGTCTGCTTTCTGACCGCATCGGTCGTAAGCCGCTTATCGTCGGCGGGCTGGCGGTGTTCGTTCTCGGCAGCGTGATTGCCGCCCTCTCCGATTCAATCTGGGGCATTATTCTCGGTCGCGCTTTGCAAGGCTCTGGCGCGATTGCCGCCGCCGTGATGGCGCTGCTTTCCGACTTAACCCGTGAGCAAAACCGTACCAAAGCGATGGCGTTTATCGGCGTCAGCTTTGGTATCACCTTCGCCATTGCGATGGTGCTAGGACCGATCGTTACCCATGCGCTGGGTCTACACGCGCTGTTCTGGATGATTGCAGCTCTTGCAACCACCGGCATTGTGCTGACTATTTGGGTCGTTCCCAATAGCACCAGCCACGTGCTGAACCGCGAATCTGGCATGGTAAAAGGCAGCTTCAGCAAAGTGCTGGCGGAACCCAAACTGCTCAAGCTTAACTTTGGCATCATGTGTCTGCACATTTTGTTGATGTCCACTTTCGTCGCCTTACCGGGCCAACTGGCGAAAGCCGGTTTCCCCGCCGCAGAACACTGGAAAATTTATCTGGTGACGATGCTGCTGTCCTTTGTTTCCGTGGTGCCGTTCATCATTTACGCAGAAGTGAAGCGGCGGATGAAGCGCGTATTCCTCGCCTGCGTGTTACTGATCCTTATCGCAGAGATTGTATTGTGGAGCGCTAACGTGCGTTTTTGGGGGCTGATTGCAGGCGTTCAGATATTCTTCCTCGCCTTCAACCTGATGGAGGCCCTCCTCCCCTCGCTTATCAGCAAAGAGTCTCCGGCTGGCTATAAAGGCACGGCGATGGGCGTTTACTCCACCAGCCAGTTTCTTGGCGTGGCGATTGGCGGTTCGCTCGGCGGTTGGGTGGTCGAAATGTTTGATGGTCAGGCGGTATTCCTGGCCGGCGCGCTTCTGGCGGCAGTTTGGTTGTTGGTGGCAAGCACAATGAAAGAGCCGCCGTATGTCAGCAGCCTGCGAGTGGAAATCCCACCTGAGATTGCCGCAGATGACACCCTTAAGCAGCGTCTGCTGGCTAAAGAAGGGATAAGCGAAGTGTTAATTGTAGCGAAAGAGCATTCGGCTTACGTGAAAATCGACAGCAAAGTGACGAATCGATTTGAGGTTGAACAGGCCATCAGTCAGGCGTGAAGAGTGCCAGATGGCGACTATCGTTTGAGCCGGCCTACAAATAGCGTGTGCAACCTGTAGGCCGGATAAGCGTAGCGCCATCAGGCATTACGACTTAATCGCGGAAGTTCTTAAACTGGAACGGCTGGCCGAGATCGCCGCCGCGAACCAGCGCCATAACGGATTGCAGATCGTCACGCGCCTTGCCGGTCACGCGGATTTCTTCGCCCTGAATCTGCGCCTGCACCTTCAGTTTGCTGTCTTTGATCAGCTTGACGATTTTCTTTTGCACCGCGCTTTCAATGCCCTGTTTCAGCTTAGCTTCAACAAACCAGGTTTTACCGCTGTGCACGAAGGTTTCTGGTACGTCCAACGAAGTGCCTTCAATACCACGTTTCAGCAGCTTGGCACGTAAAATATCCAGCAACTGATTGACCTGGAAATCAGACTCGCTTAGCACCTTAATCGTCTTATTCGACTCGTTCAGCTCAAAAGTCGCTTCAACGCCACGAAAATCAAAGCGTGACTCCACTTCACGGCTGGCGTTATCTACCGCGTTACGGGCTTCCTGAAGATCAACTTCAGAAACAATATCGAAAGATGGCATCTTTTCCTCTCCCTTCATTTTTGATGCGAAGCATAATACCTGCAAAGTTACACAACAGACAGCGCTATACTAGGCTGTATCCTTTAATTGTACGTGGTGCTAATACCTGCGAACAATAATGGGGTACGGCCGATATGGATTAACACCTGGTGATGTTGCAGGTGAGGAGGAAGAATGAAAATTACCGTACTGGGATGTGGAGCGTTAGGACAGCTTTGGCTAACCACGCTGTGCAAACATGGACATGAGGTTCAGGGGTGGCTACGCGTACCGCAACCCTATTGCAGCGTTAACCTGATCGACACGGATGGGTCAGTATTCAATGAATCCCTGACGGCAAACGACCCCGATTTTTTGGCGAAAAGCGACCTGTTGCTTGTCACTCTGAAAGCCTGGCAGGTTTCTGATGCGGTCAAAGGCCTGGCCTCCATTCTGCCTGACACCACTCCCATTCTGCTGATTCACAACGGTATGGGGACGATTGAAGAGTTGCATAACATTAAGCAACCTCTATTGATGGGCACCACAACCCACGCGGCACGCCGTGACGGCAACGTGATCATTCATGTCGCTCAGGGAACAACAAGGATTGGTCCGGCGCGTGAACAAGACGGTGATTTCAGTTATCTGGCTGAAGTCCTGCAAGAGGTGCTGCCGGACGTCGCCTGGCACAACAATATTCGCGCTGAGTTGTGGCGTAAGCTGGCCGTCAACTGCGTCATTAACCCGCTGACCGCATTATGGGATTGCTCAAATGGAGAGTTACGCCATCATCCTGAAAAAATAGCGCTCATCTGCGAGGAGGTGGCGGCGGTCATTGAACGCGAAGGCCACCACACATCTGTGGATGATTTACGCTATTATGTTGAGCAAGTGATTGACAGTACGGCGGAAAATATCTCATCAATGCTGCAAGACATACACGCCCTGCGCCATACTGAGATCGACTACATTACCGGTTATTTGTTAAAACGCGCCCGCGCGCACGGCATCGCCGTCCCGGAAAATGCCCGCCTGTTTGAAATGGTTAAGAGAAAGGAAAGTGAGTATGAGCGCTCAAGCACTGGTATGTCTCGCCCCTGGTAGTGAAGAGACCGAAGCGGTCACCACTATCGATCTGCTGGTTCGCGGCGGAATTAAGGTCACGACTGCAAGCGTTGCCAGCGATGGCGGCCTGACGATCGTGTGCTCACGCGGCGTAAAACTACTGGCGGATGCCCCATTAGTGGAAGTTGCTGACGGGGATTTCGACATTATCGTGCTGCCCGGCGGTATTAAAGGCGCCGAGTGTTTTCGCGACAGCCCTCTGCTTGTCGAAACCGTGAAACAGTTTCATCGCTCCGGGCGCATTGTCGCGGCAATTTGCGCCGCTGCCGCCACAGTCCTCGTCCCACACGATATTTTCCCCATCGGTAACATGACCGGTTTTCCGGCGCTGAAAGACAATATTCCCACTGACCAGTGGCAGGATAAGCGCGTCGTATGGGATCCGCGCGTCAATCTGTTAACCAGCCAGGGACCGGGAACCTCAATCGATTTCGGTTTAAAAATCATTGATCTCCTGGTGAGTCGCGAAAAAGCTTACGAAGTGGCATCACAACTGGTGATGGCTGCGGGAATTTATAACTACTACGAGTAATCTTCAGGCCACTCGCATTCAAGGAATTATGATGAAAGGATATCTGAGCGGAGTGGCTTTACTGCTCCTTCCCGGCTACGCCAGTGCGACTCAACTTGAAATTGAGAGCCTTGAGTATCGCTATCCCGCAAGCACTGAGATGCAATATCGCGTGCCGTGGTTTACCTCAACGGATAACCCACAGGTTGCAAAACGCATTAACGATTATATTTTCACAAGCTTTATCAATCAGCTACCGGGAAATAATCCACGAGCGACCGTGAATCAGTTTGCGAAATCAGAGATGAATCCCACCGCAAACCTTGACTACACGGTTGAGTATCGCGACGCCAAAGTGTTGACCCTCAACATGTTTGTCGAAGGCTGCGGGGCGTATTGCGAGTCGTACAATGTACCGATCAGCTTCGATTTAGCCAACGGCGCGACAATTACCCTTAACGACCTCTTTTCCCGCTCCACGATGACCGAATTAAACACCCGCATCAGAAAAGATATCCGCAGCCAAATTGATACCTTTGTTGACGCACAGAAATCACAAAAGCCGGAGCAAATAAAAGAAGACGGTGGAGATTCTGGCTTTGCCGAATTCTACGCATCGTGTGCAACCTACACCGACGGTCTGTACTACATCGACAAATTCGCCCTGCAAAAAGACCATCTGGCTTTCCTGAACGGACGTTGTAGCAACCACGCCAATCGCGCGGGTGACGAACTGGGCGATTTCACCACGAAAATCCCGACCGTTGAACTGCATAATCAGCTCACGCCTTACGGCCAGTATCTGACTACCGCAAAGAGATCTACACCGGTTTCGCCAGCACCCGGCATTGACGGCAAGGTCATGTACGGCACGTTGGGAAAAAGCATGCGTATTGTGTTGAAGGTCGACTGCAAATACGGTGATTTTTTTGAAGGGGCTTACTTTTACCAAAAATTTGGCGCACCGATTGAATTAAACGGTAAATGCGACACAGCCGACAATCAACATTATGTACTTAAGACCTCTGCCGCTGAACAATCGGAAGAGAAGATAACGCTGGAGTTAAAAGACGGCGTCTATCAGGGTGTCTGGGAGTCGAACGGGAAAAAGCTCCCCATCCGTTTTGAATAATATTGTTATATTGCCGGATGGCAGCGTAAACAATTTATCAGGCCTACAAAACATACCGCTTGCAGGCCTGATAAGCGCAGCACCCTCAGGCAAAAGTCACTACGGGCGATATACCTTCACGTTTTCAAAGCCCTGCTCGCGCAGATACAGCGCCTGCAGACGGCTCATCACTCCGCGTTCACACCACAGCAGCCAGGTTTTACTCTGGTCCAGATCGCCGAATTTGGTGCTCAATTTGTAGAACGGCAGAGAAACGACGTCCACACCGTCAACCTTCAGCGGTTTGTCATCCTGTTCATCCACAGAGCGGATATCCAGAATCACATCGTTCGGGCCGAAGCCGCTCACGGTTTCCACTTCCACCACGGTCTGCTGCGTCTGCTGGGCGATATCACGAATATCGATATTGTTCGCTTCTTCAACCACTTTATCGAGGATAGAGAAATCGAAGTTTTCTTCTTCGGCCTCAATCTTCGCTTTAATCGCTTTCACCGTCGGGCTTTTTGAAATCACACCGCAGTATTCCGGCATGGTACGGGCAAAGTCCTCAGTACCAATTTCACGCGCCAGATTAATGATGTGCTCCTTATCATGGGAGATAAGCGGGCGCAGGATCAGGGTGTCAGAAACGTTATCGATCAGGCGCAGGTTGGTCAGCGTCTGGCTGGACACCTGGCCCAGCGCTTCACCGGTTACCAGCGCCTGTACGCCGTAGCGCTCAGCGACTTTCGACGCTGCACGAACCATCATACGTTTAAGGACCACGCCCATCTGACCGTCGTCGACTTTCTCCAGGATCTCGCCAACCACCGGCTCAAAGTTGATCGCGACAAAACGCACGCGATGCGAGCTACCAAAGCGGTTCCACAGATAATGCGCCACCTGACGAACGCCGATTTCATGCGCTGCGCCGCCGAGATTAAAGAAGCAGTAGTGCACACGGCAGCCGCGACGCATCAGCATATAGCTGGACACGCCGGAGTCGAAACCACCGGAAATCAGCGACAGTACATCTTCCTGCGTCCCGATCGGGAAACCGCCAATACCTTCATAGCGGCCTTTAACCAGCAGCAGACGGTCGTTTTCGATTTCAAGATTAACCGTCACGTCCGGCTTCGTCAGCTTCACGCGCGCGGATTCAATATGCTGGTTCAGTCCACCGCCAACATAGCGTTCCACCTCAATAGAGCTAAACTCATGCTTACCGCGACGCTTAACGCGTACGCAGAAGGTTTTGCCTTCCAGTTGATCGCGATACTGCACCAGCGCTTTCTCGAAAATATCGTGCATATCGGTAAACGGCACGTCTTCAACTTCGAGAATATGGTGGATCCCCGGAATACGGGTCAGCGCGTCGCGAATATCCAGGCGCTGGCTTTCATCTTTAGCGCGAACCTCAACGTGATCCCAGTGGCGGACAACGGCAAGGTCTTCATCATAGTGCTTTAAAACGTTACGAATGTTCCCTGTCAGAATTTTTATAAAGCGCAAACGCACAGATTGGCTTTTGATGGTGATTTCTGGGAACAATTTAATGATAAACTTCATGGCGGCAATGGTTCTTTGGCAAGTCTGAATGACTTGTAATGGAAAAAAATACAGCAGCCCATACCCTGCGGCTGCATCCAGGCGCGCAAGTATACCACCATCATGGTCATCCTGTGCACATCGCCTTACCATTGCGCGTTATTTGCTTATCAGTGCGAGTCCGTTACCATAGTCTTGTGCTGCCAATACAGAGAGTCAGACATTCATTATGCCGAAGAAAAATGAAGCGCCAGCCAGTTTTGAAACAGCGCTGAGCGACCTGGAACAGATTGTTACCCGTCTGGAAAGCGGCGACCTGCCGCTGGAAGAAGCGCTGAACGAATTTGAACGTGGCGTACAGTTAGCACGTCAGGGACAGGTCAAGTTGCAGCAGGCTGAACAGCGCGTACAAATCCTGCTGTCAGATACTGAAGACGCCGCCCTTACGCCTTTCACACCGGATAATGAGTAAATGGATTTTACGCAGCAGCTACAGGCTTGCGTTGAGCAGGCCAACCAGGCACTGAGCCGTTTTATCGCGCCATTGCCCTTTCAGAACACTCCCGTGGTCGAAACCATGCAATATGGCGCATTATTAGGCGGTAAACGTCTGCGCCCGTTTCTGGTGTATGCGACCGGTCAGATGTTTGGCGTCAGCCTGAGTACGCTTGATGCTCCCGCTGCCGCCGTCGAGTGTATCCATGCCTATTCGCTGATGCACGATGACTTACCCGCGATGGACGACGATGACCTGCGCCGCGGTCTGCCGACCTGCCACGTAAAATTTGGCGAGGCTAATGCGATCCTGGCCGGAGATGCGCTACAGACGCTGGCGTTCTCCATTATCAGCGACGCCCCGATGCCGGAAGTTTCTGACCGTGACCGCATCGCGATGATCTCTGAACTGGCCCAGGCCAGCGGTATCGCCGGTATGTGCGGCGGTCAGGCGTTGGATCTGGACGCTGAAGGCCATCAGGTAGAATTGGATGCGCTGGAGCGTATTCACCGCCATAAAACCGGGGCATTGATTCGCGCCGCCGTGCGTCTGGGTGCGTTAAGCGCTGGCGATAAAGGTCGAGAATGCCTGGCAATACTCGACAAGTACGCAGAAAGCATCGGTCTGGCCTTCCAGGTTCAGGATGACATCCTGGATGTGGTAGGCGATACTGCAACATTGGGTAAACGTCAGGGTGCTGA
The DNA here is from genome assembly GCF_030336655.1 of Citrobacter sp. Cb041. Taxonomy (NCBI): domain Bacteria; kingdom Pseudomonadati; phylum Pseudomonadota; class Gammaproteobacteria; order Enterobacterales; family Enterobacteriaceae; genus Citrobacter; species Citrobacter sp. Cb041. Next base: position 196,092 of record NZ_JAOWDD010000028.1, on the reverse strand, counting down.
CCAGCAGCTTGGCAAAAGTACCTATCCTGCACTTCTGGGTCTTGAGCAAGCCCAGAATAAAGCCCGGGATTTAATTGAGGATGCCCGCCAGTCGCTAAGTTTGCTGGCCGCACAGTCACTCGATACCTCGGCACTGGAAGCGCTAGCGGACTACATAATCCAGCGTGATAAATAAACCAACATATCCCATGAGCTTGCGATGAGTTTTGATATAGCCAAATACCCGACCCTGGCGCTGGTCGACTCCACTCAGGAGTTACGCCTGCTGCCAAAAGAGAGCCTGCCAAAGCTTTGCGACGAACTGCGCCGCTATTTGCTCGACAGCGTAAGCCGTTCCAGCGGGCACTTCGCCTCTGGTCTGGGCACGGTGGAACTCACCGTAGCGCTGCACTACGTCTACAACACCCCGTTTGACCAGTTAATCTGGGATGTGGGACATCAGGCTTACCCGCACAAAATTCTGACCGGCCGCCGCGATAAAATCGGCACCATCCGGCAGAAAGGCGGTTTGCATCCATTCCCATGGCGCGGTGAGAGCGAATATGACGTACTGAGCGTTGGGCACTCCTCAACCTCCATCAGCGCAGGTATCGGTATTGCGGTTGCCGCCGAGAAAGAAGGCAAGGAACGCCGTACCGTTTGTGTGATTGGGGACGGTGCAATCACCGCAGGCATGGCATTTGAAGCGATGAACCACGCGGGTGATATTAAGCCCGACATGCTGGTTATCCTCAACGACAACGAAATGTCGATTTCAGAGAACGTCGGCGCGCTGAACAATCACCTGGCGCAACTGCTCTCAGGCAAACTCTACTCCTCGCTGCGCGAAGGCGGGAAGAAAGTGTTCTCCGGTGTACCACCGATTAAAGAACTGCTCAAACGTACCGAAGAGCACATCAAAGGCATGGTTGTGCCGGGTACGCTGTTTGAAGAGCTGGGCTTTAACTATATTGGTCCGGTGGACGGTCACGACGTGCTGGGGCTTATCACCACGCTTAAGAACATGCGCGATCTCAAAGGTCCACAGTTCCTGCACATCATGACCAAAAAAGGTCGTGGCTACGAGCCTGCGGAAAAAGATCCGATTACGTTCCACGCGGTACCAAAATTCGATCCATCCAGCGGATGTCTGCCGAAAAGCAGCGGCGGCCTGCCGAGCTATTCAAAGATCTTCGGTGACTGGCTGTGTGAGACCGCGGCGAAAGACAATAAGCTGATGGCGATCACCCCGGCGATGCGCGAAGGCTCCGGTATGGTGGAGTTCTCACGTAAGTTCCCGGACCGCTACTTTGATGTGGCGATTGCCGAGCAGCACGCGGTGACGTTTGCGGCCGGTCTGGCGATTGGCGGTTATAAGCCGGTCGTGGCTATTTACTCCACCTTCCTGCAGCGCGCTTACGATCAGGTACTGCATGATGTCGCCATCCAGAAACTGCCGGTCCTGTTCGCCGTCGATCGGGCGGGTATCGTTGGCGCAGATGGACAAACCCACCAAGGGGCGTTCGACCTCTCTTTCCTGCGCTGCATCCCGGAAATGGTCATTATGACCCCAAGCGATGAGAACGAATGTCGCCAGATGCTGTTCACCGGCTATCACTACAACGACGGTCCAACGGTCGTACGTTATCCGCGCGGTAACGCGGTGGGTGTTGAGCTGGCGCCGCTGGAACATCTGCCAATCGGCAAAGGCATCGTGAAGCGTCACGGGGAGAAAGTGGCGATTCTCAACTTCGGCACCCTAATGCCGGAAGCCGCTCAGGTCGCAGAGTCACTGAACGCCACGCTGGTTGATATGCGCTTTGTGAAACCGTTGGATGAAACGTTGATCCTCGAAATGGCAGCCCAACACGAGGTGCTGGTCACCCTCGAAGAGAATGCCATTATGGGCGGCGCTGGTAGCGGCGTAAACGAAGTGCTGATGGCCCATCGCAAGCCTGTTCCGGTGCTGAACATTGGCCTGCCTGACTTCTTCATCCCGCAGGGGACTCAGGACGAGGCTCGCGCCGAACTGGGACTTAATGCCGCCGGAATTGAGGCCAAAATCAAGGCCTGGCTGGCATAATCCCCTCCCCGCTCCTGCTATGCTTAACTCATCACGAGCATAGCAGGAGTGGATTAATGAAATACAACACCTTAGGAAAAACCGACCTACGGGTCTCCCGCCTTTGCCTGGGTTGCATGACGTTTGGCGAGCCCAATCGCGGCAATCACGCCTGGACGCTACCTGAAGAAAGCAGCCGCCCGATAATCAAACACGCTCTTGAAGGCGGCATTAACTTTTTTGATACCGCCAACAGCTACTCCGCTGGTAGCAGCGAAGAGATTGTCGGCCGCGCGCTGCGTGATTTCGCCCGCCGCGAAGAGGTCGTGGTCGCCACCAAGGTTTTTCACCAGGTTGATGATTTAGCGGAAGGATTATCCCGCGCACAAATCTTGCGCTCAATCGACGATAGCCTCAGACGCCTGGGTATGGACTATGTGGACATCCTGCAAATTCACCGCTGGGATTACAATACGCCTATCGAAGAAACGCTGGAAGCCCTTAACGACGTAGTGAAAGCCGGTAAAGCTCGCTATATTGGCGCCTCATCCATGCACGCGTCTCAGTTTGCTCAGGCGCTGGCCTTACAGAAACAACACGGCTGGGCGCAGTTCGTTAGCATGCAGGATCACTACAACCTGATCTACCGTGAGGAAGAACGCGAAATGCTGCCGCTTTGCTATCAGGAAGGCGTCGCGGTGATCCCTTGGAGTCCGCTGGCGCGTGGTCGCCTGACGCGCCCCTGGGGAGAAACGACCGCACGTCTGGTTTCTGATGAAGTCGGTAAAAATTTATACAGTGACAGCGATGAAAACGACGCGCAAATTGCCGCGCGGCTGACCGGTGTCAGTGAGGAATTAGGCGTAACGCGTGCGCAGGTTGCGCTGGCCTGGCTGCTGAGCAAACCGGGGGTGGCAGCGCCGATTATTGGCACTTCGCGCGAGGAACAGCTGGATGAGTTACTTAATGCGGTGGATTTGACGCTGAAGCCGGAGCAGATTGCCGAGCTGGAAACGCCGTACAAACAGCATCCGGTGGTCGGATTTAAATAATCTGGCATTGCCCGATGGCGCTGCGCTTATCGGGCCTACAAAACCGACATCGTGTTTCCAGGCCGGATAAGGCGTTTACGCTGCCATCCGGCAAACCTATTTAAATGATACCTACCGGCCAGTGATGGCCGATAAAATACAAAATTCCGGCGGAGAGTATTCCGGCCACAATATCATCAATCATGATCCCCGTACCGCCATGCACGTTGCGATCGAACCAACGGATCGGCCACGGCTTCCACATATCCAGAATACGGAAAATCACAAATCCGGCGGCGACCCACTGCCAGTCGTGGGTCGGCAGCGCCATCAGGGTTATCCACATCCCGACAAACTCGTCCCAGACAATGCTACCGTGATCGTGCACGCCCATATCTTTCGCCGTTTGATGGCACAGATAAACGCCGATACAGATAGACAACATGACCACCAGTGAATAAAGCTGCCACGGCAGAAACGTCATTAAATACCAAAAAGGGATCGCCGTCAGCGATCCCATCGTGCCTGGAACAATTGGGCTCAGCCCGCTGCCAAAACCGGTGGCCAACAGGTGCCACGGATTGCGCATACTCAGGCGACTTTTGGCGACATCTTTTTTAAGGCGCGGCAAAATGGTCATATCCTTTCCAGTCGAACGTGACGGGTTTTCCGTCGCGCGTAAAGTGAATGCCTTCCACGTCCGCGCTCATCTGCCCAATACAGGTAAACGATGCGCCGAGATTCCCCAGCGCCACGTCCAGTGCGCCACGGTTAATTTCCGGTACGGTAAAGCATAACTCATAATCTTCACCACCCGAGAGCGCCCAGCGCAGGGCTTGTTCCGGCTCAACGTGTTGGGCAAATGCCGTAGAGTATGGCAACGCATCGACGTTAACCCGCGCCCCACAGCCGCAGGCATTGACGATATGCCCCAGATCGGAAATCAGGCCGTCGGAAATATCGATAGCCGCACTGGCCAGATCGCGCAGGGCTTGTCCCTGCAAAATACGCGGCGTTGGACGCAGATGACGTTTAAGCAGATAGTCTGCGTCTTTTGTATCTGCCACCTGCAAACGATCCTGCAAAATCGCCAGCCCGGCCGCGCTGTCGCCCGGCGTACCGGTCACATAAATCCAGTCCCCCGGTTTCGCACCGGAGCGTTTTAAGGCCCGTCCAACAGGGACGTAGCCGTGGATACCCAGCGTCATCGACAGTGGCCCACGCGTGGTGTCACCACCTATCAGCTGCATATCATAGTAATTGAGGAGTTCAAACAGGCCATCGCTGAAGGCTTCAAGCCAGGCTTCATCGACGTCAGGCAGCGTGAGCGCCAGCGTCAGCCACGCAGGATCGGCTCCCATCGCCGCCAGATCGCTCAAATTCACCGCCAGCGCTTTCCAGGCGAGATCGGTGGGATCAATGTCGGGGAGGAAGTGGTTGCCTGCCACCAGCGTATCAGTGCTGATCGCCAGCGTCTGTTTTTCAGGGATGTTCAGAAGTGCGCAATCGTCACCAATACCGGTTTCGACATCAAGACGAGACGTTCTTACGCGGTCAAAATAACGGGCAATCAGGGAAAATTCGCCGCATGCCATACGTTATGCCTCAGCAGAAAAAAAAGAAAAAGCCGGGGGCAGCGGAAACAAGTTCCACCATCCAGCCGGCCTCGGGATTACTTTTTGTTGGGGCGAATCACAGGTGCTGCTTTATCCAGTACGCCGTTCACGAATTTATGGCTGTCTTCAGCGCCGAAGGTTTTCGCCAGTTCAATCGCTTCGTTGATGGCCACTTTGTACGGCACATCACTACGTTTAGACAGTTCAAACAGCGCAATACGCAGCACGGCTTTTTCTACCTGACCCAGCTCTTCCAACAGACGAGACAGATAAGGCTTCATTAATCCATCCAGGTACGCGCTGTTAGTCGCCACCCCGGACAGCAGTTCACGGAAATACAGAACGTCGACATCTTTTACGTCCTGTTCCGCCAGGAACTGGTATTCAACATCAGCGATGTCGTTCTGGGACAACTGCCAGGAGTAGAGCGCCTGGACGGCACACTCACGGGCGCGGCGACGAGCAGCAGGTTTCACGGATTTCCCCTTACAAAAATCAGGCCTTGATGGCTTTCAATACATTAATCATTTCAAGTGCAGTCAGTGCAGCTTCTGCGCCTTTGTTGCCAGCTTTAGTGCCAGCACGTTCGATGGCTTGTTCAATACTTTCGGTGGTCAGAACACCGAAGGCTACCGGAATGCCACTGTCCTGAGCGACATGCGCCAGGCCATTGCTTGCACCGCCAGCCACATATTCGAAGTGCGCGGTACCACCACGAATCACCGTACCTAACGCAATCACCGCGTCGTATTTACCGGATTTTGCAAGTACCGAGGCTGCCAGCGGCAGCTCATACGCGCCCGGAACCCAAACGACGGTAATGTTTTCATCTTTAACCTGACCAATACGTTTCAGGGCGTCGATCGCACCTTCCAGCAGGCTGTCATTGATAAAGTTGTTGAAACGCGCAATGGTGATGGCGACGCGAGCGTCCGGGGTAGCAACGTTAGCTTCAATAATGTTCATATTCTTCCTTCGGATTCACTAGACCCCGCAGGGGGGCGGATTTTATCATAATAATCTGTGCGCTGCTTCCCTTTCGAACCGGGAGATCATGCGCCCACTAAATGCAGGCAGAGGTCCGGACCTACATGGCGTATTTCGTTGAATTTGAAATGGGGGGCGTCAGCCAGTTTCTCAAGGCCTGGAAGCACACATAATCCTCGCGCATCGCTGCCTAACAGTTTAGGCGCAACATACACGATTAGCTCATCGACCAGACCGGCCTGTAATAACGCGCCCGCAAGCGTTGGACCAGCTTCAACCCAAATGCTGTTAATTTGCTGCTTGCCCAGTTGCATCATCAGCACCACCAGATCCAGATGCCCGTTATGTTCCGGCACCTTCAGGCTGCGCAGCGTCTCCGGCCAACTACGAGGATCATCTTTTGTCCGGGCAATCCAGGTTTCTCCAGGCTGTTGCACAATACGGTGTTCCGGCGTGACCTGATTCTGGCTATCAACAACAATGCGGATAGGCTGGCGCAGATTTTCCTGCGGGTAACTCGCCTGGGTTGACTCCCCAAGTTCCGACCATCGCACGGTAAGCTGAGGGTCGTCAGCCAACACCGTAGCGCTGCTGGTTAAGATGGCGTGGCTTTGCGCCCGTAATCGTTGCACATCGCGACGCGCCTGTGGCGAGGTTATCCACTGGCTTTCACCACTGGCCATCGCCGTACGCCCATCAAGCGACGCACCAAGTTTAAGCTGCACGTAGGGGAATCCCGTACGCATACGCTTGAGAAAGCCTTTATTAAGCTGCTCAACCTCGCTCATCATCAGCCCGTGACTGACGTCAATGCCCGCCTGCTGCAAACGGTAGAGACCACGACCTGCTACCTGCGGATTGGGATCCTGCATCGCTGCAACCACACGTGACACGCCTGCGGCAATCAGCGCATCGCAGCACGGGGGGGTACGACCATGATGGCTGCAGGGTTCAAGCGTTACATAGGCAGTCGCCCCTCGCGCTTTTTCTCCAGCCATGCGCAGAGCGTGGACTTCGGCATGCGGTTCGCCCGCGCGGTGATGATACCCTTCAGCGACGATCTCCCCATCTTTGACAATCACGCAGCCCACGTTGGGATTGGGGTGAGTGGTAAAACGTCCGCGCGCAGCAAGCTTCAGCGCGCGCGCCATGTACAATTCATCCTGCATGGCTTAGTCCTGTAGGCGAGCAATCTCTTCGCCAAATTCTTTGATATCTTCGAAACTCCGGTAAACCGAGGCAAAGCGGATGTAGGCGACTTTATCGAGTTTTTTCAACTGCTCCATCACCAGGTTGCCGATCATCTTGCTCGGCACCTCACGCTCGCCAGTCGCACGCAGTTGTGATTTGATATGGTTCAACGCCATTTCGACGTCATCTGAGCTGACCGGACGTTTCTCAAGCGCTCTGAGCATGCCGCTGCGCAGCTTATCTTCATTAAAGGGTTCACGCACATCGTTGCTTTTCACAACGCGTGGCATGACAAGCTCAGCCACTTCAAAAGTGGTGAAACGTTCGTTACAGACCAGACACTGCCGACGGCGGCGTACTGAGGAGCCCTCGCCTACAAGACGAGAGTCAATTACCTTAGTGTCTACGGCGAAACAGAATGGGCAATGCATACGGCGTCCTGTCCTCAGTGGTTAACAGAAATCTATTTTACCCTGAACTGGCGTGACAACAAAGGCGCAGCGCTTTTGAGACAAAGGATCGATGCCTTCGTGCTCGGTGCGCACTACCATTATGCTATCGCGACAATGAAGGAAGTAATCACAATGACAAGACGTTACCTAAGAATTCTCCTGGTGGGAAGTCTCTTTAGTCTTAGCGCATGCGCACAGCAAAGCGAAGTACGCCAGATGCATCAAAGTGTTAGCACGTTGAATAAAGAGATGACACAGCTAAATCAGGAAACGGTAAAAATTACACAACAAAATATGTTGAATGCCAAATCAACCAGCGGAGCCTATCTGCTGCCGGGTTCCAATACACCAGCCCGACTGGACAGCCAGATTGGCATGTTACGGATGTCACTTGTCAATATTGCGCCGAACGCCGACGGCACGCGGCTCACATTACGTATTCAGGGTGAATCCACTACGCCTTTACCCGCCTTTAGCGCCACCGTCGAGTATGGACAAATTCAGGGCACCACGGATAACTATCAGGAAACGAACGTTCAGAACCAATTGGTAACGGCCCCGGCAAGTATCCTTGCTCCCAGCGACGTAGACATTCCGCTGCAGATAAATGGCCTCTCTCCGGACCAGTTAGGATTTGTTCGTATCCACGACATCCAGCCTGTTAATCAATAAACTTTTTTGCGGGACGTTTTGTGCGTTCCGCAACATCACTCCGGCCCGTTTTGTTACTCACCTGACATAACCGATATTTCTGGTAAAACTTGGCAACATTCATGGGAGCCAGTACAATTCGCCGCCTAAAGTAAGCAAACGTGAACGCAATCGATTACGTAAATGATAGAACTGTGAAACAACACATATTTTTGTGAACAATGATTTTTATAATAGGCTCCGAAGAAACACGAAATATTTAGAAACGCAATTTGCGCCTTTTTCACTCCCGAAAGGGATTTCAAACAGTGGCATACATATGAAAAAAACATTACTTGCAGCCGGTGCAGTGCTGGCGCTCTCCTCGTCTTTTACTGCCAACGCTGCAGAAAATGACAAACCGCAATATCTGTCCGACTGGTGGCACCAGAGCGTCAACGTGGTGGGTAGCTACCACACCCGTTTCTCCCCGAAACTGAACAATGACGTGTATCTGGAATACGAAGCGTTTGCCAAAAAAGACTGGTTTGACTTCTATGGCTACATCGATATTCCGAAAACCTTCGACTGGGGTAACGGCAACGATAAAGGCATCTGGTCTGACGGTTCCCCGCTGTTTATGGAAATCGAACCGCGTTTCTCCATCGATAAACTGACCGGTGCTGACCTGAGCTTTGGTCCGTTCAAAGAGTGGTATTTCGCCAACAACTACATCTACGATATGGGTGATAACAAAGCCAGCCGCCAGAGCACCTGGTATATGGGTCTGGGTACCGATATCGATACCGGTCTGCCGATGGGTCTGTCCCTGAACGTGTATGCTAAATACCAGTGGCAGAACTATGGCGCATCCAACGAAAACGAGTGGGATGGCTACCGTTTCAAAGTTAAATACTTTGTGCCGATCACCCAGGTTTGGGGCGGCCAACTGACCTACATCGGCTTCACCAACTTCGACTGGGGCTCAGATTTGGGTGATGATCCGAACCGCACCAGCAACTCTATCGCTTCCAGCCACGTCCTGGCGCTGAACTACGATCACTGGCACTACTCCGTAGTAGCGCGTTACTTCCATAACGGCGGCCAGTGGAAAGGTGGAGATACTCTGAACTGGGGCGAAGGCGACTTCAGCGCGAAATCTACCGGTTGGGGTGGTTACCTGGTCGTAGGTTACAACTTCTAATCCTGCCAATTTATCGCAGACAAGCCAGCTTAACCGCTGGCTTTTTTATGGCTGGTCTTCACAGCGTACTTTACGTAAAAAATCACTTAGCGAGCGATCTGCAGATTCACGAAAATGCCTGTCGAGCGGCGTGATCTTCAGACACCGATCAACGCGAAAGCAGCGATAATCGTCACGTTTCTCGCACCAGGCAACCAGCAACCAGTGCTCACCCCAGAAAAATAGCCCCAGCGGCTGAACGTCGCGCCAGGAGAGATTCCCGCACTCGTCGCGATAATGCAGCGCCAGCACCTGCTGCACCGAAACCGCGCGATGTATGAGATCAAAAGCACTGCGTGAATGCGGCTGATTGCCAAAATCTGGCGCGAAAACCCGCGTTTGCTCGGCTCTGCGCCGACACTCTGGCGGCAATATCGCCAGAACTTTTTCCTGCGCGGATTCCAGCGCCTGTGAGAGTGAATCCCCGCCCCATGTTTTCAGCAACCGAATCGCTACCATTAACGCTTCTGATTCGCGATGCGTTAACATCAACGGCGGCAGATCAAACCCCGCCATTAAGCGGTATCCACTGCCCACTTCTCCTTCTATGGGCACGCCGGATAAAGAGAGATCGCGGATATCGCGATAAATCGTCCGTTCAGAAACCTCAAGACGTTCTGCCAGCAGCGCCGCCGTTGTCACTCGCCTGCCACGCAGGATTTGTACAATCTGAAACAAGCGGTCGGCGCGTCTGGTCATTTTAATCCTCAGTCCTGAAAATATTACGCGGGTTGATGTAAACCAACGCGATTGCCTTCGCTGTCAGTAAACAGCGCAATAGTGCCAATATCCTGCCCCAGTTCGAGCGGACCAAACACGCACTGACCGCCAGCGGTGGCGACGCGTTTAAGAGTTGCAGCCAAATCATCCGTATGCAGATAAATAATAGCGCCCTGCGCTGAAGGCGTAATACCGTCAAATTTAGCCAGCGCCCCGCCGGGAGCGGGATCCTGATGTGGAAATACGGCCAGCTCCGCGCTGTCCATATTCTCACGACGCAAAGAAACCTGCATCACTGGCTCATAAAAAGCAATGGCGCGCTCCATTTGTGCCACGGGGATTTCAAACCAGCTAATTACGTTATTCATACTTCCTCCTGCCTGTGTGGGTAATCTCAGAAGGACTATAAGACAGGGCTACTGACAGCATACTGTCAGTAGTATGGCGACCGGAAAAGATAATGAACTGCTACCAAATCACAGGCAAAAAAAATCCCGACCTTGCGATCGGGATTCCAGTATCTTCACTCTTAATAGTTTAAGGCAGAATTGACGGTTGATCCGCCCCTTCTTTCTCAACCTTCTGCTGCAGCATGTGCTCACGCTTCATACCCAGCTTCAGCGCCAGCGCCGATGCTACGTAGATAGAAGATGCAGTACCGATGGAAACACCGATCAGCATCGTCAGCGAGAAGCCTTCCAGTACCGGACCACCGAACAGGAACAGCATCAGAATAACCATCAACGTCGTACCGGACGTAATCAACGTACGGTGCAGCGTCTGAGTCAATGACACGTTAAAGATTTCGTAAGGCGTACCGCGACGAATTTTGCGGAAGTTTTCACGAATACGGTCAGATACGACGATACTGTCGTTCAGCGAGTAACCGATTACCGACATCAACGATGCGACGATAGTCAGATCAATCTCGATATGGAACAACGACAGGATCCCAAGTGTGATAATCACGTCGTGCGCCAGAGCGATAACTACCCCTGCCGCCAGTCGCCACTCAAAGCGGAAACCGACGTACACCAGGATAGATATCAACGCCGCCATCAGCGCCATTGCACCGGTTTGCGCCAGGTCTGCACCCACGCTCGGACCCACGAATTCAATTCGCTTCACCGCGGCGTTTTGGTTGGTGGATTCGTTAATCACACTCAACACTTTGCTGCCCAGTACCTGACCGCCGTCTGCGCCTTCAGTTGGCGGCATACGCACCATAATGTCGTGGCTGCTGCCGAAGTTCTGCAGAAGCGGATCAACAAAGCCCGCTTTCTCCAGCGCATCGCGCATCACGTCCATATCGGCCGGTTTTTCCAGCGTGATTTCAATTACCGTACCACCGGTGAAATCGAGACCCCAGTTAAACCCACGTACGCCCATCACCACGATGGCCGCAATCAGCAGGAAACCTGAAATGCCGAAAGCCCAGTAGTCCCAGCGCATAAAGTCCCAGACTTTACGGCCGTGGTTCAATTGTTCAACAGTATATTCCTGTGCCACTTCGCACTCCTCAGATTGACAGCTTTTTGACGCGCTTGCCGCCATACAACAGGTTTACGATGGCACGTGTACCGACAATCGCGGTAAACATCGACGTCGCCACACCAATACCGGTAGTAATCGCGAACCCTTTAATTGCCCCGGTGCCAACTGCGTACAGGATAATGACCTTAATCAGCGTCGTAATGTTCGCATCAAAGATGGAGCTAAATGCACCCGCATAACCTTCATTGATGGCCTGCTGCACCGAACGCCCGTTACTCAACTCTTCTTTGATACGTTCGTTAATCAGTACGTTCGCATCGACCGCGACGGCAAGGGTTAAGACGATCCCCGCAATCCCCGGCATACTCAGCGTAGCGCCCGGCAGCAGCGACATAATACCGACAATCAGTACCAGGTTAGCAATCAGCGCACTGGTCGCAATCAGACCGAACTTCTTATAGAAGAAGATCATGAACAGGATAGACACCACCAGACCGGCCAGACACGCTTCCAGACCCTGTTTAATGTTCTGCATACCCAGGGTAGGACCGATGGTACGTTCTTCAACAATCTGAATCGGCGCAATCAACGCACCGGCACGTAACAGCAGAGAAAGCTGACGCGCTTCGTTCGGGTTGTTAATACCGGTGATACGGAAGCTGTTGCCCAGGCGAGACTGGATGTTGGCGATGTTAATCACCTCTTCCTGTTTCACCAGCACTGCGCGACCGTTGGCATCTTTTTTACCGCTGTCTTTGTACTCCACGAACAGGGTCGCCATCGGCTTACCGATGTTGTCCTTGGTGAAGTTGGACATGATGTTACCACCCGCGCTATCCAGCGAGATGTTAACCTGCGGCTGATTGTATTCGTCCTGGCTGGAAGTGGAGTCGGTGATATGATCACCGGTCAGGATCACGCGTTTGTACAGCACAACCGGCTGACCTTCACGAGACTGTTTCACTTCCGAATCACCCGGTACACGCCCGGATACCGCAGCAGACTGGTCAACGTTGGTGTTCACCAGACGGAATTCCAGCGTCGCGGTAGCGCCCAGAATTTCTTTCGCACGCGCGGTATCCTGAATGCCTGGCAGTTCGACCACAATGCGGTCAGCACCCTGACGTTGGACCACCGGCTCAGCAACACCCAGTTGGTTAACACGATTACGCAGAATGTTGATGTTCTGCTGTACCGCGTATTCACGGGCTTCGCTCAGGCGCGCATCGGTCATCACCGCACGCAGAGCATTGCTGCCCTGGCTGGAAATAACCAGATCCTGGTGACGCTTGCTCAGGTAAGAGATAGCTTCATCACGGGCGCTGCTATCACGGAAGGTGATGCTCAGACCGTAGTTATCTTCTTTGCGAACGGTAGTATAAGGTATGCCTTTTTCACGCAGATCGCTGCGCAGGCTATCGATATTTTGTTCCTGCAACTTACTCAGCGCGGTGTCCATATCCACTTCCATCAGGAAGTGAACGCCGCCACGCAGGTCAAGACCGAGTTTCATCGGTTCTGCGTGAATGGCTGCCAGCCAGCGTGGAGTTGCCGGTGCAAGGTTAAGCGCCACGACGTATTGATCGCCCAATACGCCCATTAACACTTCACGTGCGCGCAGTTGGGTATCAGTGGAGTCGAAGCGCGCAAGAATAGCACCCTCTTCCAGAGCCACAGACTTAGGTGTGATTTTATCTTCTTGTAACGTTTTCTGGACCTGGATCAGCGTTTGCTCACTGGCGGCGGCACCGCGCACGCCAGTGATTTGAACAGCCGGATCCTCACCATACAGGTTGGGAAGCGCATAGAGCAGACCGACGACAATAACGACGATCAGCATGACATACTTCCACAAAGGATAACGGTTTAACACGGCAGTTCCCTTTGGGAAAACAATAAATTACAGCGCCTTCATGGTGCCTTTCGGCAGAACGGCAGCTACGAAATCACGTTTAATAACCACTTCAGTGGTGTCGTTCAGCGCGATAGCGATGTAGCCAGATTCTGCTACTTTGGTCACGCGACCCACCAGACCACCGTTAGTCAGCACTTCATCGCCTTTCGCAATGGAGTTCATCAGATTTTTGTGTTCTTTGGTGCGCTTTTGCTGCGGGCGCAGGATCATGAAGTAGAAAATCAGACCAAACACCACCAGCATCAGAATCAGAGACATCGGGCTGCCCTGCGCCGGAGCACCTGTTGCCGCTACCGCATCAGAAATAAAAAAGCTCATTCAAATTCCCTCATTATTAAAATTAATCAACGTTCACAGGTGGAACTGGTCTACCCTGACGTTGGTAAAAATCGGTCACGAAGCTCTCTAATTTACCCTCTTCAATAGCCTTGCGTAAACCCGCCATCAAACGCTGGTAGTAGCGAAGGTTATGAATCGTGTTGAGTCGCGCGCCCAATATTTCGTTGCAACGGTCGAGATGATGCAAGTAAGCGCGCGAATAATTGCGACAGGTGTAGCAATCACACTCAGCATCGAGCGGACTGGTGTCGCTTTTATGTTTCGCGTTACGAATTTTTACCACGCCGTCAGTCACAAACAAATGACCATTACGGGCATTTCGCGTTGGCATCACGCAGTCAAACATATCGATACCGCGACGTACGCCTTCAACCAGATCTTCTGGTTTGCCGACGCCCATCAGGTAACGAGGTTTATCTGCCGGAATCTGTGGGCATACATGCTCCAGGATGCGGTGCATATCTTCCTTCGGCTCACCGACAGCCAAACCGCCGACAGCGTAGCCATCAAAGCCGATGTCTACCAGACCTTTAACGGAGATATCACGTAAATCTTCGTAAACACTGCCCTGAATGATGCCAAAAAGCGCATTTTTGTTGCCGAGGCTATCAAAACGATCCCGACTGCGCTTCGCCCAACGCAGAGACATCTCCATCGAGCGTTTAGCATAGTCCCAGTCGGCCGGATACGGTGTACATTCGTCGAAGATCATGACGATATCGGAACCGAGATCGTATTGAATCTCCATTGATTTCTCGGGATCGAGGAAAATCGGATCGCCGTTGATCGGGTTACGGAAATGCACGCCCTGCTCGGTAATCTTACGGATATCACCCAGGCTGAAAACCTGGAAGCCGCCGGAATCGGTGAGGATTGGCCCTTTCCACTGCATAAAATCGTGCAGATCGCCATGCAGTTTCATGATTTCCTGTCCCGGGCGCAGCCACAGGTGGAAGGTGTTACCGAGGATAATCTGCGCGCCAGTTGCTTCAACTTCTTCCGGCGTCATGCCTTTCACAGTACCGTAAGTACCGACCGGCATAAAAGCAGGTGTTTCTACTACGCCACGATCAAAAACCAGGCGGCCGCGGCGAGCGCGACCGTCTGTGGTATCCAGTTCAAATTTCATCTTAACTCCTGCGTCAGAAAAACAGTCCGACGTTTTAAATACTCATATCGCGGATTTATTCCCCGACACGCTCAGAAATAGCCTGCGGATTGTACGTGATAAACATCGCATCACCGTAACTAAAAAAGCGATATTCCGCTTTTACCGCTTCATGATAGGCGTGCATGGTGTTTTTATAACCAGCAAACGCGGAAACCAGCATGATCAGCGTTGATTCCGGCAGGTGGAAGTTGGTTACCAGGGCATCAATCACCTGATATTTATAGCCAGGATAAATGAATATTTGCGTATCGCCGAAAAACGGCTCGATAAGGTCGTTTTTGGCCGCCTGTGCCGCGCTTTCCAGTGAACGTACGGAGGTGGTGCCCACCGCAATCACGCGGTTGCCGCGCGCTTTCGCCGCCAGCACAGCATCAACGACATCCTGCGGCACTTCCGCATATTCGGAGTGCATGATGTGATCTTCGATGGTGTCTACGCGCACCGGCTGGAAAGTCCCCGCGCCCACGTGCAGCGTGACGAACGCCATTTCAATGCCTTTATCGCGCAGCTTAGCCAGCAGCGGATCGTCAAAGTGCAGACCCGCAGTCGGCGCGGCGACCGCACCCGGTTTTTCGCTATACACGGTCTGATACAGCTCGCGGTCGGCATCTTCATCCGGACGGTCAATATACGGTGGCAGCGGCATATGGCCGATGGCGTTAAGGATATCCAGCACGCTGCGCTCGTCGTTAAACTCGACTTCAAACAGCGCGTCATGGCGTGCCACCATCGTTGCTTTAATACTTTCGTCGTCGCCCAGCAGCAGCTCGGCCCCCGGCTTTGGCGCTTTCGAGGCGCGAATATGCGCCAGAATACGTTTGTCATCCAACATACGCTCGACCAGCACTTCGATCTTGCCGCCGCTGGCTTTACGGCCAAACAGACGCGCCGGAATAACGCGGGTGTTGTTAAAGACCAGCAAATCGCCAGGGTTGAGCTTATCGAGCAAATCGGTGAAAGTACCGTGCGTCAGCGCGCCCGTCGGCCCGTCCAAAGACAGCAAGCGGCAACTACTGCGCTCAGCTTGCGGATAGTGGGCAATCAGGGATTCGGGTAGTTCAAAGGTGAAATCGGTAACGCGCATGACACTGACTCAGACTAAAATAAGAGGCGGGTAGTCTAGTGCCGGGGCGTCCTCCCTGCAACCTTTACCCCTCAAGTTAAAAGACATAATCTATACACAAAATCATTCAAGATGCATCGAGGCGGCAACTGAATGAGTCCCCGGGAGCTTACTCAAGTAAGTGACAGGGGTGAGAGAAGGCAGCCAACAAAGAGGCAGTTTGAAGGATGAAGTGGATATGAATTTTCTTGCACATTTGCATCTGGCTCACCTTGCCAACAGCTCGCTTTCCGGCAATTTGCTGGCCGACTTTGTCCGGGGCAATCCGGAAACGCACTATTCGCCTGACGTGGTAGAAGGCATCTTCATGCACCGTCGTATCGACGTGATGACCGATAACCTGCCGCAGGTGCGTGAAGCCAAAGAGTGGTTTCGCAGCGAAACGCGCCGTGTCGCGCCGATTACGCTGGACGTAATGTGGGATCATTTTCTGTCGCGCCACTGGTCGGAAATATCCCCCGACTTCCCGCTGGCGGACTTTGTGCGCTATGCTCGCACCCAGGTGACCACTATTTTGCCTGAATCGCCACCGCGCTTTATCAATTTAAACAACTATATGTGGTCAGAGAAATGGCTTGAGCGCTATCGGGACATGGATTTTATCCAGAACGTCCTGAATGGCATGGCCAGCCGCCGCCCACGACTCGATGCCCTGCGTGACTCATGGTATGACCTGGATACGCATTACGATGCGTTAGAGGAACGGTTCTGGCAGTTTTATCCGCAAATGATGGAACAGGCGCAGCGTAAAACCCTTTGACTACAGCCCGTATTAGCCGCCGGATAAGCAGTAGCCGCCATCCGGCAAAAGATTGATAGACAAAACCTGTCTCATTGATTGCCAGCGCCTCTTTGTCTTATTCGCGAACACTCTCTATACTGGCCCGCGTTGCGTTCCAAAAACCCCTTAACATTGCAGGAGAATTATATGGTACTGGTAACTCGTCAGGCTCCGGATTTCACAGCAGCTGCGGTACTGGGTAGCGGTGAGATCGTTGAAAACTTCAACTTCAAACAGCATACCAACGGTAAAACTACCGTTCTGTTCTTCTGGCCGATGGACTTCACCTTCGTTTGCCCGTCTGAACTCATCGCTTTCGACAAACGTTACGAAGAATTCCAGAAGCGCGGCGTGGAAGTTGTTGGCGTTTCCTTCGACTCTGAATTTGTCCACAACGCATGGCGTAACACCCCTGTCGACAAAGGCGGCATCGGTGCAGTGAAATACGCAATGGTTGCTGACATCAAACGCGAAATCCAGAAAGCCTACGGCATCGAGCACCCGGAAGCGGGCGTTGCTCTGCGCGGTTCTTTCCTGATCGACGCTAACGGCGTTGTTCGCCACCAGGTGGTTAACGATCTGCCGCTGGGTCGTAACATCGACGAAATGCTGCGCATGGTTGACGCGCTGCAGTTCCACGAAGAGCACGGCGACGTTTGCCCGGCACAGTGGGAAAAAGGTAAAGAAGGTATGAACGCGTCTCCGGACGGCGTGGCAAAATACCTGACCGAGAACGTTTCCAGCCTGTAATTGGCATGAATCGTAAGAGGCCCGCAAATGCGGGCCTCTTTTATTGGTTTATGTCGGATTACCCTTTTTCACTTCACGCCAGATTCGCCACGCCATAAGCGCCAGTACGGCGACCCCAAGAATTAACGCCCCCCACACCAACAGCGTTTTCCACTGGCTTTGTTGCTCAGCTACTGACGTTGCCGTCAATCGCGCTTCACCACCAAGCGCCACGCTCTCCTGAAGAGTCGCCCACGGTAGATAATCTATCTCCTGCGATTTACGCAGCGACGCCGGGATCAGCATATCGAGACCAACATCAGCCTTTTTCGCCGCCCGGTTTCCCCACGCCAGCATATAAGGCCCTTTGCCCTGCGTATTAAACACCAGTTGATAACTGTCGCGCATGCCGCTCAACTCAGGCAGCCTCTCTGGCAACCGGGCGTTAATGGTCGTCATCCGGACGGCCTCAACCAACTGACCGGAAAGACGAATATCTTCCGCACTCCTCCAGTCCAGATTGTAAAGCATGGTTTTTGTCAGCGGCTGCCAGGGCTCTTTTTCAGCGCTGCGCCAGGCCAGTTCCACCGGTAAAACACCTTCACTTTCCAGATCGATGCGAAGCGAGGTCAGCGGCTGGGGCTGCGCCCATCGCCAGACGGCTTCGTCATCCGAAACCTTAATCCCCTGGGCTTCAATCACGATACGCTCGGATTCCGGCTCGCTGCTGGCCGCTATCGCGCTCACGCTGTTTAACGTCAGCGCCGGACTTTGCGAGTCGAGGATCACAAGCAGGTAGCGAGTCGCCTCCACAGAGAGCGTGAGGCTGGCGCTGATGGTGTCCATTTTCAGGCGATCGTTATCACGCGTCAGATCCATTAACGGCGCATCTTCCTGCACGGGTCGCCAGTAGCGCAAATCACTGCTTGCATAAACCGAGGCTTTCCCCTGCCAGTTGCCCGCCTGCGAGTCCCAGTTCAGGCGTAACTGCGCCAGTGAAAAGGCATCTTTCGTCTCTTCCGGGAGCGTCAGTAAATAGCTCTGGCCGAGCGCTTTGACATCATCACTTTGCAAATGAATTTCAATGCCGCTCTTCGAGCGTAAAACAATAGCGTCTCCGCCTCGTTGCCCCTCCTCACGCGGCGCAACCGGTGACATATCAAGCGGGAAAAAACGCAGCGCCACTGCCTCTGGCGTAACGGGCTGGGTTTTCTGCGCCACCAGAGTAAACGGCACCGTCTCCCCCAGATGGTTAAAGACCCGGACATCGCGCAAATCCGCCCAGGCGGTACCCGGATACACCGCCGGAGGTAGCGAAAGGCGATACCACGGTGATGTGCCCGTAGTTTCCAGCGTCACCCCCGTTACGTAGTCCGCGGGAGACTCTTTCACTTCATCGCTGCTTACCGCCGCGCCTGTCGCGCCCAGCAGTACGCTGCATAACACCGCTTTCATCCATTTCATTTTTCTTCTCCAGCTTTGGGCGGTAATGGTGAAAAATACCCGATAATCAACACCAGAATGGCCACGCCGATAAACGCAACCGCGCGCGCCAGACCGCCGCCTCCTGCGCTGTCCACCAGCATCAGTTTCACAATGACTATCCCCAGCAATACCGCGCCACACAGCCATTCCCGACGCGAGCGGCGCCGGGTCGCTCGCAGCATCACCACCAATGCCGCCAGCATCCAGAACAGAGCAAAACAGGTTTGAATCAGCCGTGAATCCCATAGTGCGTCTACACGCCACGCAACCTCGCCATACCAGGACAATGCGCGCAGCAGCACACCATTGAGCCACCAAAAGCTGAGCGCCATCAGCGCCACAACCGGCCATGGGCGACATACCGAAAGCTGCACCGGGAAATAGCGTTCAGACGCGCGATAAAACACCACCAGGCCCAGTAGGGCAAAAGCTGCGCCCTCTTCCAGCGGGTTGAGCAACGGCAGATAAGTCTGACGATAAACTACGCCATCTTGTAAATTGGTCAGCACGAGCAGACCGGCCAGCACCAGCACAACGGGAACCATCGCCTGAACAGAATAGAGGATAGGCCAGATGCGAAACGGCCAGATTTGTCGATGAACAGACTGATAAATCAGGAAAATAAGCAGCCCGCCAGCCGCCATCATCAGGCCGCTACCCCACGCAGCCCTTCCCCACGGCAGCCCCTGCGCGAACCAGAACAGCTCAACCGCGAGCGCCAGTAAAATCATCCATAAGAACGATAAATGCGCCAGTCTGGAAAGCATTGGCGGTAATATTTGTGCGTCACGCCAGAGCAGCGCTATCGCAACAATTAGCGCCGCGCACCAGGCCAGATTCGGCCAGCCCGCCGCAAAAATCTGCTGTACAGCGATCTGATACATCAGCATCACCAGCATCATCGGCCACAGCAGCCATTTACTGGCATCCAGCTCCCGCCACGCCAGGCGACCCGCGATACTTCGCCAGCCCCAGCTCGATACCGCCATTAATGCTAGCACGCCAGACAGTACCCACCGCTCCTGTTTCAGAACGAGTTGCGATGCAGCAACGAGCGCAACAATCCAGAAAACCAAACCACCAGCGAGTAGCGCCCAACTGCCCGGCATCCAAATGTTGCGCCATAGCCACGCAGCAACCAGCCAACTGAGGCTGAGCACGGCAAAAATCAGCATGACTGAGAGCGCGGTTGTTCCGTTCACCAGCGCCCATAGCGCGCTCCCCACGGCCAGCACGAGCAGCACCGTACCGCTATAACTCATGCGTCGTTGCTGTTGTTGCACGCCCAGCCAGAGGATCCCAAGCCCCTCCAGCGACCAGGCCATCGCCGTCCAACGGGCTGAAAGCGCCAACGGGATAGCAAGAGTGGTAAACGCACCACCGAGCGCCAGGGCGGACAATACCAGAGGTCTCCCCAGAGAAGAGGAACGCCGCAACGCAAACTTTGCTAACACCAGATAGAAACCACCGTAGCCCAGCGCACTAAGCGCCGGACCATAAGCCATATGCCGGGTAATGGCATACTGCATTCCAAAACCGATCAGCGGTGGGGCAAACAGCAGTACGCCGTCAATAATCTGTTTGCCTTTTTCCTGCGCCCGGAGCGACAACGCCACGCTCAGCACGCCAAAAATAATCGTGTTGGCGATCAGGAACAGTTGGCAACTCAGGTAATACTCTGGTCGATAGTCCTCCAGGCCCCATACCCCGCCAACGCCGAAGGTGAACAGCAGGCCAAGCAGATTAAGCTCCCGCCAGTGCTGCCAGATGCTGATGGCGAGAATGCCGACCGAGAGCAGAAGATAGAATGAGAAGAGCGCGACATGACTGCCGCCGCCGGTGGAAAGCAACAGCGGCGCAAGATAACCGCCAAGACTTGCCAGCATCGCCAGGCTGAGCGCCTTTTGCAGAATAGCCAGCCCCACACTCGCCGCACAAATCACCACCAGCAGCGCAAATGCCAGCGTCATTGGCAGCATTTGCCACAGCCGGAACGCGCCAAAGACGGTGAGATAGAGTGCTCCGGTAGCTCCCCCCTGTAATATCAGCGCATAGATCGGTTGCTTATGCCGCAACCGCCAGCCCAACGCCAACAGCACAATAGCGAACAGCGCGGCCGCCACCAGACGCAGCTCCAGCGGAAACAGAGAATGTTCGACCGTATAACGCAGCAGGAAAGAAAGCCCCAAAAACAGGAGCAAAATACCGAGCTTTGCCAACGGGTTACCCTGCATAAACCAGCGCACCAGCGATGACATTACCCCGCCAAAAGCAGAAGGCCGCTCGACGTCGGGCGTAGATACCGCCGCATTATCCGGCTTCGGCTGTGAAGCCCACGGGTTAACGGGCTCAGGCGGCGGCTCAGTTACTGGCTCCGGCGATACGCTGCTCATCGCAGCCGTTGGCGCATCGGCAGGAACAATTTCTTTTGCTGCCGTTGGCTCAACGGCGCTGGTCTGCGCCACACCGCGCAGCTCCAGCTCCTCTACCCGACGGCGCAAGACCATCAGCTCAGAACGTACAGCCGCACTGCGTCTGAATGCCACGATCGCGAGGCCAGGAACGACTACCAGCGCGAAGAATAATACAATGCAGCCAAGGGTTAGCAGCTCATCCATGTTTCCACCTTCACTGTATAAAGACAGACCAGAATGACACAAATTGTTGCAGTTGCGCCATATCGGTTAACACGATGAACCGCTTTTCAGAATAGACAATCAGCCCCTGCGTTTGGCCAGGGGCTGTGATGAGGGATTAAAACGCGAAGCAGGAGCAGCCAAGCGCGCCCCAGAAAGCCCGGTCATCTGACACCGGAATTGCCGATTTACGCGCTATATCATGCTGATGACCGTGTACGCCGCAGCTGCCGCAGCACTGGTGCATCTGCACCATTGCGCCAATTTTCGCCGCAGCAGGCGGCGCTGAGCGATAGTGCCCCGGCACTTTTACCACCGGCGACCAGTCAGGTACAACCGGGATGGCCGGCGGCGCCAGCGGAGTGAAATGCCCGGCCGCATACACCACTTTGCCATCGACAATGGTCATCACCGACTCTATGCCTTTGATCTCTTCTTCCGGCACACTGAAGTAATCTTTAGACAGCACCACCAGGTCGGCCAGTTGGTCTTTCTCGATGCGCCCTTTCTTACCCTGTTCGCTGGAGAACCAGGCGCTACCGGCCGTCCACAGTTCCAGCGCCACATCGCGTGGCAGGCGATTGTTATCATCGTACATCGCCATCCCTCCCACAGTACGGCCCGAAACCAGCCAGTAGAGCGCTGTCCACGGGTTGTAGCTGGCCACGCGGGTGGCATCAGTCCCCAGCCCTACCGGAACGTCAGCCGCCAGCATTTTCGCCACCGGCGGGGTATGTTTGACCGCATCTTTGCCGTAGCGATCGACAAAATATTCGCCCTGGAACGCCATACGGTGCTGAACAGCGATCCCGCCCCCCAGCGCTTTTACGCGCTCGATATTCCGTTCGGTAATCGTTTCAGCGTGATCGAAGAACCAGTGCAGGCCATTGAACGGGATATCGCGATTCACCTTCTCGAATACGTCGAGCATTCGGCTGATGGATTCATCGTAGGTGGCGTGCAGGCGGAACGGCCAGCGGTGCTCCACGAGGTGGCGTACCACGCGCTCCAGCTCATCGTCCATACCTTCCGGCAGATCCGGGCGTGGCTGGAGGAAGTCTTCAAAATCCGCGGCCGAGAAGACCAGCATTTCCCCTGCCCCATTGGCACGGTAGAAGTCGGTCCCCTGCCCTGGTTTGAGCATATCGGTCCAGCGTTCAAAGTCTTCCAGTTCCTGCTGCGGACGCTGGGTAAACAAGTTGTAGGCGATGCGCACCGTCATCTGTTTGTTGGCGTGTAACTGCTCAATTATCTCGTAATCTTCCGGGTAGTTCTGAAAACCACCGCCTGCATCGATGGCGCTGGTCAGCCCTAGACGGTTCAGCTCGCGCATAAACTGCCGGGTCGAGTTGACCTGCATTTCCAGCGGCAGTTTTGGTCCTTTTGCCAGCGTCGAATAAAGGATCATGGCGTTGGGTTTGGCGATCAGCATCCCGGTTGGGTTACCGTTGCTATCACGCACAATCTCACCACCCGCCGGGTCCGGCGTCGCCTTGGTGTAGCCGACTGCTTTCAGTGCGGCACGGTTCAGCAAAGCTCTGTCGTAGAGGTGCAGAACAAAAACTGGGGTATCCGGGGCCGCTTCATTCAGTTCTTCGAGGGTTGGCATGCGACGTTCGGCAAACTGGAATTCGCTCCAGCCGCCCACCACGCGCACCCATTGCGGCGATGGCGTTCTGTCAGCCTGCTCTTTGAGCATGCGTAGCGCGTCCGCCAGCGACGGAACGCCTTCCCAACGCAATTCCAGGTTGTAATTCAGACCGCCGCGAATGAGGTGCAGGTGCGAATCGTTCAGGCCCGGGATCACCGTATGCCCTTGCAGATCGACAACCTGCGTCCCGTCGGTGGCAAAACTCATGATGCGATCGTGGCTACCGGTCGCCAGGATCTTACCATTGGCGATCGCCACCGCCTCGACCTGCGGGTTTTGTCTTTCGAGAGTATGAATTTTTCCGTGAGTCAGAATCAGTGTGGCAGTTTGAGACATAACAATCTCCTGAGAAACCGGTCAGGCTTTTTTCAGCCATCCGGCAAACAGACGGGTTACGATGGGCATCCAGAACCAGACCACCAGCGCAACCACACAGGCATCATTGATCAGATGCAGGAGTAACGAGCCCTTCATGGCAGGCAGCACAATGCCGGTCAACCACGGCACCAGATTGGTGCTGGGAAAAATCACCAGCAGGGTTATCAGAAACTGTTTCCAGCGCCTGGGCTGACGTACATGGGGCGCGGGCGGCGTAAACCAGAACGCCGCTTCGGTGCGGATTTCGGTTTTATCCCCCTCCGCCAGCAGCGGGGCAATCTCTTCGACCAGCACGCGGCGCGTATCGGACTGGGTCCAGTTATACAGATGCTCAAGCGTGTCGAAGCGGATAATGATGTTCCACAGATTGTTGCCATCTGCTGGACGAATCACATTCGCCCCCAGATGACCGGGAAACTCGGCCGCCACCGGCATGATTTTCCCCAGCCACTGCTCATACCGCTGCGCTTGTTCAGGCAGCAGGGTGTGGGAAATCACCAACGTCACATGTTTGTTCTGCGCCATAAAGGGTTCCTTGTTGAGAGGAAACAGGCCCGCTTAGGCCACGGAAGCAATACACAAAATCATTCATGGCGCATCGAAGCGGCAAGATTGTCTAACCCCGGAAGCTGACAAAGTGAGTGACCGGGGTACGCAAACGATGCCTACAAAGAGGCAACATGAAGGATGAGGTGTATTTAGGCTTTACGTTCCGGCGCGCCATGCACCATGGTGTAGGCGTAATCCACGCCCATACCGTAGGCGCCGCTGTGCTCACGTACCAGATCCATGACGGCGTCGTAGGTTTCTTTGCGGGACCAGTCGCGCTGGTACTCGAGAAGAACCTGTTGCCAGGTCACAGGTACGGCACCCGCCTGTACCAAGCGGTCGATAGAACGCTCATGGGCATCCACGGACGTGCCGCCGGAAGTGTCAGTTACCACATAAACTTCGTAACCCGCTTCCAGCGCCATCAGCGCCGGGAAAGTCAGGCATACTTCGGTCCACAGCGCGGAGATAATCAATTTTTTACGCCCGGTCGCTTCCACGGCTTTCACAAACGCCGCATCTTCCCAGGAGTTCATCGAGGTGCGTTCAATTGGTTTCACATCAGGATGAACCGCTAACAATTCCGGCCAGATATAACCGCTAAAACTTTTCGTTTCCACAGAAGTATAAATCACCGGAACATTAAATATTTTCCCGGCCTTAGCTAATGCCACGGTATTATTTTTCAAAGTCTGGCGATCAATATTCGCCACACCAAATGACATTTGCGGCTGATGATCAATAAAAATAAGCGTTGAGTTTTGAGGGTCAATCAGTTCCCGAATAGACATAGCACACCTTCTTAATCAATAAGTTAAAAGGCAACGGTCTGTATCTGCCGTCAGCAGCAGGATCCTGAATCAGAAAGCTTGTTGAGTATAGCGGGAAATTTCTAACGAGTTATTAAAGAAAACTTACCATCCAGTGAAACTATTAATTTTGTGTTGCGATATATCCTAAACAACATCAAAAAAATGCGCATGACTCATCTAATTTATTCACTGGCATTGTTTTTCTCCATTCGGTACAACAGAGGGGTTTAATTTTCAGGATATTTTCTGCTTATGCGCATTAATCTGGATGTTTTGCTAATTCTCGACGCACTTGATAAACAGGGTTCATTTGCCGCGGCGGCGGAATCGCTGTTTAAAACCCCTGCAGCACTCAGCTATATGATTCAAAAGCTGGAAAGTGATTTGAATATCGAGTTGCTTGACCGTTCCGGTCACCGGGCAAAATTTACCGACACCGGTCAGATGATGCTGGAAAAGGGACGTTTGCTGCTGAGTGCGGCAAAAGATCTCGAAAAGCAGGCGGTGCAGCTGAGTTCAGGCTGGGAAAAAGAGCTGGCGATTGCGCTGGACGACTCCTTCCCTTTCGCCTCGCTGTTGCCCATTATCGATGAATTTCACGCGCTGAATAAGCAAACCCGCCTTAACTTCACCCACCATACGCTGGCGGGCTCCTGGGAGGAGCTGACGCATAATGGAGCAGATATTATTTTGGGGGCGATTAATGAACCGCCTACGTCAGCGGCCTGGTCCTACAAAATGCTTGGCACGCGGACAATGTGTTTGTCGTTGCGCCTGAGCATCCGCTGGCCGCAGCACCGGATGGCCTGACTAACGAACAGCTGTGCCTGCACCGGGCGATTGTCATTAGCGACAGCGCCCGCTTTTGTCATCCGTTACAAACCAATCTGATGGAGGAGCAGGCGCAGATTCGCGTTGATGATTTCCACAGTAAGGTGATGCTACTGCGGGCCGGCTTGGGCTGCG
Organism: Citrobacter sp. Cb041; assembly: GCF_030336655.1. Lineage (NCBI taxonomy): Bacteria > Pseudomonadati > Pseudomonadota > Gammaproteobacteria > Enterobacterales > Enterobacteriaceae > Citrobacter > Citrobacter sp. Cb041. Next base: position 170,152 of record NZ_JAOWDD010000028.1, on the reverse strand, counting down.
GATTTCTCCCCCGCCATATTGCTAACCCGTGGCTTGCCACGGGCGAGCTGGTGGAAAAAACGGTCATCTCATTTCGCCAAAAAGACGTGGCCTATATGGCCTGGCGCAATAACCGCGATGGACTGGCGCAGCGCTGGTGGCGGGAAACGCTACTGGCAAGCCCGGATGTTACGCGCTTATATCAATGACCCATCCACACCGAGGCGGAAATCGCCGGCAGCGTCAGGATATCCTCGGCAAGCACGCCTTTGCCCTCCTGGTGCTGCCATTGGCTGACGCTAAGTAATGGCGAGGCTGGCAGGACCACTTCACAGGCGTGGCCACGGTTAATCGCCACCAATACGCGCTGGCGGTTTAGCACGCGTACAAACACCACCACGTTATCCTCGGCGTAAATCACCTGACAACCACCATGGCGCAGCGCCTGGCTCTGGTGGCGTAATGTTGCCAGCCGCTGATACAACGCCAGCAGGTTAGCGTCCTGTTTTTCAGGCTGCCACGGGAATGGTTTGCGACAAAACGGATCGTTGTTCCCATCCAGTCCCACTTCGTCACCGTAGTAAATACAGGGCACGCCAGGCCAGGTAAACAGCCACACCACCGCCAACGGTAAACGTGCGACGTCTTTACCGAGCAGAGATTTAAAACGGGCGGTATCGTGGCTGTCGAGCTGGTTGAACATCCGCAACTGCTGCTGATGCGACAAACCCGCGCGATAGTTATCCATCCACGCCATACAGGTCTGGGCGTCAATGAATTGCGGATCGTATGAGATATCGGTATTGGCGAGAAATCCCCATATCGGGAAGGTAAAACCGCGATAGTTCATGGCGGCATCTTCCGCGTCGGCCTGCAACCATTGGCGCGCGTCGCCAAAATGCTCGCCCACCACATACGCCTCTGACTGGGTCTCTTTCGCCGCCTGCGTAATTCCGGCCACGTGCTGCAGGTTGTTATGCGCACCACCGGCCTCTCCCAGCATATGCACCACGTCAAGACGCCAGCCGTCCATACTCCACGGCGCTTTCAGCCAGTGGCGAACGATGCTGTCTTCGCCGCGATAAATTTCATTCACCAGGCTTTCAGAGGAAAAGTCCAGCTTGGGCAGGCTGGAATACCCCAGCCAGTCGAGCGCGACGCCGTCGGCTGAGAAATGATACCAGTCGCGCCAGGGGGATTGCGGATTATGGCACGCGCCATCCGTTCCCCGATTATGTCGGTCAAACCAGGCGTGTGAATCGCCGCTATGGTTAAAAACACCGTCGAGAATCAGGCGCATCCCCTGCTGTTGGGTGGTGTGACGCAGGCGCAGCAGCGCCCTGTCGCCGCCAAACTGCGGATCAACATGACGGTAATCTTCGGTATCGTATTTATGCACACTCGGCGCGGTAAATACCGGATTCAGGTACAGCGCCGTGACGCCTAACGTTTTCAGATACGGCAGCTTTTCGCTGATGCCGTCCAAATCGCCGCCATAAAACGTGGAGCCACCGGCCTGGGCCGTAAGCGGTTCATCCCACTCGCGCCGCACAATATCGTGTCCGGCGGCATGGTGGTAATAGACGTTATCCTGAGTCGCTTCACGCGACTGGCTGCGGGCAAAACGGTCCGGGAAAATTTGGTAAAAAATCTGATCGGCGACCCACTGCGGACCGTTATCCGGCACATCAACAGCAAACTGCTCCAGACGCGCAGGCGGAAAACGGCTGAATCCCTGCGGGGTAAACCACAGCTGACGATCGAGCCAAAGTAATTTAAAGCTATAGCGTCGACGAGGCTGTCCGCTGGAGAGATCGATCGCCGCTCTCCACGCGGTCATGCCCGGTTGCGGCTGGCTGCGTTGCTTGTGCATACCCAGCGAAATCTCTTCGTTATCGTTTTCTGCGCGTAGCGTCACCCGCTGGGGTGGATTTTCCCCCGCCAGCCATAATGTAATCGTCAGTTGATCTTTGTTTTGCTTAACAAATGGGGCAACCGGAAGGTGCCAGGCGTTCAACATCACGTATCCCCTTTGATGATAATGACGTCACCTTGCCATAGCGAAGTGCAGGATCACTCATCATCTTAACGTTTATTGGGGGAGGAGTGTGGGGGAGGAGAAAATTGCCGGGTAACATTAAGCTACCCGGCAAAAATATTACTGCGCTTCAGCCAGTTGGCGCTCGCGACGGCGCTTGAAAACCCAGCCGGCAAGCAGCAGGATAATCCACGCAAAGCCGACGTATAGCGAAATGCGGGTATCCGGATGATAGCCGATAAGCGCGATGATAAAGACCAGGAAAATCAGGCCAATGACGGTCGTCACAACCCCACCCGGCACTTTAAATTTCAGCGCCTTAACCTCTTCCGGCGGCAGACGACGACGGAAGGCAATTTGTGACAGCAGGATCATAATCCACACCCAAACCGTTGCGAAGGTCGCCAGAGAGGCGATCACCAGGAAGACGTTTTCCGGCATGATGTAGTTAAGATACACCGCAAACAGCAGCGCGATAGTCATCACCATCACCGTCACCCATGGCACGCCACGACGCGACGTCTTGGCGAACATTTTCGGCGCGCTGCCCTGCTCCGCCATACCATGCAGCATACGCCCCACGCCAAAGACGTCAGAGTTGATGGCCGACAGCGACGCGGTCAGGACTACGAAGTTGAGGATCCCGGCGGCAAAGGTAATCCCCATATGCTGGAACGTCAGAACGAACGGGCTACCGTCAGTGCCGACCTGGTTCCACGGGTAAATAGACATGATGACGAACAGCGTCCCCACGTAAAACACGAGGATACGCATCGGTACGGAATTGATGGCGCGCGGAATAGATTTTTCCGGGTCTTTGGCTTCGCCAGCGGTAATCCCGATAATCTCAATCCCGCCGTAGGCGAACATCACCATTTGTAGCGACATCACCATGCCGAGCCAGCCATTGCTGAAGAAACCGCCGTTGCTCCACAGATTATGGATACCGGTAGGCTGTCCGCCGTTACCAATCCCCCAAATGATGATGCCAAAACCGGCGACAATCATGATGATAATGGTGGCGACTTTAAAGAACGAGAACCAAAATTCCAGCTCGCCAAACACCTTCACGCTCATCAGGTTGATGGCGCAGATAATCAATACCACGCTGAGTACCCAAATCCAGTGCGGTACGGCCGGGAACCAGACGCCCATGTAAATACCAAAGGCAGTCACATCGGCAATGGCGACAATCAGGATTTCAAAACAGTAGGTCCAGCCGGTTATGTAGCCTGCCAGCGGTCCGAGGTTTTCCTGCGCATAGCGCGAGAAGGAGCTGGCTGCAGGGTTATGAACGGACATTTCGCCCAGCGCGCGCATAATGATATACGCCGCTACGCCGCCGATAATATAGGCCAGCAACACGCTTGGCCCCGCCATTTTGATGGCATCGGCCGAGCCGTAGAACAGCCCAGTACCAATTGCTGAACCTAATGCCATAAAGCGAATGTGCCGGGTGCTCAGCCCACGCTTTAGCTTGTTATTACTTTCCATCGATTCCTAACCTGTTAACACAATAAAAAACCACGGGGCCATGTTAATAGCCCCGTGGTTAAAACTTATTGTCAGTGATATTAGTGTGCGCTGGAGGTCACTTGTCGACCCGCTGCACGATCCCAGATAACTGCCAGGACCACCATCACGACTGTTGGCATCAACCACGCCAGCCCCTGCTCCGCCAGCGGTAAACGCTGGGTCCAGGCCGGTAACACGTCGCCAATTGCAGAAGCTTTAATGCCATCAAGGATACCAAAAATCAGGCTGATAAACATCGCAGGTGCAATGACGCGGGAAGAATTATGCCACCATGAGCGGGTAAAACTTAATACAACCAGTGCGATACATGGCGGATAGATAGCCGTCAGCACCGGAATAGAGATCTGAATCAGATGGCTCAGACCCAGGTTAGAGACCACCATCGAGAAGCCGCCGAGGATAAATACCAGCGTACGATAAGACAGTGGAACGTACTGGGCAAAGAACTCTGCGCACGCGCAGGTCAGGCCAACAGCGGTGACCAGACAGGCGATGAAAATCAACGCCGCCAGCAGGAAGCTCCCTGCGCCACCAAAGGTGTGCTGAACATACGCATGCAGAATTGCCGCGCCGTTAGCAGACTGATCGACCAGAATTGCGCTATCTGAACCCAGACGGAACAGCGCGAGATACAGCAGCGTTAAGCCCACACCCGCCATCAAACCCGCCCAAACGGTATAACGGGTCAGCAGACGCGCTTCAGTAACGCCACGCGAGCGAGCGGCGTTGACGATAACAATACCAAATACCATCGCGCCCAGCGTATCCATGGTCAGATACCCGTTCACGAAGCCATTAGAAAACGCCGCAGTTTGATAGGCTTCCATCGCATTGCTGATCGGGCCTGCTGGCCAGACGATTGCGGCGACAGACAGGACCACCAGCGCCAGGATTTTCAGCGGAGCCAGGAAATTACCAACTGTATCCAGCAGTTTGCCCGGATACAGCGAAACCAGAATCACAATCGCGAAATAGACCACGCTGTAGATAAGCAGCGGCAGAGCGGAGTCGCCGGTCAGCGGTGCAATCCCGACTTCGAAAGAGACCGTCGCGGTACGCGGCGTAGCAAATAACGGTCCAACAGCCAGATAGCACACGGTCGCCAGCAGCAAACCAGCGACTTTACCGATAGGCGTGCTCAGTCGGTCCACACCACCACCGACTTTCGCCAGCGCGACAACGGTAAGTACCGGCAGGCCAACGGCGGTAATCAAAAAGCCAAAAGCCGCAGTCCAGACGTGTTCACCTGCCTGCAAACCAACCATTGGGGGGAAGATGATGTTACCTGCACCAACGAACAGTGCAAATGTCATAAATCCCAAAGCGATAATATCGCGCGATTTTAACTGATGGGTCATAAAGTCTTACTGCCTGTGGATGTGGTGTTGAAAATAATAAATTTTTGCCTTTCCCTGGGGGACAATACAGCGGCATTTTTGCTCAATTCCAGCGGGAAACACTCCCAGACTGGCGCGGCGAAGAATAGTTTTTCGATTTACCGCGTAAATGCAGTCGGTATGACAGCACCTGGAGCGCAATTTAAACGCTTATAACGTTTTAAAGCAAGGTGGGATCCCAAAACCAGAACAATATAGCGATATGAAAAATGGGGTTAGCACAAAACACCATTTCATGGAAAAAGGTATGGGTAATAGTTCGAACAAAAAACAACCAAACGTCGTAAAATTCAGGATGCTTATATTGACCGCATAGAAAAAGCCAGCTTGCGCTGGCTTTTGGAAAGATTATCTTACGAATGCGCCTTAACCGTTAATTTTGGCAATTAAACGTTCCGGGATCACGAAACTAAATCGCGTCCCAACGCCTGGTTCGCTTTCGATATTCAAGCGACTGTCGTGATGATGCAGCGCATGCTTAACGATGGCCAGACCAAGTCCGCTGCCGCCCGTTTGCCGCGATCGCGCCTTATCCACACGATAAAAACGTTCGGTTAAGCGTGGAATATGCTCGGCGGCAATGCCTGGACCGTTGTCTTCCACGCAAAACTCCGCTCCCGACGCCACATGCTGCCAGCGTACGGTAATGTGCGTTCCCGCTGGCGTATGGTTCACCGCGTTGTAGACGAGATTCGAGATAGCGCTACGCAACTGCTCCTCGTTACCCCGCACGTTCAGGCTGTTATCAACATCAAAGGTAAACGTATGTTTTTGCTGGCTCAGCGTTTGCGCTTCGTGTTCGAGCACGCGCAGCATCATGGGCACATCGACTTTCTCATTCAGCAGTAGCGTCGGCGCAGCCTCAATTTTTGACAGCGTCAGCAGCTGTTTCACCAGCCCTTCCATACGATACGTTTGTTCGCGCATGGTATGCAGCGCTTTTTCACGCGTCGTCCCTTCCAGCGGATGCTCCTGCATCATTTCCAGGTACCCCTGTAACACCGTCAGCGGCGTACGCAGTTCATGGCTGGCGTTGGCGAAAAAGTTACGTCGTGAACCTTCCAATTGATGCATCTGGGTAACGTCGCGCGCCACCATCAGCAATTGCTTATCGGTATAGGGCATCACGCGAATTTCCAGATGCCGTCCGGTATTGAGTACCAGATTGATCGGTCGGCTAAAATCGCGCGTTTTCAGATATTGTGTAAATTCCGGGTAGCGCAACAGGTTAAGAATATTTTGCCCGCTATCGTCCGGCCAGCGCAGTCCCAGAACCTGCTGGGCCAGTCCGTTACACCAGAAGATACCGCCTTCTTCAGTGGTCAGCACCACCGCGTCGGGTAGCGATTCCGCCCCGCTACGAAAACGTTTAATCAGATTACCCAGTTCACGACGGCGCTTTTTGTTGCGCAGTTGCATTTGATGCAGCCCGTACAGCAACGGCTCCCAACTGCCTCGCCCCGGCGGCGGCGTCATGCTTCTGTCGACCCATAGCCACCAGGACAAACGTAATAAATTCCAGAAATGCCAGATAAGCAGGCCCGTTACCGACGCCAGTAAAAACCAGGGCAGGTAACCGAAAAAAGCGCTAAGGATAAATGCCGGTATGCAGCACAGGATCAGCTCCAGTACCAACCTTTTCCATGACAATCGTTCTAGCAAACGTCTTACTCCCTATACGGCCTAATCCTTCAGGCCCTGATTCTTGTCAGTCAGAAGCGGGTTGAAAAACGATATCCCGTCCCGCGAACCGTCTGCACCATACGATCGTGTCCGCTGTGCTCCAGCGCCTTACGCAAGCGGCGGATGTGCACATCCACTGTCCGGTCTTCCACGTACACATTGGTTCCCCAGACATGATTGAGGAGTTGCTCGCGGCTGTAGACACGCTCGGGATGAGTCATAAAGAAGTGCAACAGTTTGAATTCGGTCGGCCCCATATCCAGCGGATCCTCGCCGGTCATCACGCGATGCGAGGTGGGATCAAGGCTTAGCCCCTGCATCTCTATAACCTCTTCCACCGCCATCGGTGAAATACGACGCAGAACTGCTTTAATACGCGCCACCAGCTCCTTGGGAGAAAAGGGCTTGGTAATATAGTCATCCGCGCCGGTTTCCAGCCCCCGGACGCGATCTTCCTCTTCCCCCCTCGCCGTCAGCATCATCACCGGGATATCCCGCGTCATCGCTTCGCGCTTGAGATGTTTAATAAACTGTAGACCCGAGCCGCCTGGAAGCATCCAGTCAAGCAGGACGAGATCCGGCCAGGGTTCATTGAGTTGGTTCACAGCACTGTCATAGTCTTCGGCTTCAACGGGTTGAAATCCGTTTTGCTCGAGCACGAAGCAGACCATTTCACGAATTGGAGCTTCATCTTCTACGACCAGAATACGTCTCGCCATGATTTGCCCTGTTTGTAATTAAATCGTTTGCCATCAATACAGTGCCATTATGCGTCAGTTTTATGACAGATTTATGAAAAGATAGTCCAGGTTTAACGCAGCCCGGCGAATTATGACAGCCCGGAGACAAGATATTCCCACTCGTGAAGGGTTATAATCCCCGCCATTGTTTTACCGTCATGGAACTCTTATGCGCATCCTTCACACGTCTGACTGGCATCTGGGCCAAAATTTCTACAGCAAGAGCCGCGCCGCCGAGCATCAGGCCTTTCTCGACTGGCTGCTGGAAACGGCACAATCCCAGCAGGTGGATGCCATTATTGTGGCAGGCGACATTTTCGATACCGGCTCACCGCCTAGCTATGCCCGTGAGCTGTATAACCGTTTTGTCGTCAAACTGCAGCAAACCGGCTGTCATCTGGTGGTGCTGGCAGGCAACCATGACTCTGTCGCCACGCTCAATGAATCCCGCGATATTCTGGCGTTTCTCAACACCACGGTGGTTGCCAGCGCTGGCCATGGGCCGCAGATACTGCCGCTACGCGACGGTACGCCGGGGGCGATCCTGTGTCCGGTGCCTTTTTTACGTCCGCGCGACATCATCACCAGCCAGGCCGGGCTGACAGGACAAGAAAAACAGCAGCATTTACTGGGCGCAATCACCGACTATTATCAGCAGCAGTATCAGGATGCCTGCACGCTGCGCGGCGACCACAATCTTCCCATCATTGCGACCGGGCATTTGACCACCGTCGGAGCCAGTAAAAGCGACGCCGTACGTGACATTTATATCGGTACGCTGGACGCCTTCCCGGCGCAAAACTTCCCACCGGCAGACTACATCGCGCTGGGACATATTCACCGGGCGCAGGTTATCGGCGGCACGGAACATATTCGCTACTGCGGCTCGCCGATTGCCCTCAGTTTTGACGAGTGCGGCAAAAGCAAATGTGTACATCTGGTGAGCTTTGACGCGGGGAAACTCAGCGCCGTTGAAAATCTCACCGTGCCGGTTACGCAGCAGCTTGCGGTACTGAAAGGCGATTTAGCCGCCATTACTACCCAGCTTGAGCAGTGGCGCGGCGTGCAGCAAGAGCCACCGGTGTGGCTGGATATTGAAATCACCACCGACGACTACCTGCATGATATGCAACGTAAGATCCAGGCCTTAACCGAAGATTTACCGGTAGAGGTGCTACTGGTGCGCCGCAGTCGTGAACAGCGCGAACGCATTATGGCCAATGAACGACGTGAAACGTTAAGCGAGCTGAGCGTGGCAGAGGTTTTTGACCGCCGCCTGGCGCTGGAAGAACTCGAAGAACCGCAGCGTGAGCGGCTTAACCAGCTGTTTAGCGCAACCTTACAAACGCTCGCCGGGGAGGCTGAAGCATGAAAATTCTCAGCCTGCGCCTGAAAAACCTCAACTCCCTGAAGGGAGAATGGAAAGTCGATTTTACGGCAGAACCGTTTGCCAGCAACGGGTTGTTCGCTATCACCGGGCCAACGGGCGCGGGGAAAACGACCCTGCTGGACGCAATTTGCCTTGCGCTGTACCACGAAACGCCACGCCTGAATACCGTGTCACAGTCGCAAAACGACCTGATGACCCGCGACACCGCGGAGTGTCTGGCCGAGGTCGAGTTTGAGGTGCGGGGCGAAGCCTACCGCGCATTCTGGAGCCAGAACCGGGCACGCAATCAGCCGGAGGGCAATCTGCAGGTCCCTCGCGTAGAGCTGGCCCGCTGCTCCGACGGTAAAATCCTCGCCGATAAGGTCAAAGATAAGCTGGAGATGACCGCCGAGCTTACCGGGCTGGATTACGGACGTTTTACCCGTTCGATGCTGCTGTCTCAGGGGCAGTTTGCCGCATTTCTCAATGCCAAACCGAAAGAACGCGCCGAGCTGCTGGAAGAGCTGACCGGCACTGAGATCTACGGCCAAATCTCCGCCATGGTATTTGAAAAGCACAAATCAGCGCGTACGGAACTGGAAAAACTGCAGGCCCAGGCCAGCGGTGTTGCGCTGTTAGCGCCAGAGCAATTGCAATCCCTGACAGAAAGTTTGCAGGTACTTACTGACGAAGAAAAACAATATCTTACCTGCCAACAAGCCCAGCAGCAGCACCTCAACTGGCTCATGCGGCAAAATGAGCTACAGGCGGAGATAAACCGCCACCAGCAGGCATTACAGGCTGCACTTCAGGCGCAGGAAGACGCGCAGCCGCAACTCGCGGCGCTGAGTCTGGCACTCCCGGCCAGAGCGTTACGCCCACACTGGGAGCGAATCCAGGAACAAACGGCTACGATAGACCGTACGCGACAGAAGATTCAGGAAGTGAATGCTCGCTTACAAAGCAGCTTAGCGCTGCGCGGACGTATTCGTCAGCAGGCACAAACGCAGTCAGCCGCTATGCTCGCCGGACAGCAAACGTTAACCGACTGGCTGAAGGAACAGGACCGCTTCCGCTTGTGGAGTAGCGAATTGGCAGGATGGAAAGCGCTGCTGGCCCAACAGTCCGACGCCAGCGCCCAACTGCGCCAGTGGCAGCAGTTGCGGGAGAACGACACGCGCAAGCTCGATGCGCTGGCGCTTCCCACGCTGACCCTTTCGGCACAACAGGTAACGGAAGCGCTGGCGCAACATGTGCAGCTTCGTCCGTTACGCCAGCGGCTGAGTAATCTGCACGGGCAAATCGCCCCGAAGCAAAAGCAACTTGCGCAGCTACGCGCCACGCTTGTGCAGCGTCAGCAGGAGCTGGCCCAGCGCAATGCGGTGCTTACAGAAAAGCGTCAGCGCTATAAAGATAAAAATCAGCAGCTTGCCGATGTGAGAATCATTTGCGAGCAGGAAGCCCGGATCAAAGATCTGGAAAGCCAGCGGGCACTATTGCAATCCGGCATGCCTTGCCCACTTTGCGGCTCCACCACGCACCCGGCGATTGAGCGCTATCAAACGCTCGAACTGAGTGTGAATCAGACACGGCGTGAAGCGCTGGAAAAAGAGGTCAAAACGCTGGCCGATGAGGGTTCAACGCTACGCGGTCAACTTGAGGCGATAACCCAGCAACTTCAGCGCGATGAACGCGAAGTACAAACGCTTTCTCAGGAAGAGCAAGCACTTACTCAAGAGTGGCAGACCGTCACCGCCAGCCTCAACGTGACGCTGCAACCGCAGGATGACATCGCCCCGTGGCTTGTCGCCCAGGAAGAGCACGAGCAGCAGCTTCACCAACTGAGTCTGCGTCATACCCTGCAGGCGCAAATCACCGCACACACAGAGCAGATTACTCAGCTCCAGCAGCATATTGACCAGCGTCAGGCAACGTTAACCGCCGAGCTGGCCCGTCATGGTCTGTCCCTTCCGGCCGAGGGTGAAGTCGCCTCATGGCTGAGCGAGCGGGCGAACGAAGCGCAAATGTGGCAGCTGCGCCAGAACGAACTGACTGAATTACAGGCTCGAATCGCCCAGCTTGCGCCGGTGCTGGAAACGCTGCCTGAAACCGATGCGCTTGGTGAAAACATTGAGAATCTGTCGCTGGAAAACTGGCGGCAGGTGCACGACGATTGCCTCTCTTTACAGGGGCAGTGGCAAACCTTACAGCAGCAGGAGGCGCAGGACGTTCAGCGCGCTGCAGAAATTCAGGCGCAGTTTGATACCGCATTGCAGGCCAGCATCTTTGCCGACCGCGACGCCTTTGTTGCCGCCCTGCTGGATGAAGAGACCTTTAACCGCCTTGAACAATTGAAGCAATCACTGGAAGGCCAGCGACAGCAGGCGCAAACGCTGCTTAATCAGACGCAGCAGGCGCTGGCGACTCATCAACAACAGCGACCAACCGGGGTGGATCTCACGCTCACCGTGCAACATCTTCACGACGCGCTGGCGCAACTCACCCAGCAGCTACGGGAGAACACCACTCGTCAGGGCGAAATTCGCCAGCAGCTCAAGCAGGATGGTGAAAACCGCCAGCAGCAGCAGGCGCTGATGCTCGAGATTACGAAAGTCGCACAGCAGGTCGAAGACTGGGGCTATCTGAACGCGCTGATCGGCTCGAAAGAGGGAGATAAATTCCGCAAGTTTGCCCAGGGGCTGACGCTGGATAATCTGGTCTGGCTTGCCAACAACCAGTTGACCCGTCTGCACGGTCGCTATCTGTTGCAGCGCAAGGCCAGCGAAGCGCTGGAGTTGGAAGTGGTTGATACCTGGCAGGCCGATGCCGTGCGTGACACGCGTACGCTTTCCGGCGGCGAGAGCTTCCTCGTGAGTCTGGCGCTGGCGCTGGCGTTGTCCGATCTGGTCAGCCACAAAACGCGAATTGACTCCCTGTTCCTCGACGAAGGTTTCGGCACGTTGGACAGCGAAACGCTGGATACCGCCCTAGATGCGCTCGATGCGCTCAACGCCACTGGCAAAACCATTGGTGTCATCAGCCACGTTGAAGCGATGAAAGAACGCATTCCGGTGCAGATCAAGGTCAAAAAAATCAACGGACTGGGCTACAGCAAACTCGATAAAATGTTTGCAGTTGATGCCTGATAGCATCTCAGCTCCAGAAGGCCGGATATGCGCCAGCGCCATCCGGCACAGCACATAGCACGATCGTGAATACACAAAGACGGATATGAAATGGCATTCCACTTCGCTTATCCGCAAGCTATCTCTATTGGCGGCGAACGTTCGCCGCTATGGCGCACATCGTGCGTCTTTCTTGTTGGCAGGTGGTATGAAAAAAGTCATTTTCTCTTTAGCTCTGGGGACATTTGGGCTGGGCATGGCCGAGTTTGGCATCATGGGTGTACTCACCGAGCTGGCGCGGGACGTGGGAATTTCCATCCCTGCCGCTGGCCATATGATTTCGTTTTACGCCTTTGGCGTGGTGCTGGGCGCGCCTATTATTGCGCTCTTTTCCAACCGCTTTTCTCTCAAGCATATTCTGCTGTTTCTGGTCACGCTGTGCGTGATCGGCAACGCCATCTTCACCCTCTCCTCCTCATATTTAATGCTGGCGGTGGGCAGGCTGGTTTCCGGCTTTCCACACGGCGCGTTTTTTGGCGTTGGCGCGATTATCCTGTCGAAGCTGGCCCGTCCGGGAAAAGTCACCGCCGCCGTCGCGGGCATGGTTTCGGGTATGACCGTTGCTAATCTGATTGGTATTCCCATCGGCACCTGGCTGAGTCAGGAATTTAGCTGGCGCTACACGTTTCTGCTGATAGCCGTCTTTAATATCGCCGTGATGGTCTCGATAACTTTTTGGATACCCAACATCAGCGATGAAGCCAAAGGGAAACTGCGCGAACAATTTCACTTTTTGAAAACCCCCGCCCCGTGGCTCATCTTTTCCGCCACCATGTTTGGTAACGCCGGGGTTTTCGCCTGGTTCAGCTACGTCAAACCGTACATGATGTTCATCTCCGGCTTTTCCGAAGCGCTGATGACCTTCATCATGATGCTGGTGGGATTGGGAATGGTGTTGGGAAATCTGCTGAGCGGTCGCCTTTCTGGCCGCTATACGCCGCTGCGTATTGCGGTAATAACCGACTTTGTAATTGTGCTGGCTCTGCTGCTGCTCTTTGCCTTTGGCGGGATCAAAGCCGCGTCGCTGATCTTCGCCTTTATTTGCTGCGCGGGCCTGTTTGCCCTGTCGGCGCCGCTGCAAATTTTGCTGCTGCAAAATGCTAAAGGGGGTGAGCTGCTGGGTGCGGCAGGAGGGCAAATTGCCTTTAATCTCGGCAGCGCGATTGGCGCCTGGTGCGGTGGTATGATGCTGACGCTGGGCTTTGCCTACAACTACGTGACGTTGCCGGCGGCGCTGCTGTCGTTTTCTGCGATGTCGTCGCTGCTGCTCTATGGTCGCCTGAAGCGCAGCGTATCCCGGATGACTCCCGCTGCCGGATAGCCTCTGCGCTACCCGGCAACGCGAACATTACTCCTGCGGCCACAACCAGGCCGCACCGCGCACGCCGCTGGAGTCACCGTGCAGCGCCTTGCGTAGAGGCGTTTCGCACTCGCCGCCAAAGACAAACTGTTTAATCAACGTTGGCACGTTTTGATACAGTCGGTCGACATTGCTCATTCCACCGCCCAGCACGATTACGTCCGGATCGAGAATATTCACCACATGTGCCAGTGATTTCGCCAGACGCAGCTCGTACCGACTCAACGCCTGTTCCGCCTGGGCATCCCAGGCATTAACAAGACTGATAATTTCACTGCCCTTGAGCGACTTACCGCTCAGACGCTGGTAGTCGGTGGCAAAACCGGTTCCGGAAATGAAGGTTTCAATACAGCCTTGCTTGCCGCAATAGCAGGGCACTTCCTGCCGATAACGCAGTTCGTCTTCATCCATCCACGGCAGCGGATTATGCCCCCACTCGCCCGCAGTACCGTTGCCGCCCGTGTGCGCCCGGCCGTTCAGCGCCACTCCAGCGCCACATCCTGTACCGATAATCACCGCAAACACGGTTTGCGCCCCCGCCGCTGCACCATCAACGGCTTCAGAAACCGCCAGGCAGTTGGCATCATTTGCCAGCCGCACTTCGCGATTCAGACGCGTACTCAGGTCTTTGTCAAAAGGTTGCCCGTTAAGCCAGGTCGAGTTGGCATTCTTCACCACTCCGGTGTAAGGCGAAATTGAACCGGGAATGCCCATCCCCACGGTTCCCGACTGCCCGGTGGCCTTTTCCGCCATCTCCACCAGCGCGGCGATGGTTTCTATCGTTTGCCGATAATCATCACGCGGTGTGGGCAGGCGATGGCGAAAAAGCTGTTCGCCTGCATCGCCAAGCGCGATAACTTCCGTTTTCGTACCGCCTAAATCGATACCTATACGCACTGTTTGCTCCTCTTCCCGATTAACAATGCAAGCATAGCGACAATTCGCTATCATGCCCGCTGGATTTAACGACAAGGCCGTGGAAATTATCATGCTGTGGTTCAAAAATTTAATGGTTTACCGTCTTAGCCGCGATGTTTCTTTGCGTGCCGAAGAGATGGAAAAACAGCTGGCATCAATGACGTTCACCCCTTGCGGTAGCCAGGATATGGCAAAAATGGGCTGGGTTCCGCCGATGGGATCGCACAGCGATGCATTAACGCATACCGCCAATGGCCAAATTATTATCTGCGCCCGCAAAGAAGAAAAAATTCTGCCGTCGCCGGTTATCAAACAGGCGCTGGAAGCCAAAATTTTCAAACTGGAAGCTGAGCAAGGTCGCAAACTCAAGAAGACCGAAAAAGACTCGCTGAAAGATGAAGTTCTGCACTCATTGCTGCCGCGCGCCTTTAGCCGTTTCAGCCAGACGATGATGTGGATCGATACCGTCAACGATCTGATCATGGTTGATTGCGCGAGTGCGAAGAAAGCCGAAGATACGCTGGCGCTGCTGCGTAAGAGTCTCGGTTCGCTGCCGGTCGTTCCGCTGACGATGGAAAACCCCATTGAGCTGACGCTGACCGAATGGGTTCGCTCCGGCACAACGGCACAGGGATTCCAGTTACTGGATGAAGCCGAACTAAAAGCGATCCTTGAAGACGGCGGCGTGATCCGCGCGAAAAAGCAGGATCTGGTCTGCGACGAAATCGCCGTGCATATCGAAGCGGGCAAACTGGTCACCAAGCTGGCCCTCGACTGGCAGCAGCGCATTCAGTTCGTGATGTGTGACGACGGCTCTATTAAGCGTTTGAAGTTTAGCGACGAGCTGCGCGATCAGAACGAAGATATTGACCGCGAAGATTATGCTCAGCGTTTTGATGCCGATTTCATCCTGATGACGGGTGAACTGGCGGCGCTGATTAAAAGTCTGGTGGAAGGATTAGGCGGCGAAGCTCAACGTTAAGCCGTACTTACCGAATGGCGGCACAATGTCGCCATTCGTCATTTCTATGCTTACAGATAGCGGCAAAGATAGGATGTTGGCTCTGCCACCTGCAGATGAAACTCGCTGTTGCCCGGTACGTTGAACACGCCCCCTGCGGCATACACCTTCCACTCGGTTTCCCCCGGCAGCAGTACGTTCAGTGCGCCGCTAACGACAGTCATCTCTTCAGGCGCCGCAGTACTAAAGGTATATTCGCCTTCAGCCATCACGCCAACACTGGCGCGGCCAGTACTGCTGCTGGTAAAACCGATCGATTTTACTTTGCCGGAAAAGTATTCATTACTTTGAAGCATACAACTGGCCCTATCTCGTGATTAAGTTGAGAACCAATATAGGGGGCTGACGTTCCACCTGTCACGCAAAATTACGCCAACAGCTCCGAAGCCAGTCGGGCAATCAACACATTAGACAGAAGAACCGGGACATCCAGCGATTTTTGCAGTAAATCGCGATGGCGTTGATTGAACCCCAGACAATCCAGCATGATCACATCCGCGCCTTGCTCCAGCAGTTCTTTCCCGGCATCAATCAATTGTTGTTCGGTACCTTCGATCGGATTCGCCACGGCATACACTGGTGGAGTTTGTAACACCTGCCATTTTTGCGTCTGGGCTTTGAGCAATTCGGTGACGGGGACAATAACCCCGACCTGATGCCCATCGACAATCGAGGCCACCAGCGGGGGGATAATACGTAACGGCTCCAGCAGAATACTATTGCGGGCGGTCAGGCGAGCGATTGAGGCGGTACTCATCAGCAGGATCACGTCAAAGCCCTGGTTATCCAGCACCTCCACGATACTTTGCAGCGAGCGCTCTACCTTCTGGCGTGAGACATGGGCAAGTTGGTGGTCGCTGAGCAGCGTTAATAAAGGCTCGTCACCGGGCGAAACGCCGTACTCAGCCATCACATCTTCTCGCCGCATCTGTCCAAGCAGACTGTGGTGAGTAATGTGCTGTTCATCGATATATTCCGTCAGGAGCGGTAACACCTCACACATCGGCACCACGCCAATCGTGAGGATAGCCAACGACGCACTCATTTGTTGCTCCACCATCTTCTTACTTTGCTGTGAAATCCCGGGCAAGTGCCGGGCGCTGACCTGCGCTACAAATGCTCAAAAGCGTAGCAGCTGATCGGCGGTGTATTGTGTAAAGATTCCAAATCATTCCGGTACTGGATTGTTATTGCTTAATTTTCAATTTTAACGGTATACGGCGAAATTTAAGAAAATGTGATGAACGCACGTCCTGGCACTTTTCAGACTCGTGCCAGGACGGTGCTTAATATCAGGTTTTATCGGGGTCTTCGTAGCGTTTTTTGGCATCCATGGCTTCCTGCGCAGAAGGATGCTCACTGATCAACGTATTCGGTTTAGGGTGATCGGCTCGAAGTTGATACCAGGTTACCGTCTGGCCTGGCGTCCCCTTTTCAACCGTAACAATGTTCGCTTGACGTGGGTAAGGTGGTTTTGTCGGCATAGTTCTTCCTTTTCACTGGATGAACATTAAGTATAGACACCGCCCTGTAACCGTGGCGCTGCCTGCGCCAGTATCTCAAGAATGTCTTCCACCACCTGCGCAGGTTTATGGGTGGCATCAACGATGTAGTGCGCAGCTTCACGGTACAGAACATCGCGCTGGGCGAGCACTTCCTGCACCTCTTCAGTCAACGGCTTACCGGTTAAGGTTGGGCGCAATCCCTCTTCAGGCGTGGCCTCCAGACGATCAACCAGTACTGATACCGGTGCGCTTAAATAGATAACCACGCCGTGGCTGCGCATGTAATGACGATTAAATTCGGTAAGAATGATGCCGCCGCCGGTCGCAACAACCGTTGCTGGGGCTGTGACGGCCTGCAGAGCGCTCGTCTCCTGGGCACGAAACCCTTCCCATCCTTCCCTTTCGACGATCTCCGCCACGGTCATCTGCACGTGCGATTGCAACCAGCGATCGGTATCGACAAACTGGAAATCGATAGCCTTCGCCAGCGCCATACCGGTAGTTGTCTTACCACACCCCCGGGGGCCGACAAGATAAAGAGGTTGCGTCATTACAGAAATTCCCCAGGGAGCCGCGAGCGAGCGGGATCTGATGCGGTTAAAGATATAATCATATCACCAAACTAGTACATCGCCAAAACGTAAAGAAAAAATTACATATAGGGTAGCTGTACCTATTAACCCCTACTATAACAAGAATTCACCATGAATAAAGTGTAAATAATAAATTACACGCTTTATTTTCTGCGCTGTACTTCCAGCCACCACTTATCAAGCTCAGCAGCAAAATGCTGCCTGTCTCGTGGTGAAAGGCTGTCCGGCCCGCCGGTCTGAATACCGCTGGCGCGTAGCGTATCCATAAAATCACGCATCATCAGACGCTCACGGATCGTGGCTTCGGTATAACGTTCACCGCGCGGATTCAGCGCCGCCGCACCTTTTTCAATGACTTCTGCCGCCAGCGGGATATCCGCTGTTATCACTAAATCACCGGCACTACACTGGCGCACAATCTCGTTATCCGCCACGTCAAACCCGGCGGGAACACGTAATGTGCGGATAAACCGCGAAGACGGGACGCGCAAACTTTGGTTTGCTACCAAAATAAGCGGCATCTGCATGCGCTCAGAAGCGCGGTACAAAATATCTTTAATCACATTCGGACACGCATCGGCATCCACCCATATTGTCATAATTTCTCCCCACTGATGTGCAGTTGCACATTGTCGCGTGCTTTTACTTGCAGGCAAAGTGCTGTTTATCCTTCTGCACATATTCAATCCGCGCTAAGCTTAGCTTTCCCAGGTAAAACAATGAATATCACGCATAGGGAGTGACAAAATGGACAAGAAAATCGGTTTTATCGGCTGCGGTAATATGGGCAAAGCGATACTTGGCGGCATGATCGCCAGCGGCCAGGTTCTCCCCGGACAAATCTGGGTTTACACCCCTTCCCCCGATAAAGTCGCTGCATTGCACGACCAGTACGGTATTAATGCGGCGCAGTCTGCGCAAGAGGTCGCGCAAATCGCTGACATCGTTTTTGGGGCCGTAAAACCAGGCATCATGATTAAAGTGCTGAGCGAAATTACCTCCAGCCTGAACAAAGACTCCCTGGTCGTCTCGATTGCCGCTGGCGTCACCCTCGATCAGCTCGCCCGCGCGCTGGGCCATGACCGTAAAATCATTCGCGCGATGCCAAATACGCCGTCACTGGTGAATGCCGGAATGACTTCCGTCACGCCGAACGCCTTAGTCACGCCAGAAGACACCGCTGACGTGCTGAATATCTTCCGCTGCTTTGGCGAAGCGGAAGTCATTGCGGAGGCAATGATTCATCCGGTCGTTGGCGTTAGCGGTTCAGCCCCGGCCTATGTGTTTATGTTTATTGAAGCGATGGCGGACGCCGCCGTGCAGGGTGGCATGCCTCGCGCGCAAGCTTATAAATTCGCGGCGCAGGCAGTAATGGGGTCGGCAAAGATGGTGCTGGATACGGGTAAACATCCCGGAGAACTGAAGGATATGGTGTGCTCGCCTGGCGGAACCACCATTGAAGCGGTACGCGTCCTGGAAGAACGAGGTTTTCGTTCATCAGTGATTGAAGCGATGATTAAGTGCATGGAGCAGTCGGAAAAACTCAGCCGCTCCTGAGTTAACACCGCCGGACGTCAGGCCGCCGCCTCAGTGCGGTTACGTCCGGAATTCTTTGCTTTGTAGAGCGCCATATCCGCCGACTTTAACCATTCTCGATAATGCTCGGTTTCTGCGGTCAGCGGCGCAACGCCCACGCTGATCCGCAGAGCAACCTGCGGCGCGCAGGATAAACGCAGTTGACCAAGTCGTTCGTGAACACGAGACATCGCCGCAATCGCGCTGGTTGCTGGCGTGCCGCACATAATCACCGCAAACTCATCACCGCCAAAGCGCCCGATCACGTCGCTACCGCGTAAGGTCATCTGCAACTGGCGGGTCAACGCGACAATCGCCTGGTCCCCAACGTCGTGACCCCAGGTATCATTGATGCTCTTAAAATGGTCGATATCG
Organism: Citrobacter sp. Cb041; assembly: GCF_030336655.1. Lineage (NCBI taxonomy): Bacteria > Pseudomonadati > Pseudomonadota > Gammaproteobacteria > Enterobacterales > Enterobacteriaceae > Citrobacter > Citrobacter sp. Cb041. The sequence goes on along the minus strand of NZ_JAOWDD010000028.1, from coordinate 150,878 downwards.
ATAATCAGTAACGTGGCGTCACGCTGGTAGCGGCGGCAATTATCAAATTCATTACGCAGTAACAGTTCCCAATGGCGGCGGTTATACACCCCAGTCATGCCATCTCGCGTACTCATCACCTGTAAACGGCGTTTATGTTCCGCCAGCTTGATGACCGTCTGGTAACTGACCCAGGCAAACAGCAGCGGATAAATCACCAGTACCGGCAGCGTCAATAGCACGCTAAGTTGAGTACTGCTAAAAGCGACGGAGATATCGGTTAACTGTAACGTCACCAGGCATGAAACCATCATCAAAACGGCGCCTGCGATGAATATTCGCATCCCGCCTGCGCCCATCAGGTTGATGCAGATAATCATCAGCAGCGCCGTGGATGGCAACAGGTTTACGCCCATAATCCCTATCCACATACCGGCAAGAATGGCATCGGCTTTTAAGTTGGTAAATTCGCTATGCAGAGGATCGTCGGCTTTGCTGGCCAACTGCCAGGCCAAATGCGGCCAGACAAACGCCCATCCCACCAGTAATAGCCACCAGCCACCGGTAATGGGCTGAGCAACTAATACCGACGCGATAGGGAAAAACATTCCCCCCAATCCCACCGCTCGCGGCAGCCTGATTCGTCGGGCGAATCGCAGACCGGAACGTTGGTGGTCATTTTGATGAAGCGATAAAAATGCTTCATTCGGGACGACCTTCTTTTGATAAAAGTTTTCATCATTCATTGTATTTGGGAATATTCTGAAACAAATTTCCCAAATTATAGGAAGGGGTCTGGTGGCGGAAGTATGATATTTCGGGTGAGCGATTTTACCTGCTCACCCGTAAGTGCTACGCAGATTTCTTCAGGCAAGCGCTCATAAATTTATTACGATCATCACCTTTCAGAGACTGCTCCGTCGCCTTAACGTTACATTCACGCATTTTTTGCTGCTGCGGCGTCAGGCTCTTTTCCTCCGGCGCAGATTTACTGTTTTTCAGGCAATCACTCATATATGTCTTACGCGCATCCCCTTTTAAGGTCTGCGCCGTTGCCTGCTGATTGCAGGTGGTCATACGCTGTTGTTGCGGGGTTAAAGTCTTCTCGGCAGCACCGACGGTAGTTAAAAAAATCAGACCAAAAAGCAGCGTCATTAATAATGTAATTTTCATAGCATCCTTCTTTTCTGAACGACAACACACAGGTAAGTTTGGCTGCTAACGATAAAAATACCACCCGGCGGCAAAAGTATTGCCGCCGGGCGTCGGGTTATTTCAGTCCTAACGCCGCTTTCATGGTGTAAAACAGGTCGGTTTGATCGGTCAGACCGACCACATTCGCCGCGTGCGGGCCATAGGCTGCAATTCGCAGCTGGCTGCCGGTGTGCTCCTGAGATTCCTCTTCAGAATTGCCGTAGCTGATGACCATGACCGCGCCATCTTTGGTGTTCAGCGCCTGGGTCAGGCCTGGTGCTTTGGTATCCGGCGCGACAATCTGGCTGGCATGTGCGTGGTCAGCGGTTACCACCACCAGGGTGTTGCCATCTTTCTTCGCAAAGGCAAGCGCGCGCTGTACCGCTTCGTCCAGATCGACCGTTTCGCCAATCTGTCCGCACGGGTTGGCGGCGTGGTCCTGTTTATCGATTGACGCCCCTTCCACTTGCAGGAAGAAACCTTTCTCATTTTTGCTTAACAACTCAATCGCTTTATCCGTCATCTGCGCCAGCGTTGGCACGCTGTCGTCACGCTTTGGATTTGGCGTACAGGTCACAACCGGCTTATCCAGATTGCCATGATAAGACGCTTTCGGACCTTCCCAGCGCACGGGCATATTGCCGTCAGAGAACAGGCCCAGCAGCGGTTTATCCTGATTAGCTTCGGTAATCGCCGCCAGCGTCGCGGTATCACTCACCATCTGATAACCGCGGGCCAGGGCTTGTTCACGCAACGTTTTACCCTGCCACTCGCCTGCCGCAGCGGTTTCCGCAAACGTTTTGGCCCCGCCGCCCAGCGTAACGTCAGCCCGGGCATTCAGTAATTGTTCGGTGATGGACCCTTTACCGCCTTTTTCCAGCGCATTGGTTGGGCATTTTTCACGTGTCACGCCTGGGCCATAGCACTTACGCGAAGTCACATGGGCAACCAGCGCCGCCGGGGTAGCATCCTGCAATTCAGCGGTAGAAACGTTGCCCGTTGCCAGCCCCGCCGCTTTTGCCATTTCAAGAATTGTAGCGTGATCTTTTTCATGAATATCAACGCCCAGCGCACCATTATATGTTTTCACACCGGTGGTCCACGCCGTCGCGGATGCCGCAGAATCCGTCACATAATCGGGTTTACCCGTTTTCTTATCCAACGCATAGTGCGTGTATTGTCCGGTCAACGGTAAAGCATCAATTCCTTTAAAAAAGCCGCCTGCGCCTTCGGCATAATTTCGCGCGGCCGTTATTTCTGAGTCCCCCATCCCATCGCCAATCAATAAAATAATATTTTTGGCCGGTTTATCGCTCAGAGATTCGCGCAGAGCCGCCGTTTGATCGGCAGACAATCGGCGGGCGCCGCCCGGCGTGGTGATATCACCCTGAGCGGCACGATTATCCATAACCGCTATGGCAGAGGTTTCTGCATTAATAACCGGGGTAAACAGCAAAGGTAACAGGGCAATAGCGAGTGCGCTTTGTTTCACTTTATTTTCTCCATGTATAAATACGGTAAAATTAAAACAAAGCGACTATAAGTATTTGATGTGACACTTTTATGATAATTTGTGGATGACGCACCACGGATTACTCAAAACGCTTTTGGCACACTCTCGCCAGCGTTATGAACGTTGGTCAGAAACGCAGGCATACGGCCTTCTCCAGCCAAAGCCCCTTCAATTTGGCGAATAAATATTTGCCGATCGTTACACGTCATATTGCGCAGCATTTCGATGATTACCTGCTCCAGCGTTTCAACCTGCGCCGTCAGTTCTTGCGACTCTTCTTCTTTTTGGGCGAGCTTAAGTAACAACTCAGTAACGAGATTTTTCATTTACGTATTCCCTTAACCAAATATAGGCCACGTTATCATTAAGACTCACAACTGCCTAGAGGATGAAAGTTGTATTTTCATAAGAAATAAAACGTTTTGCGAAAACAATCACAACACAAAATAAGGGAGAAGGAGTCTTAGCGCAGAATTTCTCCATATAAAAGGATAAAGGGATTAATAATCACCTGGATATATAAATGCATAATGATGGATTAACAACGCTTGCGGGCAGCGTTGTTAATCAGGTACTCAGCGTGCGCAGCGCCGACGTCGCAACGCGATAGCCAGTTGCCAGATGTTGATAAGCACAATGCACGCCGTGGCAATAAACACCCAGCGAAAGCCCGCCATTGCCGAAACCGTTGCCCCCATTAATGGCCCGGCTACGTTGCCGAGGTACATAAATGACTGGTTATAACCAAAAATGCGCCCGGTTATCTGGTCGCTGGAGTATTTCACCAGCAGCGTCTGCACCGCGGGCAACATCGCGCCGTCGGCAAAGCCGAGCAGAAAACGTAAGATCCCCAACTGCAACGGCGTAGTGACCCATGACATGGCGAAAAACAACACGACGGCGAAGATTAACGTTGCCATTAAAATCCGCTCGGTCCCAATACGATCGCCTAATTTACCTAGCCGGGGCGCAGAAATCAGCGCCGAGATGCCCGGAACCGAAGCAATCAGCCCGCTGAGAAAGGCAATATTAGAACTGTCTGGGACCATTGATTTAATAAACAGCGCCAGAATCGGCCCAATTGAGCCGTTGCATAACTGGATCACCATCGTAGTAAAAAACAGGCTGATCACCAGCGCCGGATAAGGCAGCGAGGCAAAGACGGCCTTCCCGCTCAGGCGTTCGCTTTTTTTGATTGTCGGGCGCACACCTTCTTTGATTAAGAACAGCGTGACCAAAAAACTCACTACCAGCAAAGCCGCGGTAATACAGAATACCGCCCGTAAGCCAACGTGGTCGGCAATAAAGCCCCCCATCAGTGGTCCGCCAATAACGCCGCTAATTTGCGCCGTCGAGAGCGTACTCAGCGCCCACCCGCTGCGTTCGCGCGGAACCTGTGAGGCTACCAGCGCCATCGCATTGGGAATATAGCCAGACGTTAACCCCATGACCCCACGCAGCAGAAAAAGCTGCCAGACGTTAGTGGCAAAGGCCTGCAGTAAAATCGCAATCGCCATACCCAAAGAGGCCCGCAGCAGCATTAGCTTGCGTCCTTTACGGTCGGCTAAACTCCCCCACATCGGAGAGACGATGGCTGAAATCAGGAAGGTGACGCTAAACGTTAAGCCGGACCACATTGAGAGTGCTTCATGGGAGCTTACCCCCAGTTGGGAGATATAGAGCGGTAAAAAAGGCAGGATTTGGCTGATTGCCAGGCCGGTGAAAAAGCAACCGAACCATACGGAAATGAGGTTGACTCTCCAGGATTCCATAGGGACTCATAACGATAAGTAGCTGAAAACTGTGAGTAGCTTAACAAATTACTTAGCCAAATAAGGGTCCACAGGTGCGATATATCACAGTTTAGGATTTTATCTTCCCGCTCATCATATTTGTGATATACCTCACATCAACCCCACAATATCAGCAGGGGTTTATGCTCCGCGTCCGTTCTGCGCGTTTGCGCTTATCTGTTCATCTGTTGCCCACCAAAACAATCTGCCAGAAGCCGAGGAAACCTGCGTTTTGTCGTGGTAATGTATGTGCTTTGCATTCATGGAATGGGTTTTTAAGATGGCAAAGTTGCGGGTAGGAATCGTATTTGGTGGTAAATCAGCGGAACATGAAGTGTCATTGCAATCGGCAAAAAATATTGTCGATGCCATCGACAAGACTCGCTTTGACGTTGTGCTGTTAGGTATTGATAAGCAAGGACAATGGCACATTAGCGATGCCAGTAACTATCTGCTCAATTCAGATGATCCAGCGCATATTGCGCTGCGTCCTTCCGCGACCAGCCTGGCTCAGGTCCCGGGTAAACAAGAGCACCAGTTGATCGATGCGCAAAACGGTCAGCCACTGCCAACGGTCGATGTTATTTTCCCGATCGTACACGGCACGTTGGGTGAAGATGGCTCTCTGCAGGGTATGCTGCGCGTGGCGAATCTGCCGTTCGTCGGTTCTGATGTCCTGGGTTCTGCGGCCTGTATGGATAAAGACGTGACCAAACGTCTACTGCGCGATGCCGGATTAAACATCGCGCCATTTATTACGCTCACTCGCGCTAATCGCAACCGCATCAGCTTTGCCGAGGTGGAATCCCGCCTTGGCCTGCCGCTGTTTGTGAAACCAGCCAACCAGGGCTCGTCCGTTGGCGTCAGTAAAGTGACCAGCGAAGCGCAATACGATCAGGCCGTCGCGCTGGCATTTGAATTCGACCATAAAGTCGTGGTGGAGCAAGGGATCAAGGGCCGCGAGATCGAATGCGCGGTGCTGGGCAACGATCAACCGCAGGCCAGTACCTGTGGCGAGATCGTGCTGAACAGTGATTTTTACGCTTACGACACCAAATACATTGACGATAACGGTGCCAAAGTGGTTGTTCCGGCAGCGATCGCACCGGAAGTTAACGATAAGATCCGCGACATTGCTATTCAGGCTTATCAGGCGCTGGGCTGCGCCGGTATGGCGCGCGTGGACGTTTTCTTAACCGCAGAGAACGATGTTGTGATCAATGAGATCAACACGCTGCCGGGCTTTACCAACATCAGCATGTATCCAAAATTGTGGCAGGCGAGCGGCTTAGGCTATACCGATTTGATCACTCGCCTGATCGAACTGGCGCTGGAACGTCATGCGGCGGATAGCGCGTTGAAAACCAGTATGTAAACCCGCCTGGATGCCTGATCGAGAGCTATTGGGCATCCTTTGCTTCTTCTTCATCTTCCACGCGGCGACGGATAATTAATCCGGCCAGCCAAAAGCTAATCACCCACGTCACCAACCCCACCGCATAGGTCTGCCATCCCTGCGCTTCAAAACCCAGTAAGCCGACCACACCGTTCAGAATAAAGATAAGCCCAATAGCGAAGGCATAGTAGTGCCAGTCTCGGCGAATTTTAACAGGCAGGTTCATAACGGCTCCGGTGGAAATACAACGTGAAAGCGCATCCTCGCACATTTCCTCATAGACATCTGTGGCCTGTGCGGAATTTCTGAAATGTAACTTGATTTCACTTAAGGTTAAGTAATTGTGACAATCAGCAAAAAACCGAGATCCAGGAATAATCTCTACCTGAAATTACCATCATTCTGATATTGACATTGCCGATCACCTGTCAGACTCACTGTCAGTTCCAGGCATCACGTCAAAAAAGCAGGTTATTTCCGGAGGTCTTTATGGCTGATTTTACGCTCTCAAAATCCCTGTTTAAGGGCAAGCATCGGGATACCTCCTCCCTGCCCGGCAACATTGCGTATGCCATATTTGTGCTGTTTTGCTTTTGGGCAGGCGCGCAGGTTTTAAATCTGTTGGCCCACGCTCCCGGCATCTATGAACAGCTGATGCAGTTGCAAATGCAAGAGACAGGACGCCCACGAGTTGAAATTGGCTTAGGCGTCGGTACCCTTTTTGGGCTGGTCCCTTTCCTTGCCGGAAGTCTGATTCTTGGCGCCATCGCGGCATTCGTGCGCTGGCGCCGCCGTCATCATAATGATGACTGACCCATACATTTCGCTCGACGATCGTCCACGCGTTTCGCAAACCACGCGGTAGTCAGATTACGTGTAATCTTCGGGCTTTCCAGCTGAATGCCTGGCAGCATTTCACGGGGTAGCGCTTTCCCAGTCTTCGCCTCCGCCAGCTTATAGACCTTCTCGTACAGCGCGGTATCCTCAAAGGCCAGGCTGTCACCTTTTTGCAGTTGACGGTGGATCTCACTCTCGCTCATCCCCAGCTTTCCGGCCAGTTTACGTACCGCCAGCTCGGTTTTGCCCGGCTCGCTGCTGCCGTAGAGAATCAAGTCACCATCCATCGCCAGCTTCACTCCGCTGGCTTTACTGACCGCATTCTGGAAAGCTGCATTGCGGCTGGCATACCATCCCGCATTGAAATCGGCGAAACGGAAGATTGGCGCGCTGTAATTCGCCGGGTAGTTAAGCAGATGATACGTACCGAACCACAGCCCACCGCGGCGGCTGAACACTTCCTGACGAACTGTTCCCGCCATTTTCCACGGATACCCATCGGCGTGCTGTTCGGCAAACGCGATACTGACCTGCATTGGCCCACCGGTATGTACCGGATTAAGCGAACCAAACAGCGTCTGCCCCATCGGTACCATATTGATAAAATCATCAAAAATGGCGCTAAGCTGTTTTTCCGTTTTCACCGTATCCAGACGCTCGCTGTAGCTTTTCCCCGTTGGCGAGTTAATCTTCAGTGCGGTATGCACCACAAACTGCGGGATATGCATACGCTCGGCGCGCCGGTCGATCTCTTTCCAGGCGATTTTACTTAAGTTTGGAACGGCCGGATCCGCCTGATAGTTTGACTCCTGTTGCGCAACCGCCAGCACCGAACAGATATTTTCAACCGTCGGCGCCAGCTTCTGGCTTTCAAACGTCTTCGCTAAATCCTGCGCCCATGCGTCCCGGTCTTTCACGCTGGCGGGCATTTTCTGGCGCACCACGCTCGCCACATCGACGGCTTTCTCCCCTTTTTTTAGCGGCTGCGCGGGTTGGCTACTACATCCCACCAGCACCAGAGCGGCCAGACCGGACAAGGGGTAAAGACGGGAAACCGTCGACATAACATCTCCTTTTTTATTAACTAAGCGTATGGGTAACTTCCTGAATATCCTGGCCATCAAGCTCACGTTCAAAGCTGCGCAGACGCTTATAAATAGACATCAGTTCGACTAACGTTGTCCAGGAGTTAATCAAATACTGGAACGAACCGCGCACCTGGCCAAACACGTTGGTGATTTGCGTCATCAGGCCGAGCGTAATCGTACCGGCAACAATCGACGGGAACAGCAGGAACAAGCCGAAAACGTTATCAACCTGCAGGTATAGAATACGGGCGATATTGAAGTACATATAGTGAAAATAGAGGCGGAAATAGTTCTGGCGCACCGCATGGAACAGTTCACGCACCGTCGGCGGGGTCGCACGATTAGCGTCATCTTCGCCGTAAACCAGTTCTTTACGGTAGGCCGCTTCCACGCGCTGGTTTTTAAACTCCAGCCCCGGAAGTTTGATGCCGACTACCGCCAGCAAGCCGGTTCCCATCAACGACCAGACAATCGCGGCAATCACCAGGCCATAAGGAACATGTCCAACAATTGGCAGGTCCGGCACATGGGCTGAGAGAGTGACCAGGACAGGTAAGAAGGCAATCAGCGTCATAATCGCATTGATAAAGCTGACCCCCATATTTTCAAGCGTGGAGGCAAAACGCATGGTATCTTCCTGCACACGCTGCGCCGCGCCTTCGATATGACGCAGATGCTGCCAGTGCGCCATATAGTGTTCGTTCATTGCGGTACGCCAGCGGAATACATAGTGGCTGACGAAGAAGTTGTTCATCACCCCAATGACCACGGCAATCAGCGCAATGCCAAGAAAGATGCCTACTTCATGATAGAACTGCTCAATCTTCACCTTATGCGGCGCACTCAACGCGGACTGAATCAGATCATAGAATGGCGCATACCAGGCGTTGACGGCGACGCCAACTTCAACCAGAAACCAGGTCACGAAAATAATCAGCGACGTGCCCAGTATGGACCAGTACTGCCAGCGGTGCGGGCTGTAGATAAACCAGAACAGCGCGAACACACCAACACAAAGAATGTAATACGCATAAAAAATCAGGTAATCCAGCGACCAGAATCGGGCCGCGCTAATCGGTACGTCTCCCGACGCGCCGGTAATATGTGCAACCCAGGCTCCCCCTCCTCCTTGCCAGAATACAACGGCGACCAGTGCCCAAATAAATGCCGAAATAAAGAACGGCCCCGGCTTTGGGAAAAAAGACTTAAACATAGTGCTCTCCTGCTAACTTCTTATCGTTATGACGACTGCTGTGTATTTGCCACCGTGGAGTGCGGTGGCCAGACGGCTTACGCCCAAAAACACAAGCTGAAACCGACAAGTGTGACCAAAACCGCGGCACTTAGTTCGCACCCGGGTATGAAGAATTGTTTCTGTGATTTTCACACTCGACAACGTTCCAGCAAGTGCAGATTATCACAGCGTGAGATCACAAAAGCGAACATCCGTAATCCGGGAAACGCTCGCGTTTACTCATCGTTACGTTTTTCACACTATCATTGGCTGATAAGCGCTTTGCAATACGCCGATGAGTAGTATAAATACGCATACGCACGACATCCTTTTTCACTTTCTCTAACTCATGGACACCACCGTTGAAACGTAGTCTGCTTTTTTCTGCCGCGCTGTGTGCGGCGTCATTGACATCTGTCCAGGCGGCACAGCCTATAACCGATCCGGTCTTCGCCTCTGATATCGTCGATCGTTATGCCGACCATATATTTTACGGCAGCGGTGCTACGGGGATGGCGCTCGTGGTGATTGATGGTAACCAGCGCGTATTTCGCAGCTTCGGCGAAACACGCCCTGGCAATAACGTTCATCCGCAGCTGGATTCCGTTATTCGAATTGCCTCTATTACTAAATTAATGACCAGCGAAATGCTGGTGAAATTACTCGATCAGGGTACGGTTAAACTCAACGATCCATTGAGCAAATATGCGCCGCCTGGCGCGCGCGTGCCAACTTATCAGGGCACGCCGATTACGCTGGTGAATCTGGCGACGCATACCAGCGCGCTACCGCGCGAACAACCTGGCGGTGCGGCGAAGCGCCCAGTGTTTGTCTGGCCAACCCGTGAACAGCGCTGGAGCTATCTCTCAACCGCCACGCTTAAAACCGCACCGGGCTCGCAGGCTTCTTATTCCAACCTGGCGTTTGACCTGCTGGCCGATGCGCTAGGAACCGCATCCGGAAAGCCTTATCCGCAGCTGTTTGAAGAAAAAATTACCCGTCCGCTGGGGATGAAAGACACCACCTTTACCCCATCCCCCGATCAATGCAGACGCCTGATGGTCGCGGAAAAAGGCGCCAGTCCTTGCAACAATACCCTGGCGGCAATGGGCAGCGGCGGTGTTTATTCAACGCCCGGCGATATGATGCGCTGGATGCAGCAGTATCTCTCATCTGATTTTTACCATCGTAGCCAGCAGGCCGACCGTATGCAGACGCTGATTTATCAGCGTACGCAGTTAACCAAAGTGATAGGGATGGATGTTCCGGGTAGAGCCGATGCGCTGGGTTTGGGCTGGGTCTATATGGCGCCGAAGAATGGGCGACCAGGAATTATTCAAAAAACTGGTGGCGGCGGCGGCTTCATTACCTATATGGCGATGATCCCGCAGCAAAACGTCGGGGCATTTATCGTGGTGACCCGCTCTCCGCTAACCCGCTTTACCAATATGAGCGACGGTATCAACGATCTGGTTGCAGAGCTGAGCGGGAACAAACCGCAGGTTATTCCTGCATCCTGACTTAATACTCAAAAGGCAAACGGTTAATGCTCACCAGTTTGCCTTTATTCATTTCAATGTAACCACCTTTACGCAATGCCGCGAGAACCTCAGCGACAACTGAGCGTGAAATTCGTGTGCGTTGGTGAATATAGTTCATGACGCCGATACGCGAACGCAGTACGTCGTCCCATTTCGTCATGGATATCAGCGTCGCACGGATCTGATCGTAGGAGTTATTGCCGATCAGTTGCAGATCGCGCAACTCAAACATGGAGTTTTGCCATGCCAGCCAGCAAAAGGCTTCACGCCAAAGCTGGCATTGTTCAATTATATTTATCGTTTGCGAAGCAGGCAGGTGGTATCCTGTACAATTACTTTCGGTTATTAATTTGTATTGTACATCTGTTTTCATCACGCCATCAGAAAGGCCCATAATAAAAGGTGCCTGTGCAATCCCGACCAGCACGCTTTCCCCTCTACGCAAGGAAACAACACCACTTAAAATAACGAAAGTATCATCACTATTAATATCACCGGAATAAATTATTTCTTTATCGTTCTCGCACTCAAAGTGTTTACCATATTTCGCTAAACATTTATCAAGCTTACCAAACTCAAGAAGAGGTTTATTTGAAGATAGCATGTGCGCATTCCTTGCAATAAATGCCCGTCAAATCCGTGACGGGCATTATTCTAAATTAAATTACCTTTTATTTCTCTGCGAGAAAGTTGTTACCAGGTATATTTAACACCAACGTTTGCAGACCAGTCTTGATCGACATCACCGCCACCGAGGTAATTAGCATCGGTGTACGCGCTGAAGTTCTTGGTGAAGCTGAACTGAGTACCCAGCCCAACGCGTACCGCAGAACCTTCTACGCCGTTGTCGATAGAATCACCGTTTACATCAGAATCGTTGTTAGAGTCGTCGTAAACGTAGGCCAGTTTGAAGTACGGGGTCAGCGCCTGGTCATCGCTGTAGGCGAAGGTATAACCCGCATCTACACCAAGTTCATAACGCATGCTGTCATAAGACTGACCGTCAACTTTCATGTCGTTGCTCAGCTTATAGTCATCACCAGACTGGAACAGACCGGATACGCTACCGTAAGGGGTTACGTAACCTGCGTCACCCAGCTTCAGGTCATAACCCAGTTTCAAGCCAAAGCCCCAGGCATCAGAAGAGGTGCTGCCATCAACATACTGACCGTTGCTCATGCTGGCAGAAAGATCGTTGTTGAAGTGGGAGTAGCTTAAGTTACTGTCAACAAAGATGTTGTTCGCAAAACGAGCAGAAGAGTAGATATAGGCAGTCTGGCTATCCTGATCTACCTGACCGGTACGATCACTCATGTCACCTTTCGCGAAGCCTGCCGCAGCACCGACAATCCACTTAGCGTTGTTACCATCGATTTTGGAATCAACACCGACCATGATGCCGTTAACATCCTGATCATAGTTAATGTTGCCGTTATCCGCATCGAAGCTGCCGCCGAAGTAGCTCACCCATGCACCACCGTTATCTACCAGGCCATGACGCGCGTTAGTCAGACGAGTACCAACGGTGTCTTGTTCCAGGTTCCAGATATTGGTGTTGGCAGACGGAATGCTCAGCGCCATGTTCGCGTAGTCGGTCAGCTCCATCTGCTGCAGAACAACGGTGTTACCCTGCTGCTGAGCCTGATAGGTGTAAGCACCCAGGTCTGCTTTGTTGGCTGCAGAGAAGGTTGCGGTGCTGTTCGTGTCGTTAACGTAGATCAGCTCGTTACCGTTGTAATCAGCAACAGAACCTGCGCCAGTGGCGTTATCGATGCGAACTTTATAGTTACCGGTTGCCGCTGCTACGTGATCACCGTAGTTATCAACTTCAGACTGATCGCCTGAGGTGTCGGAATCGCCGTTACCGTTGATAGTCAGATGACCATCAGAGTTCATCGCGATCACGCCATAACCGTAGTTAGCCTGGCGCGTATCGTTGGTACGATCGTTGGTCAGGTCAGCATTCAACACATAGTTAGCGCTGTTGATGTCGAAAACACCCGCATTAACATGGTTGTAAGCATCGGTGTAGCTGGTTAGATTCAGGGTATCAACCTGCAGCGCGTTTCCGGTGCTGTTGCCCACATCCAGAACGCCGTTGTTGGTGACGTTAATGGTATTGGCATACAGCGCGGCATTAAGCACATTCCAGCCGGCAGAGACATCATCAGCAATCGTTACGGTACTGTTGTCAATAGACAGCGTATTAGTCGCAACACGACCATCTTCATTGATGTTCAGTGCGGAAGCACCGCTCAGAGTGATGGAGTCAGAAACCAGCGCAGAATCGCCCACGTTGACAACGGAACCGCTGTTGATGCTCAGAGTGTCAATCAGAGAAGTTTTGGTGGTATCCCACTGGGAAGCGCCGTTCAGCGTCACGTTGAACAGACCGCTCTGATAAACGGTATTGCCAACCACATGACCATTTTCGTCATAAGAGGTTGTGTCGCTATCGATACCGTAGGTTGAAGAAGGCCACAAGCTGTTGGCAGCGATATCAATCAGCGTAGCGGTGGCTTCAGTGCCCTCAGCATAGCTTTCGTAAACGCCATCACCATCAACGTCAACCTGATGGACGGACATTGCCGCACCAACCCACTTGCTGCCGTGGTTCAGGGTCAGATCCAGACGGTCAGTACCATCCCAGCCGTTGGTATCCAGATCGGCATCAGTATCACGGTAAGTATCAGCACCGTTCGGGAAGAAGTTCTCATCAAAGTTGCTGGAGAACAGCACATCGCCCATCAGCGTAGCGTTATCAAACGTGGCGGTGGTCTGCATCGCGTTATCTGCATCGGGATGAGCAATAACCGCCAATGCGATATCATTCGCGTTCCAACCGTTACCGTTGTAGTCGCTCGCATTGCTGGTGTTACCAAACCAGCCGGATCTTCCTTCATCAGACCAGGAACCGGAGGTCAGGGTCGAATCGGTAACAGCGATAGTGTTGTTAAACACTTCGCCGCTGTTTACGCCGGTGATGACGGTATTATCGTCAATATCTTCCCACTCATAACCCTGAGTCAGGGTAATACCCGCGACGTGAGAGTTGTTGGAGATAGACAGATCAACTTCTTGATCCAGAGTGATAGCCGTACCCAGGTTATAAACGTCGACAACGTGCGTATCAGCCACGTCATTATAGGTACCGTTGTAGGTATAATGTTCGTAGTTGTCATCGATAGTGGAGTTGATGACGTTCATCGCCAGACGATCGTAATAATAGTCGGTACCCGTACGGTTAGTACAATCCGTGGTCATACATTCGGATGTCACCATACCGTGAATGGTACTGTTTTTAATCGTCAGGCTGTTATAATTGCCGTTGGTTGACAGTCCATCATCCAGATAATAAGTAGAAATAACGCCGTTGACAGTAGCGTTATTGATTACCGGATAAATATCACCGTTATAAATACTATCAGTGCCGTAATTGTTCCAACCGACATAGCCATCGAAGTAAACGTCATCAACATGTGATGCGTCATTATAATGGGTGAACGTTGTGTACGTCGTCCCAGAAATATCAGTAGAAGCATTCGCCTGAGAAGTGATTGCCAAAGTACAGGCTAATGCTAATTGTGAGACTACAAGTTTCTTTTTCCAAGTGTGCATTTGTCATCCCTCCTCAGGGACGTAATATAGTTGATCCATCAATTATCAATGCAAAGAAAACATTTTATGTTTCGCGGGGACGATTATGCGGTTTCACAAAGGAAAGGTTCAATTATTCTTTGCTAGTCGTCCGAAACCGGACAACACTACGAATACCCTCGCCTCTGACACAAAAGACAAAAAAACTCATTCTTTCAATGAAATATCTCACAAGATATTTCTGAAACATATAATTAATAAATAACTTAGCACTCACCTAAACAAATAAACAATAAATGAAATGGAATTATTTCCACATCTATAAAAATAAACGCATCGATATTTAAAATAATAAAATAGAAACAAACAAAATAATGAATATGAATAATTTGCCATAAATGTGAATAAATTGCTCTAATGATTCAGCCTTCCACGATGGAAAATCCAGATATAACGCCAACTTTCGTAAACCACCCACCCTCAGGTTCGGGTATACTACGGCCTTCGATTCCACAAACATCAGGCATACCATGACAGACCTAATCCAACGCCCTCGCCGCCTGCGCAAATCACCTGCGCTGCGCGCTATGTTTGAAGAGACAACACTCAGCTTAAATGACCTGGTGTTGCCGATCTTTGTTGAAGAAGAACTCGACGATTACAAAGCTATCGAGGCCATGCCCGGCGTGATGCGCATTCCAGAGAAGCACCTGGCGCGCGAAATTGAACGCATTGCGAATGCAGGCATCCGCTCGGTCATGACCTTCGGCATTTCTCATCACACCGATGACACCGGCAGCGATGCCTGGAAAGAAGACGGTCTGGTGGCGCGCATGTCGCGTATCTGTAAGCAGACCGTACCGGAGATGATCGTCATGTCCGACACCTGCTTCTGTGAATACACCTCGCACGGTCACTGCGGCGTATTATGCGAGCACGGCGTTGATAACGATTTAACCCTTGCCAATCTCGGCAAACAGGCGGTCGTTGCCGCCGCTGCGGGCGCAGATTTCATCGCCCCTTCCGCCGCAATGGACGGCCAAGTGCAGGCGATTCGCCAGGCGCTGGATGCCGCGGGCTTTACCGATACCGCGATCATGTCCTACTCCACCAAATTTGCCTCTTCTTTCTATGGCCCATTCCGTGAAGCCGCAGGTACCGCGCTGAAGGGCGATCGTAAAACCTATCAGATGAACCCGATGAACCGTCGGGAAGCGATCCGCGAATCGCTGCTGGATGAAGCCCAGGGCGCAGACTGCCTGATGGTCAAACCGGCTGGCGCATACCTCGATATTCTGCGCGATATCCGCGAGCGCACCGAGCTGCCGATTGGCGCTTATCAGGTCAGCGGTGAATACGCGATGATCAAGTTTGCAGGCCTCGCGGGTGCAATAGATGAAGAGAAAGTGGTGCTGGAAAGCTTAGGCTCGATCAAACGCGCTGGCGCGGATCTGATCTTCAGCTACTTCGCACTGGATCTGGCTGAGAAAAAAATCCTGCGCTAATCACTTTGTTGCCTAATGACGGCTTCGCTTTACCGGACCTACAGGTCGTAGGCCCGGTAAATGAAGCGTCTCCGATAATCATCCCGCCCGAAAAAACGGCTTGTCTCCCAAAATTGTCGCCCGGTGCATAATGCGCCGCTGGGGCAGATAATCCGCATTCGCATAATGCTGCGTCACGCGATTATCCCAAATCGCCACATCGTTGGGCTGCCAACGCCAGCGCACCTGGAACTCCTGTTTAGTGATATGCGCGAACAAAAAGCGCAGTAACGCCTCGCTCTCTTTTTCCGTCACATCGACAATTCGCGTGGTAAATCCTTCATTCACGAACAGCGCCTGCTTCCCGCTCACTGGATGCGTGCGCACCACCGGATGCAGCAGGGGCGGATGCTTTGCCACCGCCTCCAGCCAGCGCTGATGCTCCTCTGGCGTCTGGCGGTATTTATATTCCTGGAAGGATTTACGAAAATCATGCTCTGCCCGCAGGCCGCTCAGCAACTGGCGAAACGGCTCAGATAATGCGTCATAAGCGGCAATCCCGCTGGTCCACAGGGTGTCTCCCCCGGTCGATGGCAGCTCTTTTGCCGCCAGAATCGCGCCCGCTGGCGGCGTGTCGATAAAGGTCACATCGGTGTGCCAGTTGTCGTTATCCGGCGGATTATCGTTATGAGTATCCAGCACGATAATCTCTTCAACCCCTTCGGCATGCGGATAGACAGGGTGAATATGCAGATCGCCAAAACGCAGCGCCAGCGCCCGCTGTTGTTGCGGCGTAATCACCTGCTCACGCAGAAACACCACCTGATGGCGCAGTACGGCGTGATAAAGCTGTTCAAACTGATTATCGCTCAGCGGGCGCGTCAAATCCGCACCGGTGATTTGTGCGCCAATGTTCGGCCCCAGCGGGGTAATGCTCAGACGTTCACTCATTGTACTTCTCCATGCCAGGGCGTCAGGCGGCGCTGAAGCGCGCGCAGACCCAGTTCTAAAATAAACGCGATAACGGCAATCACCGCGATCCCCGCCAGCACCACATCCGTTGCCAGAAACTCACCGGCTGACTGCACCATAAATCCTAAACCTCGCGTGGCGGCAATCAGCTCTGCTGCCACCAACGTCGACCAGCCCACGCCAAGCCCGATACGCAACCCTGTGAGTATCTCCGGCAATGCCCCCGGCAAAATAACAAACCACAGCACCTGCGTACGGCTGGCTCCCAGCGACTGTGCGGCACGCACTCTCACCTGCTGCGCGCTTTTAACCCCCGCCAGCGCCGACATCGCTACAGGGGCGAAAATCGCCAGATAGATCAGCAGGATCTTGGAGGTCTCACCAATGCCAAACCAGATCACCATCAGCGGCAAATAGGCCAATGGCGGAACCGGACGATACAGTTCAATGATCGGATCGAGAATGCCGCGCATCGTCGGACTCAGCCCCATAGCGATCCCAACCGGAACGCCGAGCAGTACCGCCGCCAGCAGCGCGATAACAATACGCGTCAGGCTCGCCGCCAGATGCTGCCACAGCGTGGCATCCATAAACCCCTGCGGCCCGGCAATAACCATCAGTTTTTGCAAAACCTGGCCCGGCGGGGGTAAAAACAGCGGACTGATTAACTGCAGCGCCGCCACCGTCCACCACACAGCCAGAATGACGACCAGCGTACCGAAGCTTAAGGTAATCTGCCGCGAGAACGGCCAGCGCCAATTCAGCGCGCGCTGGCGACGGGGTTTATCATTAATCACCACGCTCATGAGAATGCCTCCCGTTGTTCAAAGACACGACCTAACACATACTCGCGCATGGCGATAAACTGCGGGTCGGACTTAATGCTGCGGCTCGGCTCTCCGGCCACAAAGCGACGAGCGAAATTCAGCGGCAGACGCTCCAGTACCCGGCCAGGGCCTGGCGACAGCAATACCAGCTCCGTTGCCATAAAAACGGCTTCTTCAATATCGTGGGTAATCAACAGCACCTGTTTGCCAGTCTCATGCCACAACTTCAGCAGCAGGGTTTGCATCTGCTCGCGGGTAAAGGCGTCGAGCGCGCCAAAGGGTTCATCCAGCAACAACAGCTGCGGGTTGGCAGCCAACGCCCTCGCAATGCCGACGCGCTGACGCTGACCACCAGAGAGCTGCCAGATAAAACGTTTTCCCGCATCCTCCAGCCCAACTTTCTGCAACATCTCCCGCGCGATTCGTTGACGTTGGGGCTTCTCCATCCCCGCCAGTTGCAGCCCGAAGGCCACGTTGTCCTGCACGTTGCGCCAGGGCAGCAGGCCTTCGTTCTGGAACACAACCCCGCGCTCTGCGCCTGGACCTTCAACTTTGTTGCCCGCCAGCATAATGCTGCCATGCTGATACGGCACAAACCCGGCAATCAGATTTAACAGCGTGGTTTTTCCGCAACCAGAAGGTCCGAGTACCACCAGCAGTTCGCCACTATCGAGCGTCAGGTTGATATCTTCCAGCACCGGTTTTCCACCGTAGCTGGCGGCAAGATGAGAGATTTGCAGCATCAGCGCCTCCTTATTTATTGCACGAAGCGATCGGTCACATACTGGCTGTAATCCGTCGCGACGGCGGGGACTTTGCCCTGCTCTTTGAGGAACTGCGCGGTGTCGATAATCGCTTTATTCACCGGGCCGGTTAGCTCAGCGGTTTGCTGTTGTGCCGTCAAATAGGTGTTACCTTTCACCAGCCCTGGCACATCCGCCTCCGGTACGCCACTCAAACGCGACAGTTTGCTGATATTCTCCGGCTGTTTCAGCCATTCATCGGGATTAGCGATATAAGGCTGCTGGGCGTCGATGGCGCTTTTGGCAAAGGCTTTCACCACGTCAGGATGCTTCTCGGCAAAATCTTTGCGCACCACCCACACGTCCAGCGTCGGTGCGCCCCACTCGCCAACCTGCGATGAGTCGGTTAATACCTTGCCATCTTTTTCCAGCGCGTTTACCGCAGGCGCCCAGACATAAGCACCATCAATATCTCCGCGCTGCCAGGCGGCAATAATCGCGGGTGGCTGTAGGTTCACAATCTCCACCTGCCCTGCTTTGATACCCCAGTGTTTCAACGCCGCCAGCAGGCTGTAATGGGTAGTGGAAATAAACGGCACGGCAATGCGCTTACCAATCAAATCTTGCGGTTTACTGATGTTTTTCTTCACCACCAGCGCTTCAGAATTGCCGAGTTTTGACGCCAGCAGGAAAACCTCAATAGGCACCTGCTGGCTGGCAGCGACCGCCAGCGGGCTGGAGCCAAGATTACCGATCTGCACATCACCGGATGCCAGCGCACGGACGATGCTCGCACCGCTGTCGAATTTGCGCCAGTCAACGGTAGCCCCGCTCTCTTTAGCAAAGGTGTTATCCGCCTGCGCCACTTTAGCGGGTTCAGCGGAGGTCTGATAAGCAACGGTGACGTTCACCGCCTGTGCCTGAAATGCGATGAATGCCAGTGCGGCAAGTAGTGCGTTACGCGATGAAATAGCCATGATTGTCTGCTCCCCTGTCTTGTTATGGGGGCAGTATTTCGTTGCGGCACAATTTGATAAAGGAATTAAAAATTCTGGCTAATAGCGATCTGTTTTTAGAAAAAAAGCGGCAATGCTTAGCCCGGAAATGCATTTGATTGCAGGCCGGCAAATTATTGCGATTTTGTTACATTCGTTACATATCCGCGCCACGGGGATTGCCAGCGCGGCGCTGGCAGGCATCATAGATGCCATTGTCAGGCAAGAGAGCAAGATCATGATTCATGTTGTGCTGGTGGATGACCATGTGGTGGTGCGTTCCGGCTTTGCGCAATTACTCAGTCTCGAAGACGATCTCAACGTTGCTGGCCAGTACAGCAGCGCGGCACAGGCGTGGCCTGCATTACTGCATGATGACGTCAACGTTGCGGTGATGGATATCGCCATGCCGGATGAAAATGGCCTGAGCCTGTTAAAACGACTGCGGGCGCAGAAGCCCGGTTTTCGCGCCATTATTCTCAGCATCTATGACTCACCCACGTTTGTGCAAAGCGCACTGGATGCCGGTGCCAGCGGTTATCTGACCAAACGTTGCGGACCGGAGGAACTGGTGCAGGCGGTACGATCGGTTGGTATGGGCGGGCATTACCTGTGCGCCGACGCGCTACGGGCGCTACGCGGCGGCGAACAGCCCGCGCAGGTACTGGAGATACTGACCCCGCGCGAGCGCGAAGTGTTTGATCTGCTGGTCAAAGGCGACAGCGTAAAAGAGATCGCCTTCAAGCTCGACCTCAGCCATAAAACGGTGCACGTTCATCGTGCGAACGTGCTGGGCAAACTGCAATGCCACAGCACCATCGATCTGGTGCATTTTGCACTCGACCACCAGTTGCTGACGGGGCATTAATGTCACGCAGCCTTCGTCATGGGGTTATTTCTCTGTTTATTCTGCTGGCCTGGGGATCGGGCTGGCTGATGCTGTGGACGCTGGGGTTTTACCTGACCCACAACGGCCAGCAGGCAGCGCTATTCCTGCCGCACGGCGTCTATCTCGCCCTGCTAATCCTGCTTTCTCGCCGTTACTGGCCCGCGCTGGTACTGCCGCCGGTGCTGATGCTGTTCTGGCTGCACAGCGAGCAATTAGTGAATGGCTATATCCTGCTGGCTGCGCCGTTGATTAGCCTGATCCCGGCGAGTATCGGCCAGTCATACTGGCACCGCTTCCCCCTTTACTGGCAGCGCTTAACGCTGCTGTTGGCCGCGGTGACGATCACGTCATTGCTCAATACCCTCCTGCTTTCACCGTTTATCCAAAGCCCGGCAACGTTAATTGGCCTGGCATCGTTTACCGGCGGCGTACTGCTGACGCCGTTTGTCTATCTGATCTATGAATTTCTGCGCCAGCAGCACCGCTATCATTTGCTCGGACTGGATACCACCAATCCCCCCCTGCGTACCTCGCTTATCATCTGGTGCAGTCTGTTTTTCATTATCGGCATAGGTACCCAGATGGTGCTGTCACCAGAGATCGAGCGCCTGCTGCTAATCGTGGTGTTCTTACCGAACGTGGTGATGGCGTGGAAATTTGGCTGGCAGGGCGGCGTGTTGTCCGGACTGCTCGGCAGCATGATGATCACCATCGCCCGGCAAATCGGCGTCGGGTTCAGCAATTTACTGGAGTTGGAGATTTTCCTCGCCACCCAGGCGCTGCTGGGCATAGGGCTGGGGATCGCTATCAGCCGCCAGCAGCATCTGGCGCAAAACCTGCACCATTATCGCCAGCGTCTGGAAGCCGAACTGGCAGCGCGACGCGCGCTGACCGAACAACTGATCCGCACCGAGGAAAATACGCGCAAAAGCCTGGCGCGGGAGCTACACGACGAAATTGGTCAGAACATCACCGCCATTCAAATTCAGTCGCAACTGGTCAAGCGCGCGCCGGGTCGCGAGCAAACGCTTGAAGCGGCAAATCAGATCAACGACCTTGCCCGGCGCATTCACCACTCCACCCGCCAACTGCTGCGCCAGCTACGACCGCCCGCGCTCGATGAACTGGCCTTTAAAGATGCACTGCATCATCTGGTGAATGAATTTGCCTTTGCCGAACGCGGCATTCGCTGTTGGTTTGACTATCAGCTTGAAAATACGCCAGAAAATGAAACGGTGCGTTTCACACTGTATCGCCTGCTGCAGGAGTTGCTCAATAACGTCTGTAAACATGCCGACGCCAGCGAAGTGTCGATTACGCTGCGCCAGCAGGAACACCGCGTGTTTCTGCACGTCGCTGACAACGGCGTAGGTATTCTCGCAGAGAAAATCCCCGGGTTCGGTATCCAGGGGATGCGTGAGCGGGTCAGCGCCCTTGGCGGCGAACTGACGCTCGAATCGAACAACGGCACGCGGGTAATTGTTAACCTGCCCACAAATTTGCAACAAATCAGCCGTTAACCAGGAAAAAGTCTTAGTCACTGCGGACTTTATCTCATCCCATTTTGCTTTCACTTTCCTATAGTCAGCACAAACGGAGGCTGCCATGCATGCACGTGCATCACGCGAAACAGACCAACAATACCGGGCGCTACGCCCCCGGCTGCTGATGTGTATGGTGATTGGGTACGCCGCGTTTTATCTGACGCGCAAAAGCGTTAACTACGTCCTCCCGGCGCTGCAAACGGATCTGGGTCTGGATAAAGGCGATATCGGCCTGCTGGGATCGCTGTTTTATCTGACCTATGGCCTGTCGAAATTCACCGCCGGGCTATGGCACGACAGCCACGGACAGCGCGCGTTTATGGGCATTGGCCTGTTTGCCACCGGCGTTTTAAACGTGCTGTTCGCCTTTGGTGAATCGCTGACGCTGCTCCTGGTGGTCTGGACGATGAACGGATTTTTTCAGGGCTGGGGTTGGCCACCCTGCGCCCGACTACTGACTCACTGGTACTCGCGCAACGAACGCGGCTTCTGGTGGGGCTGCTGGAATATGTCGATCAACATCGGTGGGGCCATCATCCCGCTGATTAGCGTCTTTGCCGCCCACTGGTGGGGTTGGCAGGCAGCCATGCTGGCTCCGGGGATAATCAGCATGGCGTTAGGCATCTGGCTCACCCTGCAACTGAAAGGCACGCCCCGGGAAGAAGGCTTACCCACGGTTGGGGAATGGCGGCAAGACCCGCTGGAGTTGCGTCAGGAGCAGCAAAGCCCGCCGATGGGACTGTGGCAAATGTTACGCACCACCATGCTGAAGAACCCGATGATCTGGCTACTCGGCGTGTCATATGTGTTGGTCTATTTGATCCGCATAGCGCTCAACGACTGGGGCAACATCTGGCTGACGGAAAGCCACGGTGTGAACCTGCTCAGCGCCAATGCCACGGTAATGCTGTTTGAAGTCGGCGGCTTGCTGGGGGCGCTGTTTGCCGGATGGGGTTCGGATCTGCTGTTCAGCGGTCAGCGTGCGCCAATGATTTTGCTATTCACGCTGGGGCTGATGGTCTCCGTCGCCGCGCTGTGGCTGGCGCCGGTGCACCACTACGCGCTACTGGCAGTGTGTTTCTTTACCGTGGGCTTTTTTGTGTTTGGCCCACAGATGCTAATTGGCCTCGCGGCCGTGGAATGCGGACATAAAGCGGCGGCAGGTTCAATTACTGGTTTTCTCGGGCTGTTCGCCTATCTGGGGGCCGCGCTGGCGGGTTGGCCGCTGTCGCTGGTCATAGAACACTACGGCTGGTCGGGAATGTTCAGTTTGCTCTCGGTTGCCGCTGTCTTTATGGGTTTATTGCTGATGCCATTGCTCATTGCGGGCATTCCCCCTTCTCTCAGTCAAAGGATAAAACAATGAAACTGACGCTTACCTCTACCCTAATTGCCTCCGCTCTGACGCTGGCAGCCTTCAGCAGTGCAGCTCAGGCGCAGGGTCGTCTGGTGGTGTATTGCAGCGCCACCAACGAAATGTGCGAAACCGAAACCAAAGCCTTCGGTGAAAAATATGATGTGAAGACTTCATTCATTCGCAACGGCTCAGGCAGTACGCTGGCGAAAGTGGATGCCGAGAAGAAAAACCCGCAAGCGGATGTCTGGTATGGCGGTACGCTGGATCCACAGTCTCAGGCCGGTGAAATGGGCTTGCTGCAGCCGTATAAATCACCAAACCTCGAACAAATAATGGAGAAGTTCCGCGATCCGGCAAAAGTGAAGGGCAACCTCTCCTCGGCGGTTTATGTCGGTATTCTGGGCTTTGGCGTCAATACCCAGCGCCTGAAAGAGAAAAACCTACCGGTGCCAAAATGCTGGAAGGATCTGACCAAACCGGAATACAAAGGCGAAATCCAGATTGCTGATCCGCAAAGCTCCGGTACCGCCTATACCGCACTGGCGACCTTTGCCCAACTGTGGGGGGAAGATCAGGCCTTTGACTACCTGAAACAGCTCAACGCCAACGTCTCGCAGTACACCAAATCCGGCATTGCTCCAGCGCGTAACGCCGCCCGTGGCGAAACGGCTATCGGCATCGGTTTCTTGCACGACTACTCGCTGGAAAAAGAACAGGGCGCACCGCTGGAACTTGTCTCACCGTGCGAAGGTACCGGTTATGAAATCGGCGGTGTCAGTATCCTGAAAGGCGCGCGCAACCTCGATAACGCCAAACTGTTCGTTGACTGGGTACTGTCGAAAGACGCGCAGGAGTTGGCGTGGAAGAAAGGTAAATCCTATCAGATCCTGACCAACACCACCGCCGAGACGTCCCCTAACTCGCTGAAGCTCGACGACCTGAAGCTTATCAATTACGACATGGATAAGTACGGCTCGACCGACGTGCGTAAAGCCCTGATCAATAAGTGGGTCAGCGAAGTGAAGATGGGTAAATAACCCCAGATTTGCGTTCATTTGCCGGATAAGGCCTTAACGCCATATCCGGCCTGAAATACCGGAACCGCTATGTCACACACACTTGCACTCCATCCCGTGAAAAAACGGGATGCGATATTTCTTTGGATTTTACTCGGCTGGCTGGCGTTTGCCCTGCTGCCGAGCTGGAGCCTAGACTACGGTCTGCTGGAATCGACGCGTGAAGAAATTCTCGCCGCCTACGGCTGGTCACAGTTCAATATCAGTTGGCTCTGGTATCTGCTGCCAAGCCTGCTGCTGGTGCGCCCGTTCCATGAAGCCAGACGCGAACAGCGCAGCCGCCATTATTTTGACGCGGGCTGGGCGTTTTTCTGTATGGCCTTTATCGTCGCCAGCGCGACTCTTGAGGGGCGCGGCTTAGGCTATGCCACCATCGTGCTGTTTGTGGCACTTGGCGCGATCATGACCCTGGCGCTCACCCGTCTGGAATGGCTGGGCGGCGACCGTTTCGTCATCGGCTCGCTCACCGCGATTGTCGCGCTGATCGGTATTTTTATCGTCTGGCCAAGTATCGCTATTTTCATTCCGATGTTCACCAACGACGCCGGAGAATTTGCTCCGCTGGCGTTTATGAATGTGCTGTCGCAGGCGCATATCATTCAGGTGATCCTCAACTCGATTATGCTGTCGATTGCCGTCGGCGTCGGCTGTACCTTCTTTGGCCTGGTGCTGGCTATCTACACCACCCGTATTGCGAAACGCAGCGCCATTATCGGACGTATTTTCTCGATTCTGCCGATCGTCACCCCGCCGTTTGTTGTGGGTTTAGGCGTAACGCTGATGATGGGACGCTCCGGTTACATCACCGAATTTATGGTCGAATGGTTTGGTTTGACCAACACCAACTGGCTGTACGGTTTTACCGGCATCTGGCTGGCGCAGGTGCTGGCCTTCACTCCGATGGCGTTTATGATCCTCGACGGGGCGATCAAAACCATTCATCCGTCGCTGGAGGAGGCGTCATACACCCTGCGCGCCAGCCGCTGGCAAACCTTTAACGGCGTGTTTGTCCCGCTGCTAAAACCGGCACTGGCAAACGCCTTTTTAATTGTGGTGGTGCAGTCGCTGGCCGACTTCAGTAACCCGCTGGTGCTTGGCGGTAACTTCGACGTGCTGGCAACGCAAATCTACTTCTACATCACCGGTTCCCAGCTCGACTACCAGGCCGCCAGTACGCTGGGTGCCTTCCTGTTGCTGTTCTCGCTGCTGGTGTTCTGCGTGCAGTACATGTGGATTGGTAAACGCTCGTACGTCACCGTTTCTGGTAAATCCTATCGGGGCGACGTGCAGCCGCTGCCGGTAACGCTGGTATGGAGCGTGGTCGCGCTGCTGGCGGTGTGGATTGCCTTTAACGCCCTGCTCTATGGCAGCATTTTCTACGGCAGTTTCACCGTAAACTGGGGCGTGGACTACACCCTGACGCTGGCGAACTTTACCAAACTGTTCGGTCAGGGAATGAGCGACGGCGCGTGGCCTTCACTGCTCGACACCCTGCTCTACGCCGGGATTGCCGCGCCGATCACCGCTATCTTCGGCCTGCTGATCGCATGGGTTGTGGTGCGTCAGCAGTTTAAAGGCAAAAAGACCATCGAGTTCACCACTATGCTGTGCTTTGCCGTTCCGGGCACCGTAGCGGGCGTATCGTACATTCTGGCCTTTAACAGCGCCCCGGTATACCTCACCGGCACCGCCGCCATCGTGATTATCTCAATGGTGATGCGTAACGTCCCGGTCGGTATCCGGGCGGGCATTGCGGGCTTAGGCCAAATCGATAAATCGCTGGATGAAGCCTCGCTCAGTCTGCGTGCCGGTTCCCTGCGCACCATTACGCACATCCTGTTGCCGCTGCTGCGCCCGGCGATCCTCTCAGCGCTGATCTACAGCTTTGTGCGCGCCATTACCACCGTCAGCGCCATTGTGTTCCTCGTCACGCCGGATACCCGCGTGGCCACGGCCTACATCCTGAACCGCGTAGAAGACGGCGAATACGGCGTGGCGATTGCCTACGGTTCCATTTTGATCGTGGTGATGCTGGCGATTATTTTCATCTTTGACTGGCTGATCGGTGAATCACGTACCTCCCGTTCAAAAGCCAAAAACCAGGCGTAATGGAGCGCACTATGACTCAGAAAAATTTCGTTGAACTGCGCAACGTCACTAAACGATTTGGCAGCAACACGGTTATCGACAATATCAATCTCACCATTCCGCAGGGGCAAATGGTAACGCTGCTCGGCCCGTCCGGCTGCGGTAAAACCACCATCTTGCGTCTGGTTGCCGGGCTGGAAAAACCGAGTGAAGGACAGATTTTCATTGATGGCGAAGACGTTACCCATCGTTCTATTCAGCAGCGCGATATCTGTATGGTGTTTCAGTCATATGCCCTGTTCCCGCACATGTCGTTAGGGGAGAACGTCGGTTATGGCCTGAAGATGCTCGGCGTGTCGCGCGCGGAGGTGAAAACCCGCGTCAAAGAGGCGCTGGCGATGGTGGATCTGGAGGGATTTGAAGACCGCTTTGTCGATCAGATCTCCGGCGGTCAGCAGCAGCGCGTGGCGCTGGCCCGTGCGTTGATCCTCAAACCGAAAGTGCTGCTGTTTGATGAGCCGTTAAGTAACCTGGACGCCAACCTGCGTCGCAGCATGCGCGACAAGATCCGCGAGCTGCAAAAGCAGTTTGATATCACCTCGCTGTACGTCACCCACGATCAAAGCGAAGCCTTTGCGGTTTCCGATACCGTACTGGTGATGAACAAGGGACACATCATGCAGATCGGCTCGCCGCAGGATCTCTATCGCCAGCCCGCCTCCCGCTTTATGGCGAGCTTTATGGGCGATGCCAACCTGTTCCCGGCCACCTTCAGCGACAGATACGTTGATATCTACGGCTATCATCTGCCGCGCCCACTGCACTTTAGCGATCAAGGCGAGGGCATGGTAGGCGTGCGCCCGGAAGCGATCACCCTCAGCGACCGCGGCGAAGAGAGCCAGCGCTGCGTGATCCGCCACGTCGCGTATATGGGACCCCAATATGAGGTCACGGTGGAGTGGCACGGACAGGAGATTTTATTGCAGGTCAACGCTACGCGTCTGCAGCCGGACGTCGGCGAGCAGTATTATCTCGAAATCCATCCGTACGGCATGTTTGTGCTGGCGGATGCGGCATAAAGTGTTACCCATGTTTCCGGTTCATACCGTATCGCCATCTGGCAAAAAATGCCCGATGGCGGCTTACGTCTTATCGGGCCTGGGCCTGAACTTTTAACGCGGCAATATCCGCAGGCGTGGTGCGACAGCACCCGCCAATCAATCGTGCGCCAGCGGCCTGCCACTGTGGCAGATAATCCGCCAGTTGCGCACAAGACTCACCGTGATGATGCCAGGTTTTGCTCGCGGCATCGTACTGCTCGCCCGAATTCGGATACACCACCAGCGGCAGCGCCGTTAAGCCGTGTAAATGCTGCAACGCAGCGGTGGTGTTTTCCAGCGCAATGCAGTTAATACCTAACGCCACCACCTGCGGATAATCCGCCAGCAACGCGACCACGTCACGCAGCGGCGTACCGTCGCTCAGGTGCTCGCTGTCACGCAGAGTAAATGAGAACCAGGCTCGCGCACGCGGGTACGCGGTCAACAGCTCAGCCAGTGCGCCAATCTCGACAAAATTCGGCAGGGTTTCGCAGGCCAGCAGATCGGCCCCGGCATCCAGCAATGCTTCCACGCGCGGGCGATGAAACGCCTGGAATGCCTCGGCGCTGCGCTGGTAATCGCCACGGTATTCAGAGCCGTCCGCCAGATACGCGCCGTAAGGTCCGACAGATCCCGCCACCAACAGCGTGCCCGCTTGCGGGTTCTCTGCCAAATACGCTTCACGCGCTTTACGCGCCAGCTCCACGCTTTTGCCAATCAGCGCTTTCGACTGCGCTTCATCCAGGCCACGCGCGGCAAAGCCCGCCGGTGTCGCCTGATAGCTGGCGGTGATCGCGCATTGCGCCCCCGCCCGGTAATAATCAAGATGCACTTCGCGGATAAGCTCCGGGTTTTCTACCAGCACTTTGGCTGACCACAGGCTGTCGGCTAAGTTACACCCTCGCGCTTCCAGCTCCGTCGCCATCGCGCCATCCAGTAACAGGACATCCTGTTTCTCAAGGAGAGCGCGTAACGGATTATTCTGCGACATGTTCTGGCTCCTGTTTTGCGTTACGGGGTTGAGTAAGGAAATATGCACCATAGCACAACGCAACAAACGGTAACCCGCACCACAACGCAATTCTCTGCGCTGGATCGAATGCCAGCCCCACACAGGCCACCAGGCACAACACAAATCCCAATACCGGCACCAGCGGATACCACGGCGCACGATAATGTAATGCACTCAATGCCTTACCCTGTTGCAGATGACGGCGGCGAAAAACAAAGTGCGAGGCGCAGATGCTCAGCCACACCGCCACCACCGCAAACCCGGAGATTGCCGACAGCGCGACAAATACCGTGTCCGGGGCCACCACGCTGGAAAACAGCGCCAGTACGCCGCCGAGCATACTGACCGACAGCGCCGTCAGCGGCACGCCGTTTTTCGTCACTCGCGCAAAACAGGCTGGCAGCGTACGTTCATTCGACAGCGACCAGAGCATGCGCCCGGAGGCATACAGCCCGGAGTTCGCCGCAGAAAGAATGGCTGTCAGGATCACGAAGTTAAAAATATCGGCGGCGTACGGAATACCTACCTTCTCAAATACCAGCACAAACGGGCTTTTCTCCACGCCCGCCTGCTGCATCGGGATCAGCGCCGCCAGCACAAACACGGTGCCGATAAAGAAAATAATCAGTCGCGCGATGGTGGTACGAATCGCCACCGGGATCACCTTGCGCGGATTTTCCGTTTCACCGGCGGCAATACCGATAAGCTCAGTTCCCGAAAAAGCAAAGTTCACCGCCACCATAGTCATCAGGATCGGTAAGCCGCCATGCGGGAACCAACCTTCCGCTGTGATATTACTCAGCCCCGGCGCGGGCGAGCCATCCTGCATCGGGATAAAGCCAAAAATCGCCGCCCCGCCGAGGATAATAAAGGCGATGATAGTGACCACTTTCACCAGCGAGAACCAGAACTCCCCTTCGGCAAAAAAGCGCGTGGAGATAACGTTCAGGCCAAAAATAATCACACAGAACACCACGCACCAGACCCATACCGGCACCAACGGAAACCAGTACTGCATACAGAATCCGGCAGCGGTAAAACTCGAACCAAGCGCCACGGTCCAGGTCAGCCAGTAGAGCCAGGCCACGGTATACCCCGTCGCCGGGCCGAGATAGCGCGCGGCATAGACGTGAAACGCCCCGGTCTCCGGCATCGCGACCGACAGCTCGCCCAGACACTGCATAACCAGCCAGACCACCAGCGCGCCAATCAGATAGGCCAGCAGCGTTCCCGCGGCCCCGGTAGTGGAGATGATGTAGCCGGTATTGAAGAATAACCCTGTGCCAATCACGCCGCCTAAGGAGAGCATAATCAGGTGACGCGTTTTCATCGTGCGCTTCAGTGGCGCATTTTGTTGTGTTGTTTGCATATAACCTTCCAAACGTATGGACATCTAAACATCCAAAGAAGGTGTGTTATACCGCGTTTGTTAACACAATGCAAAATCAACCCTGCACCAGACGCAGATGACCGCGCCGGGCGCTTAATATCGGGTGTGGGTTAATTATCAAATATAAAAAGGGCCGCCAGCTCATAACGCCTCCGTTGCCAGGCTTTACATAAACTCTGGCAACGTCATCGCCGGCTGGCGTTCACCCGGAAGTGGGAACCGTATATCCCCACTCATACAACCGAACGATTGTTTATGAGCCACTGGTCGGGATCGGCATCTGCGATTTACGGCTCATCAGGAAAAATACCGCCAGCCCTGCCAGTAAAATGCCCGGCGCAGAAGCCGCCATCACGCCTACCGTTCCTGTGCCGAGCGCTAACATTTTTCCTGCCAGCAGCGGGCCGCTCATCGCCCCCAGACGCCCAACGGCGACGGCGGTACCCACGCCTGTCGCGCGGATCTGCGTACTGTAAAACAGCGGAGCCAGCGCATACAGCACGCTTTGTCCTCCAGTGGCAAACATCCCCGCCACAAATCCGGCCATCAGCATACCGCTCAATGACGACACCGTCCCCAGCGCCAGCAACGAAGCCAACATCCCGGTGTAGATCAGAAGCGACATGACCACCGGGCGCAGTTTGTCCATTAACGCCCCGAGAATTAACGTGCCGCTGGCCGCACCGATTTGCAGAGCAAACATCACGCCAGCCGCCTGCGAGGGCTGAAAGCCCTGCTCCACCAGCAGCATCGGCAGCCAGTTAATCAGCATATACACCACCAGCAGGGTGAAGAAATAGCACAGCCACAGCAGCAGCGTGGCGGTGGCGGTAGCGGGTGCGAACAGGGCGCGCAACGGCGCGGCGGCCACCTGCGTTTGCTGGGCATAAACCTGTGATTCTGGCAGCCAGCGCATCAACAACGGCACCAGCAGCAGCGGGATCACTCCGCCAACCCAGAACACCGTTTGCCAGGCGGCGGCCAGACCGCTAAACCCGAGCGCCGCCGCTAACGCCGCGCCAATCGGCACGCCACAGTACATCAGGCTCACCGCCGTACCGCGAAAACGCGGGCCCGCCGCTTCGGAGGTCAGCGCGATCAGATTCGGCAACGCCGCGCCCAACCCGACGCCGGTCATCAGACGGGCAAACACCAGCGACGAGAAATCCCAGGAAATCGCCGTCGCCAGCGAGAACAGACCGAACAGCGCCACGGAGGCAATAAGAATGCGCTTGCGCCCATAGCGATCGGCCAGCATGCCGCCCACCAGCGCGCCGGGCAGCAGTCCGAGAATGCCCGCACTGAAGATCCAGCCCATCTGCATTTTATCCAGCGCAAACGCCTGGGCGATACCGACGGCAGCGATCCCGGCGGCCTGTAGATCCAGCCCTTCCATCAGGGCAACTAAAAAGCAAAGCCCGACGGTTAACGTCAGGCGGTAAGATGTGGGGGTACGGGTAGTCATAAGATGTACCTCTGAGGTCACGATGCAGGTGAGTCGCGGCTGATACGTTGCCAGCCGCGTAATCATTTTTATTTGCTATTGCGCAGATCCAGCGCCACGTCGACGATCATATCTTCCTGGCCGCCCACCATTCGGCGTTTGCCCAGTTCAACCAGAATATCGACCGCGCTCAGGCCATAACGCGCCGCCGCCACTTCGCAGTGACGCAAGAAGCTGGAGTACACCCCGGCATAGCCCAGTGCCAGCGTTTCGCGATCCACCCGCACCGGACGGTCCTGCAGTGGACGCACCAGATCGTCGGCGGCGTCCATCAGCGCATACAGATCGGTGCCGTGCTGCCAGCCGAGCTTATCCGCAGCGGCGATAAACACTTCCAGCGGCGCGTTGCCCGCGCCAGCGCCCATACCCGCCAGGCTGGCGTCGATACGGTCGCAGCCCTCTTCCACCGCGGCAATCGAGTTCGCCACGCCGAGGCTCAGGTTGTGATGCGCATGCATTCCGGTTTCTGTCTCCGGCTTCAGCACCGCTTTCAGGGCGCGGAAGCGGGCGCGAATATCGCTCATATTCATCGCCCCGCCAGAATCGACCACGTAGATACACGTCGCGCCGTAGTTTTCCATCAGCTTCGCCTGCTGCGCCAGATTCTCCGGCGTGGTCATATGGCTCATCATCAGAAAGCCGACGGTATCCATGCCGAGCTCACGCGCGTACTGAATATGCTGGGCCGACACGTCCGCTTCGGTGCAGTGGGTCGCCACGCGCACCACTCGCGCGCCGGCCTGATACGCGTTTTTCAGGTCATGAAGAGTGCCGATGCCCGGCAGCAACAGCGTGGCGATCTTTGCGTGTTTGACCACGTCTGCTGCCGCTTCAATCCACTCGAGGTCGCTGTGCGCGCCAAAGCCGTAGTTAAAGCTGGAACCTTGTAAACCGTCGCCGTGGGCCACCTCAATGGAATCAACCCGCGCATCGTCCAGCGCTTTGGCAATCTGGCGCACGTTTTCCAGCGAATACTGGTGGCGAATCGCATGCATACCGTCGCGCAGGGTCACGTCAGAGATATAGAGTTTTTTACCGTTCATGCTGCTTCTCCTGCCTGACGGGTGAGTGACTGCGCCATCTGCTCAGCGGTCGCCAGCGCGCTGGAGGTCATAATGTCGAGGTTGCCCGCATAGGCGGGTAAATAGTGCGCCGCACCTTCCACTTCCAGATACACCGCGGTTTTCAGCCCGGAAAACTGACCAATACCCGGCAGATTCACCGGTTTATCCTCCGGGATGACTTCAAACTGGACGCGCTGTTTCAGGCGATAGCCCGGCACATACGCCTGCACCGCCGCCGCCATGTCATTAATCGACGCTTCAACTTCAAGCTGGGAGGCCGCTTCGCTCAACACATACACCGTGTCGCGCATCATCAGCGGCGGCTCAGCCGGGTTAAGTACGATAATGGCTTTGCCTTTAGCCGCGCCCCCCACCACTTCAATCGCCTTCGAGGTGGTTTCGGTAAACTCGTCGATATTGGCGCGGGTGCCCGGTCCCGCAGATTTACTGGCGATCGAGGCGATAATTTCGGCGTAATGGACTTTTGCCACGCGAGAAACCGCCGCCACCATCGGGATGGTCGCCTGCCCGCCGCAGGTCACCATATTGACGTTCTGTTGGTCAACGTTAGCCTCCAGGTTCACCACCGGGACGCAGTACGGGCCGATCGCTGCGGGCGTCAGGTCGATCAGACGGATCCCCGGTTTTACGGCGCGCAGCGCGGCGTCATTTTTCACGTGCGCGCCCGCGCTGGTGGCATCAAACACGATGTCGATGTCGGCGAATTCTGGCATCGCAAGAAGCCCCGTCACCCCTTCATGGGTGGTGGCAACGCCCATACGCCGGGCGCGTGCCAGACCGTCGGATTGCGGATCAATCCCCACCATCACCGCCATCTCCAGACGTACGCCGTGACGCAGAATTTTAATCATCAAATCGGTGCCGATGTTGCCAGAGCCGATAATGGCGACTTTACGCTTACTCATGACTGACTTCCTTTTGTAACCGCCGCTGAAAAGGTGGCGGCAACTGAACCAATACCGTCGATATGGGCTTCGAAACGATCGCCCGCATTCACCGCCACCATCGGGCCTAACGCCCCGGTGAGAATAATGTCCCCGGCACGCAGCGGCTCGCCGAGGCTGGCCATTTTGCGCGCCAGCCACACGGCGGCGTTGATCGGATGTCCCAGACATTCGCTACCGCGCCCGCTGGAAACCTCTTCGTTATTGCGCGTCATTTTCATCGCACAGTTTTTCAGATCTAATCCTGCCGGACGTTGTGCCGGGCCGCCGACCACATACACGCCACAGGAGGCGTTATCCGCCACGGTATCAACAAACTTGATCGACCAGTCGCGAATACGGCTGCCGACCACTTCCAACGCGGGTAGCACCCACTCGATGGCGTTGTACAGCTCGTCAAAGGTGGTATCGGCATTGGGCAGATCGCGGTTCAGCACCAGCGCAATCTCCGCTTCAATACGCGGTTGTAGCACGCGGGCAAACGCAATGGTGTCGTTGTCGCCGTAGCACATATCTGCGAACAGCGTGCCGAAGTCCGGCTGATCGACGCCCAGCTGCTGTTGCACTTTCGGGTGCGTTAGTCCCACTTTGCGCCCGACGACGCGACGCCCTCGTGCCACGTCATACTGCACATTGATACGCTGAATGGCGTAGGCCGCTTCGGCGTTATCCACGCCGATCAGTTCACGCAGCGGGGCGATAGCGTCCCCTTTTTCCTCAGCCTGACGTAAATCGGCGGCTAACTGCTCAAGATTAAGATTCGTCATGTCCGTTCCTTAAGGGCGTGCGAGGAAGTTCAGCACCAGCTGGTTAAAAGCTTCCGCATGTTCCCACTGTGCCCAGTGCCCGCAGTCGCGGTAGATGTGCAGCTCAGACCCGGCAATCCCGGAGAGCAGGCGCAGGCCGGCGTCCATCGGCACAAAGCGGTCGTTGCGTCCCCAGACAATCAGGGTCTGGGCTTTGATTTCCCCCAGGCGCGGGCTGAAATCCGGAAACTGTTTCGGGTTGGCTTCAAGGCTGTGGACAAAGTTTTCCAGGTGATCGCGACGCGACAGCATGTTATTCAGACGCGCCTCAAACAGCGCCTCGGTCAGGTCGCTGGTGTCGAAGACAAAGATCTCCATCATCAGCTTCAGGTTCTCGATGGTCGGTTCTCGGTACAGCTGATTCAGGCGCTTGATGCCTTCGGTCGGCATCGGGGTAAACAGGCTCATGCCCCCCGTCCCGCCGCCCATCAGCACCAGCTTACCCACACGCTCCGGCCAGCTCAGGGTGAACGCCACGGCACTGTGGCCCCCCATCGAGTTGCCCAGCAGATGGATTTTCTGAATATCCAACTGATCGACCACGCTTTTCAGGATGCGAGCATTAAGATCGGATCGCGAACCGCGGTTAACGATGCCATCGCTTTTGCCCCAGCCAGGACAATCCAGCAGGATCACCCGGTATCCAGCCTCCACCAGCGGATCGATATTGCGGCTGAAGTTCGCCCAGCCCGTCGCACCCGGACCAGATCCATGCAACAGCACGACGGTCTCTTCGCCCTGCCCACAGTCATTGAAATGCACGCGCAGCGTTTCGCCTGCTTCCTGCACCTGCAGAAAACGACTGGTTGCGGCTTCGGTTTGCGGTTGGTAAGTCATGATGTTCTCCTGCATATTCAGTTCTGTTTCAGTTCTGTGTGGTGGCGCTCAGGGAGCCGAATCCAGCGATCCACTCTGGGATCGGGCGGTAATAACGGCCTTCGCTGCGCCAGTTGCCAAAGGCAGAAATAGCGGCGAAGGCAGCAACCCAGGTTTTAACTTCGTGCGTTGATTTGCCCGCCATCGCGGACAGTTCTTCGTTACTGACCGCGTCCAGCTCCTGCAAACGTCCCTGTTCAAGCAGCGTCATAAAGCGGTTATCCCAGACAGGGTTAAGCGGATGCAGCGTGTTTTGATCGGCCACAAACTTCTCGGCGGCGCTGATCACCCGCTGCTGGCGCAGCTCGCGCTCGTTTTCAGGCAGTTGTTTGCCGCTGCCGAGCAGGCGGTCGCGCATATGGGCATCGGCCTTCGCCAGCTCCGGGACCGGCGGCTGATGCGACAGGCCGCCGGAGCCTAAAAACAGCACACGCTGATTCAGCGAGCTGGCGAATCGGCCAATCGCTTCACCGAGCATGCGGGTACGCTGAAAGCCCGGCAGCGGCGTGGCGACGCCGTTAATAAACACTGGCAGCACCGGCACGTTATCCAGACCGCCGAGCAAAAACTCCAGCGGCTGCGCGAAGCCGTGATCGACCTGCATGTTGTAGGACACGGCGAGATCGATGCCGCTTTTCATTACCGCGTGGGCGCAGGCTTCAGCGAGATCTGTCGGCACCGGCAGCTCCCCCGCCGCGCTGCCGAAATCGCCGATCGCCGTAGCGCCTACGCCTAAACAGAACGGCGGCATCACGTCGTAGAAAAATCCGTTGTAGTGATCGGGGGCAAACAGCACCACCAGTTCAGGGTCGAACGCCGCAATACGTGCCCGGGCGCTAGCGATCACACCGTTAACCTCGTCGAGCACGGCCTGCGCCGGGTCGACGTAACCCACCAGCGGCGAGTGGGAAAGACAGTGAAGATAAGCGTGCATATCAGGCCACCTTTTCAGCGGGAATGTGGGCATTAACGCGGGTGAGCGTCATCACCGACGCCAGTTTATTCAGGGTACTGCCCAGGGTTTGCGGAATGGCGATGGCGGCCACAAAGCGGTCCGGGCGTATCACCACCAGCGCGGCGTTGTGCTGGGCAAACCACGCGCGCAGGCGGTTTTGCGTATCGCCAATGCGGGTAACGCCGTCGTGGTTATCCTGATCGGTTTGTATCTGTGTATCCGGCACCACCTGGATAAACTGCGTCCCCAGCGCCTGCCACTGTTGGATCTGCGCCTCGCTCATGCCCCACAGCGGGTTACAGCCCCAACCGATCACCGCGAAATTCGGCCCGATGACGTTGTCGAGCAGCGTCACTTCACCTGATTCCAGCGTTACCTTCGGCTGGATAAACATCTTGCCAACGGGAGAGGTTTTCGCGTCGCCTTCACGCACCAGCGCCCCGGCGTGGTACTGCGGCATCGGCTTAAAGCGCATTTCAAGGAAGTAGCGTTTGACCGGCGGAATGTAGTTCAGCAGCCAGGAAACCCCGTCGCGCACCGCGCCGTGCCAGCGTTTCGGCGGCGCAAGTACGTTGCCTGCGGTCACCGAGAGATCGATCATCGCTTTGGCGTGGTCGCGGCGCTCCTGCTGGTAGGTATCCAACAGCTCATCACCGGCTTTACCCTCAATCACCAGCGCCAGTTTCCACGCCAGATTGAAGGCATCGCGCATGCCGCTGTTGTACCCCTGCCCTTGCCAGACCGGCATAATGTGCGCCGCATCGCCCGCCAGCAGCACGCGGTCAATGCGAAAACGTTCGGCCAGACGTGCGTTATGGGTATATACGCGCTGGCGGATCAGCTCGACGTTGTCCGGGTTCGGCAGCACTTTGCTCAAAAGCTGGCGCATATTCTGCGGTTCGCTGAGCTGCGCTTCGGTTTCCCCTGGCATTACCATAAATTCAAAGCGGCGCACCGCGTGCGGCAGCGCGGCGGAGACATACGGGCGCACCGGATCGCAGCACAGATACACATGCGGCGTGCTGAGCGGATCGTTAGCGATATCCACCACAATCCACTGATTCGGCGCGGTTTTGCCTTCAAATGGCACATTCAGCGAACGTCTGACGTTGCTGGCCCCACCGTCGCAGGCCACCAGCCACTGAGCTTTCACCGTTTCACGCTGGCCATCCGGCGCTTTCAGGTTCAACGTCACTTCACCATTTTGCTGGCTGAAGGCTTCCAGTTCGCGAGAGAACAGGCAGCGCACGTTGGGAAAACGCGACAGCCCTTCCAGCATCACCGCGTCTACCTGCGGCTGAATAAACGCGTTGCGGCGCGACCAGCCAAATTCGTCAGTCATCGGCTGGAT
Organism: Citrobacter sp. Cb041; assembly: GCF_030336655.1. Taxonomy (NCBI): domain Bacteria; kingdom Pseudomonadati; phylum Pseudomonadota; class Gammaproteobacteria; order Enterobacterales; family Enterobacteriaceae; genus Citrobacter; species Citrobacter sp. Cb041. Next base: position 113,708 of record NZ_JAOWDD010000028.1, on the reverse strand, counting down.
ATCAGCAAAACAGCGCCCTTTCGGAGTGAGAAAGCGCATCGCATGCCACGGCGTGGTGTGCGGCAGAACATTTTCGACCAGACCGACGGACTGCATGGTGCGCAGCGCTTCATCGTCAATGCCGATGGCGCGAGGATAGTCGATAAGGGTATCGAGCTTCTCCACCACCAGCACCTCAATGCCCATCTGGCCAAGATAGTTCGCCATCATCAGCCCTACCGGACCGGCTCCGGCAATCGCTACCTGCACGGTGTGCTGCACAGCGGGTTGGATATCTGGATTTATTGTTGTCATTTCAGAACCTCACTACTCGGACAAAATGCAATTGCAGACCCTGGTGAGGCGCAATTGTTTTTTTGTTAAAAGAATGTGAACAATTTTTTATTGTGCGGTCAGTATAGAAGTGAGTTTTTGCGCTACAATCAAAACATGCCTGGATGTGCACTAAGTGCACAACGTTGTTTTAACTGTAGATTTGTCAATAAATATGAAAAGTGACGACGGTACCGAATACAAAACCGTGCGCGGGTTAACGCGCGGACTAATGTTATTAAATATGTTAAATCGTCTCGACGGCGGGGCCAGCGTTGGCCTGCTGGCAGAGCTGAGCGGCCTGCACCGCACCACGGTCAGGCGACTACTGGAAACCCTGCAGGATGAGGGTTACGTCCGGCGCAGTCTGTCCGATGACAGCTTTCGCTTAACCATTAAGGTCCGTCAGCTCAGTGAGGGATTTCGTGACGAGCAGTGGATTTCTGCGCTCGCCGCCCCGCTGTTGGGGGATTTGCTGCGCGAGGTCATCTGGCCGACCGACGTTTCCACGCTGGATGTGGACGCGATGGTGGTGCGTGAAACCACCCATCGCTTCAGCCGCCTGTCGTTTCATCGGGCGATGGTCGGGCGTCGTTTGCCGCTGCTGAAAACCGCATCCGGCCTGACCTGGCTGGCATTTAGCCCGGAGAATGAACGTCAGGAACTGATTGAAATGCTGGCTTCACGACCGGGAGATGAGTTCCAGTTGGCGCGCGAACCGCTGAAGCTCGACGCCATTTTGAGCCGTGCGCGAAAAGACGGTTTTGGCCAGAACTTTCGCGGTTGGGATCAGGAGGAGAAAATCGCCTCCATCGCCGTCCCCATTCGCAGTGAACAGCGGGTGATCGGCTGCCTGAATCTGGTGTATATGGCCAGCGCCATGACCATCGAACAGGCCGCGGAAAAACACCTTCCGGCCTTACAAAAGGTGGCGAAACAGATAGAGGACGGCGTTGAGTCGCAGGAGATTTTGGTTGCCGGGAGGTGAGATGGATCACAGTTAAGCGGATCATCTGATTAATAGCTGAGATAACTCACTCACCGACCGATATAACACTGTGGCGTCTTGCCCTAAATATATCTTCATCACATAGTGTGCATTCGTTTTCTGCCAGGAGGCTGCATGTTAAAGGTCATTGCCGAAGATTTCATCAAACCTGAGTATATTGAAACCGTTCTCCCTTGGTACCGTGAGCTAATATCGGCGACGAAGAAAGAGCCGCAATGCATTGCTTATGACCTCTATATTGATGAAAAAGATCCGGGGCATTTTATTTTTATCGAAGAATGGCCAAACCACGCGGCTCTCGATGAACATTGTGCCAGTGAGCATTTCCGGCGACTTGTGCCGTTAATCGATCAATACACGCGCCAGGAAGCACGTTACATACTGATGGATGACGTGGTAATTCCAGGTGCCTCGTCAAAATAAAAAAACAGAATGGAATTTGCTATTTGGCTCAAATGGATATTCCCTTCTGACAAAAATACGCATAAAAAAACCGAAACCCCGCTTCTGAAAAGTGCAGGATTTCGGTTTTCATTCACTCTGAAGGGCTTCAGACCTTAAGCAGTTTCACCGTCTCGTCGATATCGATTTCATCTTCCGAGAAGATCAGCGTCGTGCCCTGGAAGGTGGTGATGGCCAGCTTTTTCAGCGTGCGCATTTCACCAGGCTTCACGTCTGATTTCGGTCGGATGCTGTTCATCAGCACACCAACGGACAGCACCGCATTTTCTTTGTCGATACGAGTCTCAGCAGGGACTTCTTCGCTGTAGACCAGGTAAGACTTGATCGCCGTGAGCTTCAGACGCTCGCCGGCGATATAGATGTATTTGCTGTCGGGTATGACTTTTACCGCGTAGGCAGATAAGCCTTTGTTGTTGGTGGTAGGCTCAAAGGTCACCGCCGCGTCTTTCTTGATCAGCTCAGGATTAGCAACCTTAATCACATGAAAATAGCGGTTGTCGCCGTTTTCATCTTTGATAAATCCAAAGCCTTTATCTTTAAACCACGTTGTGATTGTTCCGTTCATTGCTGTTTCCGCCTGATTAAACCTATTACTTGTAGAGTATACCTACTCAATTTGCGCGCAGTGTAAAACACAGGCCATGTCTTTGGCTACTCGTTACCCCAACGATTGAGGAACTCCGCGATATCATCGATACGCTGTGCGTCGACTCCGGCCTTGGTTGCCATCTCCTGCTGCGCTTCTTCGCTGATTTCTTCATTGTTCATCAAACGAGTGATCAACTGCTGGAAGTAGCGTGCCAGTGCGTCGCGTTCTGTATCGCTCACCGGCTTTGCAGCTTCAGTCGCGTATTCGTCGGCGATATCATAAAATTTTAGCGGAATGTCGTTGTTCATCGGGTGCTCCGGGGTAAATGCGTGTGCCAGCAGTTGCCTGCCGCGTCTGGTGTGAATGATAGCATTCTTATTTCATGGTTCGCGATATGTTTTATTGGCTGCAATACGTTGCATATATCAACACTATTTTCTGGAGCCGCTTCGAATTTAATAAATCTACTCTTATTTAAATGACGTTTTTCCAGTACGAGATAATGGCTGCGAATTAAATAAAGAGTCGCAAAGGAAATATTCAATTACTTTAATTCTAATTACATTATCGATCTCTGCCATCTGCTATTGGCCCAATTTCATCGCTAGTCGCCCATTTGCCCACATTCATCTTCTGGGCAACACTCTACGATGACACCACTGACCCAACATGTGGAGCAAACACCATGAACATCACGCAAATCCGTAACGCCACACAGCGCATCACCTTTGGCGGTAAAACCTTTCTGATCGATCCAATGCTGGCGGCAAAAGGGACTTATCCGGGCTTTACCGGAACGGCACGCGCCGAGATCCGCAACCCGACTGTGGAACTGCCCGTTGATGTCGACACCCTGCTCAACGTCGATGCGCTGATCGTGACCCATCTGCATGAAGATCATTGGGATGAGGCTGCTGCTCGTATCGTACCGAAAGACAAACCGATCTATGTACAAAATGAGCAGGATAAGCAGGTGCTGCGAAAGCAGGGTTTCACGCAACTGACCGTACTGGCACACAGCACCACGCTCGGCGACATCACCCTGCGTAAAACCGGCGGCCAGCACGGTTCGGATCGCGCTTACGCCATCCCGCAAATGGCGGAGCGTCTGGGTGATGCCTGCGGGGTTATCTTCCAGCATCCGGCGGAAAAAACGCTGTATCTGGTCGGGGACACTCTCTGGCGCGACGAGGTGGAAACCAACATGCGGACGTTCCTGCCTGGCGTGGTTATTTTGAACGCAGGTTTTGCCCACGTTATCGGGTTTGGCCCAATCATCATGGGCGCAGAAGATGTGCTAAAAACCCACTTCACGCTGCCAGAAGCACAAATTGTGGCGACCCACATGGAGGCAATTAACCACTGTCTTCTGACTCGCGCGGCTCTAAAAGAGTACGCCCACGATAACCAGATTGCGCAATTTGTTAACGTACCGGAAGATGGCGAAACCCTGACGTTTTAATATCCACAAAGGAATCGTATGCAACCGCTTAACGTCGCCATTGTTGCCGTGGAAGATTTCAGCCCGTTTCACTTCTCGGTGCCGTGCATCATTTTCAGTGACAAAGTAGCGGCGAAGAAACGCTTCGAGGTGCAACTTTGCGCCGAACAGCCAGGTATCGTTTCCTCGCAGGATGGCTTTTCCATTACCGCAGCTCACGGCTATGAAGCAGTGGAGGCCGCCGACATCGTGGTGCTCCCCTACTGGGGCACCACGGCACATCGTCCACCACAAAGCCTGCTTGATGCGCTCAACCATGCGCGACAAAACGGCGCACAGATTGTCGGGCTATGTCTGGGGGCATTTGTCCTCGGCTATGCCGGTCTGCTCGATGGCAAACGGGCGGCTACGCATTGGGAGTTCGAGCAAGATTTTCAGGCGCGCTTCCCGGCAGCCCATCTGGATATTAACGCGCTGTACATGGATGACGACGGCATAATTACCTCGGCAGGCACCGCCGCCGCGCTGGATTGCTGTCTGTACGTCATCCGTCAGCGTTTTGGCAGCACGGCGGCGAATCAGATTGCCCGACGGATGATTGTGCCGCCGCATCGTGAGGGCGGCCAGGCACAGTTTATCGAGCAACCCGTGGCGAAAAATACCCAGGATCAGCGCATCAACGTCCTGCTCGACTATTTGCGCCAGCATCTCCACGAACCGCATAATCTCGACGAGCTGGCGCAGCGGGTGATGATGAGCCGTCGCACTTTAACCCGTCATTTTATGAAGGCCACCGGGTCAAGCGTGGCCGAATGGTTGATTGCCGAGCGTCTGCGCCGTAGTCAGATACTGCTGGAGTCCAGCCAGTTACCCGTTGAACGCATCGCCGAACAGGTCGGTTTCCAGTCGCCCATCACCTGGCGGCAGCATTTTAAATCCCACTTTGGCGTTAGCCCGGCTGAATGGCGTAAAACCTTTCGCGGCGATTAGCCACGTTTTTGCGCCAGCCAGATGGTATGCCCGGCGCAGTGCGGATCTTCCATCACCATCTCTACCACCACAAAACCGTGCTCTGACAGCAATGCGCGGTATTCATCCGGTGCGAGGCTGGCGTGAAACAGCGGTTCGCCCTCAAATTGCCCCATCGCGATACCGTTTTCCGTCCCGCTGGTAAACATCAGCGCGCTGCCGGGACGGCTGAGTCGGTCAAAAATCGGGAACATCTTTTGCTGATCCTGCTGAGTTAAATGGAAAAAACTGTCCCAGGCGATCAGACCATCGAAAGTCTCGTTAAGTCCCAGCTCGCGCATATCCTGCTCCAGCCAGCGCTGTGCGGGAAAAGAGTGCCGGGCCCGCGCCAGCATCGCCGCAGAACCATCAATTCCCGTAAGCTGAAAGCCTTGCTGAATAAAATAACCAGCAATCGGCTGACCGTTGCCGCAGCCAATATCCACAATGCTGCCCTGCCCGCCCATCACGGTGATGAACTTATCCAGCCAGCTTTTCTCGAACAGTGCGCGTGAACGCTGGCTGGCAAAGGCCTCCGCATGACGTTGGTAGATGGACAGAATGTTGTTTGCCGCAGAGTCGCTCACGATGTCCTCACTTTTTTATTCTGTTAAGCATCACGACGATAAATCCTCCAGCACACGATTTGCAACCCTGGAATGCGCCTCGCAGAACCAATGCGCAAATACCCCAAAACCGTCCCGCTGTGGCATCATAGCGCGCAGATAACGTCATGACAGGGGTGATAAACGTGAAACCGGTAACGCTATACGATGTGGCAGACCATGCAGGAGTCTCTTACCAGACCGTCTCGCGCGTCGTGAATCAGGCCAGCCACGTTTCCGCAAAAACCCGACAGAAAGTTGAGGCCGCGATGGCGGAGCTCAATTACATCCCCAACCGCGTCGCACAGCAGCTGGCGGGCAAACAGACGCCGCTGATTGGCGTCGTGACGGCGAACCTTGCCCTGCACGCCCCCTCGCAAATCGTTGCCGCCATAAAATCCCGCGCCGACCAGTCCGGGGCCAGCGTGGTGATCGCCATGGTCGAACGTAGCGGCGTTGAGGCATGTAAAGCCGCAGTCCACAACCTGCTTTCTCAACGCGTAACCGGGCTTATCATCAACTACCCGTTGGATGAAGAAGACGCCATTGCCGTGGCTGCCGCCTGCGGTACGGTGCCGGTGCTGTTTCTCGATGTCTCTGATCAGACGCCAATTAACAGCGTGATTTTCTCCCATGACGACGGCGCACGTCTCGGCGTTGAACATTTGGTGCAGCATGGGCATCAGCGTATCGCCCTGCTGAGCGGGCCACACACTTCGGTTTCGGCAAGACTTCGCCATGCGGGGTGGCATAAATATCTGGCGCACTACCAGTTGCAACCCACCGCGGAGCTGGAAGGCGACTGGAGCTCGATGTCAGGTTTTCAGCAAACGCTGCATATGCTTAATGGTGGTAATCTCCCCACCGCCATGCTGGTCGCTAATGATCAAATGGCGCTGGGCGCGATGCGGGCAATCAGCGAGTTCGGTCTGCGGGTGGCGGTTGATATCTCGGTGATCGGCTACGATGACACCGAAGACAGCGCCTGCTACATCCCACCACTGACCACCATCAGGCAGGATTTTCCGTTACTGGGTGAAACCAGCGTCGACAGACTGCTGCAACTTCCCCGTGGGACCTCAAGCGTGGGCAACCAACTGCTGCCCGTAACCCTGGTTAAGCGCAATACGGTACTGCCTCCCGATACGCAAACCCTCTCACCCCAGGTGCTGGCCGACTCACTGATCCAGCTAGCGCGGCAAGTTTCGCAGCTCACACCCAAATTGTGAACGCATAACAATTGTGTGAGTCAGTTCACTCATTGAGCGCCCCGTCCTTTACAGTTGGGATCGCTTATTCGTATTTTGATTGAAATTGTGAGCGAATAACAAATTCAAACAGGATACCGTTATGAACCTGAACACAGATTCACTCTCCGCTGTACTGGCCCGCCGTGACTGGGAAAATCCCGGCGTCACGCAGCTCAACCGCCTGGAGGCGCACCCGCCGTTTTGTAGCTGGCGCTCAGCGGATGATGCGCGCACCAATCAGCGATCAACTCAGTTACGCTCGCTAAATGGCAAGTGGCAGTTCGCCTGGTTTTCCGCGCCTGAGGCCGTGCCGGAAAGCTGGCTGACAAGCGATCTGCCACAGGCTGATACTATCAACGTCCCCTCTAACTGGCAGATGGACGGTTACGACGCGCCAATTTATACCAACGTCACCTACCCGATCCCGGTTAACCCCCCGTACGTTCCAGCGCAGAATCCGACAGGATGTTACTCGCTCACATTCAGTATCGAAGACGCGTGGTTAGATGAAGGTCAGACGCGCATTATTTTTGACGGGGTGAATTCCGCGTTTCATTTGTGGTGCAATGGTCGCTGGGTTGGCTACGGTCAGGACAGCCGCCTGCCGTCTGAATTCGATCTTAGCGATTATCTGCTGCCAGGCGAAAACCGCCTGGCTGTGATGGTGCTGCGCTGGAGCGATGGCAGTTATCTGGAAGACCAGGACATGTGGCGCATGAGCGGGATCTTTCGCGATGTATCTTTGCTGCATAAGCCCACTACGCAAATCCGCGACCTGCGCATTAACACCCGTTTTAACGACGATTTCAGCCGCGCCACGCTGGAAACAGAAGTCAGAGTGGCGGACAACGAGAGCGAAGATTTACGCGTCACCCTGCAATTGTGGGACGGTGAAACGCTCACTCACGAAACGACTTCCCTGCTCGGCAGCGAAATTATTGATGAACGCGGTGCTTATCATGATCGGGTTACCCTGCGTCTGAACGTCGAAAACCCGGCGCTGTGGAGTGCCGAAACGCCTAATCTGTACCGCGCTGTGGTCCAGTTACGTACCGCTGACGGAGTGCTGATTGAAGCGGAAGCCTGTGATGTCGGCTTTCGTCAGGTTCGTATTGAAAACGGCCTGCTGTTACTCAACGGTAAGCCGCTGTTGATTCGCGGCACCAACCGTCATGAGCACCATCCGGTCAACGGTCAGGTGATGGACGAGGCGACGATGGTGCAGGATATTCTGCTGATGAAGCAGAACAACTTTAACGCCGTGCGCTGCTCCCATTACCCGAACCATCCATTGTGGTACACCCTGTGCGATCGCTACGGCCTGTATGTGGTCGACGAAGCCAACATTGAAACCCACGGCATGGTGCCGATGAATCGCCTCACCGACGATCCCGCATGGCTGCCAGCCATGAGCCATCGCGTCACGCGCATGGTGCAACGCGATCGCAACCACCCGAGCATCATCATCTGGTCACTGGGCAATGAATCCGGGCATGGCGCCAACCATGACGCGCTCTACCGCTGGATAAAATCAGAAGATCCGTCCCGCCCGGTACAGTATGAAGGCGGCGGCGCAAATACCACAGCGACCGACATTATTTGCCCAATGTACGCCCGCGTCGATCAGGATCAGCCCTTCCCCGCGGTACCCAAATGGTCGATTAAAAAGTGGCTGTCGATGCCCGGCGAGCAGCGTCCGCTGATCCTCTGCGAATACGCCCACGCCATGGGCAACAGTTTTGGCGGCTTCGCCAAATACTGGCAAGCGTTCCGTCAATTTCCGCGCCTACAGGGCGGGTTTGTCTGGGACTGGGTAGATCAGTCGCTGATTAAATATGATGAGAACGGCAAGGCATGGTCTGCCTACGGTGGTGATTTTGGCGACACGCCTAACGATCGTCAGTTTTGCATGAACGGCCTGGTGTTCGCCGATCGCACCCCGCATCCGGCATTATACGAGGCCAAACATGTGCAGCAGTTTTTCCAGTTTACGCTGCTGCCGGGACCCAAACGCCAGATTGAAGTAACCAGCGAATATCTGTTCCGCCACAGCGATAACGAAGTTCTGCACTGGTCGATTGCCCAGGATGGCAACCCGCTGGCCGCCGGAGAAATCGTGCTGGATATCGCCCCACAGAGTCGCCAGGTGATTACCCTGCCAGATGTCCCGCTGCCGGAAACCGCCGGCCAGCTATGGCTAACGGTACGCGTAGAGCAACCTCAGGCCACCGCATGGTCAGACGCCGGGCACATTAGCGCCTGGCAGCAATGGAAGCTGGAAGAGAAACTCAGCCTGGCGCCACGGCCAACTGCCCGTACCGCACCACTGCTGAACGTGAGCGAAAACACCTTTACTGTTGAGATCAACGACAAGCGCTGGCAATTCGACCGTCAGTCTGGCCTGCTGACACAGTACTGGATTGGCGACGCAGCCCAGCTGTTAACCCCGCTTACTGACCAGTTCACCCGCGCGCCGCTGGACAACGACATCGGCGTGAGCGAGTCAACCCGCATCGACCCTAACGCCTGGGTCGAACGCTGGAAAGCCGCCGGTCATTATCTGGTCGAAGCAACGTTACTGCACTGTGCTGCCGACACGCTAAGCAATGCGGTACTGATCGCCACCGAACATGCGTGGCAGTATCAGGGCGAAACGCTATTCGTCAGCCGAAAAAGCTATCGCATTGACGGCAATGGTGAGATGCAGATAACGGTGGATGTCGACGTCGCCAGCGGCACGCCACATCCGGCCCGCATCGGCCTGAGCTGCCAACTGGCGCAGATCGCTGAGCGCGTGAACTGGTTAGGTCTCGGCCCACATGAGAACTACCCGGATCGCCTGAGCGCCGCCTGTTTTGATCGTTGGGATTTGTCGCTTGATGAGATGTACACCCCGTATGTTTTCCCTGGCGAAAACGGTCTGCGCTGCAACACGCGTGAGCTACGCTACGGCGCGCATCAATGGCGAGGGGACTTCCTGTTCAACATCAGCCGCTTTAGCCAGAAGCAACTGATGGAAACCAGCCACCGCCATCTGCTGCAACCGGAGGCTGGTACCTGGATCAATATTGATGGCTTCCATATGGGCGTGGGCGGTGACGACTCCTGGAGTCCTTCCGTTTCACCAGAGTTCCTGCTGAGTGCCGGACGCTACCACTACCAGCTGGTCTGGGGTCAAAAATAATAATAATCGGGCAGGTTCCCCCCTGCCCGCATTCATCGTAAGGAAGTCCATTATGTATTATTTGAAAAACACTAACTTTTGGATGTTCGGCTTCTTCTTTTTCTTTTACTTTTTCATTATGGGTGCCTATTTCCCCTTCTTCCCTATCTGGTTACACGATGTAAACCATATCAGTAAAGGTGACACCGGGATCATTTTCGCCTGTATTTCACTATTTTCATTATTATTCCAGCCTGTTTTCGGACTGCTTTCCGATAAGCTTGGCCTGCGTAAACACCTGCTGTGGGTAATTACCGGAATGCTGGTAATGTTTGCCCCGTTCTTTATTTACGTCTTTGGCCCGTTATTACAGGTTAATATTTTACTGGGTTCGATTGTCGGCGGGATTTACCTTGGCTTTATCTACAATGCCGGCGCCCCGGCGATTGAAGCCTATATTGAAAAAGCCAGCCGCCGAAGCAATTTTGAATTTGGTCGCGCGCGCATGTTTGGCTGCGTAGGCTGGGCGCTGTGCGCCTCGATTGCCGGGATTATGTTCACCATCAATAACCAGTTTGTCTTCTGGTTAGGTTCAGGCTGTGCGGTCATTCTGGCATTGCTGCTGCTCTTTTCAAAAACAGAGGTCCCCTCTTCTGCAAAAGTTGCGGATGCGGTAGGCGCCAACAACTCGGCATTCAGTCTGAAGCTGGCGCTGGAGTTATTTAAACAACCGAAACTCTGGTTCCTCTCCCTGTACGTGGTCGGCGTTTCCTGTACGTATGATGTGTTTGACCAGCAGTTCGCCAACTTCTTTACCTCGTTCTTTGCCACCGGCGAACAGGGTACCCGTGTGTTTGGCTACGTCACAACCATGGGGGAATTACTTAATGCCTCTATCATGTTCTTTGCGCCCCTGATTGTGAACCGCATTGGCGGAAAGAACGCCCTGCTGCTGGCCGGTACGATAATGTCGGTGCGGATCATCGGCTCCTCCTTCGCTACCTCTGCGCTGGAGGTCGTCATTCTCAAAACGCTGCATATGTTTGAAATACCGTTCCTGATCGTCGGTTGCTTCAAATACATCACCAGTCAGTTTGAAGTGCGCTTCTCGGCCACAATTTACCTGGTGTGCTTCTGTTTCTTCAAACAGTTAGCAATGATTTTCATGTCAGTTCTGGCCGGAAAAATGTATGAGAGTATTGGTTTCCAGGGGGCGTATCTGGTGCTGGGGATAATTGCGCTAAGCTTCACGTTGATTTCCGTATTTACCCTAAGTGGACCGGGGCCGTTTTCTCTGCTGCGTCGTCGCGAAAGCGTCACGCTGTAAAAGCCTCTTTGCCGGATACACCACTCACGTGGTTTATCCGGCCTTCGATGTGCCATCCTCACACGATGAGTCCTGACCTGGTGGTTTAAGTTCCGAGGACAACACGCCGCTTTTTTATCGTTATGGTAAAACGGGGCGAGAAGCCAGGTCATAGCATGAGCAAAAAGACGGTTGCGGTAACAACGCTCTTTATCAGCGTATTACTTACAGGATGTGGCAGCATTGATGCGCGCACGGCAGGCGAGGATTCAGATACGTATTACGTGGGTATGCGCCATGATATTGATAAACTAAAAAACCCGGGCGCTTACGATTATAACTATTTCGATTTAGCGCTGTTATTTGTTGATGTGCCGTTATCGTTCGTGGCCGATACGGTTTATGCGCCGTTTGATTACTATCACGGGCCGTATAAGAAAGTTGATTAACACGTAGGCCCGGTAAGCATTGCGCCACCGGGCATCACACGACGTTACTCCTCGATCGCCTGACGGATTTGCTGCAACGATGCGGGATCGTCAATGGTCGTTAGATCGCCAGGATCGCGGCCTTCGCAGATCGCCTGAATCGTCCGTCTGAGCATTTTGCCGGAGCGTGTTTTCGGCAGTTGCGACACAAACCAGACGTGCGCCGGACGACCAAAATTACCAATTTGACTGTCCACCAGCGCCATAATCGCCTTCTCTTCCGAATGGGCAATGTCGCTGTCTTCCAGACTGTCGCTCTGTTTTGGAATAACAAACGCGACCGCCACCTGCCCTTTCAGCGCATCCTTCACGCCAACTACCGCCACCTCGGCGACGTTTGGATAGCTGGAAATACTCTCCTCTATCTCGCGCGTCCCCAGCCGGTGTCCGGCCACGTTGATCACGTCATCCGTACGGCCCAGAATGAAGTAATAGCCATCGGCATCGCGAATGCCCCAGTCAAAGGTGGCGTACACCTGGCGGGAAAACAGCGACCAGTAGGTATTCACAAACCGCGCGTCATCCCCCCAGATAGTCTGAATACAGCCCGGCGGCAGCGGCCCTTCAATCACCAGCATCCCCTTCTCGTTCGCCGCACAAGGTTCACCGGTCACCTCATTGAGCAACTGCACGTTATAGCCGTACATCGGCACGCCAGGACTGCCCAGCCGCGACGGTCGGTCGTCCAGCCCGCGGGCGATAGCCATAATCGGCCAGCCGGATTCAGTCTGCCAATAGTTGTCGATAACCGGGACGCCCAGCGTTTCCGTTACCCAACTGGCGGTCGGTTCGTCCAGCGGCTCACCCGCCAGATACAGCACCTCCAGCGAGGAGAGATCGTGATTGCGGATTTGCGCGGTCGGGAATTTTTTAAGCACGCGGATGGCGGTCGGGGCCGAGAACATCCGGCTGACCTGATACTTCTCAACAATTTTCCACCATACGCCGCAGTCCGGATACGTTGGCAGCCCTTCGTAAACCACCGTCGCCATCCCCGCCAGCAGCGGGGCATACACGATATAGGAATGCCCAACCACCCAGCCGATATCCGACGCGCAGAAGAACACGCCGCCCGCTTTGCCGCCGAAAATGGTGTCCATCGAGGTCGCCAGCGCGACCGCATAGCCACCAACGTCGCGCTGAACGCCTTTCGGTTTACCGGTTGTCCCGGAGGTGTAGAGAATGCAGGACGTTTCATTCGATTCCAGCCAGACAACCGGCACCCGTGCGCCGAGATGCTGTTGGCGTAGCGCGGCAAAGTCGAGGTCACGCCCCTCCACCCGCGCCATTTTCGCCAGACCGCGGTCGACCAGCACCACATGACGCGGCTGATGCTGAGCCTGATCGATCGCATCATCGAGTAGCTTTTTATAGGGCAGGACCTTGCCGCCGCGCGCCCCGGCATCCGCCGAAACGATAACCACCGGTCGGGCGTCATCGATGCGCGCCGCCACGCTGTGCGAAGCAAAACCACCGAACACCACCGAATGGATCGCCCCAATGCGTGCGCAGGCCAGCAGCGTAATGTGCGCTTCGGCGATCATCGGCATATAAACCAGTACCCGATCCCCGCGCTGTACGCCGAGCGACAACAGCATCGCTGCCACAATATTCACTTCGTCATACAGCTGACGAAAGGTAAACGTGCGTTCTTCTTCGGTTTCTGATGACACAGCAATCAGCGCCAGCGCCTCGGGCTGTTTCTCCAGCCAGCGGTCGATGGCGTTATGGCACAGATTGGTCGTCCCGCCACAAAACCAGCGGGCAAACGGCGGATTGCTGTGGTCCAGTACCTGCGTATACGGCTGCTGCCAGTCAATACGCTGGGCCTGCTCGGCCCAGAACGACTCCGGCTGCGTAATAGAACGTTGATAAAACTCGCTATAAGACATAATGCTCTCCTGTTGAACTTACGCCTGATGAGTCGGGTTTCAGATAACAAACAAATCCATATACTCATTGACCGGCATCTGCTCCAGGCGAGTTCTGTCCAGGGAGACATCCAGAATGCGCTGCTGCTGACGGGTCGGGAACTGACGCGCCAGGTTGATTTTGAACTTCTCGACCAGCTTCGGCATCCCGTCGTTACGACGGCGCGCGTGGCCGATTGGGTACTCCACCACCACTTCTTCAAAACGTGAGCCATCGGTGAATTCCAGGGTGATGGCATTCGCGATGGCGCGTTTTTCAGGATCGTGGTAATCGGCTGTAAAAGCCGGATCTTCAAAGCAGTTGATCTTCTCGCGCAGGGCATCAATGCGTTTGTCCTGCGCCACGCCGTCTTCATAATCTGCCGCGGTTAAACGCCCGAACAGCAGCGGAATGGCGACCATATACTGGATGCAGTGATCGCGATCCGCCGGGTTATTCAGCGGACCTTTTTTATCGATGATGCGGATACAGGCTTCGTGCGTACGAATGGTCACTTTTTCGATATCCGCCGCCGTTTTCCCGGCAGCCTGCAGTTGCTCGTACAGCGTCATCGCCGCCTCTACCGCAGTCTGCGAGTGGAACTCGGCCGGGAAGGAGATTTTAAACAGCACGTTTTCCATCACATAAGAGCCGTACGGGCGCTGGAAGCGGAACGATTCGCCTTTGAAAGAGACGTCATAAAAGCCCCAGGTTTTCGCCGTCAGCGCAGACGGATACCCCATCTCACCGGTTTTCGCCATCAGCGCCAGACGTACCGCGCGCGAGGTTGCATCGCCAGCTGCCCAGGATTTACGCGTGCCGGTATTTGGCGCATGGCGATAGGTACGCAGCGACTGCCCGTCAACCCACGCCAGCGATACGGCGTTGAGAATTTCATCCCGGTTCAGGCCAAGCATCTCGGCGACCACCGCCGTGGAGGCCACTTTGACCAGCAGGACGTGATCGAGACCGACGCGGTTAAAAGAGTTTTCCAGCGCGATGCAGCCCTGAATTTCATGGGCTTTAATCATTCCGGTGAGCACTTTTTTCATGGTTAACGGCGCTTTCCCCACCGCTACCGCATTGCGTGACAGCCAGTCAGCCGTAGCCAGAATGCCGCCGAGGTTATCGGAAGGATGCCCCCATTCCGCGGCCAGCCAGGTATCGTTAAAGTCCAGCCAGCGGATCATCGCGCCGATGTTAAACGCCGCCTGCACCGGGTCGAGCTGGAACTGGGTGCCCGGAACGCGCACGCCGTTCGGCACCACAGTCCCTGGGACTACCGGCCCCAGCAGTTTTTTACAGGCCGGATATTCCAGCGCTTCCAGCCCGCAGCCTATGGTATCAAGCAGGCAATAATGCGCGGTGTCATACGCTACCGTCGAAGTGATCTCGTAATTCATGACGTAATCAACGATATCAACGATTTCACGGTCAAATTCCGGGCGGACGTTCGAAATATGTGCAGACATAACAAGGGTTCCTGTTTTTATATTTAGAGGTTTTGCATTAGCAACGCTGATCTATCGCGACAAAGACACGATCTTCCGGGCCGGTGTAGTTGGCGGAAGGACGGATAATTTTGTTGTCCTGGCGCTGTTCAATGATGTGCGCCGCCCAGCCGGTGACGCGGGCGATGACAAACAGCGGTGTGAACATTTCAGTCGGGACGCCCATCATGTTGTAGGAGACTGCCGAGAACCAGTCGAGGTTGGGGAACATCTTTTTCGTTTCCCACATCACGTCTTCGAGACGGTCGGCGATGTTGTACATTTTCAGCGAACCGCCTTCCTGAGAAAGCTGTTTCGCCACGCGCTTTATCACCTGATGGCGCGGGTCGGCGATGGTGTAAACCGGATGACCAAAGCCAATCACCACTTCTTTGTTTTCAACGCGTTTACGGATATCCGCTTCCGCTTCGTCTGGCGTTTCGTAGCGTTGTTGGATCTCCAGCGATACTTCATTCGCCCCGCCGTGTTTCGGACCACGCAGTGCGCCAATCGCACCGATAATCGCGGAATACATATCGGATCCGGTCCCTGCAATCACGCGGCTGGTGAAGGTGGAGGCGTTGAATTCGTGTTCGGCGTACAGCACCAGCGAAATATGCATCGCTTTTTCCCAGCTTCGCGACGGCTTTTCGCCATGCAGCAGATGCAGGAAGTGGCCGCCAATGGAATCATCGTCAGTTTCCGGCTGAATACGCTCGCCGTTATGGCTGTAGTGATACCAGTACAGGAGAATAGAACTGAGCGATGCCAGCAGCTTGTCGGCAATATCGCGTGCACCGGAGACGGTATGCCCTTCTTTTTCCGGCAACGTACAGCCCAGCGCGGAGACGCCGGTGCGCATCACGTCCATCGGGTGCGAGGCAGCAGGCAGCGCTTCCAGAACGGTACGCACGTTTGCGGGCAGCCCGCGCAGCGCTTTTAATTTGCTTTTATAGGCGGTGAGCTCATCACGGGTGGGCAATTTCCCGTGGATCAGCAGGTGCGCGACTTCTTCAAATTCACACTGCTGCGCCAGGTCGAGAATATCGTAGCCGCGATAGTGCAGGTCGTTACCGCTTTTTCCTACGGTACACAGCGCGGTATTTCCGGCGGCGACGCCTGACAGCGCAACCGATTTTTTAGGTTTAATGACATGGGTACTATTTTGCAGGATCGTTGTGTCGCTCATGTTGTCCTCGTCATTTTTATAATATGTAGGGTACAAATTTATTGCCGGATGGCAGCTACGCCTTATCCGGCCTACGACGGTTACTTCTTGGTATACAACGCGTCGAGTTTCTCTTCGAACTGGTAGTAATTGATGCTTTCGTACAGCTCGTTGCGCGTCTGCATAATGTCGATAACGCTCTTTTGCGTTCCTTCCTGGCGCAGCACGTTGTAAACCTTTTCCGCAGCGCGGTTCATGGCGCGGAAGGCCGACAGCGGATACAGCGCCATCGCGACGTTCGCGCTGCGCAGTTCATCAGTGGTGAACAGTGGCGTAGCACCAAATTCGGTAATGTTGGCGAGGATCGGCACCTGTACCGCATCGGCAAACTGACGGTACATGGCAAGCTCGGTAATGGCTTCCGGGAACAACATATCCGCGCCTGCTTCGACGTACGCCTGGGCACGATCGATGGCGGCCTCTAATCCTTCCACCGCCAATGCATCGGTCCGCGCCATGATCACAAAGTTGGGATCGGTACGCGCATCCACGGCGGCGCGGATCCTGTCGACCATCTCTTCTTTCGAGACGATCGCCTTGTTCGGGCGATGGCCGCAGCGTTTGGCGCCGATCTGATCTTCAATATGCAGCGCGGCGGCACCGGCTTTGGAAATCGACTTCACGGTCCGCGCCACGTTGAAGGCTGACGATCCAAAACCGATATCCGCATCCACCAGCAATGGCAGCGGGCAAACATCAGTAATGCGGCGAATATCGGTTAGCACATCATCAAGGGTAGAAATACCAAGATCCGGCAGACCCAGAGACCCAGCCGCGACGCCGCCGCCGGAGAGATAAATCGCCTGATATCCGGCGCGTTGGGCCAGCAGAGCGTGGTTGGCGTTGATGGTGCCAACGATTTGTAATGGGTTTTCTTTGCTGAGCGCGGCGCGAAACGCCTGCCCTGGGGAGTGTAGAGACATATCCCGTCCTTTGTTATCAACTTGTTATCGTTCGTTGATTTATTTAAAGCAAGGGGTATGCCAAAGACCTTAATTTTTAATTAATTTATATATTTACCTTTAAAAACAATACATTAAATTAAATCCTTGTATCTTTATTGCACAAAAGCGTGTCAGCTATCGTTTCATGAAACGTTCCTTCACGTTTCATTGCAACATTCATGAAACACAACTAAACCCTAATACTCGGTGCCTTACTTTTTAGGATGGTTATGGCTGATACGCATCTTCCGCCGCGGGTGAACGACGACAAACCGGTTATCTGGACCGTTTCGGTCACGCGCCTGTTCGAACTGTTTCGCGACATCAGCCTGGAGTTCGACCACCTGGCAACCATCACCCCTATTCAGCTTGGTTTTGAAAAAGCGGTGACGTATATCCGCAAGAAGTTAGCCACCGAGCGTTGTGATGCCATCATTGCCGCGGGTTCCAACGGGGCGTATCTGAAAAGCCGTTTATCGATTCCGGTGATCCTGATTAAACCCAGCGGGTTTGACGTGCTACAGGCGCTGGCCAAAGCGGGAAAGCTCACCTCGTCGATTGGCGTCATTACCTATCAGGAAACCCTCCCCGCGCTGCTCGCTTTTCAAAAAACCTTCAATTTGCAGCTTGAACAGCGCAGCTATATCACGGAAGAAGATGCCCGTGGGCAAATCAACGAGCTGAAAGCCAGCGGCACGCAGGCGGTCGTGGGCGCGGGGTTGATTACCGACCTGGCTGAAGAAGCAGGCATGACCGGCATCTTTATCTATTCGGCGGCCACCGTGCGCCAGGCCTTTGTCGATGCGCTCGATATGACTCGTCTGACGCTGCGCAGAAACGGTCCGTACGTTTCCGGCGATACGCTGCGCACCCGCTATGCATTGGGGGATATGCGCGGTCACTCGGCACAGATGGAACAGGTGCGGCACACCATTATGCTTTATGCCCGTTCACGTGCGCCGGTGCTGATTCAGGGCGAAACCGGCACGGGCAAAGAGCTGGCGGCGCAGGCAATTCATCGTGAGTTTTTCACCCGTCAGGAGAACCGGCGCGGTAAACCTTCGCCGCCGTTTGTTGCCGTCAACTGCGGGGCAATCACCGAATCATTACTGGAAGCGGAGCTGTTCGGCTATGAGGATGGCGCCTTTACCGGCTCCCGTCGGGGAGGACGCGCGGGTCTGTTTGAAATCGCCCACGGCGGAACGCTGTTTCTTGATGAGATAGGCGAAATGCCGCTGCCGTTACAAACCCGACTGCTGCGCGTGCTGGAAGAAAAAGAGGTCACCCGTGTCGGTGGACATCAGCCGATTCCGGTCGATGTACGGGTGATTAGCGCCACCCACTGTCATCTGGAGCAGGAGATAAAACAGGGAGAATTTCGCACCGATCTGTTTTATCGCCTGAGTATTTTGCGCCTCACGCTACCGCCGCTACGCGAGCGATTGCCCGATATCCTGCCGCTGGCGGAAGGCTTTTTAAAACAGTCGCTGGCGGAACTGGAGGTGCCGTTTTCTGAACCTGTGCGCAAGGGGCTGGGTCTGAGTCAACCGACGTTACTGAATTATGGCTGGCCTGGGAATATCCGTGAACTGCGTAATATGATGGAGCGCCTGGCGCTGTTTTTAAGCGTCGAGCCGCAGCCGGAGCTGAACGTACAATTCCTGCAGCAGCTGTTACCGGAACTGGCCGTTGCTGCTGACGCGCCGCAGGTATCCTCATCGCTCACGCCGCAGCAGGTGCTGGCGCAATTCAATGGCGATAAAACCGCGGCTGCCCGATATCTCGGGGTAAGTCGAACCACCTTCTGGCGCAGATTAAAAGAAAACCCGCCGATACAATGACCGGCGGGTATCGTGATTTTTACAGTAGCGTATTATTTTTTCTTGTAGATATTGGCTGTGCCATGGATTTTATTATCCGTTTGACCGGAGGTTAATACCACCACATCGGCCCCTTTCTCTTCTGCTTTCTTCAGCAGCTCTTCTTTAGCGTCTGAGACAGAAACTTCATTACTCGTTGAGATATCACCGATTTTTGTGTACTGCGACTCAACCTTTTCAAATTCAAGTTTTGTCATAAATTCCGCGGCATATGCGTTGGTCACGACAAAAGCTAATGCACCAATAAGTACTTTAATTCCAGTTTTCATAGACCAGCTCCAGGTTTTGTTATTACGCCATCATCGATCCCTGAACATTACATAACGCGATTCAAGGATGATTAATAACTAGTCCAGCCTGGATAAAAAATCCACATTCAGCAGGAATATATAGAGATTTTGCGGCGCAGAAAAAACCGGTCACCGGGTAGCAGTGCGTCAACCTGTTCAAAGTTTCAATAGCCAGTGTGAGTTGATCCTCAGAACAGGCAGCGCACTGAAATTATAGTGTTAACTTTATGAGAATCTGAGGAATTGTTGTCTATGGAACCTCTGCACGCCGTCGTACTCACCGTCAGCCTGTTTGTTTTAACTTTTTTTAACCCCGGCGCGAACCTGTTTGTGGTGGTGCAAACCAGTCTGGCGTCAGGGCGACGAGCGGGCGTGATAACCGGTCTGGGCGTCGCCTTAGGCGATGCGTTCTACTCTGGCCTCGGGCTCTTTGGCATGGCGACGCTTATCACTCAGTGTGAAGAAATTTTTTCGTTGATTAAGATTGTCGGCGGCGCCTATCTGCTGTGGTTCGCCTGGAACAGCATCCGGCATCAGGCGACACCGCAAATGCCAACGCTACAGCAGCCGCTTTCCGCCCCCTGGTATGTGTTTTTCCGCCGTGGGTTATTAACGGATTTATCTAATCCGCAAACCGTGCTGTTTTTTATTAGTATCTTCTCGGTCACCTTAAGCGCAGACACGCCAACATGGGCGAGGTTGATGGCCTGGGCCGGCATTGTGTTGTCTTCCGTTATCTGGCGTATTTTTCTCAGCCAGGCGTTTTCGTTGCCCGCCGTGCGCCGTGCGTATGGCCGAATCCAACGGGTTGCCAGCCGGGTGATTGGCGCCATTATTGGTGTCTTCGCGCTCAGGCTTATTTATGAAGGTATTAGCCATCGATAAGAGAGTTTAACTTGACCATCGTGAGGTAATTGTCCGTAATACCGCCTGAATTTTTAATCGCACGTTGAGTGGCAGTAAGATGGAACAGGTTGAACCGGTAAACGACACATTACTCCTTACAGAATGGCAGGCGCTGTTACGTCAAACATCACCTGAAGTTCACACGCTCCTGACATCGTTAAGCGATGAAGAGATCCGCCATTTAGTAACCGTTTTTTATGACTATATGCTCTCCCATGCGGAGAGCGCATTGTTCCTCAATACAGAACAGGTCAGTACCCGCCTCAGCGGCAGCATGTTTGACTGGCTGCGCAGCGTACTTGGCAGCGCCCACGAAGATCTCTCACAACTGCTGGCCAAACAGCGCAAAATTGGTGTGGTGCATGCCCGTATCGGCCTGCCCATCGATCTGGTAAACCGCGGCGCGCGCAAGCTGAAAGATGAGCTGTACAGGGTGTTAAAAACAAAGGCGGATTCCACTCCCGCCCTGCTGAGCGATGCTATCTGTTTCAGCAGTCTGGCAATGGATACTGCGCTGGAGGCCATGACGGTCTCCTATTCCCCCAGTTTTCAAAACTCTATGCACACGCAGGAGCAGTACCGTCTACAGACTATTTACGATGACGTTAACGTCGAGCGCGAGCGGCAAATCCGTTCGTTTACCGACTGGGAAAACCAGTTTATTTATAACATCGCCACCGGAATGCCTTTCGGTGAGATGGTGTTTCTGGCGAATTCTGACTTCGGTATGTGGTTATCACATAAGGGAAAACATATCCTCGGCAACAGCAATCTGCTGAATAAGATGGAATCACTGATTGCAGAGATCGACAGTCGTCTGACAACAACCCTGTCGCATCAGCATCAGCCGACAGAACCCGAGCGGATGAGCTTATTGCAGGATGTACGCCAGCTATCGGCAAAAATCCATTTCCTGCTCGCCTCAATGTTCGACGCGCTGGTTAAGCAGGAAAATGGTAAAGATTCGCTGACCCAGTTGCTTAATCGCCGCTTTATTCCGACCATCATGCGGCGCGAGATCTCGCTGGCGTTACATACGCGTAAGCCTTTTACCCTGGCGATGCTGGATATCGACTACTTCAAGCAAATTAACGATAACTTCGGGCATAATACTGGCGATCTGACGCTCAAAAACGTCGCAGCGGTCATTTACGATCATATCCGCAGCAGCGATTACGTGTTCCGCTACGGTGGCGAAGAATTTATGATTCTGCTCGTCGAGTCAGATGAAACACAGGCCAGTATTATTCTGGAAACGCTGCGTATGAAAATTGCCGAGATGCGCATGGCAGCCTCAGCGACAGAAACGTTTTCTATTACCGTCAGTATTGGTATTGCCGAATATGACTATCATCCCGACTATAAACAGTTGGTTGATAAAGCCGATCGTGCACTTTATCTGGCGAAAAGTAATGGCCGCGACCGCGTTGAGGTTTATCAGGAATAACCGTTGCCCTGCAGAGAAATAAATACCCCGTTCAGGGTATTTATCTGACCTGTGATAAATATCGGGCTGTTATTATTTTTCAGGCATATTGGCATGAAGAAAATAACAGCCGCGTAATAAGATGCAAATCAAATACACCAAATCTGAATAGCGCTAGCATATCCCGGTGATGACGCCTTCTGAATGCAGAAGGGGAAATACGAGGGATACTATAAAACCATGAACAGGAAGATGAGAACGCGCTGGCAGCGCCGCCCAGGCACGACCGGGGGCAAACTGCCGTGGAATGACTGGCGCAACGCCAGCAGCTGGCGAAAAGCCACCCAGTTTCTCCTGCTGGCTATCAATATTTATATTGGCGTGGCGTTCTGGTATTGGGTCCGCTATTTCGAAACCGCCGGCACCAGCGTTTATATTCCAAGGCCCGGCGGTATTGAGGGATGGCTGCCGATAGCGGGTTTGATGAATTTCCGCTATACGCTAGAGACCGGTTTTCTTCCGCCCATCCATGCCGCCTCTATGCTGCTGTTAGTTGCGTTTATCCTGATTAGCCTGTTGTTAAAAAAAGCTTTCTGTTCATGGTTATGCCCGGTGGGGACGCTTTCCGAACTGCTCGGTAATCTGGGGAGAAAATTATTCGGTTGTAACTTTACGCTGCCGCGCTGGCTGGATATCCCGCTGCTCAGCCTGAAGTATCTGCTGCTGGGGTTTTTCTTGTATATCGCCCTGTCGATGCCCGCCCAGGGGATTCAGTATTTTCTGACGTCAGCCTATGGAATCATCATCGATGTGAAGATGCTCGATTTCTTTCGCCATATTGGCTCCGCCACGCTCATCTCCGTGGTGGTTATCAGCCTCCTGAGCCTGTTTATTCGCAACGCCTGGTGTCGTTATCTGTGTCCTTACGGCGCACTGCTTGGTCTGTTCTCGCTGTTCTCGCCGTTTAAAATCCGCCGCAACGCCGACAGTTGCATTGATTGCGGGAAATGCGCGAAAAATTGCCCATCGAAAATCCCGGTCGACAGACTGATTCAGGTGCGTACTGTGGAATGCACTGGCTGCATGACCTGTGTTGAATCCTGTCCGGTGGCTTCAACATTGAGCTTTTCCCTGCAGACACCGCCGGGTGCAAAAGGCAGCGGTAAAGCGTTATGGCGACAAACGGCACTGTCGGGTATTGCCATGACAATACTGGTGCTGGGGATTCTGTTTGCCACCATTGGTTATGCGGTATATGCCAACGTCTGGGATACGCCGGTGCCGGATCACCTGTATTTCCAGTTGATCCCGAAAGCAAAAATGATCGGCCATTAATTCTTTACCAGTATGTTCAAAACCCCTGCCAATTCTGGCAGGGTTTCCTGCCTGTAACGCCATTTTAAGACTATTGCACTTGTGTCATCGTGCCCCCGTTTATACAACCTTAAATATCACCCGTAATCATTTTTTTATTATGTTATGGGCGACTGGGACCACAATAATGAACGGGATAACATCATGACTAAAATAAAACTGGCGCTGCTTTTACCTCTGTTTCTGGCGGGTTGTACGGTGAGCGATGGAGAATTAAGAAACGCTTACGCTCAGCGTTATCAGCAGCCCGCTGCTTATGTCGATATCTATAAACAGAAAATAGCAGGCATGGATATTAATGCGCTGGCCCAATATGCCGCAGCAGAAGATAAGAAAAAAATGCGTGGGCAGCCAAGACTGAAAATCGACGAGTTCATTACCATTGAAAATGTGCAGGCGAAAGGAAATCGGGTGGTCTACGATTACTCGCTGTCCGAGAGCTGGCTGGCGCTGTCCGCAGATAAACAGCGTGAAAAGCAGACCAATATGAATAAAGACCTGATCTACCGTACCTGCTCGCTGGAAACGGTACGTCTGGCGCAGGCGAAAGGGTTGGAAGAAGAGCATAACTATTACAGCCAGTACCCAGACAAAGTCGCCTTTACCCTGAGAACCAGCGCGCAGATCTGTATGCAAAACGGTTTTACGCAATAACCGCAATCCCCCAGCCTGATGGCGCTGCGCTTATCAGGCCTACACTTTGCACGCATCTGTAGGCTTGATAAGACGCCAGCGCCGCCATCCGGCTAAAAAACGATACTCAGAACTTCCATGAAACGCTGCCGACAATGCTGCGCTCGGCACCGAAGTAGCAGTATGAGAGCGAATTACAAGCTGCAACGTAGCGCTTGTCGGTCAGGTTGTTGACGTTCAACTGGGCGCTCAACCCTTTAATACCGATATTCGTTAAGTCGTAGCCAATTGCCATATCCACCAGCGTGTAGGACGGCAGAGTGTGAGTATTCAGGCGATCGCTGGCAATACCGTTGACATAACGCACGCCTGAGCCCAGCGTCAGGCCATCCAGCGGACCGCTTTTCACATCGTAGCTCAGCCAGGTACTGGCCTGGTTACGCGGCGCGTACACTGCACGCTTACCCTGCTCTTCCGGGCTGCTTTTCTTATAGCGAATGTCGGTATAGGTATACGCCGCCTGCAGACGGAAGCTCTCCGTCAATTGGCTAATGGCCTCCAGCTCCACCCCTTCAGACTCAATTTCCCCAATCGAGCGGTACGGATCGGTCGGCTCTTCTTTGGTGGCGATATTCGTCTGATTGATACGGAATACCGACGCGCTGAACTGACTGTTGAGTCCTTCCGGCTCATATTTCAGCCCGGCTTCCCACTGCTTGCCTTTCATCGGATCCAGCAGATTGCCGTTCTCATCGGCAAAGCTGGTTGGCGTAAAGGCGGTGGAATAACTCACATACGGCGCAAAGCCGTTATCGAACAAATAGAGCAGCGCAGCACGGGTGCTGAAGTTGTTTTTGTCCAGATCGCTACGGGTATCGTTGATCTTATCAATGTTAGAAACGCTGACCTGATCGTAGCGACCGCCGAGCGTAATACGCCAGCGATCCCATGACATCTGATCCTGCAAATAGTAGCCTGTCTGGCGCAGCTTGTGCTTCTCACGCGCATACATGTTGATGTAATCAGGCTGCGCGCCGTATACCGGGTTAAAGGCGTCAATCGGCGGGAATGCACCGTAGTAACCGGTGGTATTGTTGCTGCGATCCTGATAATCGATCCCCACCAGCACACGGTGGTTGACCAGCCAGGTATCAAAGCTGCCGTCGAGTTGGTTATCCAGCGTAATCGCTGACATTTTTTCATCGGAGCCGGAGTAGCCGCGGTTAAGCTCGGTTTCATTCAGCCAGCCCGCCGCATACACCTGATTCAGCTCAACGTCGGTATGCAGGTAGCGCAGTTTTTGCCGCACCGACCAGCCGTTATCAAACAGGTGCTCAACGTTGTAGCCCACCATGTTTTCACGGCGATCGTATTTGTCGTAATCATCCTCGCCTTCGTAAAAGGTGTTGGAGATCTTTTGCCCGTAATGTGGAACCACGGTGCCGTCATACGGCAGACCGGAGTGGCTTCCGCCTTCCGGGTCACGGTGCAGATAAGCCATCAGATCCAGACGCGTCTGGTCGGTGATGCGCCAGGTCAGGCTTGGCATCAGCGCATAACGTTCTTCCTTCAATGGGCCAAACTGCGAGTCCGCGTAACGCGTCATTCCACTCAGTCGTGCCGCCACGCGATCGTTATCATCCAGCGCCCCAGTGACGTCAAACGCCGCGCCGCGCTGGTTATTGTTGCCAGCAAACAGTTTCACTTCTCCGCCGGCATCAAACGACGGCTTACGTGATGTCAGCGCGACAATACCGCCCGGAGAAGAACGGCCATACAGTACGGAAGCCGGGCCGCGTACCACTTCGATATCTTCGAGGAACCACGGATCGACCACCAGCGAGCTGTGCGAGTTGGTGTCCCCCATCATCTTCAGGCCATCGAGATAGACGTTGTCCAGGCTACCATCCGAGAAACCACGCAGCACAATATAGTCAAAGCGGTTGGAGGCACCAATCTGATTGCTGTACACCCCCGGCGTATAGCTCACGGCCTGGCGCACGCTGGTGGCGCCCTGCTCTTCAAACTGTTCACGGGTAATGATCGATACCGACTGAGGCGTTTCAAGATCCGGCGTGGCGAGCTTCGTGGCCCCGCTTTGCATTTGCGAGGTGACAACCACCGTATCGTTTTTTGTTGTTTCCTGCGCCAGCAGAGGAAAAGCCACGCTACCGGTCACCCATCCCACCACTAGCGCCAACCGAGTCTTCGCGAACATGAATATCTCCAAAGGCATGTCTAATTGTAAGTGAGAATTATTACCTTTTTGCTAACGGAGATAGCTATGCAGGATGCCAGGTTGCCTATGCGCAGTGCCAAATTGTCGGGAAGGCACGTGCGCAAAACGTAAAAATGGATTAGCAAAGTTTGAGCACATCGCCAGGCGAAAAGCCGTAACGACGCCGAAAAGCGGTGGAGAAGTTGGTAGCATGTTGATAACCCGACATCCAGGCCGCCTGCTGTACGCTGTATCCTTCCAGTAAATAGCCGCGCGCGCGTTCCAGACGGCAATCACGCAGGTAGTCAAAGACGGAACAGCCATAGGCCGCACGGAACTTGCTGCGCAGGCTGCTGGGGCTCATCGCCGCGCGTTGGGCCAGGGCATTGAGGGTGTAGTCATTCTCGGGACTCTGCTCCAGCAGACGACGAACGACCTCCAGCCGCTGCTGTTCACCGCTTGCCGCAAGCCGCTTGCCACTCTCAACCTGACACACGCTGAGGCCATGGCCGAACAGTTGTAATATCAGCCCTTCCAGCATCAGTTGGCGAGAAACATGGCCGATCGTGCTCCGCTGCGCGTACTGCAGGCCGCTGAGTAAAAATCCCGGCACCTGCCAGATAAGCGTCGGCGTTTCGCATCTTTCCCACTCACGCATCAATGATTCGAGCAACCCCGTGCGCCACGCGCCGTCGGGATACAGACCGAGCGATAACGTGCGCAGTTTGCAGTCAGCATGATGGCGGGCACGCATCGTCTGATGCTCGCTCAGGCGTGAGCTAAACGCCATCCCGGAACGCACCACATGCTCCTGCCCGTTGAGCGTCAGGATGACGCAGCCTTCCAGAACCACCAGCATATACAGAGGACTGCTGTGGCGGGAGGTGGTTTCGTAGGGTTGAAGCACCTGCACATCAGAGTGCGTGACACACATCCCGCAGGGGAGCGTCATCTCCTCAACCTCCCCCTGCAGAACGGGGCTGCAAGACGACAAATCCGGCTTTTGCGCCAGCAGGGGAAAGCGGTAATCGATCCCGTAACGCTCACCAAAATCCATAAACTCGCTGACGGAGAAGGTGCGGGCTACGCGTCTGGACGTATTCAGGGCGGTGGTGTTGTTCATGCTGTCTTCTGCACAGGAAATGGGATTAACGGTTGATAACTGAAGCAACATTACCATTACCTGTACAACACAACAATAATAATGAGAATTATTATCAACATGACGTATGCGATTTCAAATCGCGCTGGAGAACGTCATTCCCGATATTCTTCTCGCGCAGCTCATCAGGCAACATTGACACCTGATGAGCTGCGGTCTGTGAGCCATATGCAGCTCAACCTTTCTCACTGTCATAAACGGGCACGTCAAACGCACCACGATACCCGCCGAGTTTGTACTCTACTTATTATGCTGAATTTCAGGCTGGTTTTCTTCCACCTGGAACACCGCCACAGCCTGGGATAGCATTGCCGACTGCTCTTCCACACTGCCTGTCGTGGCGGCTATCTCCTCAACCAGCGAGGCGTTTTGCTGAGTCACTTGCTCCATTTGCGTTACCGCAACCCGGATCTGTTCGATGCCGCGACTCTGTTCCCCTGAGGCTCCAGAGATATCTTCCATTAAGACATTAATGTTGCGTATTGCCTTCGCAATATCCGCCATCATGGCGCCACTGTTTTCGGCTATCTCTACCCCTTCCTTAACGCTAATTGCCGCTTTGGCAACCAGTTCACTGATTTCTTTCGCCGAGGAGGCGCTGCGCTGGGCAAGCGTTCGGACTTCACTCGCCACAACGGCAAACCCACGCCCGGACTCACCAGCGCGTGCAGCTTCCACCGCCGCGTTTAATGCCAGAATATTGGTTTGAAAAGCAATACTATCAATAACATTGGATATTTCGTTCACGCCTTGCGCATTACGGCTGATCAGGTGAATTTTCTCAACCATATCACTCATTAAACGCTCGCCACGCAATGCCATTTCCGTACTTTCGCTGGTCATGACGGATGCCTGATGTGACTTATCAGTATTATTTTTTGTTGTGACTGAAATCTGTTCCATACTGGCCGCCGTTTCAACGACTGCCGCAGCCTGCTGTTCCGTTCTGGTTGATAAATCGGAATTACCGGAAGCAATTTCCTGCATACCGATATTAATAGACTCAACGCCATCGCGAATAGTGCTGACAGTCTCCCGCAGGCCTTTTTGCATATTATGCAAATTTAAGCACAGTATGCCGATTTCATTGTTACCCGATACCTTAACAGGATGGCTGAGATCGCCCTTACCAATCCGCGCAAAATGTTCAGAAACGATTTTTAAAGGCTGAATGATGGTCCGGTTCAACCAGAAATTACAGATAAAGAAGATAAGTACCGTAATGACCAGGATCACGGATACTTTCAGGATCGAGGTATTAAACTGAACGTGTGTTTGTGCAACGATCTTCTCACCAATCAGCATTGTTGATTTGTAATAATTCGTCACTTCGTTATCGAAATTTTTGCGAGCCGCGAGCAGTTCCGCATTAGCATTTTCTTGTGCATTAATAATACTGTTGCTGGAAAGCATCTGATTTAATGTATCAATAGACTTTTGCTCAGCATTCATTTGTTGCTCAAAAGCCGTTCTGATGACTTTACCGATTTGCGGATCGTCAGCCGTCAATCCAGGAATACCCCAGAAAATATCGAACTGTTTTCTGGCATACGCCATCTGATCTTGCATTTGATTCACTGTCTGTCGGGCATCGGTCGCATTATGTTGTTGAATATTATCACGAACGCTTCTGACCTTATAAACAGCCTCAACGACCTTATGCAGGGTATCCTGCTCCTTAATGATGTTATGTAGTAATAACGTATTTTTTTGATTTCCTTTGAGATCAACCAACTCAAACCCATTGGAAAAGAACTGCATGAAGGTAAATAACAACAGCAATAATAACAGGCTGGTTTTAATTCTCATATTCTTTAACATTTAAACATCTCCATAACAATAAAAATCCTCTACGACTTAATTGTTATCGACACATCACGCAATACCTTAACCTGTAAAATGATTAATTATTAGAAAGTTTCCGCATTCATTCTCACGTAATAAATTAATTACTCAGGGGGACATACTGCGATAAACAGCAGCCCTCTAACATTGGCAAAAATAAGGCCAAAACTATTCAATATTAATATTATTTATGGATATAAACGGTAATGTCTTTCTGACTATCGACAGGCACCCGCACCCAGGACAACGAATCGACGGTGATCGGTGCCATTTCATTTTCTAAACGTAACAACGGCGTGCTGGCGTCTGGCACACCTGTACTTTCAGTTATCTCGAGAACGCCCCGAAAAGAAATGGACACACTGTCTGGAATATCAGACAACCTTATCCATTCGTTGGCAATCACTAACTTTCGAGTAAACATTCGCTGTCCTTGGCGCGTGGTTTCTATCCGATAAATTTACAAGTTGACCAATCTATTCTTTGCATTAACAGCACATTGTTCACATCGTCAGTTAAGCATTACTTACCAGAAGAAAATGGAAGTGATAAAACTCATTTGAAACGTGTTTTACAAATTCAGCCGGAAGGTTATGTTTAATGAACGTTAACTTTGCAAACTCAACATCGCCATATACCCGGATACAGAAGGGTTTGACAATCTCACCCTGCACGCCAAAACACGCCTGCAGCCGAGTGTCATCCATAAAAATAAAATTACCTTCTCTTACCTTAATCTTTTCATGCAGATCT
Organism: Citrobacter sp. Cb041; assembly: GCF_030336655.1. NCBI lineage: Bacteria > Pseudomonadati > Pseudomonadota > Gammaproteobacteria > Enterobacterales > Enterobacteriaceae > Citrobacter > Citrobacter sp. Cb041. Next base: position 84,015 of record NZ_JAOWDD010000028.1, on the reverse strand, counting down.
CGCCATTTCTCTGGCGTAAGCAGAAAGCTTTCCCAGCCATTATTTCTCAACACCTCAATCGTATGAGTAAACTTAAAATAGTCGTTTTGCATCGATACATCGCCACTCGAAGTCGAGTATAGATATTCTATTTTAAATTTAAGTTGTGCATTGAGGCTTTTTTTCTTGCCTTCATCAATTAGCCATTGAAGTTCATTGATTACGTTCCTTGAGAAGAGCTTTCTTTTTTTAGCGATAGCCAGCCATTGCATAATAAAAAGATGCTCTGACATTTTAGAATGAATCTTACGGTCCCGTATTGCGATACCAATTGCTACCAATGCACTCCAGGTAAACGCTTCCAGGTCATCCTGATAATGGTGTCGTAACGTACTAACTTTTCCTGAATCCCTTACCACTTAAACCTGCCCAAATAAATCATTATTACATGTAAATCTTGCATTATTTCATTTTAAAAAATACTACAACTAAAAACATCAAAATATGATCCAGATTAATTTATCCCTATGTAATAAAATTGCAAACTTAACACATCACTCTTATTAATCATTGATGCCCGGATGGCTCAGCGATAAATAATAAGAATTATACGATAAAGATAAAAACTAATAATACTCACAGGTTATCAATTCCACCTACTGTTAAAAATATGATCATCATAAAACTTCAAAAATTGCTGATTAGAAGAAATATCCTGATAGTTTTGACCAGACACCCCAGACAAACACCCATTTCAACGCTAAACAGCCATTAAACATCCTAATGGAATCGCATTCTATCCTCCGCTGAGCGACAGACAGCCTCACAGCAGCAGGCCAGGCTTTTTATACAGGTATCAGTAATATTAACGCGTTTAAATTTCGCCTAATTCAAAAAGCCAACATCCGGATTCAATGAACCGGAGGTTGGCTTGTCGCTGGTACGGTTAATAGAAAATACCAATGATCAGGGTGTGAGTAACGAACCCCACAATCAGCGGTACGGCGGTACGCTTCACCACATCGAATGGGGTTATTTTCGCTCCGCTGGAAACGGCAATCACGACGCCGGATACCGGTGAAATGGCCCGTCCCATATGCGATGCCTGCTGCATCGGCAGGATCATGGCAACGGCGTTAGCGCCCATACTGGCGGCAATTTGCGGGATGAGCTCAACGAAGGCGAGGAATGGCGCATTCCCCGACCCCATAATGATCGCCGCGGCCAGCGTCACCAGCGCAAATACTACCGCCATGGCAAACGGCGGTAATCCCACGTGTTCGGCCATCAGAATGAGCTGATCGATTGCACCGATGACTTTAATTCCGTGAGCAAAAACCCCTGCCGCAACCAACAGTCCAACCACACCGGTAAACGCAGTGCCCATTCCTTTCAGGAAATGGCTGAAACCTTCGCAGACCGACTTTAAATCACGCACTCGCAGCCATTCAATCAGCATACAGATGGTCATTGAAATGAGGACAATGGTGATAATATTCAGGTTGATACCCCTGACGAACATTTCGGATGATCCTACTGCCATCAGTATCGGAAGCATGGGGAGCAGCGCGTAAAAAGCCGGGGATTTTCCTGAATCAGTCACTTCTGCGCTACCGATTTCCCGCGGTAACGTCCCTGCTTTACGGTCGCAATGCCGCTGCCAGAAAAAATGGCACACGCCGACAACCAGAACCGTTGCCAGCGCGGCGGGTCCCTGGTGGTAAACAACATATTCCACTACATCCATATTCACTGCTTTAGAGCCCCTGATAGCATCGATTGCCGTCGGGGTGTAAGCCACGCCAAGCGAAGTAGCAATGACCCCGGCAGCCGAGGCCGCTGAGAGCCCTAATCCCAGCATAATGGGGAACATGGTCCCCATCAGCAACACGGCAAGCCCGGTTGCAGAAGGAATGGCCAACTGCAGGAGGCTGGCGAGCAGGTAGGAGAAAAAGAGGAGCACATAGGGCGAACGCAGCGCCCGTAAGGGTTTCGTTACTACCCGCACGACCGCCTCATTTGCGCCGATATGATCCATGTAATGCGCAAATCCCATTAACGCCATGATCATCAGGCCGAGATCGGCGGCGCGCGTGCTGAAGAGATCGCGCATTACCTCGAAAGGATCGAGAAAGGAAATTCCCGTACTGGCAACCCCCTTCGGTAATACGGACCCCCATCCGGTTAACGCGGTGCAAATCATCAAGACTAAGCCCGCAATGAAGAGCACCGGTTCAGCACGATAACCTTTCAGAATCAGACGCGCGACCACCACGATAACCAGAAGTGCGATTAACACCTGAATCATGACTGAGCTCTCCGCTGCGCGAACTCAGTATAAGTTTCCTCAATCACCGCCACCACCACATCACTGGCGGCCCGCAGAGAACGCACCGGCAGATACTCATAAATTGAATGGAAGTTATGAGCACCGGTAAAAATATTCGGGCACGGCAATCCTTTCTGCGACAGTACCGCGCCATCATACCCGCCACGCATGGCGACAGGTGCGGGCGTTATGCCGCATTTCTGATACGCGCGGAATGCAATATCAATCGGGTAGTGAGCGTCCCCCTGCAAACTGTTCAACACATTCGCGTAGCGATCGGCTAAATGACAGACCACGCTGTTTTCCCCCCACAGGGCACAGGTGCTGACGGCAAGCTGGCGAATAAACGCCATACGCGCCTTATAACCTTCTTCACTGAAATCGCGGATATCCAGCTTAAGTACCGTGCGGGCACTGTTACCCTGTAGCTGTTTTACCCAGTAATACCCTTCGCGCCCTTCCGTATATTCAGGCGCTTCTCCCCCTGGGAGCATGGCAATAAACTTATGCGCCATCAGCAGCGAATTCTTTAACTTACCTTTGGCCGACATCGGGTGTGCGGACTGGCCGGTAAAGATGATTTCCGCATCGCCCGCATTCCAGTTCTCGTAAACAAACTCACCGATACCGCAGCAATCCAGGGTATAGCCAAAATCAGCACCAAACGCGGCAACATCAAACGCTTTTGCGCCACGCAAGCCCTGTTCCTCATCCGGGACAAAACCCACTTTTACCGGCCCATGTTTTATTTCCGGGTGTGCGACCAGATACTCAAGAGCATTCATAATCGCGGCGATGGCTGCTTTATCATCAGCGCCCAACAGACTGGTCCCGTCGGTCACCAGCAGGTCATCACCGATATAATTTTTCAGTTCCGGAAATTCACTTTCGCGCAGGTAAATATTCAGCTCTTTGTTCAGGCATAAATCCCCGCCGTGATAATGCAGGCGTTGTGCTTTGGTGTCTGCCGTCTGTTCCGCACTGGTATCCAGATGACCAAAAAAAGAGACCACCGGGATCGTGTCATCAGTATTTGCAGGTAAGGTTGCCGTCACTATAGCGGTATCCCTGACCTCAATGTTTTCCATTCCTAATGCTTCAAGTTCTGCTGCAAGCAGTTTTGCCAGTTCCATTTGACCAGGAGAAGAAGGCATTATCCCATTAGCGCCGTTTTCCCTTGATGTTGTGGTATTGATTTTCGTGTAGTTAATAAAGCGTTCAACAATATCCATTCCAGGAGATCCTTTAATGTATCATTTATGAGGTACTGCGAGAGGTGTTCTGCATGCAGCGTGGGGTAAGTAATCTGAGAACCAAATAAAATCAGCGCTCATCCCAGAACGCTGATTTTATGGGCATTACGACAACGATTTATATAAAGGAAGATAAAAAGGCCAGTGATTATACCTGCGATTAAAAAACTCCTTTCTGATTGATAAAATCATATTCCCTGTCTGTTTTTACTGCTATTTCCCATGGTGTTAAGCTAACAGAAGTCATAAACGGTATCCCTATACCTATGAGATAATAGAAATCATTTAGATTCCTGTACTCTGTACTGGCATAAGACATACCATCGCGATATTTTTTTAATGAACGAATACTGTATCAGCAACATGCAACCGTTTGCACCTCTCTACAAATAGCCACTTCGCGCACTAAAATCCGTGAACAAAATCACAATTACCTCAAAAGCGAAAAACTTCTATCGCGCTGAAAAAAAGGCAGTTATAAGGAAAGCTATATAATACCCACATAAACATAGCCAGAATTATACTATTCACTATGAAATAGATTCAGGGTGATACTATTTCAATATTTCCGTAGGGGTCAGTAGAGCTAAATCGGCGTAACCAATAATGTGAACATCAATAACGATAATATTAAAATTTCCATTTATGACGATAAGCCAAATAATATGCAGGCAAAAAAAACCTCTCCCCCGAGAAGAGATTCAGGGCAGAGGTAATACGGGTGTTAAGGACATACTTATAGTTTTAATGATAACAGAAGCGCTTCTTGCAGGACCGAGTATACACACTTAGCCACGTTAAGAAAATTCTTAAAAACATTAAATTGCAAATTTCATTTAAAACCACAATTATGATAAAGGATCATTTATCAAAGAACAAAATTAACCAGCAAAAAGAGTAAACCATACTAATCAATGAGGTGATAAAAAAGCAATGCTGTATGGCTACCGATAGCGTTTCTGGCGACGCTGAAACATTAAATTAATTTAATGAATAAATGCGATTTACATAACGAGAATTAAAAAGTCATTAAATAAAAGAAATACAATTTTTCGTTACAGATCACACTTCCACTATAAGGAGGTTCCCCTACTGTTTCTTGCAGGTATGATTCAGCATGTAAATACCTTTCAACTCAACCCGAGGCTTTGATGCTGGAGAATGTAATCATCTGATAATCAGCTTCCCGACCTTTTCAGGCCGGACTGGTTATCAATGCGCCGAATTCGAATGCGGACACCGCTGTGTGTTTGCACGTTTTGCACATGATGATTAAACAGGTTTTCCAGTATGAATTTATCCCGTCAGGAACAACGTACCTTACACGTTCTCGCCAAAGGTGGCCGTATTGCTCACGTCCGCGATGCCTCTGGCCGCGTCACTTCCGTCGAATGCTATAGCCGTGAAGGGTTGCTGCTCTGCGACTGCACGCTCGAGGTGTTCAAAAAGCTCAGAACCAAGAAACTGATCAAATCCGTCAATGGTCAGCCCTACCGTATTAATACGACCGGCCTGAACAACGTTCGCGCCCAACTTGATAATCGCTAAAGGAAAGAGAGATGGATATCCCGAAGATTTTTACCATCAGCGAAAGCGCACATCGCATTCATAATCCGTTCACCGCACAGAAATACGCCACGTTAGGCCAGGTTTTACGGATGGCACCGGGAACACGCATTCTGGACCTCGGCAGCGGTTCGGGTGAGATGTTGTGCACCTGGGCACGCGATCACGGTATTTCCGGCGTGGGTATCGATATGAGCCGGCTGTTCAGTGAGCAAGCCACCCTGCGGGCCAAAGAGTTGGGTGTCAATGAGCACGTGCGTTTTATTCATGCCGATGCAACAGGTTATATCGCCGAAGAAAAATTCGATATTGCCGCCTGCGTTGGTGCGACCTGGATTGCCGGCGGCGTCGCTGGAACGATCAGACAACTGGAACAAAGTCTCAAACCAGGTGGGATCATACTCATCGGCGAACCGTACTGGCGTCAAATACCCGCCACGGAGAAGATCGCCCAGGCTTGCGGTGCCACCGCCGTGGCCGATTTTCTTTCTCTGCCAGAGCTCGTTTCATCTTTCGACCTGCTCGGTTATGACGTGGTTGAAATGGTACTGGCTGACCAGGAGGGTTGGGACAGATACGAGGCGGCCAAATGGCTGACGATGCGCCGGTGGCTGGAGGCAAATCCGGACGATGAATTTGCCCCGGAAGTCAGAGAGCAACTGAGGAGTTCACCAACACGCCACGTAGCCTTCACCCGGGAGTACATTGGTTGGGGCGTGTTCGCACTCATACAGAGGTAATATCTACTGTCGGTATAACGAGGCAGGTTATACCGACTTTTTTCATTGCTTACTTCATTAATACTTCAACAAATTTAGCCAGCCATTGCGGATGCGCGGGCCATGCAGGCGCGGTAATCAGATTGCCATCCACGTGGGCTTGATCAATGCCGATATCTGCGTAATGCCCGCCGCTCAGACGAACTTCTGGCGCACAGGCCGGATAGGCGCTACAGGTCCGGTTTTCTAACACCCCCGCCGCCGCTAATAGCTGAGGTCCATGACAGACCGCGGCGATAGGCTTACCGGCAGCGTTGAAATCTTGCACCAGCTTAATAACATCCGGATTCAGCCGGAGATATTCCGGAGCACGTCCGCCGGGGATCAGCAGCGCGTCGTAATCGGTGGCCCGCACCTCGGCAAAATTCGCATTCAGCGTAAAACGATGACCCGGTTTTTCACTGTAGGTCTGCGCCCCATCAAAATCATGAATAGCGGTTTGAACGTAGTCCCCCTGACTTTTATCCGGACAGACGGCATCAACACGATGGCCCAGCATCTGCAACGCCTGAAAAGGCACCATCGTTTCATAATCTTCGACATAATCGCCGACCAGCATCAGTATCTTCTTCATTCACATCCCCCGCTCACGGTTATTAATGATGAGAAATAACGGCCATCTTTACTATAGCCCACGCATTTCACGACATTAATAAATACCGCAGGACACGCCGTCACCGGACGTCTGAAGGGGGTTGCCCCTGACGGCGCGCCCTGTTGTTAATACCTGAAGTTTCTATCACTCCCAGGCTTGCTCAGATTTCGCGGAGTCAAACTGCGGCGGCGGCTTGCGGAAACGTCCGGTCAGGTAGGCGAGATACACCAACCCCACGCCAGCCCATACCAGTCCCAGCGTCAGCGATGTCACCTCCAGGTTCACCCACAGTACGGCAACGGTGGCGGCGCCGACCATTGGCAATACCAGGTAGTGCAACTTTTCCTGCCAGGTATGCTTACGCCCTTCACGACGCCAGAAGTGGTTAAACACGGACAAATTAACGAACGTAAAGGCCACCAGCGCGCCAAAGTTAATCAACGCCGTGGCGGTCACCAGGTCAAAAAACAGGGCCGAGAGTGCCACAATCCCGACCATAATGACGTTCAACGCAGGTGTACGCCATTTCGGATGGACATAGCCGAAGTACTTCTCCGGGAAGACGTTATCGCGGCCCATCACGTACAGCAGACGCGAAACGCTGGCATGGGATGCCAGACCTGACGCCAGCGTATTCACAAAGGTCGTACACAAGAAAATAGACTGGAACAGTTTGCCGCCAACGTACAGCGCAATCTCCGGCAGCGCCGCGTCCGGGTCTTTAAATCGGCTAATATCCGGAAAGAACAGCTGCATAAAGAACGAGGCGGCAATGAAGATCAGTCCGCCGTAAAGCGCGGTAAGGAAAATAGCTTTTGGAATGGTACGCGCGGCATCCGGTGTCTCTTCAGAGAGCGTGGTTACCGCATCAAAACCGAGAAACGAGAAGCAGACGATGGTCGCCCCGGTGATAATCGGGATCAAATGCGCATTCTGGCTGATAAACGGTTGCAGCGACCAGACGGTCCCAACCCCTTCGCCTTTGTGCAGCCCCTGCACCACGAGAACAATGAACACCACGATTATCGCAACCTGCACCAGTACAAACAGCGCATTGAAGTTCGCCACCAGATTAACGCTTTTCAAATTGGCCGCGGTGAGGATCGCTACAAACATCACTACCCAAATCCATGGCGCAACGCCCGGGAACAGCGCGGAAAGGTAAATTTTCGCCAGCAGGACGTTAATCATCGGCAGGAACAGGTAATCAAGCAGTGACGACCAGCCGACCATAAACCCCACATGCGGGTTGATCGCTTTTTGCGCATAGGTGTAGGCCGAACCGGCTTGTGGAAACTGGCGTACCAGCTTTCCGTAACTGATGGCGGTAAACAGCACGCCCGCCAGGGCCAGCAGATAGGAGGCCGGAACATGGCCATTGCTGATACCCGAAACAATACCAAAAGTGTCAAATACCGTCATCGGTGTGAGATAGGCCAGCCCCATCACCACCACCTGCCACAGCTTGAGGGATTTACGCAACTGTGCTTTGCCCGGCTGGGCCGCGAGATCCACAGAAGAATTAGTCGACATAGCTTTCCTCCCCGCCACGGGCCCAGATCTGCGTTCGAAACGTGGGTACAGCAGACCTGGGTCGTGTCGGGGTGGAAAGCCAAAAGAAAGGCGTCAATGTTGCACGGCACAGATGCGGTCCGTACTTACTGCGGGAGCCATGGATGCTCACGCGGGGCGGTTTTTTAAACATTGGCATCATCACATTTCCTCGTCACAAACTCTGTCGGTTATCTGAAGACCCGTTGTCGCAAGCCGCTCCATTACGCGACATCCGGGAAATGGCAGGTGATCCTGCAATATTGACGGGCTGGCTCCGCTCAGACCGCATGATGCGACTTCTTTTTTTCAATGACTAAACAATGCGACAGGCCCGACAAACATTACGCCGCCGGGCCACTTTCCTGTCAGGCGTTTTTCAGCATCCACTCAATTTCAGTGTCGGTAATCAGGCGTTCAAACTGGATCAGTTCATCGTGTTTACAGGCGTGATACACATGGCTAAAACGCTCCCCGAGCAACTCACGCAGACTGTCATTTTGCATGAACTCCCACAGCGCATCGCTCTGGCGGATCGGGAACGGTAGCCCTTCCTGCTCCAGGCCGTTGCCTTCCACCTCTTCCTGCAACGGCAGCTCGTTATCCAGACCATGCAGGATCCCCGCCAGAATGGTCGACATCACCAGATACGGGTTGGCGTCAGCCCCCGCCACGCGATATTCAACCCGATGGTTATCACGATCGCCGCAGGGAATGCGCAGCGCCACCGTACGGTTGTTGTGCCCCCAGGAAGCCTGGGTCGGAACATACATCCCCGGCTGGAAGCGGCGATAAGAGTTCACATTCGGCGCCAGCAGCGCCATTGACGCGGGCATCAGATCAATCATCCCGGCAAGCGCACGTTTAAGTAACGCGGAATCATCGCCATTCGCATCGGCCAACACGTTCTCGCCTTTATTATTCATAATGCTGATGTGGATATGCATTCCGCTACCGGCATGCTCCTCATAAGGTTTTGCCATAAACGTGGCATGCATCTTATGTTTCTCCGCCACCAGCCGTACCAGGCGTTTCAGCGCCAGCGCGTCATCGCAGGCGTCGAGTACGTTATCGGTATGGTAGAGGTTGATTTCAAACTGCCCAGGGGAGGCTTCAGCCACCGCGCCGTCAGCCGGGATCAGCTGCAAACGGGCCAGTTCATCGATATCGTTCAGCACATCAGCAAAGTGGTTCAGGTTATCAACCGAGTAAACCTGACTTTGCGTATTCCGATCGTCCGTTCCCGGCGCGCACGGCGGCTGCAGATAACCTTCGGGATCGCGCTTACGATCGAGTAAATAGAACTCCAGCTCTACCGCTACGACGGGGAACAGACCGCGCTGGCGAAGTTTCTGCCAGAGTCGGTTAAGTACGTTCCGCGGCTCAACGTCAAAGGGAGCGCCATCTTCATCCAGCATCGTCAGCATCATCTGCGCAATACATTCCGGATCGGCGGCCGAAGGCGTTAACGTGCCAGGCACCGGGACACAGGTCCGATCCGGTTCGCCAAGCTCCTGGCCTAATCCCGCCTCTTCGACCACATTGCCAAGAATATCCATCGCGAAAACGGATGCCGGGAAATAGCAGCCTTTCTCTAACTTGTGTAATCCCGCAACGGGAATGCGTTTACCACGAAAACAACCATTCAGGTCGGTTAACAGCACATCCACGAACTGCGTGTTGGGATAGCGCTCCAGATACTGCTTAACTTCACGCGCAAACGCGCTACTTCGTCTCTCTTCAGAATGCTGAACAAAATTCTCAACTTCTACGATATTGGTTTCCATGATTCACCGCCGTTGGCCTGTAAGCTGTTCTGTGATTTGACTGTTAAATATAATGTCCACTCTTCGACTCTGGATGCAAACAAATTGTTTGTCAAATGTTAAATTAAGTTTGCTAGAAGGTTATTCCGCTGCTAGATTGAGAAAATAATGAACGGAATGGCATAACAAGGAACCGTTTGGCAATAATTTATTCCAAAACGTGAGGTCGATCATGGGCAATATATTTGACAAGCCAGTTATTGGTGTAGTGATGTGTAGGAACAGGCTTAAGGGTCACGAGACCCAGACTCTGCAAGAAAAGTACCTGAATGCAGTATTAAACGCCGGTGGATTACCGATAGCGATTCCCCATGCGCTTGCGGAACCCGAATTACTGAACGCGCTGTTACCGAAACTGGATGGTATCTTCCTGCCAGGAAGCCCAAGCAATGTGCAGCCGCACCTTTATGGTGAAAATGGCGATGAGTCTGACGCCGATCCCGGGCGTGATCTTCTGAGCATGGCGCTAATCACCGCCGGGCTCGAAAGGCGCATTCCCATTTTCGCCATCTGCCGGGGCTTACAGGAATTAGTTGTCGCCACTGGCGGGACTCTGTATCGTCGCCTGTGCGATCACTCACAGTTCCTGGAACATCGTGAAGATGCGGAACTCCCGGTGGAGCAGCAATATGCGCCATCTCATGAAGTCCAGGTTCAACAGGGAGGATTGCTATCTCAGCTAATACCAGGTTGCAGCACGTTTTGGGTTAACTCCTTGCATGGTCAGGGCGCAAAAACCCTTGGCCCGCAACTGCGCGTGGAAGCACGCTCGCAGGATGGATTAGTGGAAGCAGCCAGCGTTCACGACCATCCTTTCGCGCTTGGCGTGCAGTGGCACCCGGAATGGAACAGTAGCGAATACGCCCTGTCGCGTTTGTTACTTGAAGGTTTTATCACCGCTTGTCAGAACCACCTCGCTGAAAAACAGCGACTCTGACCACTACAGTTAAGGAAATGCAATTATGAGCGATGACGGCCTGGCGCCGGGTAAACGTTTGTCAGAGATCCGCCAGCAATTGGGTCTTTCACAGCGTCGTGCCGCCGAACTGTCTGGGTTAACGCATAGCGCCATCAGCACCATAGAGCAGGATAAAGTCAGTCCTGCCATCAGTACGCTGCAAAAGCTATTGAAAGTTTATGGGCTGTCGCTCTCCGAGTTCTTCGCGGAACCGGAAAAGCCTGACGAACCGCAGGTGGTTATCAATCAGGATGATTTGATTGAGATCGGGAGTCAGGGAGTATCCATGAAGCTGGTACACAACGGAAATCCGAATCGTACGCTGGCCATGATGTTTGAAACCTATCAGCCAGGTACGACAACCGGGGAGAGAATTAAACACCAGGGTGAAGAGATTGGGACAATACTGGAAGGTGAAGTGATACTGACCATCAACGGTCAAACGTATCATCTTGTTGCAGGGCAAAGTTATGCCATTAACACCGGTATACCACACAGCTTCAGCAACACCTCGGCAGGGATCTGCCGCATCATCAGTGCCCACACTCCTACCACTTTCTAATAAGTAGCGGCCTGAGTTTCTCAGGCCTTCTTAAATAACGCGCATTAACAGGGTACATCCCTGGGGCATCGTGCAGCCTGATTTTGCCTGAAAAGATCAGCAACGAACTTTATCTTATTGATATAAAAGGAGTAGCTATGAACTTTCAGAATCTTAAATATTGGCGTGAAAAAGCCAGCCATTATTCGCCGGAGACCCGTTTATTTATTAACGGCGAATATTGCGCAGCCGCCGATAACGAAACCTTTATTACGCAGGATCCGGCAGGACAACGTCCGCTCGCCAAAGTCGCCCGCGGCAAAAAAGCAGATGTAGACCGAGCGGTCACCGCAGCCCGCACCGTGTTTGAACGCGGAGACTGGTCGCAAGCATCACCCGCAGAGCGCAAGGCAGTCCTGCAGAAGTTCGCCGATTTAATGGAGCAGCATCACGAGGAGCTGGCGCTACTGGAAACGCTCGACACCGGTAAACCGATTCGCCATAGCCTGCGTGATGATATTCCAGGCGCGGCACGCGCCATCCGTTGGTACGCCGAAGCAATAGATAAAGTCTATGGCGAAGTGGCCACCACCTCGGTGAGCGATCTGGCGCTGATTGTGCGCGAGCCGGTGGGCGTCATTGCGGCCATCGTGCCCTGGAATTTTCCCCTGCTGCTGGCCTGCTGGAAACTTGGCCCGGCACTGGCTGCAGGCAACAGCGTGATCCTCAAACCTTCAGAAAAATCACCGCTGACCGCCATTCGCCTTGCTGCGTTGGCAAAAAAAGCAGGTTTGCCCGATGGTGTTCTCAGCGTGGTGAGCGGATATGGCCACGAAGCGGGCCAGGCGTTGTCGCAGCATCCGGATGTTGATGTGATCACCTTTACCGGCTCGACCCGCACCGGCAAGCAACTGCTCAAAGACGCTGGCGACAGCAATATGAAACGTGTCTGGCTGGAGGCCGGTGGTAAAAGTGCCAACATCGTTTTTGCCGACTGCCCGGATCTGCCGAAAGCCGCCGCCAATGCTGCAGCAGGCATCTTCTATAACCAGGGTCAGGTCTGTATCGCCGGTACGCGTCTGTTACTGGAAGAGAGTATTGCCGACGAGTTCATCGCCCTGCTGAAAGAGCAGGCGAAAAACTGGCAGCCGGGCAACCCGCTGGATCCGGAAACCACGATGGGCACGCTTATCGACAACGCGCATGCCGACACCGTGCACGGTTTTATTCGCGACGGTGAAGCACAAGGCACGCTGGCGCTGGATGGTCGCAGCCACGTACACCCAGCGGCTATCGGCCCGACTATTTTTGTCGATACAGCCCCGCAAGCCCACGTCAGCCGCGATGAGATTTTCGGCCCGGTACTGGTCGTCACCCGTTTTAGCAGCGAAGCCGAAGCCCTGGCGCTGGCCAACGACAGTGACTACGGCCTGGGGGCCGCGGTCTGGACCCGCGATCTGTCGCGCGCCCACCGCATGAGTCGTCGCCTGAAGGCCGGTTCGGTCTTCGTTAATAACTACAACGATGGTGATATGACTGTGCCGTTCGGCGGTTATAAGCAAAGCGGCAACGGGCGCGATAAGTCCCTGCATGCACTGGAAAAATTTAGCGAACTGAAAACCATTTGGATCTCCCTGGAGCCTTAATCATGACTGAACATACCAGCAGTTATTACGCCGCAAGCGCCAATCAGTACGAACCGTTTCCCACCCTTAGCGAGTCGGTTAGCTGTGATGTTTGCGTCGTGGGCGGTGGATATACCGGTCTCTCCTCCGCCCTGCACTTAGCGGAGATGGGTTACGACGTAGTGCTACTGGAATCCGCGCGTATCGGCTTCGGGGCCAGCGGACGTAACGGCGGTCAGTTGGTGAACTCCTACAGTCGCGATATCGACGTCATCGAGCGCACCTATGGCCCGGACGCCGCCAAAATGCTTGGCAGCATGATGTTTGAAGGCGGTAATATCATCCGCGAACGTATCAAGCGTTATCAGATCGAATGCGACTATCGCCCCGGCGGACTGTTTGTGGCGCTGAACCACAAGCAGATGGAAACGCTGGAGGAGCAGAAGTCGAACTGGGAACGCTATGGCAACACGCAGCTTGAACTGTTAGACAGCAGCGAAATTCGTCGCGAAGTCAGCAGCGATCGTTATGTCGGCGCGCTGCTCGACCACAGCGGTGGTCATATTCATCCGCTGAACCTGGCGATTGGCGAAGCTAACGCCATTCGTCTGAACGGCGGGCGCGTCTTCGAACAGTCGCCGGTCACCCGTATCCAGCACACCAGCCCGGCGGTGGTCAGCACCGAAAAAGGTCAGGTTACGGCCCGCTTTGTGATCGTCGCGGGCAACGCCTACCTCGGCGACAAACTGGAGCCTGCGCTGGCAAAAAGCAGCATGCCATGCGGCACACAGGTGTTAACTACCGAACCGTTGTCTGCGGAGATGGCGCGCTCGCTGATTCCTAAAAACTACTGCGTGGAAGATTGTAACTATCTGCTGGATTACTACCGTCTGACCGGTGATAACCGCCTGTTGTACGGCGGCGGCGTGGTCTACGGCGCCCGCGATCCGGACGATATTGAACGTCTGGTAATGCCGAAACTGCTGAAAACCTTCCCGCAATTGCAGGGGGTAAAAATTGATTACCGCTGGACCGGTAATTTCCTGTTAACGCTATCTCGCATGCCGCAGTTTGGCCGTCTTGATACCAACATTTACTATATGCAGGGCTACAGCGGCCACGGCGTGACCTGTACCCACCTGGCAGGACGTCTGATTTCTGAACTGCTGCGCGGGGATGCCGAGCGCTTTGACGCTTTCGCCAAACTGCCGCACTACCCGTTCCCAGGGGGTCGCAGCCTGCGCATTCCGTTTACCGCCATGGGGGCGGCATATTACAGCTTACGCGATCGCCTTGGGGTTTAAGTTCTTCCGCAATAAACCCGACGCACAGGGCGGTCTCCCCTGTGCGTTTTTTTATTCCCGGACAGTGAAAAACAGGTAACGGGCACGAAAATATCGCAATAGGACATAACCCTACACTTTGCATTGTTTATCCCCGCTGATCGGATAGGCTTTTTTAGATTATCGCTGGCGATGTGGCCAGAACTCAACGGGGGAAGAAACGCGTGTTATGAATACGAATAACGAGGAGACCTTTTATCAGGCGATGCGCCGCAAAGGGGTGAGTCGACGCAGTTTTCTTAAATATTGCAGCCTCGCAGCAACATCGCTTGGGCTGGGAGCCGCAATGACGCCCAGAATAGCCTGGGCGCTGGAAAACAAACCCCGGATCCCGGTCGTCTGGATCCACGGGCTGGAATGCACCTGTTGCACCGAATCATTTATCCGCTCCTCTCACCCACTCGCCAAAGACGTCATCCTCTCCCTGATTTCTCTTGATTACGACGACACCCTGATGGCCGCCGCCGGAACGCAGGCCGAAGAGGTATTTGAAGACATTCTGAGCCGCTACCACGGCCGATACATTCTGGCCGTCGAGGGCAATCCTCCGCTGGGTGAACAAGGAATGTTCTGCATCAGCGGCGGGCGACCGTTTATTGAAAAGCTAAAAAGAGCTGCGGCAGGCGCCAGCGCGATTATCGCCTGGGGAACCTGTGCCTCCTGGGGCTGCGTGCAGGCCGCCCGGCCTAATCCAACCCAGGCAACGCCGATCGATAAGGTGATCACCGATAAGCCAATCGTGAAAGTGCCCGGCTGCCCGCCGATTCCGGATGTCATGAGCGCCATCATTACCTATATGGTGACGTTTGATCGTCTGCCTGAACTCGATCGTTTGGGGCGTCCGCTGATGTTCTATGGTCAGCGTATTCACGACAAATGCTACCGCCGCGCCCACTTTGACGCCGGGGAGTTCGTTGAGAGTTGGGACGATGACGCTGCCCGAAAAGGCTATTGCCTGTACAAAATGGGCTGCAAAGGGCCTACCACTTATAACGCCTGCTCCACCACCCGCTGGAATGGCGGCGTTTCTTTCCCCATCCAGTCCGGTCATGGGTGTCTGGGATGTTCAGAGAACGGCTTCTGGGATCGCGGTTCGTTCTACAGCCGCGTGGTCGATATCCCGCAGATGGGGACGCATTCAACCGCCGATACCGTGGGCCTCACCGCGCTTGGCGTGGTGGCCGCCAGCGTCGGTGTCCACGCAGTCGCCAGCGCCGTCAATCAACATAACCGCCACAAACAGCAATTAGCCGACGCCGGACAACAGTCGCCAGACAATGAGGATAAACAGGCATGAGCAATTCGTATCAAACCCAGGGATATACGGTCAATAATGCCGGCCGGCGCCTGGTTGTCGACCCCATTACGCGCATTGAAGGCCATATGCGTTGTGAGGTGAACATTGATGAGCAGAACATCATCACCAACGCGGTGTCCTGCGGCACCATGTTCCGTGGACTGGAAATTATTCTGCAAGGGCGCGACCCGCGCGATGCCTGGGCGTTTGTCGAACGAATTTGCGGGGTGTGCACTGGCGTACATGCGCTCGCATCGGTCTATGCCATTGAAGATGCCATTGGCATCAAGGTGCCCGACAACGCCAACATCATTCGCAATATTATGCTGGCGACGCTGTGGTGCCACGACCACCTGGTCCACTTTTACCAGCTAGCCGGAATGGACTGGATTGACGTTCTGAATGCCCTGAAAGCCGATCCGCGCGCAACATCGCAGTTGGCACAAAGCCTTTCTGCCTGGCCGATGTCCTCCCCAGGCTACTTCTTTGACGTACAAAACCGCCTGAAGAAATTTGTCGACGGCGGTCAGTTGGGGATTTTCCGCAACGGTTATTGGGGACATCCGCAGTACAAACTGTCGCCAGAGGCTAACCTGATGGGCTTTGCCCATTATCTGGAAGCGCTCGATTTTCAGCGCGAGATTATCAAAATCCATACGGTGTTTGGCGGCAAGAATCCGCATCCTAACTGGATTGTCGGCGGCATGCCATGCGCTATCAATATCGATCAGAGCGGCGCGGTTGGCGCGGTCGATATGGAACGTCTTAACCTGGTACAGTCGATCATCACCCGCACCGCCGACTTCATCAACAACGTCATGGTTCCTGACGCGCTGGCTATCGGCCAGTTCAACAAACCCTGGAGCCAGATTGGCACCGGGCTGTCTGATAAGTGCGTCTTAAGCTACGGCGCGTTCCCGGATATTGCCAACGACTTCAGCGCGAAGAGCCTGTTGATGCCTGGCGGCGCGGTCATTAACGGTGATTTTAACAATGTCATGCCGGTGGATCTGGCCGATCAGCAGCAAATTCAGGAGTTTGTCGATCATGCCTGGTACCGTTATCCGGACGATCAATTAGGTCGTCACCCGTTCGAGGGGATTACTGAACCCTGGTACAACCCCGGCGATGTCAAAGGCAGCGATACCGATATCCAGCAGCTCAACGAACAGGAACGCTACTCGTGGATTAAAGCCCCGCGCTGGCGCGGACACGCCATGGAAGTTGGACCGTTGGCGCGTACGCTGATTGCCTATCACAAAGGGGATGCCGCCACGATTGAATCCGTCGATCGCATGATGTCCGCACTCAAACTGCCGCTGTCGGGTATGCAGTCGACGCTGGGGCGTATTTTGTGCCGCGCGCACGAGGCGCAGTGGGCCGTGAGCAAGCTGCAATATTTCTTCGACAAGCTGATGACCAACCTGAAAAACGGCAATCTGGCTACGGCGAATACCGAAAAATGGGAGCCTGCAAGCTGGCCGCAGCAGTGCCGTGGGATCGGTTTTACCGAGGCGCCGCGCGGAGCACTCGGTCACTGGGCGTCGATTCGCGACCAGAAGATCGACGTGTATCAGTGCGTAGTGCCGACCACCTGGAATGCCAGCCCGCGCGATCCGAAGGGGCAAATTGGCGCCTACGAGGCGGCGTTGATGGGCACCCAAATGGCGATACCGGATCAACCGCTGGAGATCCTGCGCACCTTGCACAGCTTCGACCCCTGCCTGGCATGTTCAACCCACGTCCTCGGCGACGACGGCAGCGAACTTATCGCAGTCCAGGTTCGCTAAGCGTTAAGGAACGGAACGATGACTGGAAAGATATCCCCACGCGTCGGGGAGGCGCGTGATACCGCCGTCAGCCACTATGTGTTTGAAGCGCCCGTACGCTTGTGGCACTGGCTGACAGTGGGCTGCATGTTGGTTTTGATGGTAACCGGATACTTCATTGGCCGACCACTGCCGTCGGTCAACGGCGAAGCCACTTACCTGTTCTACATGGGCGACATCCGGTTAGTGCATTTCGCCGCAGCCATGGTGTTTACGGTGATACTGCTGGGTCGCATTTACTGGGCCTTCGTCGGCAATCGCTATTCACGCGAGCTGTTTATCGTGCCGGTCTGGCGTCGCAGCTGGTGGCAGGGTGCCTTTTCGGTGGTGCGCTGGTATCTGTTTCTGGAAAAAAAACCGGGAGAAGATATCGGCCATAACCCCGTCGCGCAGGCGGCGATGTTCGGTTATTTCCTGCTCTCAGTTTTTATGATCCTCACCGGTTTTGCCTTATACAGCGAGCATAGCCAGTACGCCATTTTTACCCCCTTCCACTATGTGACGGAGTTTTTCTACTGGACCGGCGGTAACTCTCTCGATATCCACAGCTGGCATCGGTTGGGGATGTGGTTCATCGCCGCCTTCATCATCGGTCATGTGTATATGGCTATCCGCGAGGACATCATGTCTGACGATACAGTCATCTCAACCATGATCAACGGCTATCGTAGCCACAAATTTGCCAAACGCCAGCACGATAAGGGGGCGTCATGAGCGAACCTAACGTCATCGTGATGGGCTTAGGCAACCTGCTGTGGGCAGATGAAGGATTTGGCATTCGCGTCGCCGAGCGCCTGTACGCCCACTATCACTGGCCAGAATGGGTAGAGATTGTCGACGGCGGCACGCAAGGGCTGAATCTGCTGGGCTACGTTGAGCAGGCCAGCCATTTGTTGCTGCTGGACGCTATCGACTACGGACTCGCGCCAGGCACTTTGCAATCCTACGCCGGTGAACAAGTCCCCAGTTACCTCAGCGCCAAAAAAATGAGTCTGCATCAGAACAGCTTCTCCGAAGTGCTTGCTCTGGCGGAGATTCGCGGTCATCTGCCCGCCCACATCGCCCTCGTAGGGCTACAGCCGGTGCAGCTGGACGACTATGGCGGCAGCCTGACCGACATCGCGCGCGCTCAGCTCCCGGCGGCAGAACAAGCCGCGCTAAGGCAACTGGCCGCGTGGGGCATCGCGCCACAGACAATCGATGAAACGCGCTGCCTGAACTATGAATGCCTGTCGCTGGAAAACTATGAAGGCGTGCGTATTCGCCAGTATCGTGTAACGCTGGAGAGATAAGCAACATGTTGAATGACAAACCATTTTCTGCGTTATGGCAACGTATGCTGGCGCGCGGCTGGCAACCGCTGACCGCATCTGAACTGGATGACTGGGTAACGCGTGTGCGTGATGGCGTGGTGCTGCTCAGTAGCGATCCCCGCCGCACGCCAGAAGTCAGCGATAACCCGGTAATGATTGCCGAGTTGCTCCGCGAGTTTCCCCAGTTTGACTGGCAAATCGCTATGGCGGATCTCGAGCACAGCGAGGCTATCGGCGATCGTTTTGGCGTATTCCGCTTCCCGGCCACGCTGGTATTTATCCACGGCGAGCTGCGCGGCATTCTCAGCGGCATCCATCCGTGGGCCGACCTGCTCAACCTGATGCACCCCCTCGTTGAAGAACGCATCCCCCGGAGCCTGCAAGATGAGTGATACCTTTTTTCATCTGCTGGGACCGGGAACCCAGCCGGGCGATGACAGCTTCAGCATGAATCCCTTGCCCCTCACCTGCCAGGTCAACAGCAGCCCCAGCATGGCGAGGCTGGAAAACTGTCCGCACAGCCCGGCGGTGATGGCATTGTTAGCCGACGTGCGCCACCAGCTTAGCCAGAAAATCCCCGCAAAACAGGACGTGCTGGGATGGGATTTATCCACGCTCAACGCAGACGACCTCACGTTTTTGAATACGCTGCTCGGCGAAGGCGAAGTTTCCGTGCGTATCCAGCAGGCTGACGGCAGAGCGAGCGAGATTCAGGAGTCGATTTTCTGCGGAATCTGGCGGGTGCGTTGCCAGAATAACTTGGGTCAATGGGAGGAGCATCTGGAGGCAGGCAGTGCGCCACGGGCGCTGTGGCAGGCAGCAACAATCACGACGCTGCCAGACGATAGCCTGTTGCCTCCGCCCGTCGATGGGTTGATGAATGGCCTGACGCTGGCCCAGGAACTGCTGGCGCACGTGCGCGATCCGGCCACGCAACCTCATAGCATTAACCTCACCCAACTCCCGGTTAGCGATGCGGATCGCCAGTTCCTCTCCCGCCTGTGTGGCGAAGGGCGCATTCAGATCCGCACCATCGGCTACGGCGAGAGCCAAATCGACGCCACGGCGCTGCGCCATGTCTGGCATGTGCGCTGTCTGGATACCCTGAAAGGGCTTCTGCTCGAGAGTTATGAGATCTGTCCATTACCGGAACTGGTACTGGCTGCTCCAGAGGATCTGCTCGACTCGCTCCAGCGCCTGGATGAAGTCTGTAGCTGGCTGGCATCCGGCCCGCCGGCCTGATCCCCTTCTCCCGACCCGCATACTTTTCTGCTGCGGGTCTGGCGTTTTCTTCCTTATCTATTCACTCTCTAATGCCTGATGGAGTTCGCATGTGGGACGTCATTGACTTATCGCGCTGGCAGTTTGCGCTGACCGCGCTGTACCATTTTCTGTTTGTTCCCCTGACGCTGGGGCTGATTTTTTTGCTGGCCATCATGGAAACTCTGTTCGTGGTGACGGGCAAAACAGTCTACCGCGACATGACGCGTTTCTGGGGAAAGTTATTCGGTATTAACTTTGCGCTCGGTGTGGCGACCGGCCTGACCATGGAGTTTCAGTTCGGGACTAACTGGTCGCTCTATTCCAACTATGTGGGCGATATTTTCGGTGCTCCGCTGGCGATGGAAGCCTTGATGGCTTTCTTTCTTGAATCCACATTCGTGGGGCTGTTCTTCTTCGGCTGGCAGCGCTTAAACAAGTACCAGCATTTACTGGTGACCTGGCTGGTAGCGTTTGGCTCCAATATCTCGGCCCTGTGGATCCTCAACGCCAACGGCTGGATGCAATATCCAACGGGCGCTCACTTTAATATTGATACCCTGCGCATGGAGATGAGCAGCTTTAGCGAGCTGGTTTTTAACCCCATCAGCCAGGTGAAATTTGTGCATACCGTGATGTCCGGTTATGTCACAGGCGCCATGTTTGTGATGTCCATCAGCGCCTGGTATCTGCTGCGTGGTCGCGCTCGCGAGTTCGCCCTGCGCTCCTTCGCGGTAGGTTCCGTCTTTGGCACACTGGCTATCCTCGGCACTCTGCAACTGGGAGATAGCTCAGCCTATGAGGTCGCCCAACGCCAGCCGGTAAAACTGGCGGCAATGGAAGGGGAATGGCAAACCGAACCAGCACCTGCGCCCTTTCATGTGATAGCCTGGCCGCAGCAGGAGCAAGAGCGTAACGCCTTTTCCGTGAAGATACCGGCCCTGCTGGGTATCCTGGCGACTCACTCTTTAGATACGCCAGTTCCGGGGCTGAAGAACCTGATGGCAGACGCGCTACCCCGCCTGCAGCGGGGCCGGGAAGCATGGTTGCTGATGCAGGAAATCGCCAAAGGTAACCGCACGCCTCAGCTACTGCACGCTTTTCACGCCGTGGAAAAAGATCTGGGTTACGGCATCCTGTTAGCAAACTACGCCCCTGACATGAACCATGTCACGCCAGCGCAATATCAGGCCGCACAACGCGGCGCTATTCCGCAAGTCGCCCCCGTGTTCTGGAGCTTTCGCATCATGATTGGATGCGGTTCCCTTCTGCTGCTGGTGATGGCGATTGCGCTGATACAGACCTTACGCTGGCGTATCGACCAGCATCGCTGGGTACTGCACATAACGCTGTGGAGCCTGCCGCTACCGTGGATTGCCATTGAAGCAGGCTGGTTTATGACGGAGTTTGGCCGCCAGCCGTGGGCGATTCAGGATATTTTGCCGACCTGGTACGCCCACTCTGCGCTGAGCGCGGGCCAACTGGCCTTCTCCATGGGGCTAATCCTCACGCTTTACACCCTGTTTTTAATTGCCGAAGTCTACCTGATGCAAAAATACGCGCGTCTTGGTCCAGATGCGATGCAACGTCAACAACCGGCACAACAACAAGAATAAAGGAGAGCATCATGTTGGATTATGAAACGTTGCGGCTCATTTGGTGGCTGCTGATTGGCATTATTCTGGTGGCCTTTATGGTCACTGACGGGTTTGATATGGGGGTCGGCTGCCTGTTACCGCTGATCGCGCGCAACGATGATGAACGTCGGGTGTTAATCAATAGCGTAGGGGCGCACTGGGAAGGTAACCAGGTGTGGCTCATTCTGGCGGGCGGTGCATTATTCGCAGCCTGGCCGCGCGTCTATGCTGCCGCATTTTCGGGGTTTTATGTGGCGATGATTCTGGTGCTGTGCGCCCTTTTCTTTCGTCCATTGGCCTTTGATTATCGCGGTAAAATAGCGAATGCACGCTGGCGCGCCATGTGGGACACCGGGTTGGTTATCGGCAGCCTGGTGCCACCGGTTATCTTCGGCGTCGCCTTCGGCAATCTGTTCCTGGGGGTGCCTTTTGTGTTCACACCACAATTACATGTGCAATATCTGGGCACTTTCTGGGATTTGCTCTCTCCTTTTGCCCTACTGTGCGGCGCATTAAGCCTGATGTTGGTCATTATGCAGGGGGGCGTGTGGCTCCAGTTGAAAACCGACGGCATTCTTCACCTGCGCGCGCTGTCTGCCACCCGCCGCAGCGCGATGTTAGTGGTGCTCTGCTTCCTGTTAGCCGGGTACTGGCTGTGGACGGGGATCGACGGCTATGTGCTGCTTAGCCAGGATCCTAATGGTCCGTCCAACCCGCTATTAAAGGCAGTAACGACCGCACCGGGCGCGTGGATGGCGCACTTTGAAAATTCACCACTACTGTTGGTTATTCCGCTGTTGGGCATGATTTTTCCAATGCTCGCGATCTATGCCTGCGGGCAACGTCGGGCCGTGTGGGGATTTCTGTTTGCTTCATTGACCCAGACCTGCGTGATCTTCACCGCTGGAATCACCCTGTTTCCATTTGTGATGCCATCCAGCGCATATCCACTCTCTAGCCTGACGGTGTGGGACAGTACCTCCAGCCAGATGACGCTCAATATCATGCTGATTATCGTGCTGATTTTCCTACCGATAGTTCTGCTTTATACCTTGTGGAGTTATTACAAGATGCTGGGACGAATCAACGTAGAAACCATCCGCCGCCACAACCACGAACTTTATTAGGGAGGACTGTACGATGTGGTATCTGTTTTGGTTTGTCGGCATTCTGCTGATGTGCACGCTCTCCACGCTGGCGCTGGTCTGGCTTGAGTCACGGCAGAAATAGCCCTGCGCGTGCGTTACGCTTCCTGGCTCCCCTGTTTATTCGGGGAGTCTTTTCCTCCGACATATTTTCACCAAGCCACTTCATATCCAAACAAATTATTAGCATCTAAACATAAAAAGTGATAACAATTATCAATATTAGTGATACATTCATTGTTAATAATTTTATATGAAAGAAATTTATAAAAATCATGACAAACCGCAAAAAAAAACACATCAACCAAACAAAAGCAAATAATTAGCTTTATATATCAACACCTGCCATTTAAGTGATATTTTTATCTATTATTTTTACTTTTTTTAGCATTATTAACCTTTGTTGTCTATTTTGCAATCTAATTGCGTTTGTTATTCTTCGCTCCGCTCTCAGACGGGAATTTTAATAAGGGGTTATTACTTAATAAATTCAAAGGAGCAGGGTGTGACAAGTCTATCGGGACGTGAAGTAAAAAATAGTACTTCTTTAATCCTTGGGAAGAAAAATATTGCATTGCGGTCTTCATCCATTTCTGAAGATGAATTTTGGTGCTTGATTGAACTGACCTCAATCAGAAGCAATAAAGTCATTAATGCACTGCACGATTATCTAGTGTTCAATCACTCAAAAAGTGCCTGCTGTGATAAGTATGGGGTCAGCAATGGATATTTTGGTTCCTGTATTGCACGAGTTGAACACGTTATTCAGGTGGTGAGTGAATTATTCACCCTCTACAGGGCTCCTTGTAGCTAGTAAAACTCATTTCAATAAAAACTTTTTTCAATTCTGTTAACAGTTTTGGTAAACCGGTATCACTAGTAGTTAGTGCTAATGGTGTCGACAGAATAAGACCATGGTCTGGTCTGCATTTTTATGCGGGGATATTTTATT
Organism: Citrobacter sp. Cb041; assembly: GCF_030336655.1. Classification (NCBI taxonomy): domain Bacteria; kingdom Pseudomonadati; phylum Pseudomonadota; class Gammaproteobacteria; order Enterobacterales; family Enterobacteriaceae; genus Citrobacter; species Citrobacter sp. Cb041. Next base: position 60,237 of record NZ_JAOWDD010000028.1, on the reverse strand, counting down.
CAGGTCGACATGTTTTTTTTGATTTAGGAAATATGAAATATGAAAAAACTAATTCTCAGTTCATCAATTGCTCTTGCATTATTCTCTGGCGCTCTGAATGCAGCTCAACAGAGCGAACTTCAGTTCTTTGGTAACGTGACTTCTGTAACCTGCGATGTTACTGCAAGCAATGGTGGCAAGCTAACTGATGTCATTCAGCTCGGTTCCGTGGCTCCAAATACCGAAAGCTCGACACCGGTTGAGTTCTCATTTATCGCTGCTAATTCTACACAATGTAATGGTCTGTCAGGTAAGACTGCAACAGTGACCTGGAATGGTAATTTTGATGCTGAAGGCCTGAAAAACAGCCTCGGTAAGGCTGCAGATGCAGTCGTTAAACTGAAGGCAATGAATCCAAAAAATGCATCAGGCAACGCGCAGGTTACTTCTTCCAATACCTATATTGATTTTGATGCGGAAAAGGTAACTACAGAAGGCTTTAAATTCCAGGCAACGCTGAAAGGCGGCACTACGCCAGGTGATTATCAGGGTGTAGCCGCTTACGCTGTAACATATAACTAATATCCTTATACAGCCGGGGAGATTTATCTCTCCGGTTTATAAGTAGACGTGAATAATTACCGTCTGTGGCATTGGAGGCTAACATGGAACTGTCGCGCTTACCGAAATACTCTCTGTTGGCGCTAAGTATTTATGCACATCTTGGATATTCTGAAGAACTAAATCTGGACTTTATACAGGGGGTCAGTGTTATCCCTTCGGTATTGAAATCAGATTCTGCTTTTCCTCGCGGTCAGTACAGCGTGGATGTTTTTGTGAACCAGGAAAAAACCGGCAGTGCAGAGTTAAACATTAGCGAGGCAGATGAGAAAAACAATATTCTCTGCCTGGCTCCTGACTGGATAAACAGTGCAGGAATTATGCTGAACCGGGAAAAATTTGCTGATGTTTATAACAAGGAAAAAAAGTGTTATTTACTTGGCAAGAAGTCCCATACGCGGGTAGTTTTTGATTACAGCGCGCAGAAACTGTTATTTGACATCCCACAGGCGTATCTGCTCAGTAAAAGTGACCCGTCCCGCTGGGATTATGGCGTTAATGGCGGTCGACTGAAGTACTATGCCAACTTTAATAAAACGACAGATAACCAGTTAAACGCATTCGGAAATTTTGAACTGGGATTCAACATCGGTCGCTGGGTGTTATCCAGCAACGCCAACATCACGCGTTCCGGTGGAAAAACGGAATTTAGCTCCAGCGATATGACATTGTCTACCGCAATCAGTCAGATTCAGGGGGATCTGTTTTTAGGTAAATCTCAGACCAGAACAGAATTGTTTTCTGATTTTAATTTTTACGGTGCTTCCGTTCGCTCCAACAGTAACATGCGCCCGTGGGAATCCCGAGGCTATGCACCGGATATTTCGGGAATTGCGTCCACACCTTCACGCGTGACGGTGACGCAAAACGGCTACACGGTTTATTCCCGCATGATCCCGGCAGGACCTTACCGTCTTGATGATCTCCAGCCGACCGGCAATGGCGATCTGATTGTAACGCTTGAAGATGACAGCGGGCGTAAGACCGTTCAGGTGTATCCGGTGACAACACTGCCGACCTTATTGAGGCCGGGAGATTTTCAGTATGACTTTGCTTTGGGTAAAAAAAATCAGAGCAATGAACTGGAAAAGGCATTCTCTTCGGATACGGGCCTCTTCTGGCTGGGAAGCCTGGACTATGGCTTCTCCGCTGCCACGCTGAATACGGCCATGCTACTGAATAACAATTATCAGTCGGCGGGGATAGGTGTGACCAGACCCTTTGGTGAACTGGGGGCGTTATCCCTGAGTGCTGCGACTGCAAAAGCAAGCTATGACAATGGTGAAGAGAAAAAAGGCCAGAACGTCAGTGTCAAGTATGCCAAAAACTTTACCGACAGAACGGACCTGCAGCTCCTGACATACCGCTATCAGGACAAGGGGTATGTGGATTATGCCGATTTCGATCCACACCGCAGTTATGTTCACGGCAATCAGAAATCACGTTATGAAGCACGCCTTTCCCATCGCTTTGATACGACTTATCTGAGCGGAACATGGTGGCGTCAGAATTACTGGGACCGCGATGGCAGCGACACCGGCGCCACCCTCTCGCTGAGTACGTCTGTTTTTGATGCGGTATCGGTATTTCTTAACGGCTCCTATAACCGGTATGCCGGGGGAGATAAAGCAGATTATTCAACCTCTGTGAGTGTCAGTATACCCTTCGATTTCAGGGGGGGGCGGCATTACTCCACGAACAGCGTAGGCTACAGCCGAAGCAATGGTTCAACATTCAATACCAGTGTTTCAGCAATGGTGAATGATCGCTTTAACTATAACCTGAATGCTGATGCCAGTTCACGCGGTCAGCGGGGAGCATCGGCATCAGCCAGCTATGCCTTTGATGCTGTTCAGACGAATCTTGGCGTGTCGCAGACACATTCTTCCCGGGGAGACAGTCAGACCAGCTTCTCCGGCGGAGTGTCTGGCTCTGTGTTAGGGACCAGTGAAACCGGGCCACTCTTTACTAAAGAGTCTTCCGATACGGTCGCCATTGTCAGCGTTCCGGGAGTCAGTGGGATTAAATTCAACAACTCGATGCCTACAGACCGGAACGGAAACACGGTGGTGTGGCTGTCGGAATATGCTGAAAACAATATCAATATCAATATGGATAACGTTCCTGACAACATGGAATTCAGTACCACCTCCTACAAAGTGGTGCCGACTGAAAAGGCGATGGTTTACCGGAAGTTTGGTTTTGAGAATGTACTCCGCTACATCCTTCGCGTGAAGGACAAGCAGGGTAAATATCTTGCCGGCGGCGATGCCACTACGGATATGGGGCTAAGCGCCGGTTTTATATCCACTAATGGTGTCCTGCTGATGAATATGCTGGCAGAGCCTAAAAGGATCAGAGTTGATATGGGGAACGGAATGCAGTGCCAGTTCTCCATGAAAGGGTTACAGGCTAACACCAATAAAGTTCAGGAGGTTCGTTGTGAATAAGGTCGCTAAAACAGCGCTCGCTGCCGCTCTGTCATTCACATTCTGTTCTCAGGCAATGGCTGCATTTGTTCTGAACGGAACACGCTTCATTTATGAGGAAAACAAAAAGAATATCACCGTTGAGGTCACAAATAACGCCAGCCAGACGTATGGCGGGCAGGTGTGGGTGGATAACACCCATGAGCGGAACGGGGTTTACCTGGTTCCTCAGCCCCCATTCTTTAAAGTGGGGGCAAAACAAAAGCAGATTATACGTATCTTAAAAACGGACTCGTCTTTACCTGCAGATCGGGAATCGCTGTTCTGGCTGAATGTGCAGGAAGTTCCGCCCAAACCTGATATGAAAGCGGGCAACGGCAGCCTTCTGGCCATTGCCATGAATGCCCGGGTGAAGCTGATTTACCGGCCTTCCTCTCTGAAAGATGGTCGTGAAAATGCAGAGAAAAAGCTGAAGCTGGAACAACGGAATAACGTGACCTGGATTAAAAATCCGACACCGTACTACATGGCCATTGTCGGGGTGAAAAGTAATGGCAAGGAAGTGAAGCTCAGTGACAGGGTTGCGAAGGAATTAACCCTGCTGGCGCCCTTCTCTGAGATTTCTCTTGGTGCAAATGTCAGTGGCGGACTTTCGGTTGCAGCAATAAATGACTGGGGTGGAGTGCAGAATTATGAAGTTCATTAATTCTATTCTGACTGCGGCATTGACTGTAAGCATTGCAGGACTCTCCGTGAACGCCTGGAGTGCGGACACAAAAACGGCAACCTTTAACATCAATGCGACATTTACCACGCCGAGTTGTGATCTGTCGTATGCGAACTATGTCGCAGTCCAGTTGGGCGTCCTGACCCCCGGGACAGCAACAAAACATGCGCCGATAACATTTAAGTGGACGTGCGCAAAAAATATTCCTGTAAAAACCGCTCTTACGGGGACGGTTAAAACAGGAGTACTGGAGAGCGATCAGACCAGAGTTCAGATGGTGGCCACGAGGGATAATTTTAAGCCAAACGGAACCTTTTTATGGCTGGAGCACAACGGTACTCCAGTTAAACTGACAGGGAAGGATGCATTCTGCAGCGACAGCACCGCCACAGTGGGTGAGCGTCAGTGTATTCTTACCCCGGTCACGGAAGCCCATAAGAATGACATCTTTGGTCCGGTTAAAGCTGTTATCACTTTTACGGTTATATATCCGTAATCCGAATATCCGGAACCTGAGTAATTGGAACTAATGGATGAAGCTTAGTCGTGCTGTTCAATGCGTCATTATTTTGTATTTATCACTATTTGTATGGATTATATGTAAAATTATTTCAATAGAAAATTTATGACACAACAGAGAATAATCATAAATGGTTCGGGCATATATGAAGTTTCAGGTCTGGCCGAATTAATGAAAGCTGAGGGGTATGACGTCAGATTTCGTGAAGATACAGAGCCAACTGCAGAGGATATTTTGATTATGGCTCTGAGTGACGCCCCCCTACTCAACTGGTGGGAGGCCGTATCAGCGTTCTTTAGATCAAATGATGCGCACCGCTGCCAGACACTGTTTCTTGTACCGGAACCGCTGGGAAATATCCAGAAGTTGTTTGCAACGGTACATATTATTGACGGAAGTTTGCCGCCGACGGCCCTAAAGGAAAGCATTAAGACAAAGGTCAGAGTAAAGCTAAATGTTGTGTCCCCGTCACTACACCAAAGGCAGTACCTGGCCAGAGTTAAATTATCCCACAGGGTATCCAGGAGACCATTATGGAATAATACATCCGAAAAAAAAGAACTGAAGCGATATTATAATGATCGCCGGCGTTTGCTTTCCATTACAGGAATGCCGAACAAGCATGTAATGTCTGTTATGGCTCCGTCGATTTCTGTTTCTTCGTTGATGGCACAATCATGGAGAATGTAGTTATCTGATTAATTTTTTTGCCTAAACACGACGGGATACCATGTTAATTACTTGAGGGTTTATTATGAATTTTCTGTGCAAAATCATAACTAGTGGGGCGCGGGATTTATTAGCTGACAGTGTGCTAACTAATAAGCGTCATGGGTGCTGCAATTTAAATAAAAATCCCTTCCGGATGTTAATTCCCCTGCTTCTGTTACCGGGGAGTGTATTCGCATCAGTAACGTACGACAGTACGCTACAGGTGAGGTCAACAGTACTTCCAGTTTCTAATAATACATATTATCTACAAAACGGTGGCACTTACGATGTGGCCGCATCGGGAAGCAAGGGATGTTTCCTGGATAATCCTGGAGCATACAGACCGGACCAGATAGACGCATACTATCTTAAATTGCGTTCCTATATGGGAAACCCGACTTATATGACAAATACCGTTGTGCAGGATGATTTCGGTATTGGTTCAACAGTAGGACACAGGACGGACTGGGCCATGCAATATGGAAAATGGGTACCTTCAGGAGATGAGTGGAAGGAAAACGGTATTGGCGTGATTAAATACGGGGGTCAACAGGTAACATTCCCGACGCAGTTTGACAAGCCTCTGACAAGGCGTACCGGTACAGTGAAAATACGTTTGTGCCGTGCCGGTGAAGGCGAAATCATTGCAACAGCATACTATGCTGCTGCCGTGACCCCAAGACTGACAGCAGCTAACTCGTCCATATCGTTAAGTGCTGAACTGGCTCAACGAGAAAAGAGAAGCTTCACGCTGAATGCCGAGGGGGTCAGACCAAGTGAAATCAGTTTCACCTCACCACAGGCTGAAACAAATGACAGCTATAATCTCTATCTCCCCAACAAGGTGACATTCGGCAATCCTGGTGACTTACAGGGCCAAACGGTAGAGTTTGAGGTTGCTGTAGAAGGCGTGCGTCCGGGCTCATACACCATACCGGTTACAGCCACCGCTTTATACCCTTAAACATAAGTATGTCGGCATGCTTCATTATGATTTTATGAAAAATAAAAAAAAGACTAAATAATGACCTTGCGAATAATAAACAAAGTAGTGATAAAAACGTTCAAAAGCATCAGTGTGGCATCAGGATTTATTATCATGTGTCTGGTCTGGGGCGGGTGCTGGTATTTTACCGGCCTTCTTCACGATTATTACTGAGCAGAGGGGGGTATGAATCAAAGGCAATGGTTTACGGACAGAGAACGTCTGACTGAAAAGTGCCTGCCGTACTTTCAGCCTGTGATAAGTCGTCATTCATCCTATTGCGGGCTGGAAATTCTGGCCCGCTGGGAAATGCCGGACAAGAGCATACTGTACCCAGCCCAGTTTATCCCCCAGGTAAATGAGGCCGGGCTGTCAGGATTGATGACCAGTATATTACTGGAGAAGACGGCTGAGATTCTTTTTCCGTTAAAAGAAAATTTGCCTGCAGGCTCGATTGTGAGTTTTAACCTGGACATGGTTGACAGCTATTCTGATACCATTATTGATGTCTGTCAGTCATTCAGGCGCCGTCTTGGGGCTTACAGTCCGGTATTGATATGCGAACTGACAGAACGCAGAAAATGGGGGCAGTCACCAGAAGACCATACTTTCCTTAAAAAACTGGAGGCGCATCATATAACTGTTGCACTGGATGACTTTGGAACTGAACTTTGCAATCTGGATATGCAGTGCAGCGTGAGGGCCGGTTACCTGAAAATTGACCGCTCATTTATTTCCAGATTAAACGAAGATCCAGCAACATGGCGAGCCGCTGAGTGCGCAATATTTACCGCCAGGAAATATTCGCAAAGAATTATTGCCGAAGGGGTTGAAACTCGCTGGCAATATGACTGGTTAAAACAGCAGGGTGTGGATCTTTATCAGGGCTATTATTTTTCTCCGCCACTTTCGGCGGAACAGCTTTCTGTATTTATTCGGCAGCAGGGTTCGAAACCTGAAGGCAAAGTATACAAACACAAGGATTATCACAGATGTTAAAAATTATTCTCTGCTGTTGTTTAGCCGGGCTGAGCGTATGTCACCCCGTGATGGCTGTAGTTCCACAGCTAGGGCGCCAGTATTCAGTGGTGGAAAATACCTTACAGAACTCACCGGAAGTGATGGTATTTTTATATTTATTGCCCGCCATGCACAACTTTTCCGGGAACTATCGTGTCAGTGGTAAGTGGTAAGTGGTAAGTGGTAAGTTACGGACTACCACGGACTTAAAAGAAGAAAAAAACGTTATAAATCAGATGAGTTATGGACTAGTACGTTTGAGGAAGTTGAGATGGTGCCGATAATAGGAGTCGAACCTACGACCTTCGCATTACGAATGCGCTGCTCTACCAACTGAGCTATATCGGCCCTGAAAAGGACATGTCCACGAACGTGAGCACGGGGTAGAAGGTTAAAACTAACCGGGCGATGCGTCAATGGCCTTGCGAATCAAACGCCTATTTTTGCATCATCCGGTTTCAATTACGCACGAATCGTGTCGTTACAGGCATGCTTATACGTGGTCGGGTATTACTATAACCAGCGGCGAACGTGTTGTTCATAGCGCTCCCACTCCAGCCCGAAATGTTTTCGCAGTTGTTCCTCTTCAAAATCAATATGCAATCTGGCAACCGCCAGCATAAACACCGGTACAGCCAGTACTCCAGTCAGGCTACCGATGCAAAGAGCAAAGGCCAACTGGATTCCACTCATACCAAGGTAGATCGGGTTGCGGCTCCAGGCATAACATCCGCCGGTAACAAGCGTGGTCGATTTATGTGCATGCAGCGGATTCAGGGTCGTACGTTTCATCCGCATCTGCCACGCGGTATGCAATATCACCAACAGACTGACGCCGGCCAGCAATGTGCTTATCACGATATTCACCCCGCCGAATGTGAAACGCGGACTCGCCGTCAGCACATCCGCAACGAGAAAAAGTACTAAGATAAGAGGCGGCGGAAACCAGACTCTTAATTTTGTCAGGAAATGACGCATGGCCAGGAACTCACCTCGGCATCGGTTTAATTAACGCTGATACCGCTATAAATACCCCGTATTAGATACATAAACAAACGATGCCTCACTCACAACAGACTGTCGCCTTCACCAGACAGGCGGGAGTTGTCGTACTCACCTCGACAAAAATACCTGCATCAGAGGCATCCGCCCCTGATGTTCCCGAAAGGCTTTACGTTGAGAAAGTAGAATCCGACGCTGATTCAAAAAAATCTAAAGACTGCTTGTAGTAACGCATAAAATCATCAAACGTCACTGGCGGTAAAAATTGATAACCCTGCAGGTAATCAACATTATTTTTCCCCAACCATTGCTGCTGATAGCCATGTTCAACGCCTTCCGCCACCATGCGTAACCCCAGGAGTTCGGAAAGGTGAATGATTGACTCGAGCATAGGGATATGTTGCTCAACTTCTTTAATAGCTTTGATAAACGTTTTATCAATTTTTATAACATCCAGGTCTAACTCATTGAGATAGCAAAGGTTAGCGTATCCCGTCCCAAAATCATCTAAAGCAAACAGAACCCCTCTGTTTCGCAACGATCGTATCAGTTCTTTGATTGCAGGAGTAATAGTGAGAGTCTGGTTTTCAGTTATTTCAATCATCAATTTTATCGGTAGCCTTTGCGTTATTTCCATAAAATTAAGACACTCCCAATAAAAGACGGGGTTACTTAAACCTGATGGACTCACATTAAAAGAGACGAATAAAGTTTTATTGAAATCCTCGCTTCCGTCGACCAGATTACGCGCGACGGCGTTCATTAAATAGCTCGTTAACTCATTCATTAAGCCACATTTTTCAGCCAGCGGTATAAACTCACGCTGAGAAATAGCATAATTATCCCCCTGTGGCCAACGAGCCAAAACCTCAACACCACAGACATCTTCGTTTATATTTACGATGGGTTGAAAATAAGGAATGATTTCTTCATTCCTTATTGCCATACTCAGTCGACCAGAATCTGAGACATCATATGCTTCGCCGTATATTACATTCTTACCAGAATGACTGTTCGTAGAGGAACCTTCATGCAATAGATTATTCCTGGTTAAAAAAATGATAGTTTCATTAAAATGAGAAAATCCCAGACGAGCGGTAATGCGTTCCCGATATCGATACACTGACTTAATTGTTATCGAGTTAGCATGACAAAAATCGTGCAATTTTTCCTTTGTGAAAGATGCATACAGCATTTTCTCTTCAAACTCAGTCAAATGAAAAGTAAATATCGCTGAACCTTTAGTGACTTCCACAACCTCATTGGGTGCCATTAGATTGGCTCTCAACTGAGAAATCAGCTGATCCGATAGTTCCCGTCCATTAATGAATGCATACTCCTCGTACCCCCGATTAATAGAACGATTTTCATTCATCCGAAGAACAATACAGTTTATATTGATAAACTGCGTGCTATTTCTCTGAAACCACTTCCTGACCTGGAATAATGGTAACCGGTTATCGATCACCAGTAAACAGGATGGATACCGTGGAATAATTGACTGTGAACCAGAAATAAATGCCCGCGCATCGACCAACACCAGATTTGGCAACCACGCTTTTATCCCTGAGAAAAGAAAAATATCATAACTGAGCAGAAAAACCTTTTTCGTATTCATAGTTACCACCAACTTAAATTTATGGCATGGCAGGTCCCTCGTTTTATACACGAGAGAATATACAACACCTTTAGCCTCCAGAAATTACAATGCAGTCCGCGAAATAACTTTATCCATAAGTCATCTCACGCAGTTTCAGAATTTATAATCACGCTTATCCATATGAATATTACCATTAAATGTTAAGGCCATTTTAATTATTGAAAAAGGAAAAATCCTAATTCTTCATCAATACAAATCCTATTGCTCATTTTCACTGTAAGACAAAATAAAAAACCACGAACACTAAAAACGACAAAATATAAAACTACTAAAACCGTAAGGATAACATATTATTGTTACTTATGCTGCCCGACAAACCATTAACGTACGTCGCAGATCTCTGATCGCATAGACATTTTTGGCGATATGGATGATCTTATAATAAAAAATTTCCTGTCGTGACATGAGTTGTTCGGTAACGTTATCAGGAACATTATCATTTTTATTTTTAACAATAGCTACACGACGGGTCTGCAGGTAACCATCACGATCTTTACCAATAAAATTCAGGATAACATTACGATCTACAGCATAATTTTTACCCTGAATATTGAGGCTTCCTACCTGAGATACCCGCCCTTCGGTAGCAGAAGAAATACGAAAAACCAGCAGAACTTCACCTTCAATTTTTACCCCCTGAGTTTGCGCCTCCAGATGCAGGTAAGTTTTTGCCGAGCAGGTCAGCGTCTCAGGTTCTTGATGGCGATATAAAAAATATGCTGTTATCGCTGCAAGAAAGATTGCCCCACTAATAAACAAAATTTTCACATTCACGGACAACCCCTCCTTTCTCTAACGTACAAACCCCAAGCAAATTCACTCTAAGATCATTGCCGGCTGATAAATTATTATCATCATAAAAAACAATTGTTTTCTTGCCATCATGACAAGCCGCATTTACTTTTCGCCACATATCAGAAGATAAAAATGCTTTTGTTTTATCAGCATTATTGTCATCGGCAGTATAAAGTTCACAATCATCTATTGCTCTGATATAGATAAAATTTTTGGATCTTGAATTAAGAGCTGAAAAGATAAATATGGCGCTTCCAAGAAATGCAAATAATAAAATGAAAAGAATAATATTTTTACTTTTTGGTCTTACGGATGAGTTCACCGTCTCAGTTACCGAACGCACAGTTTCATCTTCACAGGAAGATGACGATTCACCGCTGATCGAAGCATGGAACAAAAATCCCTGCCGGGGCAGCGTTTCAATGGGATTACCCGCCCCCAGCTCACTAAATGCTTTTCGCAAAATACTGATGCTTTTATTAAGACTATGACCCGATGGGGCCATGCCATGCTTTTTCCACACTTCTTCAATGATAAACTCGCGGTGGACTTGTTGATTTTTATGGGCAATGAATAGCTCAAGTAGTCTCGCGGTAGATGCCGAAAGAATTATTGTCGTATCGCGATGTTTCAGGCTTTTTCTGGTGGAATCATACTCAACCTGTTCATTAATTATACTGTTCATACTACCTGACTCTTAATTACCGTGACGTTGAGTGCAAATGACTAAAATTTCATCTGTGCCGAGCTGATTACTGCATTGTATAAAGACAGTTACAGTATAGGTTCAATATCTAACCATGACATATCGGATCAGAATTAATGCTTACTATTGATTGAGTTTGAAGCACCCCTGACCTACTGGTATGTATTTCTGCAATGCAACGATAAATTTCCGGTTTTTTGATTTCAATTCGCTACTACGCCAGGTTTCACCCGGCAACACATAACGCATGGTGGCTTCATCATCGGTTGAGTTGCACCCCAGGTGTACGATGATTTTAAAAAAAGTATTCCCGGTGTTTTTCAGTGTTCCGTTTGCCTCATCAATGGTGTAGGCCAGATTCATTTTTCTCGGGCGAACAACCAATATGGTGTCCATAGCGATCACCGGGAGAGCCTGCCCTCCTTTCCCTTGATTACGCTCGGTAAACAGCGTTATCGGCATTTCACGAAACAGAATTCGGTAATAGCGTTCTTTATCATCCTGCGGTCCACGGTAGAAAATCTTAAAAAACTCACTCGCCTGCGGAGCCAGTGAAAAATTCAGCGGCGTAAACAGAAGTTCGCCTTCAGCAATGGCACTTCTGTTTTCACCTCCCGGTCCAGGCTTATCAATTTTTACTGCGCCAATACTGTACAAATTCTGTTTCTGGCTATCGTTATAGATCCGTTTGCTGATAAATGATTTATCCGATGGCATCTCATAAATGGTCGACTCCAGGTAGACAGCCTGTGCGGAGAATATAGTCAACCCGGAAAGTAAGATAAATACCCATCTAAACACCAAACGGCAGCGGTTCATGGCGTCACTCCCACCCAATTCGCCGTGACTTTTATCTCTCCACTGGCACTGACAACACCTTCCCAATCTGTTCCGGAAACAGTTAACATCGACCGTGAATCATTCATTGGGAAAAGCAGTTTCAAATCAGTAGCATAATAGCTTCCATCATCATTGTTATTTGCGTCCCAGGGCGTCTGTTGCCACTGCGCATCGCTCATATTGATTGCTGCTTCACTACAGCTATTTCGTTTCTTCACCACGCCCCCCGACTGACTGTTGTACTGCAGAAAAGCGGGGATTGGGACTGACAGCCCGCCTTGAGGGGAGGTAAACAGACAGTAAGGCACACTGTTTATCGTCGTACTTTCTCCGATAACTTGCGCGGTAATGCTATCAGCCTGACGAGGACCGGAGACTGTCACGGTGTAATCTATTTCTATAGGAGCGGCGTCGCCAATCGTGCCACTGCCGCTCGCAGAAGCGGTGTTGTCTGAAGAGACGATACTGATCCCATACTCCTTCGGCACAATATTGATCTGTAGCGAAGGCGTAAACTGGTAGTGCCCTGACTCAGGTGTTAAGCCATTATAAAAACCGAAGGTAAACGGTTGAGTGTTAGTAATGCTGATTCCTGAATCGACGAGTTTTTTCAGGAATACTTTTGACAGAAAAATATATATGTATTCTCCAGAGGTCGTGAAAACGTTGTAATAAGCAGTTGAAGTACCATAGTTATACCAGTTTGAACCATTCCCGGAGTATTTCACGGTGGCCGGTCCAGGCGTAAAACCAAGCATCGCCGTGTCGACATAAGCGCGAAACGTCAGAGAGGCGGTCAGATTGGCGGTTTGTTGCAGGTTATAATTTACCATTTTGCAAATCACGCCATCTTCGCTGCCTACCACGCCAAGCTCGCAATAACCAGAGTCTTTGGTGATGCTCGGCGTACCGTCGCTGGCAACCCAAAGTTCCTGAAATGCATTAGTCGATACCAGTGACAGATGACCACGTTTGGTTAACGTATAATTGACGTAATTCCATAATCCTTTCGATTGATCTTTGCAACGTTGCCCGGAAGAATAATCATAATCTACGGAAGTATAACAACGGTTGAACACATAGGTTTCGCTGCTACCGGTAGGCACATTGCGAAAGTACTCATAGGCAGTATCCGTCAGGGAAGCGAATCCGTAGGCGCCACCAATAACGCCTGCGACAGATCCTACCTGCGCATGATAAAAGCCGTTTTTATCAGTGCCTTGCCCGGCAATAAATCCAGTTGATGGACACTGGCTGCCGCTATAACAACGGATCCCCCGAAAAGGCCCGTTAATCGGGGAATTATCAATCCACATGTCCTGATAATAATTTCCTGGCGCAGTCCAGATGACAAAACCTAAATACCCGAGACTCACCTGAGAGGTACCGTATTTTATCCATGTGTTTGAACCGCTGAAACGCGGATCGAGTGCGGAGGGGGTGATAAAGTATTCACTATCAATGGCATTTTCAATAAACAAATAGTTATTACTGACTGAGCCGGAAGATACTGCATTTAAAGCCAAAGCAGGCGCAGGCGTGAAACTCCCCACGGCACAGATTACAGTAGCTACTTTAATTAATACTTTCATTTTATTACCTCTGCGCCATCGTGGTTTGCGTGGAACATTTCACATCACCAACCCACGCTGCGCCGCGTGCTTTTTCCAAATCGAGATCGGCTTCGCATAGGCTGCCATTGGCTGAAATTAACGTGATGACCGGATATTTCTTATCGATATCGATAGCAAACTCCCCTTTTTCATCCGTACGCGTTTTACCGATGTGATTATGAATATCGGTGTTTGCAGCCAACTGCCCATCGGGATAACGAATACGCCCGAATACGGTGACCATACTTTTCACTTCAGGGTTGATAACACCCACGTTACCCGGATATAGCGTCAGTTCCTGTTTGCGCCCTGAAACAATATCAAAGCTGTCTTCAGAGTTTTTATCATTGAGGATCTCCAGCTTGTACTGAGCATAAGGCGGCAGTGCAATGAAATTGGATTTACCGCTGAGAAGATAATTTCGGTTATTAATCTTCGCAGCCAGTTTCCCTTCGCCGGTCAAATCGGTTTTCACAATAATGCCTGACCTTTGCCTCTCTTTACTCAGACCGAAATCTTTTCCTGCCCACGCCAGGGAACCTTGAGAAGAGAAGTTCATATTGGTGGAGTTGTCCGCAGAACGCGTTACCGATACGGTGCCGGCGTTATATTTCGTGTCATAACTCAGATTGCCGTTTACCGAGTAATTATTGTCGTAATACTGCTCGCCACTCAGGCGTGTCGAAGCCGACAATCCGACTGATTTAATGGGGCCTTCAGCATACTGCTTGCGCGCGCTGAGATTACCCTGAGTGCTGCCATAGCGATCCCGGGAGACGCCCATGCTCATCCAAGACGCCAACGGCAACGATAAATCCAGGCTGACATAACGTTCCTGTCGCCCATCGTCATTCCGGTTGTTGTAGTAATAACGCTGAATACCTGCGCGCAACCCAACCGTGGCATACTTGCCTGAATAAAGGTTCGTGCTGTAGTCCAGGTTACGGTATTTATTTCCCGAGTAGCGATTCTCCGTCTGACTCACGGTAAGCGAGCCGCCATGAGGAATAAACTTCCCCAGGTTAAGAGTGCCACCAATGGAATAATTGTCACGCTCCTGCATGGGCAGACGGTCGCCAATTTTACTGTCTTCACGAGATGCCCAAAGGGAACCATATCCCTCGGGGATATTGAGATTGATATTACTGATGTTTCGCCATGACGAATCGTTCGCTACCAGCGTCTGATTGCCAATGCTTACGTATTCATTCACATTGAGCGTGACATCCGTTTCATTAACCGCATTGTTGCCAAAACCGTAGAGCGTAGATTTCAGGCCCAGCCCCGACAATATCGCCAGCGTCACCGATGCGGCACCGCCGGCAATCCAGGTCTGCTCATTGCCTAAATCCTGATAGTGGTTTCGCTTATAACTCACACGGTCATAATCCAGTGAGCCACCAAACAGTTGCCATGAGAGCTGATCAATTCCGGCAGCCTGCTGGCGGGCAAAGATTTTATTAACCCGACTGATACGACTATTAATTGTCCGGCCATTGACCACGATATCTACCGTGACGTCATAAACACCATACGGGAAACGACTGGTATCAATTTCATAACTGCCCATATTAAAGTTCTGTACGCTGAGCAAACGCCCGTCACGAAATACATGAACCTCGCCAGCGGCTGGCAAAAATACGGTAATTGGCGTGAGCGAAAGCGAGGTATTCTCAACAACCGTACTTCCTTTGTTTCCGTAGCTTACGCCGTAAATTTTCCCACCATTCAGCGCATTCAGGCTGGCAATAGACTGGACATTCCAGGTGTCGAGCATCCCGAGCGCCAGTCGATATCCGTCATAATCACGCTCATACATCGCGCGATAGAGTTTACTGGTGCTGTTGCTGTCGCCTATGCCGTAAAACGAACCGTTAATGTTGACATGGTGTTCACGCAGCGATGTTGTATTGTCCATCGTCAGATAGCTGCGGGTACTGCTGCCGTTATGATAATCGTTGTAGTAGGTGCCAAAGTTATAGTTCAGGACGTTAGAGAGAGTCTCCACGCTGGAAGGTCCAAGCAGGCTGCTGCGTGCGACAATCGCTTCAGTTAACGCATCTTTGCTGACAATCATCTCCAGGTGAAATGAGGAGACGTTGAGTTGCAGACGTGCATCATTCGATAGCTCGATATTGGTGTTATCGTGAAACTTCACATCACGAATTTTTTCCACCAACGCGCGGGTTTTTCCAGATAACACGGCATTATTGGGCAATTCAGCAAGAGTCAGGGCTTTAACCGTAATATTGCCATCAACAAGGGAAATCACCGCATCGGCAACTTTTTGCTGACTTTTCTCGTCAGTCTCGTTGTAACGAATATATACCGGCACCGTCATTCCCTGCTCCAGTGAACGGGCGAAAGCGCTGGGGATAACGTAATTACCCACTTTTACTGGGGCTGCATGTGAAAATCCTGGTGTCAGCGCAAGAAAAAGACAAATGCTACCGCCGACAATATTTGTTGTTGTCATCTGCATCCTTACATTCCGGTAATTTTATTTATCCCTGCTATTGACCATCACTTCACTGTAATAAACTGCTTACCGTGCCAGATACCGATGCGTGAACGGCTATTACTAATGTCGGTAAACTGTAATTTTATTTTTGTACCCGGCATAATGTAATAACGTTCGCGACAGCCTCGTCCCCGATCGCGAGCCTTATCTTTACAAGCCCCATAGGCGATCACACGAAACGAAACATTGCCGGTATTGGTAATAACATCGCCATTTCGGCTATATTCAAAACGCTCCTTGCGCGGCGCGACTACCAGGATAGTGCCAATTTCAGCCGACGCTGTTGCAACAGCCATTTTATTCGCCCGGGTTTCCGCGCTCTCGGTGACCGGCTCATCTATCCATTGCAGACGATAATAACGCTCGACATCATCTGCAGGTCCTTTATAAAAGAAACGAAAAACATCCTTCGCCTGACCTGGAAGAATAAGATTGGCAGGTGTAGAGAGTAATTCTCCGGAATTAACGGGCTTTATTTCGATTCCCCCCGCCAAAGGTGATGACAATTGTTTTACCGAAACACTGACATAACGCGCCGCATCTGTCGTATTGATAATTTCTTTCGATAATGAACTCTCAGCAGAAGTCATGATCGATGTGATTTCACCAACATTAATTGCCCATCCGGGAAAAGATGCTACTAACCCTACCAACATCGCTGCCGGTAAATATTTTTTCATGACACCATTCCTGATAAATTCGGGAGAACAAATTCTCCCGAATTTTTTATTACTTAGGCAGACGGAGTCGTCCAGGTTGCATTGAACTGTACTTTTACATCGCCAGTCCAATAGCCGTCTGGCAGTGCAGAGTAATCTGCTACTGTCTGACTACCATCAGAAGTCGCTGACGCGATGGTGAATTTGAAGTTGGATTGATCGCTGACACGATCGGCACCGTTATAAGCGCCATCAGCCATCAAGCTTTCAAGACCAGAAGTGGAGCTGGAGTTAACAAGGACAGTATCTGATGAATTAGTCAGCGCAGTGCCATTCCATGCCACCCCTACGTTCAGGGTAGAAGCATCACCACTGGCGTTGATCAGAGTGTTACTAATAATCTGAGCAGTCAGTTCAAAATCAGTTGCCGTCTCCTGACCCTGAATCGTCACATCAAAAGCACCGTCCTGAGAGTTGAAGGCATTCAGCCCTTCAGCATACTGGAAAGTTAAAGAGTTCAGCGGGGTGACAACCAACATGCTGGTGGTATCTTTCGTTGCCGTCGCGTCCCACGAGGCTGTTGCAGAAGCAGTAACATCTGCCATTGCATTTGCTGCAACAAATACAGAAGCCAGAGATGTTACTAATAATATTTTTTTCATTTTATCTTCTCCTAAGAACAAACTCACCACCGAGTCTTATTATTAAGTCACTCCAGCGGTTCCATTAATTGCGAGCCAGAATTGCCGCGCCAGAAAATTATCATTTGGATTAAGTAACATCTCAACAAACCCTAAAACGTAAAAATTACAAAAAACTAAGAATTTTCCTATAAAAAACATTACCTAAGAAGTTTCCTAAGATATAATTACTTAAAATATGTACATTTTTAGAATTATTATCCACACAAACAATAAAAACCAAACAATTCATCTTTTTTAAGTTTTTGATAAATATCAAAAAGATCATACAAATAGCCCAGGAGTAAAACCCTTAAAAAACATAAAGATAATTAACATCCACATACTCTCTCTATAATGTTTATTATTTGTTGCAATCATGCTAATTTTTAACTTCACAAGAAAATTCTCATGAAATATTTATTTAAGGGGGAATATTCTTATAAAAATAGCGCTGACCTGTAGGATTATCATTCGAATTGATAATTATTCCACATAAATAAAACCAGGAATTTTCCATATAAAATGAATATTCCTGGAATATCAAGAGATAAATAACGCACGGCAAAGATAGCGTTAGCTGAAACCTTTTAACCCCAAATAACTATTAATTGTTACCGTACGGACCCGATGTAAGCTAATCAACTTTTGATGTTCGAGGGATTTTAATGAGCGGCTAACGGTTTCAATTTTAAGATCGAGATAACTGGCAATTTCCTCCCGCGAGAATGGCAAGCGAAGCGTCGTTTCTGGCCTGCCAATACGTAAATGCATTTCGTAAAACTCCACGAGGAAAGCAGCGATTCTGGCCTCAGCATGTTTATTGGCATAACGCCGTAGTTTTTCAACAATGAATCCATTGTCCCTGCAGAGAAACTTGATGACTGCCGCTGCAACCGACGGCTCCTTTTCTGCTGCCTTGAACAACCGCGCAATATCGATATGACATACCTCCGCAGCCGTTGCAGCCTTGATCGTTGTCAGATACTTCCCCCCCTCAACAGCATCCAGCGCCATGATGTCTCCCGGAACATAAAAGCGACTGATAAAATCGTTATCACCACATTCCACGCTGGACGTGCAGTACCCCTCGTGAATAACAAAAAGCATGTCCGCGGCTCCATCCTGGCGGGCGAGTATCTCCCCCGCTTTAAACTTCCTTCTTTTGTCTATCAATCGGTATTGATTATCACGATCAATCGCCGCGCCCTTTGGACACAGTGAACAATGGCGGGGGGGAAACGGGTTACCGAGCGGCACAACAGGAATGCTATGTTTGTGAATATCCGATTTCACGCAACGACTCCTCATAAAAATGAGACTGATTCTAATAGATTGGACCATAGGAACAATACGTGAGCCGCAGACCCAGAAAATTCATGCTGGTAGGGAAAATTCTGTGATACGTCGCCTTTTCGACGCCGGGGAGCACATGGCTAAAAACCAGACTGATGCGGATGATGATAAAACACAGGATAGAAAACAAATGCGGTAGCGGGGTAAAGAGTAGAATTAACCGAGCAATGCCTTAACAGACCTGAAAATCATAGACCTATTATGGCATCGCCCGTTTTCAATTACGCACGAATCGTGTCGTCACCGAAGCCAACCCACTTATAGGTGGTCAGTGCTTCCAGACCCATTGGGCCACGCGCGTGCAGTTTTTGCGTACTCACAGCCACTTCCGCCCCCAGTCCGAATTGGCCGCCATCGGTAAAACGAGTAGAGGCGTTAACGTACACGGCAGAAGAGTCCACTTCATTCACGAAACGATCGGCGTTACGCAGGGTGCGCGTCAGGATGGCATCGGAATGCTGGGTCCCATGCTCGCGAATGTGGGTGATAGCATCGTCCAGATCGGTAACGATTTTAACGTTCAGATCCAACGACAGAAACTCGTCGTCATACTCTTCGGCTTTCACCGCAACCACGTTAGCGGGCCCTGCCTGCAATGTGGCCAGCGCGGTGTCGTCGGCATGCAGCGTGACGCCGCTTTGTGCCATCTGCTGGCTCAGCGCAGGCAGAAAACGCGCAGCGATATCCTGATGCACCAGCAGGGTTTCTACGGTGTTACAGGTGCTCGGACGCTGGGTTTTGGCGTTGACGATAATTTTCAGCGCCGGGTCGATCTCCGCGGTATCATCAACATAAATGTGACAGACCCCAATGCCGCCGGTGATGACCGGGATAGTCGACTGCTCACGGCACAGCTTATGCAGACCCGCGCCACCGCGAGGGATCAGCATATCAATGTACTTATCCATACGCAGCATTTCAGCGACCAGCGCGCGGTCCGGGTTATCTATCGACTGCACGGCTGCAGCGGGTAAACCACAGGCTTCCAGCGCCTTTTGGATAACCGCCACGGTTGCCGCATTCGTCCGGTACGTCTCTTTCCCACCGCGCAGGATCGCCGCATTACCGGTTTTCAGGCACAGGGAAGCAACGTCAACGGTGACATTTGGACGCGCTTCATAAATCACGCCAATCACGCCCAGCGGAACGCGACGACGTTCGAGACGCAGGCCGCTATCCAGCAGACCGCCGTCAATCACCTGCCCGACCGGGTCGGCGAGATTACATACCTGACGCACATCGTCGGCAATCGCTTTCAGACGCGCCGGAGTCAGCGCCAGGCGGTCGAGCATTGCTTCGCTCAGGCCGTTGGCTCGCGCTTGCTCAACATCTTGTACGTTCGCGCTGAGGATGCTTTCCGTTTGCGCTTCCAGCTCATCAGCTATTGTTTCCAGTACGCGGTTTTTTTCGCGACTGGAGAGCAGCGCCAGCTTGTATGACGCAGCTTTGGCAGCAATGCCCATTTGTTCCAGCATATGCCTGTTCCTTAACGGGTAATCATGTCGTCGCGATGGACAGCAACCGGACCGTATTCGTAGCCCAGGATGGTGTCGATCTGTTGTGAGTGATGTCCGGCAATACGGCGCAGCGCATCGCTGTTATAGCGGGTAACGCCGTGGGCAATATCGCGCCCTTCGAGATTGCAGATGCGGATCACTTCACCACGAGAGAAGTTGCCTGTCACGCTTTTAATGCCTTTTGGCAGTAATGAACTGCCACGCTCCAGAATCGCTGCGGTCGCACCCTCATCAACGGTAATTTCCCCGGCTGGCGGTGCGCCGAAGATCCAGCGTTTACGGTTCTCCAGCGGAGAGGCCTGTGCATGGAAACGCGTCCCAACGGAGACGCCTTCCATCACGTCGCCAATTACGCCCGGCTTGCTGCCTGCGGCAATAATGGTGTCAATCCCGGCGCGGCATGCAACATCAGCGGCCTGCAGTTTAGTCCCCATACCGCCGGTTCCCAGACCCGAGACGCTATCACCGGCAATGGCGCGCAGCGCATCATCAATACCGTGAACGTCTTTGATCAGCTCAGCCTGTGGGTTGGTGCGCGGATCGGCGGTAAACAGCCCTTGCTGATCGGTCAGCAGCAGCAGCTTATCGGCCCCGGCCAGAATCGCCGCCAGCGCTGAAAGGTTGTCGTTATCACCGACTTTAATTTCGGCGGTCGCTACGGCGTCGTTCTCATTAATGACAGGAACGATGTTGTTATCCAGCAGCGCGCGTAGCGTATCGCGGGCGTTAAGGAAGCGCTCTCTGTCTTCCATATCCGCACGCGTTAGCAGCATCTGTCCGATGTGAATACCGTAAATCGAGAACAACTGTTCCCACAGTTGAATCAATCGGCTCTGCCCTACCGCCGCCAACAGCTGTTTCGAGGCTATCGTTGCCGGGAGCTCAGGGTAACCCAGATGCTCACGTCCGGCGGCAATCGCGCCCGAGGTAACGATAACAATACGATGCCCTGCGGCATGGAGCTGCGCACACTGGCGAACCAGTTCTACGATATGGGCGCGGTTCAGGCGGCGCGATCCGCCCGTTAACACACTGGTGCCAAGTTTTACCACCAGCGTCTGGCTGTCACTCATGATTCTCTGCCATTCAAAATTGGGGAAAATGATATCAAACGAACGTTTTAGCAGGACTGGCCCCGGTTGCCAACAACCAGCGCACAAAGCATGAAATTTTATTGCGCAGGATCAGCAAGCGTAGCGGCAGATTTTGACGCATTTATTACAGAAACAAAAAAACATCCTTTTTTAAAAATATTCTTACTTTGTCATAAAACGTTCATTACCAGACGTTAAAAACCCTCCTGTCTTTTAACGGGGATCACACCCAGTGAATATTAGCGCGTACTTTTAATCAGGAATGAAAATGAAAAAGAGCACTCTGGCATTAGTGGTGATGGGTATTACTGCGTCGGCATCCGTACAGGCAGCGGAAGTGTATAACAAGAACGGTAATAAACTGGACCTGTACGGCAAAGTAAAAGCTATGCATTACATGACGGATTATGACAGCAAAGACGGCGACCAGAGCTATATCCGTTTAGGTTTTAAAGGCGAAACGCAAATTAACGATGAACTGACGGGATATGGCCGCTGGGAAGCAGAGTTCGCCGGCAATAAAGCCGAAAGCGACTCTAACCAGCAAAAAACCCGTCTGGCCTTTGCCGGTCTGAAATTAAAAAACCTTGGCTCGTTTGATTACGGTCGTAACCTCGGCGCGCTGTACGACGTGGAAGCGTGGACCGATATGTTCCCGGAATTCGGCGGCGACTCCTCCGCGCAGACCGATAACTTTATGACCAAACGCGCCAGCGGCCTGGCGACCTACCGTAACACCGACTTCTTCGGCGTCGTGGATGGTCTGGATCTCACCCTGCAATACCAGGGGAAAAATCAGGACCGCGATGTGAAAAAACAAAACGGCGACGGTTTTGGTACTTCCGTTACCTATGATTTTGGCGGCAGCGATTTCGCGGTGAGCGGTGCGTATACCAACTCCGATCGTACCAACCAGCAGAATCTGCAAACGCGCGGGACTGGCGATAAAGCAGAAGCCTGGGCGACCGGTTTAAAATATGATGCTAACGATATTTATATTGCGACGTTCTATTCTGAAACGCGCAATATGACGCCAATTTCCGGTGGCTTCGCCAATAAAACACAGAACTTCGAAGCGGTAGTTCAGTACCAGTTTGACTTTGGTCTGCGTCCGTCACTGGGTTATGTGCTGTCAAAAGGGAAAGATATTGAAGGCGTAGGCAATGAGGATCTGGTGAATTATATCGACGTTGGCGCAACATACTATTTCAACAAAAATATGTCCGCGTTTGTCGATTATAAAATCAACCAGCTCGATAGCGACAATAAACTGGGCATCAACAATGATGATATCGTTGCTGTCGGTATGGTTTATCAGTTCTGATGTAGCATAAAAAAATGCCGGATGGGGTTGCGCCGCCATCCGGCATTTTACTGTTCATTATGCCGTTAATTTAACCGGTTCATCGTTAAAATCGTCAGCAGGCTCCAGCGCCAGATTCAGCGACGTTAACAACCCACGTAATTTTTCATGAAATTCACGTAAGGTGTATTCCAGTCGCTCTACCACTTCAGTCTCTTTCACCGGCACTGCAGTCCAGTTCCCGTCTTTATCGAACAAGCCAAACTGGTAGCTGTACGTGAAGCGTTTTTCCTGCGCCTCCAGTTCCATCCACCAGCCCCAAAACTCGCGTTTCTCTGGGGCGGGTTTCACATTGACGCAAACAGCCAGACAATCGAAAAAAAACCGATTATCTTCGCACTGCCCTTCCCGGATGTACGGGCCAAGCGCGGTGAATTTCTTGATCAATCTACTTTTCGGATGCCCACTCGGTAACGTCATTACGATCTCCTTAGGTGAAGCACCTGTTTTACCAAATCGATAAAATTTAGCAAACTTTTAACACAATCTCTGATTGATCCAACCGGTTATTTCCTGCAGCCCTTTGTCAAAATTGCGATACACCGGGTTGAATGGAATCTCCAGCAGCTTACCGTCAGAAGATGAAGATGTGATTAAACGCGACTCCTCTTCCGGGCTAAACGGATCGTTTTTCCAGAACCCCGACAGCATTGGCGTCGGGCAGCGTCGGCCCAGCAGGCCCTGCACTTTTAATGAATAGCGATTAAGCTCAACGCGCAACGCTTCATCGGATGCGTCGTGCATTCCCAAACGACTGGCCAGAACGTCAAGGTACATTTCCGGGACGCTTGCCTGGCGCTGCGGGTCGCTAAGCAGCGCATGAACCACCGGCCCCAAACAGGCCACCGCCTTCAGACGTGATGATTCCAGATACGCCAGGCGTACCGCCACGTTGGCGCCAAAACGGAAGCCGAAGGCCGCCACACGGGTGTGATCCACCCACGGAACATTCGGCAGCGCTTTTAATACGTGCTGATGCAGCAGGCTGGAGTCCTGGGTCAGTTTCCATTTTGACGAGAACCCGACCGACGGCATATCCAGCGTCAGCATGGCAATACCGCGCGGGGCAAAGTAGCGCTCATACAGAGTGTAATAATCCGTTTGCATGGAATCGAGGCCACCGCACATCAGCACCGTCGGGAACGGACCGTCGCCTTTTGGCATATGCAGGAAGCCGGTAATCGGCGCGCCGCCGGTAACGGCAAATTCCATCTCACGCAGCGTGCCCGGCAGACGCTGTGCGGCCTCTTCATAGGCGCGATTGGCCAGAGCCTGCGCCTGCTCTGCCAGCTCATCGCCTTTTAAGTGCGGATAAGCAGCGATGTTGTAGAGCGTGGAAGCATGCAGCCAGTGGCGTCCGCTCACTTGCGGATCCTCTTCCATAGAGGCTTTCTGTTGCCAGTCCATCGCCTGCTTCGCCCACTCGTAAATCCAGTTTCCGCCGCGATAGCCGATAACCGTGTCGTAGAGCTCTTTATCAGTGCGTTCGGCTTCGCTCATGACGATACGTGCCTGCACTTCGAGGATTTCGCGCGGATCGACGCCACGCCAGATCCACATCAGGCGGTTCACCATGCGGTACCAGTGCGGGATGGTTTTGCCATCCAGAGTCGATTGTACGGACGGCTGCGCGCCGTGATTAAAACGACGAACCAGCGTTGACGTTTCAGGGTGTTTGAAGCGGGGTTTAAACAGGACTTCGCTGAGGTTAGCCTGTGACATGATTGCAGCCTCCATGAGTACTCACTAAGGCATAGTGTAACCTGACACAGCACAAAAAGAACAACGCCCGACAGTGCGGGCGTTGAAAACTTTTTAGATTAGCGACCCGAGATCGGCGGAACGAACACTACGCCCATATCCCACGGCTGCTCAATCCAGGTATCCTGAGGGATATCAACAACATAATCATTCACCAGCGGGCGACCTGCCGGCTTAGCGAAAATAGTGACGAAATGCGCTTTAGGGTACATTTCGCGGATCGCTACGGCGGTACCACCGGTGTCAACCAGGTCATCAATTACGATGAAACCTTCACCGTCGCCTTCGGCACGCTTCAGCACTTTCAGTTCGCGCTGGTTGTCGTGATCGTAGCTGGAGATGCATACGGTATCGACATGACGAATACCCAATTCACGCGCCAGCAATGCGCCCGGCACCAGACCACCACGGCTAACGGCAATAATGCCTTTCCATTGTTCAGAAGGCATCAGGCGGCTTGCCAGTTTACGTGCATGGATCTGCAACATGTCCCAGGTGACGACGTATTTTTCGCTCATGTGAAGTGTCCCAGCCTGTTTATCTACGGCTTAAAAAGTGTTCGAGGGGGAAATAGGTTGCGCGAGATTATAGAGATCTGACGCACTAAAAACCAGTGTTTCGCGGAATCCGCGCCTCTTTTTGCATGCTTTATGCTAGCCGTCAGCGGAGAAAGTGGTATTCTCAATCGCATCGCGCAAGCCTGACTTGTGATGTTTTTAATTCTGCTAACCCTGTGGCCTGCAAGCAAGTTTTGTAGGACATCGCCAAGGAGACTCAACGTGTCTGAACTGTCTCAGTTATCCCCGCAACCGCTGTGGGATATTTTTGCCAAAATCTGTTCTATTCCTCATCCGTCCTACCATGAAGAGCAGCTCGCTGAACACATTCTGAGCTGGGCCCAAGAGAAAGGTTTCCACGTCGAGCGCGATCAGGTCGGTAATATCCTGATTCGCAAACCCGCTACCGCAGGAATGGAAAACCGCAAGCCGGTCGTTCTGCAAGCGCACCTGGATATGGTCCCGCAGAAAAATAACGACACCGTGCACGACTTCACTAAAGATCCTATCCAGCCTTATATTGACGGCGAATGGGTAAAAGCCCGTGGCACCACGCTGGGTGCGGATAACGGCATCGGTATGGCGTCCGCACTGGCCGTTCTGGCTGATGACAACGTGGTACACGGTCCGCTCGAAGTGCTGCTGACCATGACCGAAGAAGCAGGTATGGATGGCGCGTTTGGTCTGCAGGCTAACTGGCTGCAGGCAGATATCCTGATCAACACCGACTCTGAAGAAGAAGGTGAGATCTATATGGGTTGCGCAGGCGGTATCGACTTTACCTCTAACCTGCCGCTGTCCCGTGAAGCAATCCCGGCTGGCTTCCAGAGCTTTAAGCTGACGTTGAAAGGCCTGAAAGGCGGTCACTCCGGTGGCGAAATCCACGTTGGTCTCGGTAACGCTAACAAGTTGCTGGTACGCTTCCTGGCGGGTCACGCTGAAGAGCTGGATCTGCGTCTGGTTGATTTCAACGGCGGTACGCTGCGCAACGCGATTCCGCGTGAAGCCTTTGCCACCCTCGCAGTGGCGGCAGATAAAGTTGATGCGTTAAAAGCGCTGGTCAACACCTACCAGGAAATCCTGAAAAACGAACTGGAAGCCAAAGAGAAGAACCTGGCTCTGCTGCTGGATGCCGTTACTCACGACAAAGCCGCGCTGACCACTCAGTCTCGCGACAGCTTCGTACGTCTGCTGAACGCCACCCCGAACGGTGTTATCCGCAACTCAGACGTAGCCAAAGGCGTGGTAGAAACCTCCCTGAACGTCGGCGTTGTAACCATGACTGACGACAACGTTGAAATTCACTGCCTGATCCGTTCCCTGATCGACAGCGGTAAAGACTACGTGGTAAGCATGCTGGATTCACTGGGTAAACTGGCTGGCGCGAAAACCCAGGCCAAAGGCGGATACCCTGGCTGGCAGCCGGATGCTAACTCTCCGGTTATGCACCTGGTTCGCGAAACCTACCAGCGTCTGTTCAACAAAACGCCAAACATCCAGATCATTCACGCCGGTCTGGAATGTGGCCTGTTCAAGAAACCGTATCCGGAAATGGACATGGTTTCCATCGGGCCAACCATCACCGGTCCGCACTCCCCGGATGAGCAGGTTCATATCGAAAGCGTTGGTCACTACTGGACGCTGCTGACTGAACTGCTGAAGTCGATTCCGGCGAAGTAAGATTCTGCGCTAAATGCCGGATAGCGCTGCGCTTATCCGGCAATCCATCAGAGTCACAGCCCCAACAGCAGCTGTCTTTCCAGTTGGGGATCCAGCAGCGTGACGTGTAATCCCACCAGCCTCACGCCTCGCCCTCCCCGACGTTCTTCCCAGGTTTTACGCGCCGTCGCAATTAAGTCATCTTTATTTAAGCGCGGCCAGACGTGCTCCTGCGTGGTCTGCTGAAAATCATTAAACTTGAGTTTTATCCCCTGGCGAGCAATAAGGAGATCCGGCTTTACCTTGGCCAGACGCCGTTCCAGTTCGGGATAAAGCCGCTCAATAATCGCCTCGCATTCTGACCACTCATGAATATCTTCCGCCAGCGTGCGCTCCACACCGACGGATTTGCGCAGTCTGTCGTTGTTAACGTCCCGCTCGTCAATGCCCTGGCTTCGCTCCCACAGCACGCGACCAAACTTACCAAAACGTTTGAGCAGCATTGCCAGGTCGTATTTTTGAACATCCTCGCAGGTACGCAATCCCATTGATTCCAGCTTCGCGGCGGAGACTTTGCCGACGCCGGGAATTTTGCCGAGCGGTAACGTTTTGAGAAATTCAGGAACATCGGCAGGGGTAATCACATATTGCCCGTTGGGCTTGTTGAGATCGGAGGCTATTTTTGCCAAAAATTTAACCGGCGCAATCCCGGCAGAAGCGGTTAGCTGCAGCTCGTTAAAAATCGTCTGGCGGATCTCCTGGGCGATCAGCGTGGCAGAACCGTGGCAGTGGGTGCTGTCGGTTACATCCAGATAGGCTTCATCCAGCGACAGGGGTTCAATCAGCGAGGTATAGCGCGAGAAAATCGCCTGAATCTGGCGGGAGGCTTCTTTGTAGGCCTCGTAGCGACCGGGTAATAAGGTAAGATGCGGGCATAGCTTTAACGCCATTCCCGTTGGCATCGCGCTACGCACGCCAAATTTGCGCGCCGGGTAATTGGCTGTACTGATAACCCCCCGGCGCTCCCGGCTGCCGCCGATGGCAATGGGAATGTCACGCAGAGCGGGGTTATCGCGCATTTCCACCGCTGCGAAAAAGCAGTCCATATCAACATGTATGATTTTGCGCATCACTCGCCTCCCACAACACTGTTTAAGTATACAGTATTTTTATAGTGTGAGAAGTATGATTATTCCTTACGCCGGACCATTCATGACGAAGCGGGCATCGCACAGGTAACGCACAATATCCTTTTTCGTATGTTCTGCGGGATTACCCGCCGTACTGACAAACAGTTTATTCACTTTGCGAACATTTGCCCGCAGCAGTTTTTCGACTGTCATCAGGCGGAAGGCATCATTTTCAACGCAGAAAAGCTCGTAGTCGCCCAGACGTTCACCACAAATTTCACAGTGATTCATCCAGTAACGTAGCCCGGTGGTTTTACTTTTATCGAGGTAGTAATTGCTGGCTTTGATGTTCTTTTTTATCTCTTCAGGCAGAGAATTAATGTGGAACAAAAAGCTGTTACGCCTGACCGACTGCCAGCCCTGACCATCCTGATTTTTCTTAATAAAGCGGGTAAACATCACGCCATGGATGCGGGTAATTTGGTGGCAGCTCCAGCAGTGCATCTTCGAGGTAATCACCAGATAGTACGGCGCGACAATATTAAAATTGTCGGTGTCGTAGACATAGTCACGAAGCGCCCCGTTTAGCTCGTGGGGTTCGGTGTACCAGATACCTGAAACCTTGTCGAAATGCGCCCCCTGGCAGGCTACATCAGTGACGTTATCAGTATGAATCTCCAATGGAATAATATGGGTTACATCTATCACATTGCCTTCCTGAGGAATAAATTGCCCCCACATTGCGTGGGGGACGGGAACAGAATTAATGAGTGACGGGAGCAGATTGCTGACGTAAAGAAGTCACCTGCTTTTGCTTGTCCAGCTTATCCACCAGCGGTTGCACAACCTTCTCTCCCTGCTGGCCAAAATATTGATACAACGTATCGGAAGCGCTTTGCGTCAGCACCATGATCTCAATGCGACGGTTCCCGGCACTTTCCGGGTTTTTCGCATCCAGCAGCATTTGGTCCGCCATCGCGCTGACCTGCATGACTTTATTCTGCGGCATTCCGGCATCCTCCAGCACGCGTCGCGCCGACAAAGCGCGGTCGCCGGAGAGGTTCCAGTTGTTGTAAATGTTACTCTTATAGCTCATCGCATCTGTATGCCCGGTGATGATTATCTTGTTATCCAGCGAGTCAAACACGGGAGTCAGTTCGACCAGCAGCGATTTAAAGAACGGCATAATCCTGGCGCTACCGCGCTCAAACATATTGCGATTCTGGTCATCTTTAATCAGTACGCGCAGCCCCTGAGGAACAATCTCCATCTCAAGGTTAGTTTCCATATGCGCATTGCGGGCGATAACGTTAATGTCGGTCGCCAGTTCGCCCAATTCGCGGGCTGATTTTTGTTTCAGCAGCACCGCTTTTTCATTCACATCCAGCGCCTTTTTCGCGTTCTCTTCCGTAATTTTCGCCGTCTCCTGCGGGTTGACGGTTTTATCGAGTTTGTTGCGCGTGACGTTTTTCTTCTGCGCTCCCGGCGCTATCGGCTGCTTGCCCAGCTTATTTAACGGCGCCATACCGCCACCGTTAAAGATTGACTGACCATGCAGCGCCGCCACGATATTTTCGCGGTCAGCTTTACTGACGCTGTTCACAATCAACTTTATCGTGGTTACCAAGGGTGCCGAGCGTATCTCCGAGGTTTCGGCCCGCTTTACGCTGGACGCCATGCCCGGGAAGCAGATGGCGATCGATGCCGATCTGAACGCAGGCCTGATTAATCAGGCCCAGGCGCAGGCGCGACGTAAAGATGTGGCGGGCGAAGCGGATTTCTATGGCGCAATGGACGGTGCGTCGAAGTTCGTGCGCGGTGATGCCATCGCCGGGATGATGATCCTGGCCATCAACCTGATAGGCGGCGTCTGTATCGGTATTTTTAAATACGATTTAAGCGCCGAAGCCGCATTCCAGCAATACGTACTGATGACCATCGGCGACGGTCTGGTTGCCCAGATCCCATCTCTGCTGCTGTCGACGGCGGCAGCGATTATCGTTACTCGCGTGAGCGACAGCGGTGATATCGCCACAGACGTGCGTAGCCAACTGCTGGCCAGCCCCTCCGTACTTTATACCGCCACCAGCATTATGTTTGTACTGGCGGTGGTACCGGGAATGCCGCATTTCCCGTTCCTGGTGTTCAGCGCCCTGATGGGTTTCACCGCCTGGCGTATGAGCAAGCGCCCGAAGGTGGCTGAAACTGAAGAGAAAAATCTTGAGACGCTGACCAAAACCATTGTTGAAACCACTGAGCAACAGGTCAGTTGGGAAACTATCCCTTTGATCGAGCCAATCAGCCTGAGCCTGGGGTACAAGCTGGTGTCGCTGGTAGACAAATCCAAAGGGAATCCGCTCACTCAACGTATTCGCGGTGTACGGCAGGTTATCTCAGACACTAACGGCGTGCTGCTCCCGGAAATTCGCATCCGCGAAAACTTCCGTCTAAAACCGACCCAGTACGCCATTTTTATCAATGGGATCAAGGCTGATGAGGCTGATATTCCCTCAGATAAGTTGATGGCGCTGCCCTCCAGTGAAACGTATGGCGAGATCGATGGTGTTTTAGGCCACGATCCGGCCTATGGTATGCCGGTGACGTGGATTGTCCCGGCGCAAAAAGCCAAAGCGCTAAATATGGGATATCAGGTCATTGATAGTGCCAGCGTCATTGCGACGCATGTAAATAAGGTCATTCGCAACTTTATTCCCGACCTGTTTAACTACGATGATATTACCCAACTGCATAACCGCCTCTCTTCGATGGCCCCCCGTCTGGCGGAAGATCTGAGCGCGGCGCTGAATTACAGCCAGCTCTTGAAGGTTTATCGGGCGCTGCTGGTCGAAGGCGTGCCGCTGCGCGATATCGTTACCATTGCCACCGTACTGGTCGCCAGTAGCGCCGTCACTAAAGATCATATTCTGTTGACGGCAGATGTGCGTCTGGCGCTCCGTCGCAGCATTACCCATCCGTTTGTGCGCAAAGATGAGCTGGCGGTCTACACGCTGAATAATGAGCTGGAGAATCTGCTGGCTAATGTAGTGAATCAGGCTCAGCAAAGCGGCAAAGTGGTGCTCGATAGCGTACCCGTCGATCCTAATATGCTGAATCAGTTCCAGACCAATATGCCGCAGATTAAAGAACAGATGAAAGCCGCGGGTAAAGAGCCGGTACTGCTGGTCGCACCGCAGCTACGTCCTCTGCTTGCGCGCTATGCGCGCCTGTTTGCACCAGGCTTACAGGTGTTGTCATATAACGAAGTTCCGGATGAGCTGGAATTAAAGATTATGGGGGCGTTGAGTTAACCCCTGACGAGGCGGTGCCATTCGCACCGCCTTTTTGATTACAGAATGGTATTTTCCGTCAGAATACGACGAGCGCCGAGATAATGATCCTGCCAGAAGTCATCGGATAAATTGCTCACCCGAATCGTTTCTCCCGTACGCGGCGATTCAATAAATTGTCCCTGCCCCAAATAGACGCCCATATGATCGGCAATATCCCGACTGTGAATATGAAAGAACAATAAATCACCACGACGAAGGTCGCGATTAGCGACGATGGTCGCCCGCCGATAGTGATACATTTCATTCGCCGTACGTGGCAATTTTGCTGCCAGAATTTTGTTGTAGGCATAAAAGATCAGCCCGCTACAGTCAAAGCCTTGTTCCGGGCTGGTCCCGCCCCACAAATAGGGTTTACCTAACTGCTGTTCAAGACGGTGGATTGCCACTTCGGTTATGTTGTGCAGATGATCGCTACTGAGAAAATGGTCATTCTCAACCAGCTCCTGCCAGCGCTGATCGCTCGCTTTTAGTGGCCCCGGGAACCACTCCGGGTGCTGTTTAATCAGCGTCCTGTTTTGCTGGCGCAGCGCGCTTTTACTTTGCGCATTACCTTCTACCACATAACTTGCCTGCTTTTTTACCTGCGCGTGGTACTGCTTCAGCAGCCGGGCGCGGTTACGTATGCGTAATTGCGCCGCATAGCTTAAATGGGCGTCAGATAAGAGGGGCTGAACTTTGGCGACAGACGGCGAGGACAACACAACACACAAAGACAGCAGACCCGGCAAAAAGCGTCGGGGCGCAGAGACAAAAGACATGAAAACAACACTACCTAATCAAACACGTTCGCCGCAGTCTACCGCTATTGCCGGGCATTCCATTTTAATATTCGATTATTAAATTATTAATTTTTTAAATTCAATATATTAGGAATTCTGCACTCAGAAGACTTAATGACGTGCGCTAACCCGCAAAATACGTCAGTGTCTGACTGCCTTTAAGCACAATTTTCCGTATAAAGAAAATCTAAAGTGTAAACGCCGCACGAGAGACTTGCGAAAAACTCTCTGGGTGATAATGTGAGCGCTCCAGATCCAGATTTATCCGATTTGGGAACTCTTTTTGCCGTCCTGGCGTGTGTAATCGTTTTATCAAGGAATAAGCAGTATGCGTAAAATCGCATTTTTTCTTGCGATGCTTTTATTGCCGTGCGTTTCATTTGCCGGTTTGCTGAGCAGCAGCAGCCCGACTACGCCTGTCAGCAAAGAATATAAGCAGCAATTAATGGGCTCCCCCGTCTATATCCAGATCTTCAAAGAAGAGCGAACGCTGGATCTGTACGTCAAGATGGGCGAACAGTATCAATTGCTCGATAGCTATAAGATCTGCAATTATTCCGGCGGCTTAGGTCCGAAACAGCGTCAGGGCGATTTCAAAAGCCCGGAAGGGTTTTACAGCGTACAGCGCGGACAGCTGAAACCGGATAGCCGCTTTTATAAAGCGATTAACATTGGTTTCCCTAACGCCTACGACCGCGCACACGGTTATGAAGGTAAATACTTGATGATCCACGGTGCCTGCGTTTCCGTTGGCTGCTACGCAATGACCGACAACGGCATTGATGAGATTTTCCAGTTTGTCACCGGCGCACTGGTGTTTGGGCAGTCCAGCGTGCAGGTTAGCATTTATCCATTCCGCATGACCGATGCCAACATGCAGCGCCATAAGTTCTCGTATTACAAAGAATTCTGGGCGCAGCTAAAGCCTGGCTACGATTACTTTGAACAAACGCGTAAGCCACCGACCGTTTCCGTCGTCGATGGCCGTTACGTTATCAGCAAGCCGTTGAGTCACGAAGTGGTTCAGCCGCAGCTGGCATCAAACTATACGCTCCCCGAGACAAAATAACGCCCACTCGCCTGGCATAATCTTTTGCCAGGTTTCATTGCCGGTTAGCGGCTGAGTGGCAATCACGGTGACCACATCATTGGGTGTGGTCTCTGAGCTAAAATCGATTTCCACATCCTGATCCAGCAGTGTCGCCACGCCAAACGGCGCACGACGGGTGATCCAAAACAGGTTGGTCGAGCAGAAAGCCATCACATAACGCCCGTCAGACAACAGCATGTTGAAGACGCCCTTCTCACGCAATTCTCCTGCCAGCATCGCGATATATTTAAACACTGCCGTCATATTGCCAGGCGTACGCGGATACCGTTCAGTCAGCTTGTGGAGCAGCCAGCAAAAAGCTTTTTCGCTGTCGGTTTCCCCGACCGGACGGAAATTACCGGTTTCCAGCGATTTATAGCCGCTAAGCTGTCCGTTATGAGCGTACGTCCAGTTACGTCCCCACAGTTCACGCGTAAATGGATGGGTATTTTCCAATGCCACTTCGCCACGATTCGCCTGACGAATATGGGCAATCACGGAACAGGATTTGATGGGATAGTCTTGTACCAGTTTGGCGATAGGCGAATTAAAGCTGGGTTGCGGATCTTTAAACGTACGGCAACCCTTACCTTCATAAAACGTAATACCCCAGCCGTCTTTGTGCGGCCCGGTACCTCCGCCGCGCTGAACCAGCCCGGTGAAGCTAAAGCAGATATCGGTTGGCACATTGGCGCTCATCCCGAGCAGTTCGCACATACATCACCTCCACAAACGCCTTTAAGCGGGAAGGCGTAATTGTTGCAGCCAGTTTAGATTCGGACAGCGCGCGGAAACCGGAGCGTACACGTAGTACGTGAGGATTTCGGGCACTGCCCGGATTCAAAATGGCAAATAAAATAGCCTTCTTACTTCACCATCTCTTTTTCGATCAACTGGATCAGGATATGGATCACTTTGATATGAATTTCCTGAATACGGTCAGCATAGCCAAAGTGTGGTACGCGAATTTCGATATCCGCACTACCCGCCATTTTGCCGCCATCTTTACCAGTCAGGGTGATGACTTTCATCCCTTTCTCGCGCGCTGCGGCAATCGCTTTAATCACGTTACCGGAGTTACCCGAAGTAGAGATGCCTAACAGGACATCGCCTTCGCGCCCCACGGCTTCAACGTAGCGGGAGAAGACATAATCGTAACCGAAATCGTTGCTGACGCAGGAGATATGGCTGACATCAGAGATAGCGATCGCCGGGTAGCCAGGGCGGTTTTCGCGATAACGTCCGGTCAGCTCTTCGGCGAAGTGCATCGCGTCGCAATGGGAACCGCCGTTACCGCAAGAAAGTACCTTACCGCCAGCTTTAAAGCTGTCTGCCAACAGGACCGCCGCGCGCTGAATGGCGTGAATATTGGCGTCATCTTTAAGAAAATTAGCCAGCGTTTCCGCCGCTTCGCTCAGTTCGTTACGAATAAGATCCTGGTACATGAGGATATCCTTCAGCATGAATGTAAATGACAAGATGCAGTGTACCGGATAGCGCTACCAGCGAGAAGTACAAGCCACAGGAATGGCTGCGGCTTTTGATTTTTTGTGCCGGTTAAAACAGCAACAATGTGAGCTTTGTTGTAATTATTTTGTAAACACATTGCTAAAAGAATTTACATCCACTACAACCATATCATCACAAGTGGTCAGACCTCCTACAAGCAAGGGAGCTTTTCGTTATGATGATTTTGAGTATTATCGCTACGGTTGTTCTGCTCAGCGTTCTGTTTTATCACCGCGTGAGCTTATTCCTCAGCAGCTTAATTTTGCTCGCCTGGACAGCTGCGCTTGGCGTGGTTGGCCTGTGGTCAATCTGGCTGCTGGTTCCTCTGGCCATTCTCCTCGTACCGTTTAACTTTACGCCAATGCGCAAATCCATGATCTCTGCGCCAGTGTTCCGCGGTTTCCGTAAAGTCATGCCGCCGATGTCGCGCACTGAGAAAGAGGCGATTGATGCCGGTACAACCTGGTGGGAAGGCGACCTGTTCCAGGGCAAGCCAGACTGGAAAAAACTGCATAACTATCCTCAGCCGCATCTGACAGCTGAAGAACAAGCGTTTATTGACGGCCCGGTGGAAGAAGCCTGCCGCATGGCGAACGACTTCCAGATCACCCATGAACTCGCGGATCTGCCGCCGGAACTGTGGGCGTATCTGAAAGAACACCGCTTCTTCGCGATGATCATTAAGAAAGAGTACGGCGGGCTGGAATTCTCCGCATATGCTCAGGCTCGCGTTCTGCAGAAACTCTCCGGCGTTTCCGGGATCCTGGCGATCACCGTTGGCGTACCTAACTCCTTAGGCCCTGGCGAACTGCTGCAGCATTACGGCACCGAAGAGCAGAAGAATCATTACCTGCCGCGTCTGGCACGCGGTCAGGAGATCCCCTGCTTTGCTCTGACCAGCCCGGAAGCGGGCTCCGACGCAGGCGCGATCCCTGATACCGGCGTGGTTTGTATGGGCGACTGGCAGGGCCAGCAGGTGCTGGGTATGCGCCTGACCTGGAATAAGCGTTATATCACGCTGGCGCCTATCGCTACCGTACTGGGTCTGGCATTTAAACTCTCCGACCCGGAAAAACTGCTGGGTGGTGAAGAAGATCTTGGCATTACCTGTGCGCTGATCCCAACGTCAACGCCAGGCGTACAAATTGGGCGTCGACACTTCCCGCTGAACGTGCCGTTCCAGAACGGTCCGACGCTGGGCAAAGATGTCTTCGTGCCGATTGATTACATCATCGGTGGCCCAAAAATGGCCGGCCAGGGCTGGCGCATGCTGGTGGAATGTCTGTCCGTGGGACGCGGTATTACCCTGCCGTCTAACTCGACGGGCGGCGTGAAATCGGTCGCAATGGCAACCGGCGCGTATGCGCACATTCGTCGCCAGTTCAAAATCTCTATCGGTAAGATGGAAGGTATTGAAGAGCCGTTGGCACGTATTGCGGGTAACGCGTACGTGATGGATGCAGCGGCGTCGCTGATTACCTACGGTATTATGCTGGGTGAAAAACCGGCGGTGCTGTCGGCCATCGTGAAGTATCACTGTACCCACCGTGGACAGCAGTCAATCATCGATGCAATGGATATTACTGGCGGTAAAGGCATTATGCTTGGCGAAAGCAACTTCCTCGCCCGTGCTTATCAGGGCGCGCCTATCGCCATTACCGTTGAAGGTGCCAACATTCTGACCCGGAGCATGATGATCTTCGGTCAGGGGGCGATTCGCTGCCATCCGTACGTTCTGGAAGAGATGGCTGCGGCACAGAGTAACGATGTGAATGCGTTCGACAAGCTGCTGTTCAAACACATCGGCCACGTCGGCAGTAACAAAGTGCGCAGCTTCTGGCTAGGCCTGACGCGCGGCTTAACCAGCAGCACGCCAACCGGCGATGCGACCAAACGTTACTACCAGCATCTGAACCGTCTGAGCGCTAACCTGGCACTGCTTTCGGATGTCTCCATGGCCGTACTGGGCGGTAGCCTGAAGCGCCGTGAACGTATCTCCGCGCGTCTGGGCGATGTGTTAAGTCAGCTGTATCTGGCCTCTGCGGTACTGAAGCGTTATGACGATGAAGGCCGTAATGAAGCAGACCTGCCGTTGGTTCACTGGGGCGTTCAGGATGCGTTGTACAAAGCGGAACAGGCGATGGACGACCTGCTGAAAAACTTCCCGAACCGACTGGTCGCGGGCTTGCTGAATGTGGTTATCTTCCCTACCGGTCGCCACTACCATGCACCGTCTGACAAGCTGGATCATAAAGTCGCGAAGATTCTGCAGGTTCCGAGCGCCACTCGTTCTCGCCTTGGCCGCGGTCAATACCTGACGCCGAGCGAGCATAACCCGGTAGGTTTGCTGGAAGAGGCTTTGCTGGATGTGATTGCAGCCGACCCTATCCACCAGCGGATCTGCAAAGAGCTGGGTAAAAACCTGCCGTTTACCCGCCTGGATGAACTGGCACACAATGCGCTGGCTAAAGGGCTGATTGATAAAGACGAAGCCGCAATTCTGGTGAAAGCCGAAGCGAGTCGTCTGCGTAGCATCAACGTGGATGACTTTGAACCCGAGGCGCTGGCGACTCAGCCGGTAAAGCTGCCAGAGAAGGTGCGTAAAGTCGAAGCAGCCTGAATATCGGCGAAATAAAAAGCGGAGCTGAAGCTCCGCTTTTTTGCTTACACATTAGTTGTAGTTAAACGCATCAGGATGATTTTGCAGGCTCCCGCTCAGCGCAGCGAACAGTACCGTTTTACCATCGATTGACAGCTCGTCGCTCACGTTCAGCCACGTTAGTTTCTCTCGTGAGGTTTTCTCATCAACCGTTGAGAACACCCCCATCATCTGCTGTGACTTTTCTGACCACAGCACCGCAATACGTTCTGCACTGCAATCATGCGGTTTGCACGCGCTCAGAACCTGGTATGATTCGCCACCCAGCTTCACCGTCTGCGTCGGGGAAGATGTTCCCCCTTTATTGATCCATGCGGGCAATTTATTCCCTTCCACCATTTGGCTGTACGCTGCTTTTGTCGCATCATCTTTCGCCAGAGTGCTCAGGTTAATATCGCTTTGCGCCATTGCACCTGTTGCCACGACCATCGTAGCGATAGTGGTTAATATCTTTAGCATTTTTCCTCCTTGGCCGATCCCCGCATTATTCTGCCTGTAAATGGTGGTTGGAGATACTGATAAATGCAAATCAGCGGTTTCTGGAAAATGGCCTTTCAAGATGTCCCCCACCCACACACTCCGCGAATAAGATGTTAGAGTTAACTTAAGCCCACAACGAGGAGTTTGGTACTGTGTCTGGTTTGAAGATTACTCTCTTGCAACAATCTTTGGTCTGGATGGATGGTCCGGCTAACCTGCGCCATTTCGACCGCCAACTGGAAACCGTCACCGGACGTGATGTCATTGTGTTACCTGAAATGTTTACCAGCGGATTTGCCATGGAAGCGGCAAGCAAATCGCTGCCGCAGGAAGAGGTTGTCAGTTGGATGCGCACTAAGGCGCAACAGACGAACGCCCTTATAGCAGGCAGCGCCGCTCTCCTGTCTGAACGTGGGCCGGTAAACCGCTTTTTGCTGGTCGAACCCGAAGGTAATGTCCATTTCTATGACAAGCGCCACCTGTTCCGCATGGCGGATGAACATCAACATTATCAGGCGGGGGACGCGCGGGTTATTTTTGAATGGCGCGGCTGGCGCATTCTGCCGTTGGTCTGTTATGACCTGCGTTTTCCGGTATGGTCGCGCAACCGCAACGATTACGACCTGGCATTGTATGTCGCCAACTGGCCGGCGCCTCGTTCGCTACACTGGCAGGTTCTGCTCACCGCGCGGGCAATTGAGAACCAGGCTTATGTAGCAGGATGTAACCGCGTGGGTACTGACGGTAACGGCCATCATTATCGCGGTGACAGCCGGGTGATTAATCCACAGGGTGAGATTATTGCCACCGCCGAGCCGCATCAGGCTACGCGCATTGACGCTGAACTGTCACTCTCGGCGCTGCGCGAGTACCGCGAGAAATTCCCCGCCTGGCAGGACGCTGACCCGTTCACGCTGTAGATATCGCCTTCTTCCCGCTGCACAACGTTTTCCGTAGCGGGATTGTTTCACTCCGTAACCAACCGCAAAACAAATTCGCGTGGCGACATGCTTCGGGCATCGTATTCTGCAAAGGATAATCACTCGTCACCAGCGAGTGACAGACAATGTTAATAATTCCCTTATCAGGATCCCGAAATGAAGAACTTCGTACGCATGACTTTGCTGGCGGCAACCGTGGCTGGCGCTTCTTTTAGCACGCTTGCAGCAAACGTATCCAATGTACCCGCACCAGCTCAGGACCCGGTAGTTCAGCACCTTAAACTGAGCACTGACCAGGTTGCGCAAATCAAAAAACTGCACCAGCAGCTCGAAACCAACGTTAGCCAGATATCGGTGAAGGATGTTAAAGACGGCGCGTTGATTGACGTCATCAAGTCCGGGAAATGGGATGAAGCCGCCGTCAAAAAACAGCTTTCCGCGTTCAGCAATATCGAACAGCAGGCGCGTTATTACCGCGTGAAATACTATTTCGACCTGAACAAAGTACTGACCCCAGAACAGCGCCAGCAGGTGCAAAAAGATATCGCACAGACGCTGAGCGAATAATGACCATGGCCTGAATCAGCAATGATTCAGGCCTTTCGGTAATACTTCCTGCTCGAACAAAAATCCCTGTACAGCATCTGCGCCGCTCATACGGCAAATGGCATAATCCTGCGGCGTTTCCACCCCCTCGATCACAACCCGTTCTCCCAGCCCGCGAAATTGATTGACCAGTACCCTTAACTGCCAATCCGACGTCCTGAACTGATGAAACATTCCGCTTTCAATTTTGATGGCATCGAAACGGATGCCAGACAGTCGCCAGACAAAAAATAGCTCAGGCGAAACATCATCCAGCCACACGCGAAACCCGTGACGCACCAGGGTTTTAACGGCAATGCATACGGCCTGCTGTTCTGCCTTTTCCAGTCGCATCATGGTGCCAGGATCCTGTATTTCGATAACAATCCGCCCCTGATGCGCCTGCCGGGCGAGCTGCGCAATCCACGACAGACAGGTCAGCATCCTGACGGATAAATTCAGCGAATAACTTCCTGAGAGTGCCAGTACCTGCCGCATTTGCCACAGAAATAGCTGCTGTTTTGCGGTGATGGAAAGGTGCTTGAAAAAAAGATCGAGCGGTAGCGGCGTGCGTACCTGACTTAACACCTCACAGACATCCAGCGATGCATCATCAAAAAAATGGATGCGCTGCAAACGGATCCCGGTGATCCGCAGCAGCTCGGCGTTGCGGGGAAGCTCTGGCACATGGCGGGTCTGTTCGCTGAATCTGTTCATATCATTCCATTTTTTGATTGAAAGGACGTCGTGCATCCTGCAGCCACGGGATACGGCGATCGTTCGGGTATGTCAGGTAAAAGCGCGTCGCCAGACGATGCGCCTCAGGTAGGTCGCGCTGCTGTAACGCCAGCAAGATTTGCGTGAAGGAGACATTCGGGTCTGGGTGAACACGCACATAGTCAGGCGCCCAGCGGCGAACCGCTTCCAGCCAGCGAGCGTCCCGGGTACGCTGATACCGTTGCAGATACCCCATCTGAACATCAAACCGGTAGCGAGGGGCAAGGAGCCAGCCTCCTACCGGGAGCGACTCGGCCAGACGCCACTGCGCTGACTGTCGCTCCGCCAGCGTCAACTGCTGTTGCGTGTGCAGTGAGAGAAGCAACAATGGCGTGAAGGTTAAAAATGAGATCAATGCCAGCGCACGAATCAGCGACGTCGACGTAAGCGTCAGGCGAGCCACTTTTAGCGGGCTATCTGCACAACGAAGCAGCAGGACCAGCAGTAACCAGTGTGGTGTTGACTGCCTGACGGGGTATTCCGTCAACATATGAATGACCACCGGCAGCGCCGCCACCAGACAAGCGCGACGCCAACGATTTCCGTGCATCCACAGCCAGAACCCCCCCGTAATAAAGCACAGCGCCCCCGCCAACCCAACCAGGCCGCCCTCCACCAGCCACAGCACCAGCTCATTGTGCGGATGCGAGATGCTGCTCAGCCCCAACGGCCCCGCGCGTTCGAGAAACACGGCGGCAAAACTGCCCACGCCCCACCCCGTCCACGGGCGTTCGGCAAATAATGCCAGTGACGTTTTAAGCACCGTCCAGCGCACCTGGGAAGTGGTCAGGTGATCGACTGTAGCAACGGACAAAAAATGGCGAGCGAGCGTGCCCGCCACCATGCCTAACGCCAGCGGCAGCAAAAGTAGCAACAACATACGGCGTTGCGCCGGGAAAACCACCAGCAGCAAGACTTCACCTACCACCACAGACACATAGCCGGTTTGCGACTGGGATTCATGCAGCACAAAGCCCATCATCACCAGGGCAATCCCGATGACAATTCGATATCTGTCGCGTAGCCGTAAAAAGAGCGGAGCTGACAGCAGCACACCAGATGCAGTGAAGCTGGCCATCAGATTGACCTGCTGAAAAATACCGTAGGGCCGCGTACCGCGTCGCCAGGCAAACTCCCAGTAATCAACACCCGGCAAATGCCAGTACTGATACAAAAACGCCAGACATTCGATGACGCACGCCCCCCATAGCAGAGTCAGCAGTACCGTCAGGGTGTTTGCCGCAAGCGGAATCTGCAATGTCACCAGATAGACGAGCACGCCTCCCAGCAGCGCCCCTGCGACCAGCTGCGCCTCGAACTGCCAGACGCCAGGCGTCAGCAGACAAAGCAGCGTCAGGATGAGCGCCCCCATCGAAAAAACCGTGGCGGGGACAGTGATGCGCCAGCGTTGACGAGGAACCAGCACTGATGCGCTTGCAGCCAGCACAACGGCATAAATCCAGCTCGTAATATTAAGCGGCAACGACAGACCGCTGCCGCCGTTATTCAGCCAGTAGAGATGCATTCCCCCACACCAGAAAAACAGACTAATAACGAGCAATAATTTCTGCGCAGGCAGCGGGGCAATACGATTCAGTGCGTTCATCATGCTACTGGTAGTTCAGTGTCCAGGTTCCGCTGGCGCTGAACGGACCGTATTCGAGAGACTGATTTTTTATCGCCGACGGCTCTGCTGCGACCCACGCCCAAAAATTTAGCGTCATCGAGCCTGCAGTTATCTCTTTGACTGACGTGCTCTCATCAAGGCGAATTGCCGTGCCGTCCTCTTCGCTCATCCCAATACCGATCCCTGTCGCGCCGCCCTGTTCACTGCTATCCAGCGCCAGATGATCGTCCAGTTCAGCATCCTCACTACCACTGAAAGTGACCGAGATCCCGCGAAAAACCTCGGGGTTGCAGTCGCGTAGCTGAATGCTGAATTTTTCCGGCTTACTGCGCCCCGAAAGATAGAGATCCTGCGTTGCGATTTGCCCGAAATCGACCTCGATTTTGTCGCCTCCTGGTGCTAGGCTGCAGGCCAGCGCTCTAATAGTGCCGTGAAAATACATATCGCCGCCGACCAGTTTGGTGTCGGCCTGCGCCATGCCGCCAAGCAGTAGCACGCCGATCGCGAATAACGCCGAACATCTCATGGCATCCCCCTACTGAAACTGCGCAACAACGGTGGCAGAGGCTTCAAACTCACCTTCCTTAACGCTTCCCACGCCCGGCTTTGCCACCGGTGCAGCGGTGAGATTCCAGTCGCCCTGATTCTGGTAAAAACCTTTCACGTTATAGAATTGATTGGGCACGACGGTGCCACCGCTCTCGTCTTTAAGCATAATGCCGAGATCGTCGCGCTTTTGTCCGCCGCTCAGCGTGCCGAGGAGATGATCGTTGAACCCCGCCGTGCCTGACGCCGTGGTCGTTTGCACGCCAAGATTAATGTTCAGCGCGCCCTGATCGAAGCTGCCGCCTTCACAAACAACATGAATGGGGATCGACTTGCTGTAGTTAGTGCCATTGAGCCGGGCAGCGGATCCTGGCAGATCGCCAAACTCAATACTGATTTTGTCTCCCCGGTTGAAGGTGCATTTGTCCGGTACGGTAATCAGCCCGGATTTAATCACCACACGGGAAATCGCCGTAGTGGGCGTAGCTCCCGCGCTCCCCATGCGCCCGGCTACCTCCACCAGCGATTGGGAAGTGATATTGATGCCGTTGATAATGGGTTTAGTGACAATAAACGTCACTTTCCCTTTTGAACCACTTTCAACGTTAGTGGCGCGCGTGTAGCCCTTGCGCTTTTTGCAAGTGTTATTGCTGTTGCGGTTTGAAACGTTGGTAAAAGGCGCCTGAACATACTGTTTATAGCCCCCGGCAACCCACACCTGCACTTCCACATCCAGATACTCATTTAGCCGAAAACGGTTCGCCCCCTGATTTGAAGGCGGCATCGTAGTCGTGGTGGTGTAGTAAATCGGCGACCGGGAGATGTCAGCCTGCTCGCAATAGAAATTCACCACATACCAACTGCCCAGATTCCAGGTAAACGGATCCGTTCTGCCACCCACGTGGTTTTTACTGACATCCAGCGAACTCAGTTCGATATCGTACTGATGCGGCGACCCGCCCTCCGGCTCACCTTCCCCCTGTGTAAATGCCTGCCCGGCCAGTGGACAGCCAGCCAGGGCAACCCACAACAGCGCTTTGCGTAATACGCTCATAGATACTCCAGCTTAAGTCTCACCAGGCCGTTAAATTCTCCGGCAGTCACCTCTGGCCCAAAAGATTCCAGCGTGGCCAGAAAGTGAATGGCGTTATCGCCTGGTTTGAGGATCCACATCCGTTGCGGTTGGTTCAGATGGATCAGCTGATTACGCTCGGTCAGTAGCCGAATGCCCGCGCCGCGCACATCACCACGAATACGCCCCAGGTCACTGTTTTCAGGCGCGCCATCGGCCATCAGCGTCATCGAAACGCCACGTTCCACCGTGCTGTGCGCCAGCTCAGGCATTTCGCTGGTCTGCCCGGGGAAATCCCTCAGGGTATGACCAGAGCCCTTTAAGCAGCCGTTCAGGTACAGCGTGACCAACACCGGTTCGCTGCGATCGCCGCCCTGGCGAAACCGACTGGCGGAAATATCACCAAGATTGATGGTCTGATCGCGTGAGGCCATATCCAGCACGCACGGCGACACGTAGACCCGACCATGAAAGCGGACGTTGCCATACTCACCGGACACGTTGCTCATATCCTGCCGACCGCTGGTGGCCTGAACCTGCCAGGCCATGCCCGCCATCAGCAGGGCGCAAAGCATCTTTTTCATTTACGATTCCTGTTACCGGGGCTGTTGCTCCATCGGCAATGCTTTACATACATTGCCTGTGCAGCTGAATTTCAGTTCGGGATGACCGCCAAAATCGTTCACGTACATCATGCTGAACTGGCTGACGCTGCCGTCCGTGACGCTAAAATCGAGAGAGGATTTTGGTGAGACCATAACGCCGGGGAAGTCGGTCAATCGGCCGCCTCCCTGCGCTTCTGGCTTGCGGCTTAAGCCGATTAAGGTGACGAAGTAAGGCGTTGGGTTATCCACACTCCAGCGCTGGCCCTGCTTGTGAAAGACCAGTTGGTTTTGCCACACTGCGCCCGGCGTTTCCGGCACAATGGCGGCCGGACGGTAGAACAATTTGATGCGCGACTGCATCGCCAGTTGCAGCACGTTCGGCTTATCCGGTTTAGGCGGAATTTCACGTACGTTCAGGTAGAACAAGCTCTCGCGATCCTGCGGCAGGGCGTTGATCCCGCTGGTTTTCGTCACGCGGGCAATTCCCTTTTGCCCGCCGTTAATTCGTTGCAGCGGCGGTAAGACCATCAGCGGCGAGGTAATTTTTGTTCCGTTGGCATCTTCCACCCACGACTGAGCCAGAAACGGAATGCTCGGGCTGGTATTGGTTAAGTTCGCACTGACTGAGCGCACATCACCCGTGATGATCATGCGGGTACGGTCGAGCGCAATACCCGCCCATGAGGTGTTGATCTCTGCAATCAAAAGCAGGCCACAGGCCACGGGTTTAAGCCAACGCTGCACGGAGTAAAAAGCTTGATTATTCATGACAAAATTCATTCAGGTTATTGAAATTATTCACAAGGCAACAGCACGTTA
Organism: Citrobacter sp. Cb041; assembly: GCF_030336655.1. Lineage (NCBI taxonomy): Bacteria > Pseudomonadati > Pseudomonadota > Gammaproteobacteria > Enterobacterales > Enterobacteriaceae > Citrobacter > Citrobacter sp. Cb041. The sequence goes on along the minus strand of NZ_JAOWDD010000028.1, from coordinate 15,493 downwards.
CCTTCCGGGTTGATTTGTTGTGGCACCTGTAAGTGGCACTGCGCACGGCCAGCCCAGGCAACGGAAAGACGCTCAGCCGGATTCACACCCGCAATCCAGGCCATACCGTTTTCCATTACCATGGCGACGCTAACGCCGTTAGCGTTAAACACTTCGGCGCCAAACGGCGGTACCGAACCATCCTTCAGGCGCAGCAGCGCCATCATTTTTTGCCCCTGCGCCACGGCAAAATGCTGGTAGCCAATCGCACCTTCCGTCAGGGTGTTGGTCACGATGGCTTTAGTCGCGGAAATGTCCTCGTCCATTGCGTCCACATCGATACGGGTATCAAAGCTGTGATAGCTAACGACGTCCGGTACGACGGCAATACCGAAGCGGTTTGAGTGCGCCTGTTCACCGTTCAGCGGCACGTTCGCCACCCCGTCGGTATCAACCATCACTCTGGCGGTATTCATCGACGCCTGGCTGTTGTGCAGCGCCGCACCGTGACGCGTCGCGGTAAAACCGCCGCGCATCGTGCCACCCACGGAGAAATAACGTGATTGCTGCCAGCTGACGTTAGATTCCAGTTCCGCCATCATGCTGCGGTGCTTGTAATAGCCATCAAACGCCGTACGCCCTTCACCGGAAACCCCTGTGCGCAAACGCCACGGATTGTTACGGTCGCGGTTATCGGAATACGAAACCATCTGGCTGGTCTGGTTGCCGCTGTTCTGCAATTCGTAATCCATAGAGCGGCCATCGCTCCATGGCACCGAGATTGAAAGCGAAAGACTGTCGTCTCGTTTGCCCTGATACTCAGAGCGGTAAGCTGCAACGTTGGCGCTGATCCCCTGGATGCCAGCAAATGAAAAGCTGTGCCCCATCGATAATCCGTAACGATCCTGGGAACCGCGATCCCAATAGTTCTGGTGGGTATAGGTCAGGTACAGCGTGGTCGCTAATAGTGGATCGTCAGCAAAGAAGGTTTTGTTGCCGGTGATGGTGTACATCTCTTTTTCGTTGCCGGCACTGTTGTTATTTTCATACTGCTCGTCGAGAAACTGCGAGAAAGTGCGGAAGTTACGCTGTGAGAAGCGGTAACCGGCAAAGGTGATGGCGCTGTTGTACTCATCAAAAGTTTTGGCGTAGCTGAGCTTAAAAGACATGCCTTTTTGTTCAGCCTGATGCTTTACCCGACTCACGGATTGCGTCGCATCAGCCGACAGCGCCCCCAGCCAGCTCAAGTCCCGCCCAATCCCCATCGACCAGGCGTTATAGCGATCGCCAGTGAGCAGCGCGCCGCCGTACAGCGACCATGCATTGCTGACCCCCCATGAAAAATCACCGCTATAAAACGCAGGCCCCTGAACGTCGTGGTTATAACGCGATGGCTTCCCGACCGCGGCGTTGTAGCGCACATAGCCTGGTCGCGTCAGGTAAGGAATATCGGCTGTATTGACCTGAAAAGTGTGTACGCTGCCATCCTGCTCCTCGACGCGAACATCCAGCGTGCCGCGTACCGAACCGTGCAGATCCTGAATATTAAATGGCCCTGCAGGAACGGTGGTTTGATAGATAACACGGCCCTGCTGACTGACGGTAACCTTCGCATTGCTGCGGGCGATGCCGTGCACTTCAGGCGCGTAGCCCTGCAAATTCGGTGGCAACATACGCTCGTCGCTGGCGAGGTTAGCCCCGGTGAAACGTACCGAATCAAAAACCTGGGAATTCAGGTAGATTTCGCCGACCGTCAGTTTTGCAGCCTGCATCGGCAACGGTCGATAGGCATAGATCTGATCCCAGTCGATACGGCCGCGATTATCATCCGAAGCGTAATTGGCCTGATACTGGCCACGAAATCGCCACGCGCCGAGGTTAAAACCTGTCTGCCCATAGCCAGACAGAGAGCGATAACGATCGCCGCCCTGTTCATAATGTGTGGCCTGGCCCGAGACGCTGTAGTCAAAAATCAGCCCCGCGACGCCGTTATCCCAGCGCTCCGGTGGCGTCCAGTCTGGATCGGTATATTTCATCCACGCCTGAGGCACGATAATGTCCAGTACGCCTGCGCTATTATTCAACGCCACACCCGGCAGGCGGGAAATGTCATAGCAGGTCGCGCTAATCGGATGAATATAGGCCAGCGCCTCTTCTTTGAGCGCCAGTAATTCGAGTTGTTGCGGGGTCAGACATGCCATGGATTTATGCGGGTTGGCAGGATCGACGATATAACGGATCGACTGCTGTGGAATCTCCTGGCTGTTAATACGAACATCCAGCAGATATTCTCCGGGAGTCACAAAGTTGCCTTCGGAAAAACGCTGCAAATCGACATTGTGCCTGTCGCTGGCATCCAGTACGTCGGTATTAAATTCAATGGCCTCATCCGCTTCAGCCCATGAAGAGGCACAGACCAGAGCAATAAAAAGCGCCAGACGTTTTTTATCTGTTTTCAGCGTGATCATTTTCGTTCGCAAACCTTCAGATACCCGAATTGCAGTGCAGCTCAGAGATAATTCACAACAAAATGCGTGACCGCAGTAAATTCGCCAGATGTCATTCTTCCGTCGCGGGAGATCAAATAAGCCGTAAAATTGAGCGTGTTTTTCCCTGGATTAAGCACATAGTCCGGTGATGGCTCACCCAGATGAATTTGCTGTCCGTTGCTGTCATATATTTCTATCGCTAAATTTTCAGTTTCCGATTGCACGCTTAGATAATCAGGATTGTCACTATCCGGTGCGCCAGAAAAGGTAATATTGGCGCGTTGAAACAGATTCCCGGGGTGTTGAGAATCCCCTAATGAACATCCCAACAAATGAATGCTGAAATCATGCGCTGATACTTTCTCTGGTTTTCCGGAAATATCTCTGGCTGAGAGATCATCAAATTCAACCAGTAGCGACCGGTCGCGTGGATCGACATAACAGGCAGCCTCAATAATATTTCCGCGCATGCGCATTTTGCCGGGCGTACTGACAAGACGATTGGTGTCAGCCAAAACCCATGCAGGCGATATGAAGATAAAAAGCAGTAAAATTCGCCATCCAGGCATCACCGCATTTCCTTTCAGTTATTCGCAGGAAGGGTTAAGCAGGCGCGTTAATGCGCCTGCTGCAGATCGTTACTGGTAGTCGATCTGGAAATTAACGGTAGATTCGAAATCACCTGGGGTTACCGCTGCAGATGCGTTGTTTGCCTGCAGGTAAGCGACGAAATCAATGTCGGTTTCACCATCGGTAATGTTGACCTGAGAGGCGGCTTGACCCCATTCCACGTCCTGGTTGCCACTGTCAATCATACCGATGCCCGCGCCCTTTGCAGTACCAGAGGTGAATGCAGCCAGCGCGTTGTTGTCTGTATCAATCGTTGCCGGGGTATAAGTCACAGTGGCTGTTTTCGCGACGGTCGTATCACAGCCCTGCAGAACGATTTTGGCATGCTTAACGCCAGCACGTTGGTTGTCTTTTAACTGAGAAGTTGGGATCTCACCAAAATTAACCTGTACCGGGCTGGATTCTGGTGCCAGACCACATGCGGAATTAACCAGAGAACCGGTGAAGTGAATTTTACCGTTAGTCGGTTCGACATTTTTTGCAGCAAAAGCAGAAGAGGCAGTAAAAGTCATTCCCGCCATCAGCGCACAGGCCACAGCCACGTTTTTCATTTTCATATTACTACTTAACCTTATATCTGTTTTTTAGTTATTCCGAAGATCTATTTCCGCAGATAATTTATGTCCGGAAAATCCTGATCTGCAGGTGGCGGTAGCGCATATCCTTGCAAACAATCCATCTCAAGCCGCCCCGTATTTTGAACTTCATTGGTATTCCATCCGAAATACCGTCCACAGTTGTTTACGCTGTTTCGGGGCTTATATTAAGTCGACGGGAAAATGACACAATGCAAAAATCCGGTATTAATCAAACTCAGGGAATCATGTTGTCACACTGTCTGCACAGCGATCGTTTACCTAAAAAACCGCCAAAAATCACGACGTAGCCAGTGTTAATATCTATCATTCAGCATTTTTATAGAGTTTTTATCTATCAACTATTTTTTTATTTAGCCAGAACAACAGGCAAAATGTATTTATGAAATTTTTGTAAAAATGAAATTGGATATCAAAAGCGAGTAATGACAATAAGATAGTGAAAGAGAGGAAGGAGAAAAGAGGATTCTATAAGAGATATTAAAATATTGTTATATGAATATTAATAAAGCGATCTATGGTACAACCATTTTTTATAAATGAATTATGTTATGCTATTGCTTCACCCACTCGAATGCGAGATATCCTGCTTTAAAGGAGACATCAGTGATTTCTCATATACCAATAAACAAAATTAAATCCGTAATTATTGGTGATGGCTTAGTTTTCAGACCACATAAAAATACCCTAAAAGACCTGGCATCTGGTGAAATGGCCACATTGAATAATGTGGCAACACAATTACTGCTCTATTTGTTGCAAAATGGTAAAGAGATATCCTCGCGTGATGAAATTCTGCTGAATGTTTTTCAGCATAATGGCGCCAGAGCGACGGATGCGAATCTCAATCAGCACATTTCATTTCTGCGCAAAGCAATAACGTCTACGGGTCATCCTGCAGAACTCATCGTCACAATTCCGCGGATGGGATTTCGGATGGGCGACGTTAATATCAATATTCAGCAACTGGAAGAAGCGCAAGCTCCCGCCAGAATTGCCAATGTTGCATCGACGCTCAACAAAAAGAAACAAAGCCGTTGGCCTGTGGCGATAACCGCGTTAATTACCGGAATCGCCGTGCTGGCGACAGCGTGGTTAACATGGATTCCCAATGAAATCGCCATGACGGACGCGACTATCCTGCGGACTATCGACTATGAACAATGCCGTGTACATATATTAGGAAACGCCCTCACCGACACCATAACCGAAAAGAAAGCGCTGGATATTTTCAAGTCCGTGGGCATTAACCCCGACTGTTCGTACCCAAAAGATCTGTATCTCAATACCTGGGCGAGCAACCATAATCTGGTTGAGTGGTCGTTTGCCGCTGAATGCGGGCTGAACCTCGGCTATTACCATTGCATCAGCCAGTATCGCCATCATGAGGAATGATATGAAGCAAGAAAGCGATCACTCTCCTTTACTATGGTCAGTCGTGATTGCCATTTTTGGGCTGGCGGCTATCGCTTTTTTTATTATCGCCGGGAATGCGAAAAAACAAGAAATCAGTTTTTCCTGCTCCTCGGAATTCACGTCGATACTCGACATCCAGGATACAAAAAAGGTACTCCATGGAATAATGCTGATTACCAGCTACAACTCCGGACACCTTTCATTGTCAGTACAAGGGAAACTCAAAAGTGATGATGGCGAGTTTGCTGTGAACCGAAAACTGTTCTTTCGCTATGCCCGACCACTCGGCCATACCGCCGGTGTTTTCATGCTCACTCCCAACGGACGTGAAAAATCCCCCGATGATGAAGCAACGGATGCAGTCGATTATCTCTTCTTCGACGCTTACGAACGTGCCGACAAGCTGTATATGCTAAAGCACTTGAATGAAGAAACGGTGCTTATCGGCGATAACTTTTCCCCCCGTTTCGCCTGCGTGATGAATCACTTCGCAGGTTGATCTGCCCCTGGATATGCGTCGGGTTAAGGATGACCTGATGTGTTGCCTGCCCGATAGCACGGACGTGGTCGATAAAGTGTGATGATGAGATTATTATTGTGGCGGGCTAAAACGACGAAAGCCTGAATCATTTCTGATTCAGGCTTTCTGAATAGTGGCGGAATGGACGGGACTCGAACCCGCGACCCCCTGCGTGACAGGCAGGTATTCTAACCAACTGAACTACCACTCCGCGTTGTGTTCCGCTTGGGAACGAAGCGAATATTACGGATTGCCTCACGCGTCGTCAACGCTTTTTCTCACGTTTTTTAATCGTTTGCTGCAAAAATCACCCGAATGGTCATTTCCATACGGAAAACGTACAAACTATGCCCGCCAGAGGCAACTTCCGCCTTTCTTCTGCACCAGGTCAAGGCGCGACTCATGGGCCGCTAACTCTTCATCAGTGGCGAAAACAACGCGTAGTTTGCTGGACTGTCGCACAATACGCTGGATCCCCGTGTCATTCTGCTGCTGGCTGTCACCTTCCATTGAGAACGCCATCGTGGTCTGCCCACCGGTCATCATCAGATAAACGTCGGCCAGAATCTGGGCATCGAGCAATGCGCCGTGCAGGGTTCGCTTACTGTTGTCTATTTCATAGCGTGAGCATAACGCATCAAGGCTGTTGCGCTTGCCAGGAAACATTTTCCTCGCCAGCGCCAGGCTATCGGTAATTTTGCAGAATTCGTTTGTCTTCGGAATATCCCGCCTGAGCTTAGCGAATTCGTAATCCATAAAGCCGATATCAAACGATGCGTTATGGATGACCAGCTCCGCACCGCGGATGTAGTCGAGAAACTCATCGGCCACATCGGCAAACGTAGGTTTATCAAGCAGGAATTCGTCTGCGATTCCGTGTACACCAAACGCTTCCGGGTCCACCAGCCGATCCGGTTTCAGGTAAACGTGGAAGTTATTCCCGGTCAGGCGGCGGTTCACCACTTCAACCGCACCGATCTCAATGATCTTGTGGCCTTCGTAGTGGGCGCCAATCTGGTTCATACCGGTGGTTTCGGTATCGAGGACGATCTGTCGTGTAATTCCAGTGCTCATAACGGTCATTTATGTCAGACTTATCGTTTGATTTCGATTTGCTAAAACAGGAAGTCTACCAGAGATGCTTAAACAGGTAGAGATTTTCACCGATGGTTCTTGCCTGGGAAATCCAGGGCCAGGTGGTTATGGGGCGATTTTACGCTATCGCGGGCGCGAAAAAACCTTTAGCGAAGGCTACAACCTCACCACCAATAATCGCATGGAGCTGATGGCGGCAATCGTTGCGCTGGAAGCCCTGAAAGAACAGTGTGAAGTGATACTCAGCACGGACAGCCAGTATGTGCGCCAGGGCATTACGCAGTGGATCCACAACTGGAAGAAGCGCGGCTGGAAAACAGCAGATAAAAAACCAGTGAAGAACGTCGATCTGTGGAAACGTCTGGATACCGCGCTGGGGCCACATCAAATCAAATGGGAATGGGTTAAAGGCCATGCGGGCCATCCGGAAAACGAACGCTGTGATGAGCTTGCGCGCGCTGCTGCAATGCGTCCCACTCAGGATGATATTGGGTATCAGGCTGAGGCTTAAACGTCTGGTTTACGGTATTGCCGGGTTGCGCCAACGGCCTGGCGGATAGGCGTTTTGCTTTTATTTTGTTTCATCGGGTTGAGCGTAAGCGGAATGGTTCGCTTACGCGCAACCACCAGTTGCAAACAGCCCAGCGCAGGGATATGGGCGCTTAACATTTTCCCGCCCTTCTTGTTCCAGGGCAGGACATGAAAACGGCTGTAGTGCAGTACTTCAAAATTCAGCAATGAGAGCCAGTCCAACTGCCGCATGAGGGTAAACATCCGGCTGTTGTAGGGCGATGTTTTACGCAATACGGGCACCAGTTTACGCAATCCCATCAGACTTACCGGGTTAAAGCCGCTCAGAATCAACCAACCGTCATCAATAAGCACGCGATCGGCTTCATGCAGTAAGCGATGTGGATCGGAACACCACGGCAGCGTATGAGCCAACAAACAAACATCCACGGACTTATCGGCAAAGGGCAGATGTAAAGGATCGGCAGTCACCTGCATGGGAGCGCCTTGCAAAGAAACATTTACCTGATGAGAAACCGCGCACGCTTCAGAATTGATTTCTGCGCTTAAATTACCAATCTTAAGCAGATGAAATCCGTACATTTTTGCGAACCACGGGTTAAGCTGATGCTCCAGCGCCTGACGATAGTGTTCGCCCCAGGGCAAATCATCCCAACTAACGGGCGCTATGACAGTTTGAGGGATCCTTGCCGGTTTCATCACGACCTTCCGTTACGCATTGAGAGGTAATCTATGAATCTTAACAGTATTCCTGCATTTCAGGACAATTACATCTGGGTCCTGTCGAATAATGACAAACATTGTCTGATTGTGGACCCGGGTGAAGCAGCACCTGTTCTGAAAGCTATTGCAGAACATAACTGGGTTCCCGAGGCCATTCTGCTGACACATCATCATCAGGATCACGTGGGCGGCGTGAAAGAACTTCTGCAACATTTCCCACAAATCGCGGTATACGGACCGGCTGAAACGCAAGATAAGGGAACGACGCATATAGTCGAAGATGGCGATATTGCACTCGTTTTGGGGCATGAATTTACGGTAATTGCTACGCCGGGTCACACTTTAGGACATATCTGTTACTTTAGCCACCCTTACCTGTTTTGCGGCGACACGCTCTTCTCCGGTGGCTGCGGTCGGCTTTTTGAAGGCACAGCATCTCAAATGTATCAATCACTTAAAAAACTAAACGCACTTCCTGACGATACATTGATTTGTTGCGCACATGAGTACACATTAGCAAACATGAAGTTTGCCTTAAGCATTCTTCCGCACGATCCGTTCATAAATGAATATTATCGTAAAGTTAATGAGTTACGCGTAAAAAAACAAATGACACTGCCCGTAATTCTGAAAAATGAGCGACGAAATAATCTTTTTTTAAGAACGGAAGATATTGATTTAATTAATGAAATAAATAAAAAAACAATATTGCAACAACCTGAAGAGCGTTTTGCCTGGTTAAGGTCAAAGAAAGATACGTTCTGACAATTGCGGGTTGCCTTTTGAAAACTTCGCCGTTATGATCGGTCGTCTTTTAAGCAACTATTGACACACACATGAAGGCAAAAGCGATATTACTCGCCTCTGTCCTGCTTGTTGGGTGCCAGAATACTGGTAACGTCCAACAACACGCACAGAGCCTTTCTGCAGCTGGTCAAGGGGAAGCAGGAAAGTTTACAAGTCAGGCGCGATGGATGGACGACGGAACATCTATCGCTGCTGATCAAGATTTGTGGGCTTTCATTGGTGACGAGCTAAAGATGGGAATTCCGGAAAACAACCGGATTCGCGAACAGAAACAGAAGTATTTACGCAATAAGAGCTATCTCCACGATGTAACTTTACGGGCAGAGCCGTATATGTACTGGATAGCCGGGCAGGTTAAGAAACGTAACATGCCAATGGAACTGGTACTACTACCCATAGTGGAGAGCGCTTTTGATCCTCACGCAACGTCTGGCGCCAATGCCGCAGGTATTTGGCAGATCATTCCGAGCACGGGGCGCAATTATGGTTTAAAACAGACCCGCAGTTATGATGCACGTCGCGACGTTGTGGCTTCCACCACCGCCGCACTGGACATGATGCAGCGTCTGAACAAAATGTTTGATGGCGACTGGCTGCTGACCGTTGCTGCTTATAATAGCGGTGAAGGTCGTGTCATGAAGGCAATTAAAACGAACAAAGCCCGTGGTAAACCCACTGACTTCTGGTCGTTGCCATTGCCTCAGGAAACGAAGCTATATGTGCCAAAAATGCTGGCATTGAGCGATATACTCAAAAACAGCAAACGCTATGGCGTGCGTCTGCCAACAACAGACGAAAGCCGCGCGTTGGCACGTGTTCGCCTGAGTAGCCCAGTTGAAATGGCTCAGGTTGCCGATATGGCGGGTATTTCCGTCAGCAAGCTGAAAACCTTCAATGCAGGCGTGAAAGGCTCCACGTTGGGTGCCAGTGGTCCGCAATATGTGATGGTGCCAAAGAAGCATGCAGAGAAGCTGCGTGAGTCTCTGGCCTCAGGCGAAATTGCAGCCGTGCAGTCAACGTTGGTTGCGGATAACACGCCGCTGAACAGCCGTAGCTACAAAGTTCGCTCTGGCGATACGCTTTCTGGCGTCGCTTCACGTCTTGGCGTGAGCACCAATGACCTTAAGCAGTGGAATAATCTGCGCGGGTCATCGCTGAAAGTAGGCCAAAATCTGACGGTGGGCGCTGGTACCAGCGCACAGCGACTGGCGAACAACAGCGATAGCATCACCTATCGTGTGCGTAAAGGCGACTCGCTCTCGAGCATTGCCAAACGCCACGGGGTTAACATCAAGGATGTGATGCGCTGGAACAGCGATACGAACAATCTGCAGCCAGGCGATCAGCTAACGTTGTTTGTGAAAAACAACGGTATGCCGGACTCCTGATAGCATTGTAGAAATGAAGGCACTGGTTTCCCCCCAGTGCCTTTTTTATTTATCCCGCTTTATGTGCTTCAACCATTATCGTGTCGCTGGTAAACGAGCCATCTTCCTGTAACGCAAAATAGGCTTTCACTTCCGCAGAAGCACTTTGTTGGTATACACGGATAGCGTCGCTCAACGCTGCAGGCGTACGCATCCGCGCCACCCACGAACTGAACTCCAGCGGCAGACGATCGGTTAACAAGGTATCGGCAATCAGATTGGCGTCATTGATTAACGACAGCCATTCTCCGCTGGAATAGTTGCGTACGTGCGAGGTATCGCGTAACGCCTCCACAGTTTGCAACCAGATGTCACGTACAGGATGGCCTGGCGACATCACATCCATCACAATCAGCACGCCGCCGGGCTTCAGAACGCGGTTCACTTCTCGCAACGCACGCCCGACATCATGCCAGTGATGCGCGGAATAGCGGCTAATCACCACGTCAAATACGTTATCTTCAAACGGCAGGCTTTCAGCATAACCCTGCCGTGTGGCGATATTCTCCAGACCTCTGTCCTTTGCCGCTTCAGTGACCACGTCAAGCATCTGCGACGATAAATCATATGCCACTACCTGCTTTACGTATTGCGCGGCCACAAAGCTGGCGTGCCCCGCTCCGCATCCCATATCCAACACACGGGCCTGCGGAAATGCCAGCAACCTTTCCCCCAGACGTTGCAAGTCACGACCAGAGGCGTGCACCGCACTGGTTAAGTAGGCATTAGCCTGAGAGCCAAACTGTTTTTCGACGTTGTCATGATGAGAGCGTGTTGTCATTGTGTTGTCCTTCGGTTGTTGTGAAATATGAAGGGCAACCATCACAGGCCTGCCCTACGGCAGACCTGACACACCGTTATTGTTCAGGTTTGCCGGGACTGAATTCAACGAGTAGCGGGTTGTGGTCGGAGGCGCGGGTGACCAGCACAGAGGCCTCACTCACGTTCAGACCGCGATAGAACACAAAATCGAGAGGACGACCAAACGCGCGGCGGCGCTGATCGTCGGTAAAGCGCACCTGGCGCAGCGACATTTCACGCGCAAAGCGGTACAGCGCATTCATCCGTCGACGGCTCCAGGCATTAAAATCGCCGGCCATAATCACCGGACCGCTGTGATGAGCAATCTGATCGCCAATGGGAAGTAACTGCTTACTATAGACATCAACGCCAAGGCTAAAGTTAACCGCGTGGATATTCACCACCATTAACAACCGAGAGTCAGGCAACGGGTACACCGTCACCAGCGCCGATTTCGCCAGCCGTAAAATAGGCTCACGCTCGCGCAATGGGCAGCAGTAAACTGGATGGGCGGAGGAGAGTGTCATAACGCCAGAGGGGTGCTGAGGCAGCACAAAGGCGGGAACCTGGTCGGCAGCGAGATAGTTAGTGGTCGCAAACTGCACCAGTTCTGGCGTGGTTTGCGCTTCCTGCAATAACACCAGATGCGCATCTTTACCAAAATTCTTCAGCACCGACTGCCATTCTGCTCGCTGCTGTTTAAAAATATTCCATACCAGCACGCGAATGCGATCTTCACTGCTCAACGGTACGCCTGCGGGTAATGCCTGGCCAATATGCGCAAACGAGCCCGGCGGTAAAATCCGCTCGGCGGGTTGTCCGGCAACATAACGCATGGCATAGGTGTTTTTTCGCACTTTAGACTTTCAAACCTCTGTAACGTCAACCAGTCCGCAGCCGGACTGGTTCTTCTGTTATAGGGATTTTAGCACTCACTTTCAACGAACAATTGCAGTTTGTTTTGTAAGTAGGCGCTTACATCAATGATTTACCCTAGAGCAACGCGTGTGGACTTATCAAGACGGCCACTCAGCCCCATCAGCAGGAAAGCCACCAGAACAATAAGTGCGCCAATCCATGGTGTCTGCGCCAACCCATAATGCTCGACCGTTTGTCCGCCAATCACGGAACCCAGTGCAATACCAATGTTAAACGCTGCAATGTTCAGCCCTGACGCCACATCAACAGCATTGGGCGTAAATTGTTCCGCTTTCTGTACCACGTAGACCTGCAACCCCGGTACGTTACCGAAGGCAAAGATCCCCATCACCAGAATGGTAGCCAGCGCGGCGTACTGCGTGGAAGCCGTCAGTTGGAAGACCATCAGCAGAACAAACAGCGCGGCGAAAATGAATTTCAACGCAGGAACCGCACCATGCTTATCCGCCAGCTTACCGCCCCAGATATTGCCGATAGCGACTGATACGCCGTAACCCAGTAAGATCCAGCTTACCGCTGCCGGGGAGAAGCCCGCCAGATCCTGCATCATCGGTGCCAGGAAGGTGAAAGCCGTGAACACACCACCGTAGCCCAATGCCGTAACGGCGTAAATCAGCAACAAACGAGGATGAGTCAGCACTTTCACCTGGTCGCGAATGCTGGCGGCCGCTCGACCTGGAATGTTAGCCGGGATCAGCAGTTGACTACTAATCAGCGCAATCACGCCTAACATTGATACTGCCAGGAAAGTCTCACGCCAGCCAAAGTGCTGGCCGATAAACGTACCCAGCGGCACGCCCGTGACCAACGCAACGGTTAAGCCACCGAACATAATAGCGATAGCGGAAGCCGCTTTTTCTTTTGGCACCAGACTTGTCGCGATAGTGGAACCAATCGAGAAGAATACGCCGTGAGCCAGCCCCGTCAGCAGACGGGCGACAATAAGTGTCATATACCCGGGTGCCTGCCATGCCAGTAAATTCCCCGCCGTAAACAGGACCATCAGCGCGACAAGCAGCTGTTTACGTGGCAGGCTTCCGGTCAGAGCGGTCAGCACTGGTGCGCCAATCGCCACACCCAGCGCATAGATTGAAACCAGCATCCCGGCTGAAGGTAACGAGATCGCCAGTTGTTGAGCGATGGTCGGCACCAGGCCAACAATCACAAACTCAGTCGTGCCAATAGCGAAGGCACTTATTGTTAGTGCAAATAAAGCGAGAGGCATAAATAACTCCGTAACATCAGTAATCAGATGACACGCAGTATGCCGGGATGCTTTAATAACAAAAATATCCAAAATCTCAATATAATTTTGCGTCAGGTGCAAAAATGAAAGCAACCTCTGAAGAACTTGCGATTTTTGTGGCCGTTGTGGAAAGCGGCAGCTTCAGCCGGGCGGCAGAACAACTCGGTCAGGCTAATTCCGCAGTCAGTCGGGCAGTAAAAAAGCTGGAGATGAAATTGGGTGTGAGTCTGCTTAATCGAACTACCCGACAGCTAAGCCTGACTGAAGAAGGAGAACGCTACTTCAGGCGTGTGCAGCAGATACTGCAAGAGATGGCAGCAGCAGAAACGGAAATCATGGAGTCGCGCAATACCCCGCGCGGCCTGCTGCGTATCGACGCGGCAACGCCGGTGATGCTGCATTTCCTGATGCCGCTAATCAGACCGTTCCGTGAGCGATATCCTGAGATGACATTGTCTCTTGTCTCCTCAGAAACGTTCATCAATCTTATTGAACGAAAAGTTGATGTCGCGATACGAGCAGGTACGCTGACTGACTCGAGCCTGCGTGCGCGTCCGTTGTTTACCAGCTATCGTAAGATTATTGCCTCACCGGACTATATTGCCCGTTTTGGCAAGCCCGAGACCGTCGAACAGTTAAAGCAGCATCTGTGTCTGGGGTTTTCCGAACCCGTTTCACTCAATACCTGGCCGATTGCCCGTAGCGACGGACAGCTCCATGAGGTCGAATGTGGGCTTTCTTCCAACAGCGGGGAAACGTTAAAACAGCTTTGCCTGAGCGGCAATGGTATCGCATGTCTTTCAGATTATATGATTGATAAAGAGATCGCGCGGGGAGAACTGGTGGAGCTGCTGGCCGATAAACGTCTGCCGGTAGAAATGCCTTTCAGCGCCGTTTACTACAGCGATCGTGCGGTCAGTACACGCATTCGGGCATTTATAGACTTTTTAAGTGAGTATATAAGAACAGCTCCCGAAGGAGCTGTGAAAGAGGGTTAAAGGTACAGAGGGTCGGGCAATTAATCCCAATCAGGGGCCAGGCCTTCCGGGCTGACCAGACGATCGTTGCAGTCCAGTGCCGCGATCGCTTTTTTATCTTCAGTATCCAGATGCAGGTCCAGCGCCAGCAGGTTGCTTGCCAGGTTTTCACGCTTGGTAGATGAAGGGATCACGGAGTAACCTTCATCCATTGCCCATGCCAGAATAACCTGCGCCGGGGTCGCGTTATGTTTAGCGGCAATGCGTGCAATCACTTCATCTTTTAGCGCCTTACCGTAAGCCAGCGTCATGTAAGAGGTGATGTGGATACCGTGCGCTTTAGCCCAGTCAACCACCTTACGACTCTGCAGATACGGAGACAGCTCAATCTGGTTGGTCGCGATATTGTCTGCACCTACTGTAGCAATGGCTTTTTCCATCAGCGGAATAGTGAAATTTGAGACACCAATTTCGCGAGTCAGCCCCTGCTCTTTCGCTTCAAGCAGCGCCTGCATAAACTCTTCAACGGATACCGCATCGCCCGGAGATGGCCAGTGGATCAGCGTCAGATCGACATAATCCGTACGCAGTTTCTTCAGACTTTCTTTCAGACTTGGGATCAGTTTGTCTTTGCTGAGATTTTCAATCCAGATCTTGGTGGTGATGTACAACTCGTTACGCGGTACGCCACTTTCGGCAATCGCCTGACCAACAGCCGCTTCATTTTCATAGATTTGCGCAGTGTCGACAGCACGGTAGCCCAGCTCAAGCGCCGTTTTGACAGAAGCGATAACCACGTCGTCTTTCAGGCGAAACGTACCTAAACCAAATGCAGGGATAGTCATAGAATTCCTCTTTTTAATCACTATGTTCGTTAACTGAGAGGATTATGACCATCAGTTCTTTGCCGAAAAAGAGTGAAAAATGCAGAGGATTTTTGCGGATTCAGCAATAATTAAATCGCTGGAAAAGAAAAAGCCCTGAGCGTTAGCTCAGGGCTCTTAATAAGTGGCGGAACGGACGGGACTCGAACCCGCGACCCCCTGCGTGACAGGCAGGTATTCTAACCAACTGAACTACCGCTCCACCGAATTTCTTTGTCACTACCCGGATTATTCATCCCGGTTTACTGCAATTTGATGCCTGGCAGTTCCCTACTCTCGCATGGGGAGACCCCACACTACCATCGGCGCTACGGCGTTTCACTTCTGAGTTCGGCATGGGGTCAGGTGGGACCACCGCGCTACAGCCGCCAGGCAAATTCTGTCTATCAACACACCTCTCGGTCTGTCGATGTAATCTGTAATCAAGCTGAAT